>CAISJV010000032.1 GCA_903885795.1 uncultured delta proteobacterium | reverse complement strand
ACACAATAATGAGATATGTCAAGCATTAAATGAATATCCAGTGGCACTACGCTTTTTAAATTATCAAAGAGCACACCCAATATTTACAATGGGTTACAAAAAATATTTTGGCGACTTACACATCAAGTGTTAAAGATGAGCCTGACTGAGAATCCTCAGTAAAACCGCATGAGGCTTCTGTAAGTATTGAATATCACCTGAAAGGTTGGGTGTCCACAAAAGTTATACAACGCTTGGCTTCAGGAAGATACTGACAAAATCATTGCATCCCGAACCCTGCTATTTTTCGCTGGCTCACTGCTCAATCCACACGAGTCCAATCGACTTTACTGCTTGCTGGGTCTGGCGTATAGCTATTCCAACTTCCGGTAGCCGTCCTACCGTCGGATGCGAAACTCATCTCGGTATACCCCGTGTAGACACCATCCCTTGACCTATAGTCGATACGGAAGCTGCCAGAGGGTGTGAAGTAAGCCGGGCCGTTTACCTGCGCAAACCCGTTCTCTTGGGCGAAGTAGCGTCCATCTGCACCCACCTTGAACGTCCAGGTGGAACCTTCTTGGCCTCTTCGCCAGGTTCCCACTGGATTAATGCGGCTGGCCGCCTCCACTCCCAAAACTTCTATGCGCGACACTTCCGAGAGAGTGAAGGTCTGGCTTGTGCCATTCTTAAGTACGACAACCAATTGTGGGGGCTGGGCATAGAGAGGTAGGGCTGCGATAATGGCAGGAAAAGATATGGTCAGCACCGCCATCAGTAATAGATGGATACGTCTCAAACTTTTCATTATTCTATTCTCCTTTCATTAGTAGAAAATGTATGCATGGCCTCGTTTATGCTATATTTCAACGGACCAACTTCGTAATTACTGTTGATAAACAACACCGTACGACGCTCATTGGCCAAATATGCAAACGAAATGACAACGAAAGATAGAAGTATGCGAAAGGGTGATGCGCATTACCATTGATTTTACAGTTCTATCCCCTTTAAGAGAACTCATTTGGACCTTATACATTACCTCTTATGAAACTTCAAGATATCTTGATGAATTCTATTTGAAAGAATGCCTCATTGTACTGGATTAGAAAAGCTACATTTCAGGAAGCCTTCCACAGCACACATGGTAAAATATCAATCTTATACGTGCATCATCCGATCCTTTAAACCGTATCCAGGGCATAATTTCCACCTTAACAACCAGTAAAGGTTGCTTCCGGTTGATTCGTCCTTTAAAAAACATTGCATCCTGTAACCTGCACTTGATGAAGTTTGAGAAAAATGCCAGAGTACAAACGTTAGTGATTAAATTACTGCGGCACCGTGTCTGGCGTTACCAGATAAAAAACTAATTATGAAGGTTGCAGCTATGAAAAAATACTTTGCTAAGAAATCGAAAACAACTATTTCATTAATGATTTTGCTATGCTGGACATTGGCTGTTTTTATGCCCGGACTTGCTTACCCTTGGGGTTCCCTAGCTCCTGCAAAAACCCACCAGTACATCTGTCAGGAAGCGTATAAAAAACTTTCCGCAGATCCAGCATTCGACCCCCTAAAATTCCCCTCGCTGGAAGAGATTTTAAACAATGAAGGTGTTGTGTGGGCACGCTACCAATGGACGGGAGAGGGTTACATAGGACTAGGGGTGGACTTTAATGTTCTCAAGGGCAACGGCCCTGACAGCAAAGGCGCTTCCAAATTTTCCGAGCACTACTACAATCCCAGGATCAAATCTGATAACAAGGGCGGGGCGCCGGCAGCGGTGGCAAAATACTATAAATACCTGGCGGAAGGCGGAACGATAGGGAAAAAAGAGGTGCTGCCGAAAGCAGCCGCATGGGGTGCGCATTTTCTAGCGGACATGTTTTGTCCCTATCATGTCAATGGTTCCGACCGAGCCACAATTCAAGCTATTTATAACGAACAGAACGCCGATGGTCAAAAAGGAGTAATCAATCTGGAAAATACAGTTAAAGGTTCGTCAAAACTTTCCTATTTTGTATCTTCGCCTATTAAATCTCTTAGCGACAACTTCAATACGGAGGTTACTCGTTTTCTGACCAAATCGGAGGAGGACTGGTTTGACCCCTGGTATTATAACGGCTATGTTGAACAAACTATGTCGGAAACGTCGAGTCACATTGCTTGGGAGACTACGATAAACCACTCGGGCGAAATCCCTTTCGGCTATAGTAAGGACTGGAAGAATGCTCCGACGGTCAAAAACTTCACCGCCCCTTGGACTTCCCAGGCCGAAAAGGTAAAACTCCTTGCTATCGCTTCAGCCGAGGAGACATCTAATAATATCGATTCGTATTTTGACAAGCCCTATCCGGCCATCAATAATGCCGTTCAAGCCGTGGCAACCCTTTGGCGGGCATCCATCACGGCAATCAATCCCTCGATAGAAACGACTCAGCCAGCGGAATTCATCCTTGTAAAGGGAAAGATCGTCAACAAAGGGGATGTAAATTTAACGGATGCGGAAATTAAATTGACAACATCAGGTTGTAACTTGGCCAGCTGGAATGATAGCCAGAAACTAGGTACTATCCCTGCCGGTGGCAGCAAGATGACTGAAGAGATAAAAGTCCGTCCGAGCAATCTACCATGTAACCTGAAACTGCAGGTTGTAGCTGGCAGCACCCGTCCTGATTTGCAGTATGCTGAGGCAGAGACAACGATTGCTCCAAAGAAGGAGGAGAAAAAGGCGGTGGTGACGGATTCACCCGTAGGATCAGAGGAGGCAGAGGCAATGCTGCGTGGGTATGGAAAACCAAGATTTCTCAATCCGCAAGTGAAGATAACGGAACCCATCTTTCTGGAGATGGTAAACGTAAGCTCGGCACAATGTGTACCGGAAAAAGTGAAATGGGAAGGGAGTTCCTTTTCCCTCGCTTGCCAGGTCAAGTATAACTCCAATTTTTATCCTAAGGATACACCTTATACAAGTATTCAATATAGAGCCGGACAGCACAGTATATCGATGTCAGGCAGTATTGATGAGACGCGCAATGTTGTAAAAAATATCCAGGTTAAGGCCACCTGGACATATCCACCGGAATCAGCCAATTATTGCTGGGATTTGAAAGAACCCATGAACAGCATGTCTGTTTCTTATGCCGTCAAAGATGTCCCCTTCCATGACAAGTATAACTCACGAGAATGTCCAGCCTGCAAGGATAGGGATTTGTATTTCTATTATACCTTCCAGCTTCCGTTGAAGGATTTTCCAGGAAAGCTGAGCGGCCTGTCTTATTCTACTCGCATCTGCCTGCATCCGGGGCAGACATTTGATACAACGGAAATAGACACGGCAAAGGAACCTGGAGAGATTAAAATTCGTTTCATGAAAAGAATGCCGGATACAGTGCCAACTAAGAAGTGATGATGAGTCTTTTGGCAATAAATAATCTATGACTATATTAACTGTGAGCGGTTATTTATTAGGTTACCCTGTTGAGACGATGTGAATACCGGCGTCATTTTGCATATTGGAAGGTAAATGCAAATTGCATTTTCAATTCTGAGGATCATTGATATCCAATTGAAACCCTGTACGAATGACAGAAAATTGACATGCTTGCTTTCAGGAAGATAAAAATCCATCCACTCACTCGCAAAAAATCCATCCTAAATCTGCATGTTTCAATTCGATATCATTAAAAAACTCAAAAAAGTTTACTTGATTATTATTCTGAGTGGTTTTCTCCTACAGTTCAGATTCCTTCTGTACCGTCCTTATGCTGGTGAATTCCTGAGTCAACATCCATGGTCAGGATTAGATTTTGGACACAGCCCCGGGAGAGTACTGATCGTCGGAGACCTTCCTGGCCTCCTCGGGCGGGGGTTTAGGCTTTTCTCCTTCAGATAGGGGAGTCGGCATATTTAGCCCGGATGAGTTTGATGACCTCGAAGATATCCAAGAAAGCCGCTACAACGTCAGGGTCGAAGTGGTTGCCACTCTCCTCCTTGAACAGCGCGATGATTTTCTCGTCGGGCCAAGGAGGCTTGTAGGACCGCCGCGAGGTGAGTGCGTCGAATACGTCGGCCAGGGCCACGATACGTGCCATCAGGGGGATCTCCTCCCCCTTCTTAGGGGCTCCCAACTGGGGTGGGTTGGACCACATGTCGATGAGCTGGCCGGGGTAGCCCTTGCCGGTCCACTTTTCGTGGTGGCCAATGGCGATCTCCCTGGACATGGTGTCCAACTCCGAGGTGGATTTGGCAAAAAGCTGTGCACCATAGATCGTGTGCAGCTCGATGATGGCGAATTCCTCGTCGGTAAGCTTATCCGGCTTCTTGAGAATTTTGTCCGAAATGCCCACCTTGCCTACGTCGTGGAGCATGGCCGCCACCCGGAGGAGATCCTTGGTCTTCTTGATCTCTTTGGCGTCCACTCCCTTGTTGAGCGCCCATTTGTGGTATATTTCCGCGGAGTAGCCGCCTACCCGCTGCACGTGGGGGCCGGTCTCCGAAGGGTCGCGCAACTCAGCCATACGTATCATGCGCAAGATAAGCTCCCTGGTCATGATGGCCCGTTCGATGGCCACCGAGGCGTTGTTGGCGAGCAGGGGTATTAACACTTGGGCGTCCGGGGGAAATGGGACCGAGCTGCCTTCGGCGTTCCTAGCATTGATAATCTGGATGACCCCGGCCACATCACCTTGGGATGTCTTGATGGGCACGGTAAAGATACTTGTGGTCTTGTAGCCGGTCTTCTCGTCGAAGTTCTTGTTGAACTGAAAGGGCAAGGAGGGGGCCAGGTTGTAGGCATCGTCGATGTTCAAGGGCTCCCCGGTCGAGGCCACATAGCCCACGATGGAACCTATGTTGATGGGAATGGTGAAGTTGGCGTAAATGTCCTTGTTGATCTCGCCGGCCTTCATGAAGGTGTCGTTGTGGACATAGCTGAATTTCAGATTGTCCTTTTCCACCAGGAAGATGGTGCCGGCGTCTGCGTGCGTCAGGCGGCGCACCTCGGTGAGAATGCGGTCAAGAATGGCATCAAGATCCTTGAGCTGGTTGAGCTGCTCATTGATAGCGATGATCTCGACAAGGATACCGGACGTGTTGCCGATCTGGCTCAGATTGAGCATGTGATTCCTCCAGGGTCAGACAGAGACTGGCCGCGTATAAAACCAAGCGCTTTCAGCCGCTCAAAATAGTATTTGATTAAAACTTATTCTATCACGGTTTGTGTGATACGGAAAGCAGTCTTGTGTGTCAAGGCGATTTTATGGCAAGAGAAAGTGAGGATCATTGATGGCTTGGAGTGTCAGCGAGATCTGTCAGGCCGATCCGATGTGGGCCTGGTGGGTCACCTGGGATCCTTCGCCAAGCGAGCGGGCCAGGGTCATGAAGTGATCGGGCAGGGGTATCTCCCGTTCCGCGATCAGGATGCCAAGATCCCTGGCTTGGGTGAGCATAACGGGATTGTCCAGACCTTCCTGGCTGTCACAGAGAAACTGTACACGCAGGGCGTCCGTCAGGGGGATTCTCAGCTCGGGGAAGTCGTCGGCTATCCTCTTCATTTCCTCTTCAATGAGGGGCCGGTTGTTGATTGTAAAGGATAAAAAGGGCTCTTCATGATTCGGTGTACAGAATAGCTCATTGATCATGGCGCCGGTCAGTTGATTGATAAAGGTTCGCTCCTGCTGAGGATAGCGTTCGGCTAATCCGTCTCTCGTGACTTTGAAGAGAATCATTTTGATGATATGTATCCCTTCTCGCAGGAGGGGGATCAGTCTGTTTTCCAGCGTCATCGTGCCGGCTTCCCTATTATTTTATGAATGATCCCAATTATTATGTCAGACGTTAAAGCGGAAGGAAATGATGTCGCCGTCCTGAACGACATAATCCTTTCCCTCTAAACGCAGTTTCCCGGCGGACTTGGCAGCGGCCAGGGTTCCTCCGCAGGAGATGAATTCTTCGTAGCCGATTACCTCCGCCTTGATGAATCCCCTTTCAAAGTCCTTATGAATAGCGGCGGCGGCCCGGGGCGCCTTTGCACCTTCGGGAATGACCCATGCCTTGACCTCGTCCTCCCCTACGGTGAAATAGGTGATCCTGCCCAACAGACGAAAAGCGGCCTGGATGATCCGCACAAAGGCCGGCTCGGTCATATTGAGGGAATCAAGGAATTCCCGCTGCTCTTCCGGTGAAAGCCCCGCCATTTCCGCCTCCAGCTCCCCGCAGATACCGATCACATGATCCGTCAGGCCGGTCTCTTGTTGGAATGACGCCGCTGCTCCGAGACGATCTTCGGTAACATTGAGGACCACCAACTCCGGTCGCAGGGACCAGAAAGAAAAGCTCCGCAGGGTGTGGCGTTCTTCGGCGGTCAGGGGAAGTTCTCGCAGGGGCTTGCCCTGTTCAAGCTGGGTCTGGAGGCGGGGCATCAATTCAACCTGGAGAAGCTCCGCAGGTTTCAGGACCTTTTGTGGTACTTTCTGGAGGCGCTCCCGGCGGTTTTCCACCACCATGAGATCGGATAGAATCAGTTCATCCTCTAGGCGCCGCCACCTCTCAACCATTTCCGGCAAGTCGATTGCAGAAAAACCATCTACCACATGAAGGAGACCATCGGCCCCGGAAAGGGTCTGGCGAACCGTTTCCCATGCCTTTTCTCCCTCGGCATGGACATCCACGAAGGGCGCTTTGGCTGGCGAAACTTTGGCGGGATGAAAAATCGCCACCAGGCGGTCAAAGCGTTCATCGGGGACGGACGCCTGGCCGCGTACAAAGGTTTCCCCATGCACGTCCCGGCTTCTGATCCCGGTCATGATTTCAAAAAGAGAGCTCTTCCCGCTTTGGGGAAGGCCGATAATTCCCATTTCCATAGATATTGCCTGCTTCCTAATTGCCTATCGCCCATTAACCGTCGAGCTTGCGCCCTATAGCAGCCTCAACGGGCCATATCAAGAAAAAATATTTTCCCGCAAATACCTCGGGCCGGCGAAAAAACCATCCCTCTCAAGTAATTGGCGGAATTTTACGATTTATTCATTGAATCGACAAGAAGAATATTGTAGAAATGCAGGAAGCGGGTGAGAATGAGGAAAGTTTTTGATTAAAGCCAATCAAGTCAATGTTTTCGCTCTGTATAGTCAACTAAAAAGGAGAATCATTAAATGGGGATGACCATTACCGAGAAGATCCTGGCCGAACATGGGGGCCTTAAGGAGGTCCATCCGGGGATGCTGATCAACGCCAGGGTGGATATTGCCCTGGGGCATGACGTGACGGCCCCCATCGCTATCGGAGAATTCAAGAAGGCCGGTGGCCACAAGGTCTTCGACCGCAACAAGATCGTCCTTGTTGCCGATCACTTTACCCCGAACAAGGATATCCAGTCTGCCCAGCAGGTCAGGATCATGAGGGACTTCGCCAAGGAGCATAAAATCAGCCACTATTTCGAGGGGGGCGACGCCGGTGTCTGCCATGTCCTCCTTCCCGAGCAGGGCATCGCCCTTCCCGGAGACCTGATCATCGGGGCCGACAGCCATACCTGCACCTATGGGGCCCTGGGGTCCTTTGCCACCGGCGTGGGCAGCTCGGATCTAGCAGCGGCCATGCTGACAGGGGAGCTCTGGTTCAAGGTTCCCGAGACCATGAAAATCGTCTTCCACGGCAAGCTCAACAAGTGGGTGTCGGGAAAGGATCTCATCCTCTATGTGATCGGGCAGATCGGCGTGGATGGGGCCACTTACAAGGCGATGGAGTTTACCGGCGAGACGCTTGGAGAGCTGACGATGGCAGACCGCTTCACCATGGCCAACATGGTCATCGAAGCGGGAGCCAAAAATGGCATTTTCGTCCCCGACGAGACAACGAGGGAGTACGTTCAATCCCGGGCGGAGCGGGAGTATACCTTCCATGAATCAGATCCCGATGCTAATTATGCCTCTATCCTGGAGATTGATGTCAGCAAGATCGAGCCCCAGGTGGCCTTTCCCCCCCTGCCGTCGAACGTTCGGGGACTCAGTAAGGTAGGTTCCATCAAGATTGATCAGGTCGTCATCGGTTCATGCACCAACGGCCGGATCGAGGACCTGCGCCTGGCCGCCCAGGTTTTGAAAGGCAAGCAGGCTGCTCCCTATGTGCGGCTGATCATTATTCCGACGACGCCCGATGTCTATCGTACCGCCATGTCTGAAGGTCTCTTTGATATTTTCCTTGACGCCAAGGCCATCATCAGTCCGCCTACGTGTGGGCCCTGTCTTGGCGGCCACATGGGTATCCTCGCAGACGGCGAGCGGGCCGTTGCGACGACCAACCGTAATTTTATCGGCAGGATGGGACATCCGGGCAGCGAGGTCTATCTTGCCAATCCCGCGATTGCGGCGGCGACCGCCGTCCTGGGGCGGATTGCCGGCCCCGACGAACTCAAGGGGGTGCACAAGATATGAAATTAAAAGGAAAAGTATGGAAATTTGGGGACCATGTAAATACCGATCTGATCATTCCGGCCCGCTACATCAATAGCTCCGATCCGGCATTCCTGGCGGTCCACTGCATGGAAGACGCCGACCCTGATTTTATAAAGAAAATGTGTCCGGGGGATATCGTTGTGGCGGGAGAGAACTTCGGATGCGGTTCCTCCCGGGAGCACGCCCCGATTGCCCTCAAGGCGGCGGGTGTTGCCTGTGTGATCGCAAGGGGATTTGCCCGGATTTTTTACCGGAGCTCCTTCAATATGGGTCTGCCCATCTTTGAATCGAAGACGTTGTGTGATCTCGTCCAAGAAGGCGACGAGATTGAGGTGGACGGGGATGCAGGGGTAATCACCATTTCGGGAAAAGAGGCCGGACCGATCAAAATCGAACCAATTCCCCCGTTCATGCAGGAATTGGTTGCGGCGGGGGGAATCATGCCCTACCTGGTGAAGAAAAGGTCAAGGGGATGAAAAAAACTTACCAAATCGCTGTGTTTCCCGGTGACGGTATCGGTGTCGAGGTTATCCGAGAGGCGCTGAAAATACTTGATGTTCTTGCCGCCACGGCGAATGTTGCCTTTGAAGTGCGGCATGGCCTCATCGGTGGGGCGGCGTATGACGCCTCTGGAACGCCTTTTCCTGCGGAGAGCCTGGATCTGGCCTTAGGCAGTGACGCGGTTTTGCTCGGCGCCGTGGGCGGTCCCAAATGGGAAGGCCTCGACTACAGTGTCCGTCCCGAACGGGCGCTATTGGGCTTGCGTGAAAAGCTTGGACTTTTTGCTAATATGCGGCCGGTGCGGGTCTTTGATGAACTTGTTGCCGCCTCGCCATTGAAGCCGGAGGTTGTCCGGGGAATCGATATAATGATCATCCGGGAACTGACGGGGGATCTTTACTTTGGCAAACCCCGGGGCATACGGATGGAAAACGGCCAGCGGATCGGTGTCAACACCCTCGTCTATACAGAGGAAGAGATCCGCCGGATCGCCTTGGTTGCTTTTGAGACGGCAATGAAGCGGAAGAAGCGCGTCGTCTCCGTGGATAAGGCCAATGTCCTGGAGAGTACCCAGCTCTGGCGGGACGTGGTCACGGAGGTCAGCCGGGACTTTCCCGAGGTGGACCTGCGGCATATGTACGTGGACAACTGTGCCATGCAATTGATCGGGAATCCCGCCCAGTTCGATATCATTGTAACTACCAACCTGTTCGGAGATATCCTGAGCGACGAAGCGGCCATGATCACTGGTTCCATCGGCATGCTGCCCTCGGCTAGTTTGGGGGTAACGGGAGGCATGTACGAACCGATTCATGGATCCGCCCCCGATATTGCGGGACAGGATATCGCAAACCCCCTGGCGACGATCCTATCTGTTGCCATGATGCTCCGCTATTCCTGTCGCATGGAAAAGGGGGCCCGCTGCATAGAAGCGGCCGTACAGGAGGTGCTTCGCGCCGGTTTTAGAACTAAGGATATCCACCAGGAAGGGACGATGCTTGTCGGGACGGCGGAGATGGGCGATGAGGTTGTCAAACAGTTCAAGAATATAAAAATAGCCGGAAATTCTTGACTAACTCGCAAATAGTCTCAAATATTCACATTCTGTCATGCTGGTTCGACCCGCAATCCAGTATTTTCAATTACTTATGCGTTCTCTGGATACACGCCTGCAAGGGAATGACGACTTTTGCAAGCTGTCCATTCCTGATATTGTAGCTGTTTTTTAAGGATATTCCAGATGATTTTTAGAAATTTTCTTCGTATTGTTGCCATCACACTGTTCTGTTTAACTGCCGTCGGAAATACAGTCCATGGGGCAGGAATAGGGGCAATCAAAACCGAAGCCGTTTATCGGCAAGCCGTCTCCGGTGAAGGGCAGGTCCTGGGAAAACTGAAACCCCTCACGGGTTGGAACTTTGCAAAAGTTATGAGCCGGATAGGAAGCAACACGGAGGGACTCGGTTTCCGCTATGCCGGCGCACCCGCCGGCGCCCAAACATCAAAGCTCGTCTATGACACCTTTACGAAGCTGGGTTTAAACCCCGTCTATGATGAATTCCCCATTGTCGGATGGAGCTTCCGGGAAGCCTCCCTGAAGCTGAATGATCAGCAGGATATGAGGATTCGCGTGGTTCCCATGCACGGGACACCGCCAACGCCGGAGGCGGACATTAATGCCGAGATCGTCTTTGTAGGAAGCGCCACTCGCCAGGACCTCCAAGGGAAGGATCTGTCCGGCAGGATCGCCCTCGTGGAAGTAGATCTTGAGGTCGTACCCTGGTACACAGAGGCAGCGGACCAGTGCCAGCGCCGTGGCGCCGTGGCGGTCATCTTTTTCAACAAAAGCTATTTCGGAAAACCCCCCCATGGGGAGGCCTTCTGGGTCATCAATCTCAACGGCGCTAAAATGCACATCCCCGTTCTCAATACTCCCGTCAACGATGGCCGGAAGTTGAAAGCGATGATCATGGCGGCAAAAAACCAAGCGGTTCAAGGGGCTTTGATCAGTCATGTCGACATTATTTCAGAAGGTAAGGGAAAAAACATCGTCGGAACAATCAGGGGAAGCAAATACCCTGATGAGTACATCATCGTATCGGCCCATACGGATGCCCATTTCTATGGCTTTCAGGACGACGCCCTTCCCGTGGGGTTGTTGATCACCATGGCCAGGGCTATGAAAGAGAGCCGGTACCATCCGGACCGCACCATCCTTTTTATTGCTTTTGATTCCGAGGAGGTCGGCCAGTCAGGAACGCATTACAGTTGGTTGGCCGGATCCTGGCAATATGCCAGGAAGCACGCCCCTACCTTGGCAGGCAAGGTTGTAGCCAACGTCAACCTGGAACTTCTTGCGGCGAAAGACAAGGATTACTTCGCCATCCGCGCCTCGGACACCCTCTTTGGCTTTGCGGGCGCTGTGAACGGAACCATGAAACTGAAGGCCCACGGACGCAACGAGGGTGTCATCAACGGCGTCAATCCCTGGAACGATGAGTGGTCTTTAGGTTACTTCGGCATTCCCACCCTTACGACCAATTTTCAGTATCATCTTTCCACTAAACACAAGGAAAACAATAACATCGATTATTACCATTCCCAGTTTGACGATGAACAACATGCGGATTTCGGAAAATACACCGAGTGCGCCAACATTTATACGACGATCGTTCTACGCCTCGATCGTGAGCCCTTCAATCCCTACGACCTTTCCCTGACCCCGACTCATTATCTTGCGGCCTTGAATCAGGATTACCTCCGCACCCAAGGCTACAACGATGCTCTTCAGGAGGCGGCGGCTTCCTTTGCCGTAAAGGCAAAGGAACTGGAGGTCAGGCAACGGCAAATCGCCGCCGCTTATGCCGTAGCGCCGTCAGGCATCCGCAAGAGAATCGCCTCCATGATTCCGCAATATAACAGGGACTTGCGGGCAGCAGCCAAAACTGTCATCATGGGAACCCGCTATCTTGACTGGGATATTCCCGCCTACCAGGTCCCCTATTACCAGGAGATCCCCGGTAAACTCGCCCAGGCCATGGAAAATCTAAAAGAAGGAGATGGAAAGGCCGTGTTGGAGGGATTTTCCATCTGCGGACTGAGCACCTATTATGCCCGGTTTCTCGATTACCCGGTATGGAAGGACGCCTATCGAGAGTCCATCGAAGGGGAAGATGCGACCGGAAATCTTTACTGGGCGACAGGACGTGTTCTTAAATATTATGACGTTTATCAGATTCTCGCAAGCATCACTACCAAAGTGGCAGTGGGTAACAAGGATTTTGCTTCAGAAATAGAGGGTCTGTCAAAAATCAGGTTGGATGTGATGGGACGTCTGCAAAAAGCCGTCGGAGAGGATACGGCGATGTGGCAAAAGGCGGAAAAAGAAATCCCCCTGGAGCTGGCAGGCCGGATAGCTACCATGCTGAAATAATAGACCATTGGGAGGAACAACAATGAAGAATGGATCGGAGCCGTTTTACATAGAACCCCTGTCCTGGAAGAACCTGCAATCCGCCCTGAATCTCCTGAATAGAGTCTTTCCGAGGGAATCGCAGGGAGGTGAACGACCATTTTTCTTCTTCACAGCCAGTCTCTGTTCAGTAGGATGGCTTCTGCTGAAATGGAAGGGATACCCTTTTGTCCGCTACTGGGTAGCCAGGGACGGAGAAACCGGGGCAGTGACTGGAACTGTCGGCCTGTATACAAAAGCGGACGATGAGGAGGCTTACTGGGGGGGCTGGATGTGTGTGGACCCCAAGGCGCGCGGAAAATCGCTCGGTATGGCCCTCTCTTACCGAGCCATGGTGGAGGCAACCAAGAGAGGCGACCGGAAGTACGCCCGGCTTTATACCTCCACGGACCCCAATGAGGCGGCGGCCCAGATCATGTACGACCAGATGGGCCTGGAAGTTTACAGGGAGGAGGACGAACCCGGCACTTGCTACAAAAGGCTCTACCGCCAGATCGAACTCTAACCTGACCCATGACCTGTTTTTCATTGATTGGCAGAGGCGACTATGTTCGATCCATTCCCTCTGCTGGGCGATTTTCGTTCAAATGATCCAAGGTATTACATCAAAGCCTTCCCATGGCATAGGCATTACCAGCCCCCACTTTTCTATGCATAATATCCCTTGACAAGCAAAAATAGCCCCCCTATACTTCAACCTATCAAAAGCAATACACTTTCAGAAAATATCAAAAGAGGCCATATGCGAGTCATAATTACAACATTAGTCTTTTTCCTTCTTGACTTGAGGCCGGGCTGTCTGCATCGTCCGGTTAGTTAGTCGAAATATCAATTTGGAAATGGTGACTGAAGGATGGGCCGGGGCATAACGTGTAAAGGATAAAAGGATATGAAAACGGGATCATCTCGGGAGTTTCATGCGATTCAGGAAAAAAATCGAGCCCTGTCTTCTGAAAATGAGCAATTAAGGAAGATCTATGAAATCGGTAACACCCTCCGCGCAGAGAGGAACATCGACAAATTACTCCCTCTGATCATGGTGGAAATCTCAAAATTCCTGGATGCCGACCGGGCCACGTTGTTTCTGGTAGACCTCGAAAGAAGGCAGCTCTGGACGAAATTTGCCGAAGGAATGGGAGAAGACAGAATTTATATCGGGCTCAAAATGGGTATTGTGGGCGCCTGTGTCCTGACCGGAAAGCTCATTAACGTGGCCTCTGCCTATGAAGACCCCTATTTCAACACCGAGATCGATCTGCAGACTGGTTTCCATACCGAAAGCGTCCTATGTGCGCCCATCTTCAATAGTGGAAAAGAAGTGACCGGGGCGCTGGAACTCCTTACTAAAAGAACCGGTGTCTTTACGGCGCAAGACGAGCAAAAAGTCATGAAAACAGCTGCCAAGCTCGCAAAGATCGATTTTTCGAGTCCCGCGGACGAAAAAAGAGCCAAGTCTCAGGTATATGTCCTGCGAAAGGCATTGAACTGTGAGCGCTGCGCCCTTTTCATGTTGGACAGAGATAAAGGGGAACTGCGATCCATCATTGCCGAGAAGATACAGGGCTGGAATATCCAGCTCAGCCTGAATCTGGGGATAGCCGGACTGATTGCCGTCACCGGCCAGGATCTGATCATTCCTGATGCTTATGCAGACCCGCGCTTTGATAAGACTGTTGATGAACGGACGGGTTACATTACCCGCTGTATCCTCGGTGTTCCTCTGAAAAATCAGATCGGAGAAATTATCGGTGTGATCGAGGTTATGAACAAGAATAAGGGTATCTTTACGGGGTCCGACCTGGAGCTCCTGAAGTCTCTCTCCTCCTTCATAGCCATCTTCATTGAGAACGCCTTGCTCTTTGAGGAACATAATAAGCAGTTCAAGAGCATGATCGAAGTTTTGGCTGCCTCAATCGACGCCAAAGATACCATGACCGCAGGGCACTCCCAAAAGGTAGCGGAATATTCCATCGGCATAGCGCGCACCCTTGGCTTTGGGGATGAGGAAATGGATATCCTCGGTGTGGCCGCAATGCTCCATGATTTAGGAAAACTGGGCACCGATGATCACATACTGAAGAAACCTGGCCAGTTGACGCAGATGGAATTCGAACACATCAAGGAACATGTGAACCATACCAGGAATATCCTGAACAAGATGTCCTTCATGTTGAAATACCGAAAGGTTCCGATCGTGGCCTCCTCACACCATGAAAGGCTGGACGGTACAGGCTACCCCGATGGACTCCGGGGAAACCAGATCCCCTTCATGGCGAGAATCCTTGCCGCGGCCGATGTATTCGAGGCCCTGACCACCAATCGGCACTACCGGGATGCCATGCCTGTAGAAGAGGCGTTCAGGATATTGGATGAAGGGAAGGGAAGCAAATTCGACGAGAATGTCGTCAAGGCACTAAAGGTATATTATTCCTCGCAACTGGCTGCCTAACCCGTCGTTGTTCTGGGGGAGTATTTAAGCAAGTTACTGTCCTGCAATCACTAACGTATTGCATATTGTCATTGATCGATTTTGCAAAGTACGGGTTGAAACCCCTGCGGAAGCTTGATAGCGTAATTATCCATCCATGCAAAAACGTATAGCTGTAGTCCACAAACCGTCACCCTTGAAGAAAATGCTTGAGTTCAATCGGAAAGCCACAATATAAAATTGTCATTTGATGCTGGATGAAGTGTAATAATTGTCACAACCTGAAAGATAATAAGGGTGCATATGTCTGATGAATATTGAATTTACATGCTTTCTGAATGTCGGTCGCCTTTGACCAAAGGATATGTTTCATGACACCTTTGTTTTTTGAATCCATCCCTGTTACTTTGCCCCGCCCTGCGATCTACAGGCGCCTCGGTTATCGAAAGGAATCCACCCGGATCAGCCCCGGGCAGCGGCAGGAAGTGGAAGGCTATATTGCTGATGCTGTGGCCATGCTGCAATTGAAGGGAAGCTCCCTGCGCCTGCCGATCGAAGTTGAAGGGTCGGCTCTTATCAGCCTGCCGGAGGGGAACGCCTTTGTAAGCCGGAAACTGGCCCGGTTCCTCAAGGATGCCCGCGAAATCATCCTCATGGGGGCGACGGCGGGAACGACCATCATGGAGGCCATACAGGCCGACATAGGTGGTCGGAATGTGACCCGGGGTGTGGTTCTGGATGCTACGGCCAGTGAGGTTGTTGATGCAGGTCTCGACTGGATTATGGGCTACTTCCGGCAATCCCTCCGACGGGAAGGAAAAACGCTTTTAAACAGCCGTTTCTCATCTGGTTACGGTGACTTTGCCCTGGAAAACCAGCGACTTATACACCGGCTCCTGCAAATGGACAGTTTTAATGTAACGATCACGGAGAGTTGCCTTCTTGTTCCGGAGAAATCAGTAACCGCCGTTACGGGAATAATTACATCTGTATAGGGAGCAGGGGATTCGGCGAACGTATCTCCACATAAACCTCAATTCCCATTACTGACACAATGATTACTGAAAACGGCGGGGCGCGGTTTTTTTGTTGTCATTTGAGCCCTGCATGTTATAAGACTTCCCGTCCATGTGACCATACGATTTGTAAATCAACAGTTTCATCAGGAGAGTTACTTTGAATAAAGGCAGGGTAAAGGAATTACTCAAGAAAAAGATACTCATTCTTGACGGCGCCACAGGAACAGAGCTTCAGAAGCGGGGCATGCCTGCCGGTGTCTGTCCCGAGCGGTGGTGCACGGAAAATCCGGAAGTAATCACGGCGGTCCAGCGGGGATACCGGGAGGCAGGTGCGGATATGGTTTACACCTGCACCTTTGGGGGCAACCGACTGAAGTTGTCGGAATATGGTATCACCGACGTTAAAGAAATAAACCGCAAACTGACCGTTCTTTCCCGGCAGGCCGTTGGGACCGGCGTTCTGGTGGCGGGGGATATCGGTCCTACCGGCCGGTTTGTCGAGCCCTTTGGCGACCTTCCCTTTGAAGAAGCTGTGGCGATTTTCAAAGAACAGGTGGCGGGGCTTGTGGCCGGGGGCGTGGATCTCTTTGTCATCGAGACCATGATGGACATCCAGGAAGCAAGGGCAGCCCTCCTGGCGATAAAGGAAACGGGCGACTATTTCACCATCGTCACGATGACCTACGAACCGGATGGACGCACCCTGAATGGTACGGACCCGGTTACGGCCCTCATTACCCTCCAGAGTCTCGGGGCCGATGCCGTGGGCTGCAACTGCTCGGCGGGACCCGAGGCAATGATGGAATGGATCGGGGCGATGAAGCCTTACGCCACCGTCCCCCTGGCGGCCAAGCCCAACGCAGGGATTCCCCGTCTGGTGGGGAAGACCACAACTTTTGACATGGATGCCCGCGCCTTTGGCGCCTTCAGCAAACCTTTTGCCGCGGTCGGCGTAAATTTCCTGGGTGGGTGCTGCGGAACGACGCCGGATCATATCGGCGCGCTGAAACGAGCCCTGGAGGTAACGCCACCTATACCGCCGCGAAGAAAATCCCTGGCTGCCCTGAGTTCCGCCCGGGGGCACGTCATCCTCGATCGCGACAAGCCCCTCTTTGTTATTGGCGAACGGATCAATCCCACGGGCAAGAAGGCCCTCCAGCAGGAATTACGGGAAGGCAAGACATCACTGGTGCGGCAAATGTCCAGGGAGCAGGAAGACCAAGGGGCGGATCTCCTCGATGTGAATGTCGGCGTACCCGGAATTGATGAGCCTCTGGCAATGAAATCCCTCCTCCGCGCCCTGGCCGGAACAACGGGCCTTCCCTTGGTGATCGACTCTCCCAAGGTGGATACCATCGAGGCGGCCCTGCGACTCTATCCGGGACGCGCCCTCCTCAATTCCATTTCCGGGGAACGGGAAAAGATGGAGAAACTCCTGCCCCTGGCGGCGCGATACGGGGCCATGTTCATTCTTCTCCCCCTCCTCGACGGAGAGATTCCGGAGACGGCCGTGGGGCGCAGCAGGGTTGTCCGGGACGTTTATCGGGCGGCGCGGCGCCATGGTTTTACCAAGGAAGACATCATTGTTGACGGACTAGTGATGACCGTTGCCGCCAATCCCGACGCCCCGATCGAGACCTTGAAAACCGTCTCCTGGTGTTCCCGGTCCTTCGGCTGCCGGACGGTGCTGGGAGTTTCCAACGTGTCCTTCGGAATGCCGGAGCGGAAATGGTTGAATGCCGCCTTTCTGACCATGGCCCAGGCCGCGGGGCTGACCGTGGCTATTGTCAATCCCGCCAATCTGGAATTGACGGCGATGAAAAAGGCGTCAGACGTCTTTCTGGGAAAAGACCAGGGGGCGGCGATCTATATCGAATCTTTCCGGGACGGGGAGAAAACCGAAAAGAAACCTGCCGGAGGAGCGCCACTTACCCCCTCCGAACAGGTTAATCAGGCGATCCTCGCCGGTAATCGCGATGATATCGTCGGTCTCATCGCGGGGCTCCTGAAAAGCGACGCCGGCCTGTCTGCCGCCCGGATTGTCGAGGAATTCATGATCCCGGCCATCCTCAAGGTGGGGGAGCTTTATGAGCAGAAAACCTATTTTCTTCCCCAGTTGATTGCCAGCGCCGAGGCGATGAAGAAGGGCCTTGACCATCTGGAGCCCCTGCTGCGGGCCGCAAAATCCAGGGGAACAAGCAAGGGGGTCATCCTCCTGGCGACGGTTCAGGGCGATATCCACGACATCGGGAAGAATATTGTCGCCCTGATGCTGAGAAACTACGGATATGAAGTTATTGACCTGGGGAAGGATGTAGCGACCAAGACCGTTATCGAGCATATGAAAAAATTCAAGCCCGATGTGGTCGGACTGTCGGCCCTGATGACCACGACGATGATCGCCATGAAGGACGTTATGGAGCTGGCCCGCCGGGAAGGATTGAAAACGCCTTTTATCCTGGGCGGCGCCGTCGTAACAGACGCCTACGCGACGTCCCTGGGGGCGGCCTATGCCCGGGACGGCGTCGAGGCGGTGCGGGTCTTAGAAAAGCTGTTAAAAAATCTCATGACGTCCTGCCATCACAAAGGGAAATAAAAATTTGGAGAGCTAATACTGCCATGACAATAGATAAAATGAAAGCCCGCCTCATCGAGATTATCATCGACAAGTCGTTTCAATACCGTGATAATCCACCCTTTACCCTTGCCTCGGGGAAAACGAGCAACTTCTACTTCAACTGCAAACCCACGACCCTCGATCCCGAAGGGATGAACCTCATCGGGGGAATCCTATTTCAGATGCTTGCCGCTGCCGATGTCACCGCCGCCGGCGGCCTGACCCTGGGTGCGGATGCACTGGCCAACGCCCTGGCCGTGATTTCCTATCAGCAGGGAAAACCCATCAAGGCCTTTATTGTCCGCAAAGATGTGAAAGACCACGGAACAAAGAGTGCCCTCGAGGGGGGCGTCCAGAGTGGGGAACGGGTGGTGATCCTCGATGACGTCATCACGACCGGAGGCTCCACGATTACAGCCATAGAAAGAGCAAAAGAGGCGGGACTGGTCATTGATCGGGTGATCGCCCTCATCGATCGTGAAGAAGGTGGAAGAGAGAACATCCTGCTCCGTATTCCCAGGGTAGATGCCGTGGTGACAAGATCAGAAATTATGGCTGTCTATAAAAAAGATCTTGCGTGACCGTTTGGTCTGAGGTAGAGGCAGCACCGGAATCCGGATATGACGGCTTCGTAAAAAGTTCGGATGCTGCGTTGCGCTGCATCCTTCATCACTGCGGCGTACGCCAAGTACGCCTCATTCTTCAGGATTTGCGCGCCTTGCCTGCGAATCTTTTTACGAAGCCGTCGATTATGGTCATTTTTTGACTCTTTACGAGCTCATCATATATGGATGCAGGAAAAATGTTCAATAAAAGGCTTTTATCTATAATATTCTTGGTACTTCTTACGGTCGTCATATCAGCGGAAGATAGCTTTCCCATCTTGGAAGAATCAGTCGTGGTGGCTAAATATAGATCACCGCAGTTGGTCAATGGCGTCCCGGAAGGCTGGACCCTGATGAAGCACAGCGGCACGCCGAATATAAATCTGGTCAGGGCGGGAGATGCCTATTATGTCAGGATGATAAGTGATCCCCGTTCGGGATTCGGTATCGAAAGGACCGTGCGGGTTGATCTCAAGGAGTATCCCTATCTTAATTGGACATGGCGGGCGACAAAACTTCCCCAGGGAGGGGACGTTCGCAAATCCGCAACGGACGATCAGGCCCTGCAGGTCTATGTGGTTTTTCCCTCCACAGTTTTCCCTGAAAAACTCAATACCCCGATTCTGACTTATATCTGGGACAACGAAGCCCCGAAGGGCCTGTCGACCCGGAGCCCGAAGCCCTTCCTGAAGAGGATACGTTACCTCGTCCTCCGTAACAAAACCGACCATCTGGGGAACTGGTACACCGAGAAGAGAAATGTCTATGAAGACTATAAGCGGATTTTCCGGGATATCCATGGAGGAGAACCCATGGGGGCGACCCATGGAGTCCGTTTTTACATCAATTCCCAGAATACCAGAAGTAATGCCGAAGGCTACATAGGAGAGATGTCTTTCAGCAAGAACTGATGAAAAAGAGAATCCTCATCCTCTGTATCACCCTTGTTGGCATCCTGATGACGGGCGGTCTGTTCGTCGTTTATTTCTATCAACAAATACAAAACCTTGAGGCCTACCGGCCTACCATCGTGGACTATGCGAAAAAGGCCCTGGATCGGGATGTTCAATATGCATCCGGCAATGTCTCCGTCGGTTTTTGGCCGGCCCTGACCTTTGACAGGGTCGCGATCATGGAGAAGAATGGTCGCGACCCTTTTGCCTCAGCAGTGCGGCTGACAGTTCGTGTCGCCCTGCTGCCCTATCTGCTGGAGCGGAAAATTATCCTGAAGGAAATTAATCTGCAACAGCCGTATATTGTCATTATCCGGGACAAGCAGGGAAAATGGAATATTGACGATCTAATCGAAACGAAAAAAGAATCACCCTTGGAATTCGGCGGTCTGATCATTCAGGAAGGTGCTATAACTTTTCGGGATCAATGGATAAGCCCGAGAGAGATTCAAGCCGACTTAAAGGATGTCCGCCTTAAAATCGATAATCTCCAGCGGGGAGAGAAGACCGGTTTCGAACTGGAAGCGGTCCTCTCGGAAAACGCCCGGAGGGCCAGGCTGGAGATGGAAGGGTCTCTTTATCTCTCCCGGCATCCGGAACCGATTATTAATAGCCGGATCGATTCCCGGCTACGTATTCAGGAACTCGATCTCGCTATTCCCTGGCCTTTTTACCGAGGCAAAGTTCCTTTCCAGCAGTTAGCCGGTCTGCTGTATGCCGATATCGCCGTTAAAGGTCAAAAGCATGATTTTGCCTCATCCGGGACCATAGAACTTAAAAATGTAAAGTTTCAATATCCCCGGGTTTTCCCTGACTCGCTAACGCCAGCCTCATTGCGCCTGGTCTATGATCTGAAACGCACTCCTGATGAAATTTCCCTAAACAAGGCCGAACTTGCCATCGATGATGTCAGGATTAAAGGGCAGGGGATGATTAGGGAATTGGGGAAAGAAGATCCGGCCATAGATATAAAGGCCACACTCGGACCGTTTGATCTGGAAAAATACGGACAATATGTTCCCTATGGAATCATTCCCCCGGGAACGGCGACGTTTATCAAGGAACACATTCGGGCCGGTCTTTTTCATATCCAGGAGAGTTCTTTGAAAGGCCGGTTGAGTCAACTGCGAAAGTGGGGAGCGGCAGGTCACGACAATCTCCTCGTTGTGAAGGCTTCCGTGGCAAAGGGTGTCGTAGGTTTTGGCAACTCGACGCCAGTCTTTAACGGCATCACAGGAGAACTGGTGTTTTCGGAACGGGATATTCATTTCAATAAGATGACGGGATATTTCGGGGCCTCACCCGTTATCCTGACCGGGAAAATTGCCGGATATCACCTCTCTGAACCTGCCACCTATCCCTTCACCGCTACCGTTCAACCAACAAACCGCGAGCTGGCCTGGCTGATCGGGGAAGATATGATGAAAAAGCTATCTTTTAGCGGTAATACAACCTTGAAGTTGAACGGTTTGGGACCATTGGCCAATTACCGCCTGAACGGAGAATGGAATTTGGCGCCGGCCCTCTACCGATATGGCGATGTCATGATCAAGCCGGCAGGGCAGAAAAACCAGCTGGATTTTGTGGCGGCGATCAGGGATGGGAAGCTGCAGATGGACCCGTTTAATTATTCTTTGGGAACCCTTGTTCTGTCGGGGACCTTAACGTCCCCCCTTAAGGATGCGAAACAGCCATATTCCATCTCTTTTCGAACGAACACGGTCAATCTGCTGGATCTCCAGAGCTGCCTTCCCGAACTCAAGCGGCGCCAGGCGGAGGGGCTGGCTCAGGCCGTGATCACCGGCGAGGGAGGGGGAAAAACAGGGACACCCGACATTTGGCGCGGCGATATTTCCTTGCAGGGGACATCCTTCCATATGTCGGAAAATATGAAAATAATTAAGGACGTGAATGGTTTAATACACCTGGAAAGTGACAAAACAACTTCCTCACGTCTGTCCGGACGCTATGGCGAGACGCCATTTACCGTGGCTGGTGCGGTTACAGGTTTCAACACCCCCGCTTTTTCCGTGACATTGTCCCTTCCTTTTTTCCATCCCGAGGATTTCGGTTATCGAAGTCTGCCAGCAGGGTATCAGATACGGGATGTCAGCGGTGGTGTTTCCTTCGGGAATGGTCTCTGGCAGGTCCACTCACTGTCCGCCCGCCTCAATGATTCGGTTGTGACGGCCAAAGGGTCTATTCAGGATGGCAGGGATAGGATCATTAACGGCGACGTTTCTTTCTCTTACCTCAAGGGGGAAGATCTGGCGGCGTTGATGAAATTGGAGAAAACGGGGGATAATAAAACAAGCGGCCCCTCGATATCCATGCAGGCCACAGTCCGGGCGGCGGCGGGCAAGCTCGGGGAGCTGTCTTTTTCTGACCTCAGGGCCGACCTTGCCTATAACGGAAAAAAGCCCGAATTATCACCGCTCATAAAGGCCACGGTCCGGGCGACCGGGGGTAAACTAGATGATATGTCCTTTAAGGATCTCCGCGCCGACCTTGTCTATAATGATGATAAACTTGAATTTTCTTCCCTTACCTGGGCCATGCAGAACGGACGCGGGGCCGCCAAAGGATCTACCCACTTTGGAGCGGCAAGCCCCCCACGCCACCATTACCAGTTCCAGCTTGACCGGGTGCCAGCGGAGGCCCTGTTATGGACTGGGGAGAAAGACCCTCTGGTCAGGGGACTTCTGACGGCAAGCGGTGATCTTACTGCCACAGGAAAAACCGCTGCCGAGCTGAAGGCGTCCGCCGCAGGAATGGTCAAGATGGGCATCGAAAAGGGCATAATTAGAAAGGCGAATGCTTTATATAGGATATTTTCCGTTCTCAACGTGTCGCATTTATTGAAATTTAAACTTCCCGACATGAATACGGACGGGATGCCGTATAATTCCATTACGGCTACCCTGCTTCTGAAGAACGGGATCATGACGAGCAAAGATTTCTATATCGACAGCGAAGCCATTAATATCCTCGCCATGGGCAGTATGGATATTATTAAGGAAAACATTGACCTTAAAGTCGGTCTGCAACCTCTGCAAACTGTGGACAAGATCGTCAGCAGGATTCCGGTGGCTGGTTGGATCCTGACGGATGACAATGGAAGATTTATTACCGTCTATTTTGAAGTAAAAGGGCCGTTGGGAGATCCCAAGGTCAGGGCTATCCCCGTAAGGGATTTATCGGCAGAAGGCCGCGACATATTCAAAAAGGTATTCAAACTTCCCCAAAAACTTATTACCGATGCCGGGGAAGTTCTCTACTAAATTTTCCTGTCTGTCCCCCGAGATGTTGAACGAAGGCGTCCGTCAGGACATAATCTTGCGGGCCTGTTCGACATCCTTCCGGATCTGGACGATCAGTTCTTCCGGACCATTGAATTTCTTCTCGTCCCGGAGTTTCTCGATGAAAAGGATCTCCAGGGCTTTCCCGTAAATGTTTCCTTTGAAATCGAGGAGATGCACTTCAATGGAGAGCTGATTGTCATCAAAGGTCGGGTTCATCCCGATGTTAAGAACACTGCCATAGGTTTGATCATCGATCCTGGCCAGGGCCGCGTAAACGCCGCCTGCAGGAACGAGCGCCTTTTCAGGTTCAATATTGGCGGTGGGGAAGCCAAGACCGGCGCCGCGATTATGCCCCGGAACGACCCTGCCCGCAAGGTTATAAGGTCGCCCCAGCCAGGCTGTCGCCGCTTTAACGTCGCCAGCGAGGATAGCGTTGCGCACCAGGGTGCTGCTAATAATCGTGTCATCCACCTGGAAGGCCCTCACTACCTCCACCTCAAAACCCAGTTTCTGTCCCTGAGCGACAAGGAAAGCCTCATTGCCTTCTTTACCCTTACCGAAGGTATAATCATGACCAATAAGGATTTTTTTTATCTGCAATTTCCCCCAGAGGAGATCACAGACAAACTCCCGGGCCGTTGTTTTGGAAAAATCAAGATTAAAGGGAATTATGATCAGCCCATCAACACCCTGGGCCTCAATGAGGCGGACCTTTTCCTCAATCGACGTGATCAGATAGAAGGGACGGCGTTCCGGGTGCAGGACCATCTTCGGATGGGGGTCGAAGGTGAGGACTACGGCCGGCCGCTGCGCGTTCCGGGCCTGATTGACAAGGTGTCGAAACAGGTACTGATGCCCCCTGTGGATGCCGTCGAAATTACCTATGGTTAGGTAAGAACCGGTTAATTCCTTGGGAATATTGTCTATTTGATGGATGGTTTTCATAGGGCGCCACCATAGCACGAATCCGTTAATTTTCAAGATCAATTTTGCTTGACAAGGAAAGGACGACAAGTGTAGAAGGCGGTCAGGAAAAGTATGCCGAAGTGGCGGAATTGGTAGACGCGCTAGGTTCAGGGTCTAGTGGGGGTTCCCTCGTCCCGGTTCAAGTCCGGGCTTCGGCACCATAAGAAAAACAGGGGGTTAGCTGAGAAATTGGCTGACCCCTTTGTTTTTCTTATTGGGCTTGGTCACTACTTTGGTAAATGATTACATCGGCTAAAGGATCAATTGACTTCGATCATTTGGCCGTCAAATTCAACTTTTTGCCCATGCCTGATTTTGCATCCTTTTCTATATTCAACTTTTCCATCGACGATGACGCGCCCATTTTCAATGGCATATTTCGCAGTGCCACCTGTACCGCACAGGCCTGATGCTTTTAGCAGTTTGTTAAGTTCAATGTAATCTCCGGATAATACGAATTTCCCCAAAATGTTATCTTTCCATTTCTTGATCTTTTCTAGACAAAACCAATTCATCTAATATTGTCAATCTTTAAGTGGCTTGAAAAGGTACTCCAGTCCATTGATTTTTATTTCATAAACCGTTCTAAGAAGCTCACCCAACTCGTCACGAGGAAAGCCTTTCTGAGAAAACCAGATGACATATGGTTCTGGAAGATCCAAAAGAAGACAGCCTGCATATTTTCCAAATGGCATCCTTGCTTTAGCCAACTTCAAGAGGATGTTTTTATCAGGATGAACGTATTCGTAATCTTTATGATCTTCATAATTCATGGAGTACCCTCACCAGATCTGCTATAAAGTCAAATTCTTTCGTGATGATTGCCTCCGTTAATTGTTTAATTATCTTGATCTTGATTAATGATATGACTATGTTGATAGCTATGTCAATTGAAATTGAAATTCAAGCTGTTCTTTGAGATGGTATTTATAGAGATAAATGGCAGGATGTTATATTGGACGATGCATCAACTCAGCTTCTTGATCCAGCAGGACCTGATAGACGATGATATTTAAGCATGGCAAATATTTCAAATTGCCTGAATAACAAAAAAAGGATTGACAAGATGTGTGGCCGTTTTGTGCTGCTGACCGACTTACACGTTATCAACGAATCATTCAATATCCAGAATGTTGCCTGTGAGCACAGACCTGGTAACAATATTTCTCCAGGTCAGCAAATTGCCGCTGTCCTTCGTAAGGATGATCAGAATGTCTTGGTAAGTTTTCGTTGGGGGTTGATTCCATCCTGGGCAAAGGACCCGTCCATCGGAAACAAAATGTTCAATGCCCGTGCTGAAACCGTTGCAGGGAAGGCGAGCTTCAAGAATGCTTTCAAGAGTCGCCGGTGTCTTATTGTTGCAGATGGATTTTATGAATGGCAAAAAATCGACCGTATCAGAAAGCCTCTTTATTTTAGTCTTCAGTCAAATGAACCTTTCGGATTTGCCGGGCTTTTTGAGACCTGGATTGCTCCAGACCACAAGCAAATCAATACCTGCACGATAATCACAACCGAGCCGAATGAGTTGATAAGACCCATCCATGAGAGAATGCCGGTAATCTTGTCCAAAGAGAAAGAAGCGATATGGATTGACCAGAGCATTGAAGACGCGGATCGATTGCTATCCATCTTGAAACCGTATCCATCTGAAGAAATGAAAATGACAGAGGTTATGGGTTCTTTAAGATGAGCGATATGGCTGTAAAAAAGGAAATATTCATGAAACGCCTAGAACGGGAAATCAAAACTGTCGGCATCATGATTGATATATACTGCCGGAAACATCATGGCGGTGATAGATTCTGTGAAAGCTGTCAAGAGCTATATTACTATGCCCGTCAGAGATCTCTAAAATGTCAATATGGGGAAGACAAACCCGTGTGTGGTAAATGTCAAGTCCATTGTTACAAGCCGAAGATGAAAGCTAAAATCAGAGAGGTTATGAAATTTTCTGGGCAAAAAATGATCTATTCACATCCGATTCTCGCGATACTGCACCTTATGGCAAAACGTAAAAAAGCACCATCGACGAAAAAACGGGAATAACCAGAACGCCCAAAGGGATAAGGGCAAAAACGAATCTTGCAATTAAATAATGTTCACAGATGGATGTCTTTAAACATATATCCACTGCGACTGAACCATTGGATTTCGCATTTTCAATACCTTTTGCATCTTTTCATAATGCATAGTATGACAACGACCATAAGGGTATCGTATAATCAAACAATCGTAATCACTTAAAGGAGGATAACTCATGGGCGAACAGTCTCGGATTAAATTCAATCCCGTAACAAAAGAAATTGAAATCGAAGGATCAGAGAAGTTTGTAAAAATCTATTTTGATAAAATTCAGTCAATGCTTTCAGGCGCACAAGAAGCAGTTGTACCGGCGCAGATTAAAAAAATACCTCTAGAAAGGAGCGCCCTTGAGGGAAAGCCGACCAAAGAGAGACCAACCAAGAAGATACTTCAATCAAAGAAAAATCCTGTGATGGCAGAACCGATTATAGAGCAGCTGGCAAGGAAGATACGTCTATCGAAAAAAGCTCAAAAAGTGCTCAAGGAAGAGAATCTCGTAAAGGAGCCTAAGAGAGGTGATATGTCAAAGGCTATCTTGGCGATTATTCAGGATAGTCCAGAAGGAATCACCACAACCGAATTGAAGGAAAAGACGGGGTTAGTAAAACGGCAGATTTGGTCGATCATTGCTATCGCCAAGAAAGCGGGAAAGATCAAGCAGACGAAACGTGGCGTATATGTAGGGGTGTAATTTTAATCCACTGACAATGCCGATAGTGTATTGGAAAACTGTCAGTTCGACCAAGAAGAATGCAGATGAAAGAAGAATCCTATGGGAATAGTGATCGATTTTAAACTTGACGAAATCGCCGCTATTATCGGAGATGGTCTGGAGACTGATGGCGTATTAAGCATTCTTAATCTTCTTGACGGACCAGCATACTCGAAAGAATTCTTGGAAGAGCTGACCTTGTACAGTGAACTGCTTCCAATAGGTCGTGAGAAGCCTTTCACACAGGAGCAACGCTATCTTCATTTTCTATGGGATGCTTTTGACAAGCTTCCAATATGCTTGAACGCAAATTTTGGCATCCTTTTCCGGAGGCTCATCGCGGAGCGACTTTTGAAAAAGTGCGGTATTGGCTTTACGGCGGAAGAGAATTTCAGGTTCAATTTCGGACAGAACATTGAGGTCGGTGATTTTGTTTTTTCAAATCGGGGTGTGTTTATTGACTCAAAAGGAGGTGTGTTCGTCGGCAATCATGTTGGGCTGGCTGAGGACATACGGATATTCACACATAGTCATTCAGAATCTTCACATATCATCAGAGAATACAAGCCGGTAGTAATCAAGGATTACGCCAAGATTTACACCGGTGCTGTTATTCTGCCGGGTGTCACCATAGGGGAACAAGCTGTTGTTGCCTCTCACTCCCTGGTCACAAAGGATGTCCCTGCCAATACGCTCGTTGCCGGGATGCCAGCGCAGGTGGTCAGGGAAAGAAAAACAGATGGTAAATCCGGCGATGAACTGGATCACATCTGGTTGTTTTAGCCTGAGACTGCATTGGATAGGCGGCTTTTGGTGCAGTTGCTGCCGGGGCACCGGCGGTCATTACCACAGCTAGTGGATCAAGTTTAATGTGAATGGTTGAATTACCATGACTTCAATTAAAAACCTTTTTTCTGGTATTCCTGTAGGATTAGAGGAGGAGCTATTTGAGACAATCCTTGGAAGAGAAATTTTCCGGATTGAAAGAATTGTTTCTCGTGGTCATTGCTCACCGGAGGGCTTCTGGTATGATCAGAATGACCATGAATGGGTAATTCTGATCAAGGGAAGCGCCGTTCTTTGTTTTGAAGATCAATCTGAAAACATCAAAATGAATCCAGGCAATTACGTCAATATTGAAAAGCATCGGCGGCATCGGGTAGAATGGACGGATCCTGCGCAGGAGACCATCTGGCTTGCTGTACGATATTCGTAATTGTAAAGATACGTCTTTTAAAAGCCTGTGTCCTCAAAAAAGGCCGCTGACGAAACTGGAACGCCAGGGGGCTTTTTTTAACTGATTATGGTTCAGTTCTTGGCCAACGCCTATATAAAGTCATAACCTTCTTTAACCGCTGCCACTGTCAACAACTGCTAAAGAGGAGACGTTTTGTAAGTGAAGGTGATTTCGACTCTTCTGTTTGCATTACCGGCGTCTTTCGGAAAAAGCGCCGGTAATGTACCCGCTCCGGAGGCATTTAACAACGAAGCATTTATCTTACCCTTTTCGAGGAGAAGATTTTTAATCACTGTTGCCATAGTTTCCGTTGCCTTAACATCTTCATTCTTTTGCGGTGCGCCATACCCATAGACCTTCAAATCCAATCTGTATTCGGGATTTTTCGCCACCACGGCAGCTATATCGCCAGCTATCTTTTCAGCTCCCAGCACGAGGGCAGGTCCTTTCTTTGCCGTCTTGACGAAATTATCGCGTGGGATAACGAGAGTTGCTCCTGCCGTTGAGATTCGCGTCACTTGACCAAGCTCACTGATATCAATGAGAAATTCCCTGGCCTTTGTGGCTGAAGCAAGTTTAGACTGAACCTGTACAAACTCAACACCTTTCTGGGCAACAATGCCGTCCAGATCATCCTTGACCTTCTTATTGTCTCCCATTAGATCGCCGATGGTCTTTTCCTTTACCAGAACGTCTTTTTTTAAAAGTGCGTTTTCAGATTTCAGGGCCGCAAGTTCCTTGCTGACCGAATCCACGGTTCCTCTGGTACTTCCTGACTCTGCTTTCAAGCGTTCGATCTCGGCATTCTTGTCATCAAAAACCTTTATTCTTGCCTTCATTTTCAGGATCGACTGATCAATTTCCTCAGCTTCTCGAATTTGATTTCCCTTTTCAATTCGGCTCATGACAATAGCCACTGTGATATTCGCCATATCAGTGTAATGCCTTATTGTCGGTTCAGCATCGTCCTTGAGGTCTCCCATTATTCCTATGTTCTTCTTATATTCACTTTCTGCCAACTTCAGGTAGTTCTGGGCGGTTATTATGTCATCCTGATACTCTTTACCACCTGCACTTTTCTCGACAAGATTCCCGAGATTAGTTTTTGTATTTTCAATCGCAAGCAGAACTTTTGCCTTGTCTGCCGCCTGGGCTACCGGATAAATGCAGACCATGCAGAAAAGTAACGAGGATAATATGAAGGTGATTCTTTTCATTTCACGTCTCCTTTCCCATCGAGAATATTCTCAAGCCGCTGCCCCAACCTTTTAAGTTCTGTCTTTGCGACAACTGTCCTGCCCGTGGCTTCGCGTTCAGCTGCAACAGCTTCCGCCAGAGTCATCTGAAGATTCGCTATTTCTATGGCCTGCTTTGCCACTTTTTCATCACCTGACTCAATTGCCTTCTGGGCCTTCAAAACGCCGCTATTCGTGTTTTCGACAATATCCTTTGCGAACTTGCCGGTCTTTGAAGCCGCCAGCTTTTCAATGGCCTCTTTAGCCTGACGGTAATCGTCGATCGTTGCTTTTGATACTCCTTCTCCAGCAATGGAGGATGTTGTAAATACAAGCACACAAAAAATCGAGAACCACAGATTAATCTTCATTGTAAGACCTCCTTTTCTGTTCAACTTCTCGTCGAAGTTATAAGATATGAATACTGTGCATGTCAATGAGAAAGCGTTGATATGTTGATTGCTCTTAACGTGACTTGAGAAAAAGGAGACCAAGACCAGGAAATATGGGCCAGTCGCCCTGATTAAGTGTACATTAATAGACCGATCATTAAGGGAGGTCTCGCCAATGCCTTGCAGGCTGCCCCTTGAGATAAAAGTGCGTAGGGCTATTCACCCTGCGAAATGTTTTACGCACTTCCGGCGGCGATGGTAGGCGTTTTTGGCTGATGTGTAGAGGATCATTCATGCCAAAAACGCGTTCAAAAGCGAACGCTTACACAATATTTCCATCATTACGCCGCCCTTGGCACACATCGTGATTGAGGACCAGTCAGGACTTCGGCCGCCAATGATTTACTGAAAAAAGAGGAAAGACGAGAGAGAAGGAATCGCAAATATGTCGGCTAAGCAGAAAAAGGAGGCAGTAATGGCAAAGTCAATAAAGGCAGCACAAGCAGCAAAAACACTAAAGGCGCCGAGAAAAGCGAAAAAGAGCGATGATGTCGATAGGGCATTTGAAATAGCTTCAGAAGAACTCCCGGAGAAATGGAAGGACAAGCTGGAGGTGTTTTTTGAGGAAAGCGAGGCCGGGATTCATGATCACTGGCATCTGAAATCGGAGGAGGTAGGTAGCATCGATGTGTATCATACCTTCGGGCGCTATGATATTACGAATCTCGTCGAAGGGAACATCAAGGTATTTCTCAAGGGGCGGGCGGTAAAGGTGCGGGGGCAGGAATCCAAGGTCTTCAAGATTGAAGAAGGTTATATTATTTCCCCCGCAATTTATGAAAACGCCAGTTGCTTCCGATATGCCCTGCCTGCCGAGGGAGACGCGGCATAAAGGATCATTAAGACAATCACCAATCCGTTGTTATAAACGGAGGAAAACAGGAGCGGTTCCACAAAGGAGGACGCTCCTGTTTTTTTATGGCCTTTCTTGACTCCTGTGTTATTTCCCGCTATTGTCAGATTGAAAATTCATTCTAATCAGAGGACATAGAAGGTCCATGGAAGTTTTTACCTTAGCCGTTGTTGGTCTGGCCATCGCTGTTTTCCTTTTTTTTACCAAGCGGCATAACCGGATTCATCTGTCTTTTGCCTGCCTGTGTCTGGCTATTTTTTTCTATAAGGGGGGCGGCTTTTTTTCCGTTCATTTCCATTCCGGTTTCTGGAGTATGATGGGAATGTTCGGTCTTTTGGCCATTTCTCCCCTGATCATTTCCTTCGGGCGTCTGCTTCTCAGCGATCAGAGCTTCCTGTCCCTGCGCCAGAGCCTGGCGGCGGCACTCATCAGCCTGATTCTATTTGTTTCCCTTTTTACTCCCCTGGCGGATTGGCCCTACTGGGGCATGCTGATCTATGTTTACCCCGCTTCTGTCCTGGCTTTTTGTTACGGCGCCCTGATTCTCTTCATCCGCAGCAAGCCCGCGGGGGTGGAAAGAACGAGGATGCTGTATCTTTCCATTGCCTTCGGGATGGCTGCCCTCATCAGCGCCTGTGATGTCATCAAGCTTTTCGGATATGATTTTTCTCCCCTCTACAATATTTTTATCGCTGTCCTGATGTACATGATCTTTTTGATTGTCAATCACCCCCAACTTATGGAGCTGCACGAGGTGATGGCCCGGGCCTTGATCACCGGCGTATTGACCCTTTGTGCGACCCTGGTGATATACATATTTATTCGGCTCTTCGGCGGCTCCTCTTCCTCGTCTCTGACGTATACTCTCCTTGCTTCCTTTCTCATCGTCATTTCCATCGAACCATTGAAACAGGTCCTCAAGAACATCTTCAGTTGGATCTATCCGGAGAGCAAGGAGGCCTTCAATTTCCTCTATGCCTTCGATCAGAAGCTGGAGCGGGAAAAGAGCATGCTCCTGGAAGAAATGGCCCCGGTGCTGGCCCATGAAATCCGCAACCCCCTGGGGTCGATCAAGGGGGCGGCGCAATACCTGCGCTCCGAGGTGATGAACGATGAGGACAAGCGCCTCATCGACGTCATCATCGAGGAGGTTAACCGGCTCAATAGTGTCGTCAGCCAATTCCTGAGTTATGCGAAACCCTATAGTCTCAATCTGAAACCCCAGGATATTAACGCCATCATTACCAAGGCCATATCGATCGTCAAAGCCAATGATCTGATGGAAAAGATTTTGATCGAAGAGGAGTTGCGGCCGGAGCTGCCGCTGGTCAATGTGGACGCGGAACAGTTGATCCAGGTAATTCTTAATATCGCCGTCAATGCCCTGGAGTCCATGCCCGAGGGGGGGAAGCTCATCTTCCGGACCCGTCGGATCGACAGTGACCAGGGAGATGCCGTAGGTATTTCCATTCGGGATACGGGAAAAGGGATAAAAAAGGATGAGCTGCGTAATGTCTTCAAGCCCTTTTTTACAACCAGGGAGCGGGGCGTCGGCTTGGGCCTGTCCATTTGCCAGCGAATTATCAAGAGTCATGGCGGCCATATCCGGGTAAAGTCAATCCCCGGACAGGGGAGTATCTTCTATATCCGCCTACAGCGGGCGGTATCATCTTAGCGGGGTTTCTATGAGCAGCAAGATTCTGGTTGTGGATGACGAGATTAACATGCAGGTGGTGCTTCGGGCCATGCTGAAAAAAGAGGGATACGAAGTTCTGACGGCCCCGGACGGACTTGAGGCTCTCAAGGTATTGGCAGCTGGAAGGGGAAACATCGATGTGGTGGTTACGGACCTCAAGATGCCTAATCTCGATGGTATGGGGCTGCTGGAGCGGGTAATGAAGGATTATCCGGCTACCCCGGTGATTATAATTACCGCCCACGGGACGGTGGCCACGGCGGTGGATGCCTTGAAAAAGGGCGCCTTCGATTACGTTACCAAGCCCTTCGAACAGGATGAACTAAAGAATGTTATCTTTAAGGCGATCAAAACGAGACGGCTAAGCGAAGAGGAATTCGTCGCCAGTTCAGACGATATTGATCGTTATGGCATTATCGGCGACAGCAGCTCGATGATCGAGATATTTGAGACCATCAAGCGGGTGGCCCCAACGACGACGACCATCCTCATTTCCGGTGAAACGGGGACGGGGAAGGAGCTCATCGCCAACGCCATCCATATCAACAGCCCCCGGAAGAACAACCCCCTCATCAAGATCAACTGTGCGGCCATTGCGGAAAACCTTATGGAAAGCGAGCTCTTCGGGTATGAAAAAGGGGCCTTTACCGGCGCTGTCGTCACCAAGCCGGGGCGTTTCGAGCTGGCCCACAAGGGGACCCTCTTCCTTGACGAAGTGGGGGAGTTGCCCAAAGAGATGCAGGTAAAACTACTGCGGGTTATTCAGGAACAGGCCTTTGAACGGGTTGGAGGATTGAATACCATCAAGGTGGATGTGCGCCTTATCACGGCGACAAACCGGAACCTTTTCCAGGACGTCAAAGAGGGGCGTTTCCGGGAAGATCTCTTCTATCGTCTCAATGTTCTCCCCATCCAACTGCCGTCCCTGCGGGAAAGGAAAAACGATATTCCTACCTTGACCGCCTTTTTCATTGACCGGTTCAACAACAAGTTATCTATGGATATCGGTGGTATGGACGATGAGGTCATGGAGCTGTTTGTCGATTATGACTGGCCGGGCAATATCAGGGAGATGGAAAATCTCCTGGAACGGCTCGTTTTGATGGCCAAGGGACGGACGATAACCCTTGAAGATGTTCCTGGAGAAATAAAGACGGTCGTTTATGAGCAATCACTGCTGCCGCCGGAAAAAAAGAAAAGCCAGTTCAAGGAGTTCATCCGGTCCCAGACGGAGGAGGCGGAAAAACAGATGATTGTTCGCTGCCTTGATGAATGCGGCGGCAACATCACCCGGGCAGCACAGCACCTTGGCGTTAGCCGCAAGGGCCTCCAATTGAAAATGATCAAGTACAACCTGCGAAAATAACCAAAGTCCCCTTTTTTATGGGAAAAACACACGGGTTGACCAGTTTCGATCTGGGGTAAAATGATTGCGTCAAGATCAAAACGAATAACGGGTAGGTTTTCATAATTATCAGCTTTTGCCCCCCACATTAGACGTCCGGTATTTCTTTCAAGAAAAAGGTTGCTATGCCGGAGTTTATAGTATAAATACCCGCCACCTGAAACCACAGGGATTCTCCCTGTGGTTTTTATTTTTTGTGAAAAGGAGTCAGTTCAAAACATGATAAGTGCATCAAACATAACCCTCGCCTACGGCAAGAGGATTCTCTTTAAAGACGTTAATATCCAGTTTATTCCGGGAAACTGCTACGGTCTCATCGGCGCCAACGGCACGGGGAAATCTACCTTTCTCAAGATTCTCTCCGGTGATGTTGAGCCGGACAAGGGCGAAGTCACAATGGGCCACAGAGAAAGGCTGGCGGTATTACAGCAGGATCAGTTTGCATTCGATGAGGAGACGGTATTCAACACCGTCATCATGGGTCACGGCAAGCTTTATAAAGTGATGGCCGAACGGGAGGCGATCTACGCCAAGGCAGATTTTTCGGAGGAAGACGGCATTCGCTCCGCAGAACTGGAGGCTGATTTTGCCGAAATGAATGGCTACGAAGCTGAAGCCGAGGCGGCAGTGCTTTTAAACGGCCTCGGGATACCGGAAGAGTTGCGCTGCAGAAAGATGAAGGAACTGGAGAGTGCTGACAAGGTGAGGGTGCTTCTGGCCCAGGCGCTCTTCGGCAATCCGGGTGTACTTCTCCTCGATGAGCCCACCAATCATCTGGATCTGAAGTCCATCGCTTGGCTGGAGGAATTTTTAGGCCGCTTCCAGAACACGGTGATTGTTGTTTCTCATGACCGGCACTTTCTGAATCAGGTTTGCACGCATATTGCGGATATCGACTTTGGCAAGATAAAAGTTTACGTGGGGAATTATGACTTCTGGTATCAAGCCAGCCAGCTCCACCTGAGGCAGAAGCAGGAGGCGAACGAGAAGGCAACCGACAAGGCGGATGAACTCAAAGAGTTCATCCGGCGCTTCAGCTCCAATGCCTCCAAGGCGAAGCAGGCCACGTCAAGAAAAAAGCTTCTTGAGAAACTTACCCTGGAAGACATACCCAGATCTTCGAGGAAATACCCCTATGTCGTCTTCAAGCCCGAAAGACCATGCGGCGATGTCATCCTGGAGATAAAGGGGCTTTCCAAGTCTATAGGCGGTCTACCCATCTTGACCGACATCAATCTGAACGTCCGCAGGGGTGATAATATCGCCTTTGTCGGTGTTAACAGCCAGGCCAAGACGACCCTTTTCCAGATCCTGACCGGAGAGCTGATGCCGGACAGCGGGAGCTTCCGTTGGGGAGTGACCATAACCCCCACTTATTTTCCGAAGGACAGCAATACCTACTTTGACAATGACTTGAATCTGGTTGAGTGGCTCTGCCAGTATTCGCCCCCTGCCGAGGGAGAGAGCTTTGCCAGGGGATTTCTGGGCAGGATGCTTTTTTCCGGAGAAGAGGCACTGAAAAAGACGCGCGTCCTTTCCGGGGGCGAGCGGGTCCGATGCATGCTCTCCAGAATGATGCTTACCGGCGCCAACGCCCTTATCATGGATGAACCTACCAATCATCTGGACCTCGAATCGATCACCGCTCTCAACAACGGTCTCATCGCCTTTCCGGAGGTGGTGCTCTTCAGTTCCCACGACCGTGAATTTGTCTCCACAGTGGCAAACCGGATCGTGGAAATTACGCCGGGCGGGATTATCGACAGGATGATGGGATTTGAAGAATACCTGGAAGATGAGGAGATTGCCCGAGAACGGGATGAGCTATTCCAGGGCCGCCATGTCGCTGCTCTCTGATTTTAAATGCTTCTGCTGAGAAAGAGATTGGTCATTTCCAGATACGGGCGCATGGTCCGTGTTCCGCCTCCGGCGGCGACGATGGGAAGGATTCGGGTGGTGTCGATGATTCTCACTCCCCCAAGGTGAGTCACGGGGGTGTCGGCAAAGAGATCGGGCAGCATGGGGGTGGAGGGGCCCAGCAAGGCAACATGGCGGGGGGCGCCAAGATCGTTCAGGATATTTTCAAGGTCGTCATAAAGAAGAGCCGTTGCAGTGATTATGGCGACTGTGCAGCTTTTCAGTACGGTCCGGCGCTCACCTTTGGAGAGGACCAGGCCCTTGGTGGCGTCTTTTTCCAGGACGGTGAGCCATGCCCCCGCGTTTTCTATTCTGCCCACCAGCGGCGTAAAGCGTCCTACCATGGCGACCTTATCCTCAGACGTCAAATGAAAAAGATCGAAGGAGTCTCCTTGGATATCGCTGTTATCCTGGTGGATCAGGGCATTGGCCGTCGCCAGGGATAACGCCTTTTTCAGCGGAGCGCCTTTCTCAGTGAGCCACTCCAGGGTTGCTGCTGCGCCGGCGCCGATAAGCGTTGCAGACGGAGGAGATATCGTTCCGCCCTGGGACAGTTCTCCATTGGGAAGGCTGGACAGGCCGTGACAACCGTTGTCACAATGGTGGTTGAGCAGGGCAGGGAGCCCGGCGCCATAAGAAGGAGAACCTGACAGACCGAGATGGCCGTCGTCAAGACATACCGCGATGTAAGCCCGCCCCAGGCGAACGGCTGCTATTGTCCGTGTCTTTGCCTGGTCAAGAAGAAGCTCGTAAAGGCGAATTGAAAGGTCGCCAGTTTTTAACATAACCATTTGTCTCCCCTACTTTTAATAACCGAGCGCCGATCCTTCCCGCCGCGGATCTGCGGCGCCATAACGCATCGATGATTTTCCATCGATCAGAATGCTGGAAGAAGCCCCCATCGCCGCTCCCACCACGACTGTATGACCCATGTTCGACAGCAACTTGATCGTATCGGGGCTGATCCCCTTTTCAATCTGTAGCTCGTCAGGAAGCCATTCATTATGGATCCTTGGAGCATTCACCCCTTCCTGGATGTTCATCCCGTGATCGATGACGTTCATAATTACCTGCAGGTTGGTCGAAATAATCCGGCTGCTGCCAGGGCTCCCCGTGACGAGAAAGACCTTGCCGTCCTTCATTACAATTGTCGGGGACATGGCGCTCAACATACGTTTGTTGGGGGTGATGGCGTTCGCTTCGCCCTCCCGTATCCCCCCCTCGTCGATTCTGCCCGGCCGGACGTTGAAATTGTCCATTTCATTGTTAAGGAGAAACCCCGCCCCTTCCACGACCATACCGTTGCCGAAATTGCCGTTGAGGGTATAGGTGCTGGACACCGCATTGCCCTCTTTGTCGACGATCGAAAAATGAGTCGTTTCGTCACGTTCATACCTGGGCGCGTCGCCCGGCCTGATATCCTTACCGGACGTGGTCTTGAGGGGGTTAATTTTTGTGCGCAGGTCGGCAGCATAGCTTTTGGATGTCAGACCTTTTACCGGAACTTTCACGAAATCGGGATCCCCCAGATACTCGGAGAGATCGGCAAAGGCCCTTTTCATAGCTTCCGCCGTCAGATGAATCGTTGCGGCCGAATTCTGCCCCGAACGACTAAGGTCGAAACCCTCCAGGATATTGAGAATCTCGATGATATGAACCCCGCCGGCGCTGGGGGGAGACATCGAAATGACGTCATAACCGCGATAACTCCCGCGCACCGGTGTCCTGAACAGCGGCTCGTAGGCCGCCAGGTCTTCCCTGGTGATGAGCCCGCCGTTCGCCTGCATCTGCTTGACAATCAGGTCGGCAGTCGCGCCCTTATAAAAGGCATCCGGACCATCCTTGGCGATGGCCTTCAAGGTGCCGGCCAGGTCTTTTTGCACCAGAATGTCACCGGCTCCATAAAGTTTGCCATCCGGCTTGACGAAGATTTTCGCTGTTGCCGGCCAGGCTCTCAGCAGCGTTTCATAAGCCTTCATATTGGTGGCCAGCTTTTCGTTTATTACAAAGCCTTCTTCGGCGTATCTGATTGCCGGGGCCAGCGCTTGGGCGAGGGATATGGTGCCGAATTTCTGCAGCGCCATGGCCAGTCCGGCAACTGTTCCGGGCACCGCTGTTGCCAGATGGCTCTGACGCCTGAGCTTCAGGTCGGCGTTTCCATCCCTATCCGTGAACATATTGCGAGACGCCCTGCCGGGGGCCTTCTGCCAGTAATCGATGGCTACAACCTCTTTCGTCTTGGCGGAATGGATGAGCATGAACCCGCCACCGCCGATATTGCCAGCCCGGGGCAGCGTCACGGCCATGACAAAGGCCATGGTTACAGCGCCATCAACCGCGTTGCCGCCCCCCTTCAGGACCTCAAGTCCGGCCCGCGCCGCTGCTTCCTGCCCCGCGACTACCATCCCGCTTTTCCCCTGGGACGGAAAGACCAGTGCATTTTCCACACCGCAAGCCGTCTGAACCTGAGCTGTGAGCGCTACGGCGCATAGGGCCGTGTAAAGAGCAACCAGCTTTAGTGCCTTCCTTTTCATGGAGCCAATTGCCCTCCTTCATTTAATAAATAGTTAACTTGTTGCACGTAGTTGTTAGCTCATTTTTCTTTTCAATGTCCAGCTCAAACATACAGGATTAGGCGAATGGTTCACAAGCATGATCTGAATATGAGCCATAAAATCTTCAGCCCTTTCCATCTTGACACATAGTGGCCATGCCCTTATAGTCGGTCCGTGACAAAGGGAATATTCTACCGGCAAGGTGACAAAGTACAAATTCCGTCAGGATTAAGAATATTTTTAATAGAATAGAAAGGAGTTTGAAATGTTTGATTATCTGCTTACGAAGGAGCAATTAGCCATGCGGGACGAGGCACGGGACTTGGTCAAGTGGGTTCCCCGCCAGATGATCCTTGATATGGACCAGGATAAGATCCGCTTTCCCAAGGAATTTCTCTCCGAGGCGGGACGACGTAACCTCCTCGGCTGCCGCTACCCGCGGGAATGGGGCGGTCGGGGAATGGACTGGGTTACCACCGCGGCCATCTTGGAGGAGATTGGCACCCTGGGCTACGAGTTTGCCTGTGTCTTTGGCGTAGGAGCGGAACTAGTCTGCGACGCCATTATCCTGCACGGGACCGACGCCCTGAAGGAAAAGTATGTCAGACCGCTTCTGCGTGGGGAGATCTTTGCCGCCGAGTGCCTGACTGAGCCCCGGGGCGGGTCGGATTTCTTCGGTGCCACGACGAAGGCGGAAGACCGGGGGGACCACTTTATCTTGAATGGCCAGAAGCGCTTCATTGTGGGCGGCGAGGGGGCGGACTATTTTCTGGTCTATGCCCGGACCAACTTCGATCCCGCCGCCAAACCCCAGGATTCGCTTACAGCCTTCATTGTCGACCGGGGACCGGGAGTGGAAACAAAATACCTCTATAACCTTCTTGGTTGCCGGGGTGGCGGTACAGCCCGCATCGTCTTCAAGGACGCCGTTGTACCGAGGGAGAACGTTGTGGGGAAGGTCAATGGCGCCTATGCCGTCTTCAACACCATGATGATCCCGGAGCGCCTCGGGACGGCCATGATGACCATCGGCGCCGCCCGGCCCGCCATCGAGATTGCTACCAAATACACCGCCAGGCGCAAAGCCTTTGGTCAGATCATTGCCACCTTCGAGGGGGTGAGCTTCCAGATAGCCGAGGCGGTCATGCTCCTCGATGCCGCCCGGTCCATGGCTTACACGACGGCCCGGGCCGTGGAAACGGGGCAGGACATGAACCGGATCCGCCGTGCTGTCTCCGAAGCCAAGAAGTTCATTACTGAATCATGTCAGAAGGTAGTCCATAACGCCATGCAGGTTATGGGCGGCATTGGTTACACGAACGTCTTCCCCTTGGAACGGATCTACCGTGATATCCGCCTGGCCAGCATCTGGACGGGAACGAGTGAGGTCATGTCCATGATTACAGCCCACGAATGGTACCGGGAGTTTCTGGGCAAGGAGATCCACACCCGTCCCCGGGATCACGAGGCGGACGCCGAAGAGGCCTTCGCGGAGGAAGAGAAGATATACGAGTAGGGATAACCTGAGTTTTAAACCCATCTTGCCAAATAGAATCATAATGTTGAATATTAAGAAGAACGATCTTTAGCCCCGCCGGATCAGGTGGACGGCAGTGGCCTTGAAGGAGGCGGTGACTGTGGCCCCTACGCGCAGGTCCAGATCTTCTATTGATTGGACTGTTACATAGGCCACAAGAGGAAAGCCGCCGTTCATGTGGACTTTATAGAAGGCGCCGGCGGGACTGATCCGGGAGATGACGGCTGGAAAGGCATTTCTGGCGCTGCTCCGGTCTGTACGCACGCCTGGGGAGAGGGTGACGTGTTCGGGGCGGATGCAGCAGAGAAGCTGTTCCCCCGCCTTGGCCTGGCCGGATACTTCGATAATAAGGCCATTCATGTCTGTATCTGTTGCTTCCGCCATGGGTAACGGGGCGGCGGTCATGCTGATTGGTAGAGCGTCAGCGGCAGCCGGGTAAGCGCTCCTGTTGACGGTGATCATTGCTGTACCTCGTTCACAATTTACAACCTTTCCCTCAAAAATGGTTTCCATCCCTACAAAAGATGCGACGAATTCATCGACGGGATGATTCATCACTTCCGCCGCCGGGCCGATCTGGACGACTCTACCCTCGTTCATCACGGCGATCCGGTCGGACAGTCTCAGTGCTTCCACCTGGTCATGGGTGGCCATAATGGCCGTCATTCCCGATGCCCGGAGAACGCGGTTGAGATCTTCGAGGAGGGCTTCCCGGGTCGGGGGATCGAGGGCAGCAAAGGGTTCGTCAAGAAAAAGGAGCTGCGGCTGAATGGCAAAGGCCCGAGCGAGGCTTGTCCGCTGGGCCTCACCGCCGGAGAGGGTCTTGGCGGAGCGGTCCCGGAGGTGACCGATTCCGAATTGCTCCAAACGGGTATTCACGATTGAAAATATTTCTGATGACTTCAAACCGCGGATCTTCAGTCCCGAGGCCACATTGGCGTAAACCGTTGTATCAAAGAGCAGTGCCTCCTGAAAGACCATCGCCAGGCAGCGGCGGTAGTCAAGTGGTGTCATGTCAGCGCCGATCTTTTTGCCCTGAAAATAAATAACCCCCTTTCCGAGATGAATGAGCTGGGAGAGGGCCTGAAGGAGGGTCGTTTTCCCCGCCCCGTTGGGTCCGATGACAGAAACAACTTCCCCGGGGACGATTCTAAAGGAAGAAACATCCAGTATCCGCTTCCCGCCCCGCTGCACCTGGATGTTCTCTCCTTGCAGGATCGGCATACTTGGCCCATTCGCAGTCATCGTGGCCGCTCTCGCTGCTGAACTCTGGTCAGGACCAGGTTGATGGCAAAGGCGAAAAGGAGGAGGATCACGCCGAGGGCAATAGCCACGTCGAAATTACCCTTGCTGGTCTCCATGACCGTGGCCGTTGTCAGAACGCGTGTATAGCCCTTGATGTTGCCGCCGACCATTATGGATGCCCCGACCTCGGAGATGACCCCCCCGAAACCGGCCATGACCGCCGCCATAAGCGACAGTTTTGCTTCTTTGATAAGGAGCCAGACCATCTGAAAACGTGTTGCCCCCAGGGCCAGGATCTGGAGTCGTAATTTCCGGGGTAACTGCTGCATGGCAGCCAGGGTGATACCCATCACAATGGGGGTGGCGATGATGGTCTGGGCGATGATGATGGCCATGGGGGTGTAGAGGATCTCAAGGGCGCCGAAGGGGCCGTTCCGCCAGAGGAAGATTGTGACGAAGAGCCCGACGACCACCGGCGGCAGGGCCATCCCCGTATTGATAAGGCTGACGACAATCTGCCGTCCGGGAAATGATGTCAGGGCTACCGCCGTTCCGATGCCTATACCGATGAAAAGGCTGATCAGGGTGGCCGTCCCCGAGACCTTCAGGGACAGCCACGTGATGCCCATAACCTCGGGATCGAGGCTGATAAGCAGGGAAAGGGCCTGTTTGATCCCTTCAATGATTATGTCCATTTTATTTTCCCAAGTCTTCTATCTTCTTTTCCGCATCGGGAAAAAAGAGGGGAGAGCCGAATTTTTCAATGCCAAATGTCTTGATGGTAGCCTGCGTCTGTTTGGAGATCATGAAATCGGCGAAGGCTTTGGCTCCGGCGGCGTTTACTTTCGGCCATTTGGCATGGTTTACCTCGATGACATGATAGATATTGAGGAGCACGCCGTCTCCCTCCAGAAGGATGTCAAGGCCAAGGTTCTTTTTCATGGCCAGATAGGTTCCCCGGTCGGCAAGGGTGTAGCCTTTCTTCTCTGCCGTCACGCCGAGGGTCTGTCCCATGCCGAGGCCGGTCTGTTGGTACCACTTCTGCCCTTCCGGCTGGATCCCGGCGGCCTTCCAGACTTCATTTTCCTTGGCATTGGTCCCCGAATTGTCACCTCTGGAGACGAACAGTGCCTTAGTCATGGAAATCTTTTTAAATCCCTCTGCCGCCTTTTTTGATTGTCTGATTGTTGCCGGGTCTGACGGCGGTCCGACGATGATAAAATCATTGTGCATAACCAGGCGGCGATTAACGCCGTTGCCATCGGTCATGAATTTCTTTTCCGCCGCCTGGGAGTGGACCAGCAGGACATCTGCCTCTCCTTTGGCACCCATGGTCATTGCCTGACCGGACCCGACGGCGATGGTCTTGACGAAATAGCCGGTCTTCTTTTCAAAGATCGGAATGAGAACGTCCAACAGACCCGTGTCCTGGGTGCTGGTCGTGGTGGCCAGAATAATGTTTTTCTGTTTGGGTTGGGCCGGGGCGGCGTTCACTGTGTTTACGCCGACAAGTATCAGCAGGGTGAAAATTAAGTAATAATAACAAGTTAAGCTCGTTAACCTCTTCATGTGCTGTCCTCCGTATGCTCTTATTTAATGCCCTGGCTCTTTTGCCATGGAATGGAATCGGGGAAGAACATGGGATTTCCATATTCCTTTACCCCGAAAGTTTGGATGATCTTTTGCCCCTTATTCGGGTCTGTCAGCCATTTCACGAATATCATGGTTTCCTTGAGATTGGCCTGGGGACATTTATTGGGATTTACCGGGATCAGGGAGATGCGGTTCAGCAGGGCCTCATCACCGGTGACGAGAATTTCGAGTTTGATGTCTTTTTTCATGGCCAGGACTGTCGCCCGGTCGATTACCGTATAGGCCCCTTTTTGATCGGTGAAACGGAGGGTGGGCACATTTCCTTCGGCGCCTTTTTCATAAGTCACGTACCAGGGACCGGCCGGCTTGATCCCCGCCGCCTTCCAAAGGTCCATTTCCGCGATATGGGTGCCCGATTTGTCGCCCCTGGTAATAAACAACCCCCCCGCGTTGGCGATCTTTTTCAAAGCTTCGCCGGCCATCCTCATACCCTTGATTCCAGCGGGATCGCTTGGGGGCCCCACGATGACGAAGTCGTTGTACATAAGAGGAATCCGTTCCGTGCCATATCCCTCGGCGACAAATTTCTCTTCCAGGGCCTTGGCATGGACCATGACCAGATCAATATTGCATTTTCTTGCAATATCCATTGCCGCGCCTGTACCCGCGCCGACGTGGCGGACCCGAATGCCCGTATCCTTTTCAAATCCTTCTTCCAAAACCCCAACGATACCGGCGTCAATAGGGCCGATGGTTGAGGCTACGAGGATAAATTTCTTATCCTTCGCCCCGAGCAGCCCCGGCAGCGCCATCATCAGGATCAAAAGCGACAGCAATAAACGTTTTTTCATGTGCAGCCTCCTTTTTTGAGTTTTCATTTTCAGTTCCTGGCATGCAGAATCTTTCCCGATTCATAAAAATCGTAATGCCCCAGCTTCTCGACGCCTTTGCGGAAGGCATCGGATCTTATCGTGTCGATGAAACTCTGAACGCCTTTTTCAAAGTAAGTTTTCTTATCTAAGATCATATCGAATCGTTCTTTGGTGACGGGGAGAAACGAAAGCCCAAGCATCCGGGAAACAGATCCGGTGGCCATTCCCACGTCCGCCTGATGGGAGATAATGGCCAGGCCGACCTCGAGATGGGTGAAGACCTCATTTTCATAACCAATGATTCCATCCGTACTGATTCCGGCCTTTTTTAGATGATAATCAATGAGCAGGCGGGTTCCTGATCCCTCCTGGCGGTTGACGAAGCGAAGGCCGGGTTGCTGCAAGTCATCGATATTCCTGATGTTCAGGGGGTTATCTGCGGCGAAGACCAAACCAATATCCCGGTGGAACAGGTTGACCACGACGGCATCGATCCGGGGGAGGCGGGAAGAGAGAAAGGGCGTGTTATATTGTCCGCTTTCCGGATCCCACAGGTGAGACCAGGCAATATCCGTATGGCCCATATTCAGGGCTGCCAGTCCCTCCGTACTCCCTGTATTGGCGGAAAAGATATATAAATCGGGGTGCAATCTCCGCAGCGTGGTCTGGAGGATGTCTAAAATTGGATCGTTACTCCCCGCCGCAAGGAGAGCCCCGGAGATGGCGGTGCTTTTCTGGCGGGCCTGGGACAAACCGTCGCGGGCCGTGGTTTCAATCCATTCATCGATCAGCTTCTTCGGGAAAATCCACTTTCCCGTGGCCCGCGTTGCCGGTATTCCCCCTTCCCGGATCAGGGCATAAACCTGCTTGTCATTGATATTAAGATACTTGGCTACTTCCTTGGTGTTCATCATCTCCGCGGGCATGTACTCCTCCTTTTCTGAAGCAGGGGCAGCTTAGATGATCCTCGGGCGATTATCAAGACAAAAAGCAACTTATTGTGACAAATACAAACACCCAATGGTAGCTTATATAAAAATGCCCCTGCACAAAATCGCAGGGGCATTTTACACTTCTATTGTCCCAAAGAATTTAGAAATTCAGAGTTAACTTATGGGTAAGGAGGTAATTATCCTTAACAACGGCGTTATTGTCATAGCCCTTGAAATAGTCGCCTACCCAGAGGTAACCCATACCGATCATGTAGGTAAGGTTGTCATAGATCTTGTATGTAGCGGTAAGATCGAGTTCGTTACCGTACTTGGTGGAGACGAATTCCTGAACCGCTGCTCCCGGGTTGTAGTAACCTGCCTGACCAGTCGTTCCCACGTCGCTCTTCGGGGCCTTGTCGGCGCTGGCGATCGAGAAAGCCGCTTTCAGGTCCATTTTTGGCGTGGGTTTGAAACCGGCATAGATCTGATAGAACCAGACGTTGTCCATCTCCTGCCTGACGGCGTAGGTTTGACCGGTTCTGCGGTTGGCGCCGGTGGCGCCGGCGGGGATGTTTCCCTGGATGTTACCGAGGTTGTTTTGATAGTCGTCGTTCCAGAGGATCAGGGTGGGATAGAAGCTGCGGTTCATCTGCAGAGACTGCAGGATTGAGCCGGAAGCCTTATCGCTGTTGGAGTTGTCGTCACCGCTGATATAAACGAACTTTGCCCCTATATAGGCAGGCTTGAAGTCATACATGCCGTGGACATAGGCCGCGTACGCGTTTAACGACACATTCTGGGCATTGCTGGCGGGAGTAGTTCCGCCCACAGAGGCCGCTGTTGTGGTACTCTCATAAGATCTCAGGGTCCCTGTTCCGTAGACGCCCTCGGCCTCAATGAAGAAATTGCCGAAGGTCAACTGTGCGTAGGGGTAAAAGCCGTTAAGCTGGGTCAGATAACCGTTAGCCTGCTGCCATTTGTTTTGAGCGCTCCGCATATACTGATAGAGGATGCCTGCCTGGCCGGGGGTGAACTTGTAGGTAACACCGAGGTCATAAAGATCACGGTCGGCGTCGTTGGCGATGCCGATGTTATTGGCATTTAGACCGACGTATTCGGCTCGCTTTTCAGTGGCGGCAACGACCTGCCAAGGCCCCTGGTTGTAGTAGTAACGGATGCCGCCCGCAGTAAGAGTGGTATCCAGAAAGGACGTGCCCCAAGTAAGGTACTGCATATAACCGACCTGGAATTTACCGAAGGGAACGTTGAAATCCAGATAGGCTCGTTCCCATTCGATGTTTTCCTGCGTCTTGACAGTACCAGCGCCCGCGAGGGCGCTACCAGCTCCATTGCTCGGCGAGCCGGTGGGTGTCTGGGTGCGGCTCTGGGTCTCGCCAGTGGCGCCGGCCCATGCCTGATCACCCCATCTTTTCTCCATGGCGTCAAACCGGGTGACGAGTTTCAGACCCTCTACAACTTGGAACTCCGAAGTGAGCCGGAATCGTTGGCCATAGAAGGCGTTGGGACCACGAAGGGAGTTGTTGGTCCAGGAAGCGGCGCCAGCTTTTTCACCTTTGTCCAGCACCGAGGGATTATCAACATACCAGCCTTGGGCATAGTATTCGCCGCTGAACTTTACATCTACCGCTGCGGCGGGCATTGCAAACACCATGATCAGACCCAGCGACAATAGGGTCACCAAAATTCTCTTCATTTATTTCCTCCTTGTAAGTTATTGATTATCAATATTTAAATTTCATTGCTTCTGATGAGTCAATATACACCGGCGGAAACGTATCGCCCTAAATGGCAGGATACATATCATGTTAATTGTAACACCGCAATAATAAAGTTACAAAAAATTACAAAAACAGACAAAATAAGGTTAATTATAACATAGGCAAGAATGTTTATGAGAGAATATTAATCGTAATACTAATGACCGTGAAGTAAGGTAAGAAAGAAACTTGCCGCCATGAAAACAGGGGACCTTTTGCAACGTCGTCACCCAATATGCCTTCTCATATTGAGAAGATTATGCTAAAACTCGCGAAAGAGGAAATGATGAGGGGAAAAATCAACAAGGCGGACAAAAATAGGGAGTTATTCACCGAAGAGGGCTGCTTCATCATGGAGATGTGGAATACACCGGAAGATGGAGATGTATCCATTGCCCGGGCCCGGGTCAGTCCTGGTGTCACGACGTTCCTCCACCGGTTGAAGGATACGGTTGAACGCTATGTCATCATGGAAGGAACCGGTCTTGTCGAGGTTGGAGATCTTCCTCCGACGGAGGTCCGGGCGGGAGACGTCATCATCATTCCCCGTAGTGCCCCCCAGCGTATCACAAATACCGGTGATGGGGATTTGATCTTCCTTTGCATATGCACTCCCAGGTTTGTCCCTGAGGAGTATGAAACGATGGGCAATCTTTCCCATTAGGCGCTTTTTAGCCTGATGGGGAGCCTTAAGCAATGATTTCCAGCAAAGGTCTCCTTCCCTTAAATTCATGCCTTGTCATCAGTGATTATTTTTGTTACCGTCCTCCGTGAATTTCAAGGCTCAAATTTGACGAGGTTATTATATGAAAAAGGTGAGCTGCGGTTTTGTCATCGCCATTATTGGCGGTGTGACGCTGCCTCAGAATGTGGCGGCCATGCATATTGCCGAAGGACTGCTGCCCTTTAATTGGGCTGCCTTCTGGTTTGCCGTGGCCCTGCCTTTTTTTGCCTGGGGACTCTACCGCCTCAATAAGCGCAATCTGGATGATCTTTCCTTTAAACCCCTTGTCGGTCTCATGGCCGCTGTGGTATTTATCATTTCCTGTCTGCCCATCCCTGTTCCCTTCGCCGGAACCTGTTCCCATCCATGCGGCACCGGCATCTCCGGGATCCTCATCGGCCCGGCCATCAGTGTTGTCATCACTGCCGCGGCACTCCTGATTCAGGCCCTTTTTATGGCCCACGGGGGGCTGAGCACCTTGGGGGCCGATATTGTCTCCATGGGTGTCATGGGCTCCTTTACGGGATTCCTGACCTTTCGCGCCCTCCGATCCGTCAATGTGAACATGGCAGTAGCAGCCTTCATGGCCGGCCTTTTCGCAGACTGGGCTACCTACTTTATGACCTCGGTGGAATTAGCCGCCGGAATCCGCGGAGAAGCGGCTTTTTTGCCCCTTTTCTGGAAGGTCCTTATTGCCTTTATCCCCACCCAGCTTCCCATAGGCGTCCTTGAAGGGGCCATGACCGCAGGCATGGTGATGCTGCTTTATAAAAAGCGACCGGATTTACTGATTAAAATGCGGGTCATCAAGGCCAGGGAAGTAGCAGTGATCGGGGCAGTTTTAATTGCTGTCACTTTTTTATTTTCCGGAGTCGCCCCTGTCGAAGCATCTAAATGGACGGGCGTCGATGAAGCAGTAATCGAGAAGATTGCCAAAGAGCAGGGAAGGGAACCCAAGGAACCTCTTGTCAATATGGAGCAGGGTGATCTACCCCTCTTTATTTTTCTTATTGCCGGGGCTGTAGGGGGCTTTGCCGCCGGTTATTACTGGCGGGTGTTGATTGCGGGAAAAGGGCTGCCCATATGTTCTGGGCAAGATGAACCAGCACCGGAGACCTCCGGCAAGATAAGAGGAAGTTGATGCTCCTGCTGGAATACTATGCCACGGACCACTGGCTTTCCCGGATCGACGCCCGAATCAAACTCCTCGTGACCATGATTATCCTGGTCATGGTCCTCAGTTATCAGGGCGTCGGCTTCCAACTCCTCGTGGCGGCGATCTCCCTGACCCTTATCGTCAGCATGAAAATTCCCTGGCGGCTTTTTCTGCTCCGCTTTTCTGAGCCATTCCTCATCGTTCTCGTCGTCTTTTTGTTGAAGATTTTTTTTTCCGGTCACGATCCCCTCTTTTCCTTTGATATCCTGGGATTCCAAATTACGGGGTATCGCGAAGGCCTGGCGGAAGGCATTGCCATCAGCAGCCGGATTATGGCTGCCATCTCCCTTATGGCCGTCCTGGTTTATGCGACGCCTTTTCCTGAACTCATGGCCGCCCTTTCCTGGTTGAAAGTCCCCCGGGGATTCATTGAAGTCCTACTGTACGCGTATCGCTATATATTTGTTCTCTTTGAGGAGGCCATGGTGATTTATCATGCCCAGAAAAACCGCCTTGGTTATGCAAACTTCCGGAATCGTTTGAGTTCCTTCGGTATCCTGACGGGTTCCCTGATCCTCAAGGCCTTCGAGCAAAGCCAGACCCTGTCCACGGCCATGGTGCAGCGGGGATATGACGGTAACATGCCCCTCTTTCAGAGCCGTCCGTTCAGATCATCCGAGATCTTCCTATCCTGCCTGGTGGTAACGGTCATGGGTATATTGTGGGGGATATGAACCGCTTAGCCCTCAAGAATGTCCGTTATCGATACGCCGACGGCACGGAAGCCATTACCGGGGTAACGTTTGCCGTCCGGCGAGGCGAGTTTGCCGGCGTCCTTGGCTATAACGGGTCGGGCAAGACGACGCTCCTCAAGATCATGGACGGGATGATCAAGGATATCCAGGGAAGTGTCCTTCTCGACGGGACGGACATCCACCGTCTGTCGTCCCGGGAGATTTATGGAAAGATGGGCATTGTCTTCCAGAATCCCAATGACCAGCTTTTTGCCCCGACGGTATTTGAAGACGTCGCCTTCGGTCCTATGAACATGGGAATTGAGGAGGAAGAGGTCGTCAAAAGGGTGAAAAAGGCCCTGGAAGCGGTCGAGATGGCCGTATATGCAAAAAAGTCCATTCACCACCTAAGTTTTGGCCAGAAAAAACGGGTCTGCATCGCCGGGCTCCTCTCCATGGGACATGAGATCCTCCTCCTCGACGAACCCACCGCCGGTCTGGACCCTCTGGGGGAGTACCAGATGATGGATCTCCTCATGAAACTCAATCGGGAAAAGAAGGTGACTATTTTTATGGCGACCCACAGTGTCGATCTGATACCCGTTTTTCTGGATCGTCTCTATGTCCTGAGCGACGGCAAGATAGTCAGGAGCGGAACCCCCGAGGCCGTCTTTACTGCCCCCGAAGAGATGAGCCAGGTTCGCTTGCGGCTACCCCAGATCGCGGAGCTGATCTATCGGTTGAAGCACGAGGACAACCTGGCCTTCGGGCGGATTCCCCTGACCATCGGGGAGGCGCGTCGGGAAATAATGGAGCTTTTTCAAAAGGACAAGTAGCTCAGGCAACAGGCAGCGGGCAATTGGTGACGAATAACTGCAATTTCCGACTTTTTGCGAAGTCGTCAAATGTGACTGGAGTTGTTTGGGAGGGTTTTTGACTGGCAGATCCGGGCAGGGCAGAATGGGATTTACGACGGGGAGTTGTGCAGCGGCGGCGGCCAAGGCAGCGGCCCAGTTTCTCTGCACCGGCGAGGAACCGCAGAGTGTCGAGATCGGTCTTCCCGACGGGACCCGAGCTGATTTCGCGCTCCTGTATTTGCATAGGCATGGTGAAGGCGCTGTGGCCGCGGTCCGCAAGGATTCCGGAGACGATCCCGATGTAACGGATGGAGCAATTGTGGAGGCGGCCATTTTCTGGACGGATAATGTTCTTGAATCTTTTGAAATTCGCAATGACGGGAAGTACTTAGAAACTGATAGTGGAGGAGCCCATCTTGAAGCAGATAATGGGGAAGTTTATTTTGAAGCCGGCGAAGGGGTGGGCAGAGTTACCAAACCTGGGTTGTCCATACCGCCGGGTGAGGCGGCGATCAATCCGATTCCCCGGAAAATGATTGCGACAGCCCTTCGGGAAGTAACTTCGCGGGGGGTTAAGGTGATTATATCCATTCCAAGGGGTGAAGAAATAGCGGCAAGGACCTTCAACCCCCGACTCGGCATTGAAGGGGGATTATCCATCCTGGGGACATCCGGGCGGGTCCGCCCCTTCAGTTGTCCGGCCGTGCGAAACGCGCTGAAATGTTGTCTGAATGTAGCGGCAGCCACGGGTGTGGAGCGTCCGGTTTTCGTGCCCGGTCATATCGGGGCGCGGGCCGCCCGGCGGCATTTGGAAGTGACGGATGAACGAATTATCGAAGTGAGCAATGAATGGGGCTTTATTCTGGATGCGGCTGTTGCCTGCCCTTTCAAAGCGGTCACGATCCTGGGACATCCGGGAAAGCTGGCGAAACTTGCCATGAACCAGTGGGATACCCATTCGTCACGATCCCCGAGCGCTGTTCCCTTTGTGACCGATCTGGCGGGAAGGTTATTAGGGAAAGATTTCGGGGAAAGCAACACCGTGGAGGGGATCTTTACGGGCCTTTCCGCCTGGGAAAGTAAGATGCTGGGGGACGAGTTGGCGGATGCTGTTTGTCAGGCTATCCGGAAGCGCACTGAGGCGGCCTGGAAGGTAAAGGTAATACTGGTGAATATGAAAGGCGACTTAATCGGGGGAACTTTGATGTGACCGATAGACATACTACCCCAGTGTATCCCGGCACACATCTAACCGTACATTCTCAACCCGAAGAAACGAGTTCCTATAAAAGACGTAGCTTTTCCTGACGGAGAGATCTTGCGCATGAATAAAAGACGTTTTTTATTTGAGAGAAAATAATGAATTTCAGAACTCAGACCATAAATTTAGTATAGGCATCGGAGACAGGTCATATTCACTGCGATTATTTAATAGCGATGTAAGAGGATGAGTGGGATGAAGAAAAGGGCAGCATTAAATTTTATTATAACTCATGGAAGATACCTAATCTTTTTAGTTCTTTTTATGTTGATCGGCTTTATCCTGCTTTATCTGACCTATAGCAACGTTAAGAATGAAATGATCGAGAGCCAAAATGCCAGGCAGATGATTCACGCCAAGCAAGCTGCTAAGGCTATTGAATCTTTCTTCAATAACCATATTGCCGTGTTGAAGATTATGGCGAAAAATGAACATATTGTTGCCATCGATGCGTATGGGAAAAAAATGATGCGCGATTATTATTCATCCTACCCAGCGGAGATAAGCATCATTACCAGGATTGACAGCCAGGGACGAATTCTTTACCCCGAACCCTACGACCCCGGAGTCATTCATCAGATGGTAACAAAGATTGACGATTTTCAGGAAGTCAAACGCACCCATCAAATTGTTGTTAGCGGCGTTTTCACGAACAGGCGAGGTTTCAAGACGATAATCGTTCATGCCCCTGTATTCAAGCGGGGAGTCTTCGACGGATCACTCGCGCTACTTTTCCCCTTCGATCTCATTGCCAAGCGTTATGTCGAGGATATCCGGATCGGTCAGAATGGTTATGCCTGGATTATCAGTAAGAGCGGCATAGAACTTTCCTGTCCTGTCCCCGGTCATGTTGGCAATTCAGTCTTTGACAATTGCCGGGATTTTCCCGACATCATCGCCATGGCGAAAAAGATGACAAAGGGCGAACAAGGTGTGACAACCTACCAGTTTGATCAAATCAGGGGAAACATCGTCAATAAAACGACGAAACACGCTGTATTCATGCCAATCCGCTTGGAAAACAATTTATGGTCCATTGTAGTCGCCACCCCTGAGGATGAATTGTTGAGTTCCCTGCATGGCTTCCGGAATCGGATCATACTGATTGCTATCCTTTTGCTGATCGGAATGGGTTCTCTCTTTTATGTATTATTCAGGACCCAGATTTTGGCTGAGGAAATTGCGCGGAGACGTAAGGTAGAGGAGGCTCTCCGTCAGGGTGAGTCAACCTTGCAAAGTGTTTTCCTGGCTGCACCGGTTGGTATTTGCATCATGAAAAACCGCCTGTATCAAAGCGCAAATGCTTATTGGTGCGACATTTTTGGCTACCCCGAGGAAGATATCATCGGCAGGGACACCCGTTTACTGTATGAGAACGAAGAAGAGTATGATCGAGTAGGACAGGAACTATACACACATCTACAGGAACGGGGACTGGCATCGACCGAAACAAAGCTTCGCCGCAGTGATGGTGTATTTCGTGACGTTATCTTGATCGCCGCGCCTCTGCGAACCGATGACCTGACGGCTGGTACAGTGGTAATAGTTCACGATGTCACAGAGCGCAAGCAGGCCGAAGAGGAGCTGAGAAAAAGCCGGGAGATGCTGCTTCTGATTACGGATAACATGTCAGATATGGTCCGGGTCAGCGATTTGCGGGGCATTAATTTATATACGAGTCCGTCTCATTTCAAAGGTCTCGGTTACAGACAGGAAGAGCGGATTGGCAAGTCTGCCTTTGATGTAGTTCATCCCGACGACGTGGAAAGGATCACCAATGTATTCTTAGAAGGTCTCGCCGCGAATCGACGCGTGAGTGTTGAATACAGGGCACGGCATGCAGATGGTTATTATGTCTGGCTGGAGACGGTGGCGGATCTTCTCAGGGATGTTCACGGTAACGTAACGTCTGTTGTTATGAGCTCACGGGATATTTCCAGACGTAAGGCCACCGCCGAAGAGTTGAGCCGGAGTGAGGAAAAATACCGGGCACTGATTGAAACAACCCAGACAGGATTTGTCATTATTGATCAGGATGGTTTAGTGATTGATGCAAACCCGGAATATGTGCGTCTTACGGGACACCATAGTCTGAGCGAAATAGTCGGTAGGAGCGTAATTGAATGGACTGCCGATTACGAAAAAGAAAAAAATGCCACGGCCATCAGGGAATGCCTTAGGGAGGGATATATAAGAAATCTCGAAATTGACTACGTGGATCCAAGGGGCAACATCACCCCCATTGAACTCAATGCAACATGTCTGGGAGGAAAGGAAGAAGTCCAGATCTTGACAATATGTCGCGATATCAGCGACCGCCGATGGGCTCTGGAGGCGCTGCGGGAAACCCAGAGGAGACTGAGGGACATCATTGAATTTCTTCCGGATGCCACCCTGGTCATCGACAGGGACGGCAAAGTGATCGCCTGGAACCGCGCCATCGAGTCCATGACTGGTATCAAGGCAGAGGAAATGTTGGGCAAAGGCAATTATGAGTATGCGCATCCTTTCTATGGGGAGAGGAGGCCCATTCTAATCGATCTTGCCCTTCATCCGGATCTGGGAAAAGAGAAGTCATATACGGCCATCCAGAGAACGGGCGATATTATTATTGGAGAAGCCTACACCCCAGCGCTGGCGCCCGGGAATGTCCATTTGTCCGCAACGGCTTCTGTGCTGAGGGATTCCGGGGGTGAGATCATCGCCGCCATCGAGTGTATCCGCAACAACACCGATCGTAAGGGCATGGAGGAACGTCTGCAGCGTGCAGAGAAGATGGAGGCTTTGGGTGTCTTGGCCGGTGGTGTGGCCCATGATATGAATAATGTCCTGGGTATCCTGGTGGGTTATTCCGAACTATTGCTGCGAGAGGTACCGGAGGGAAGTCGTGCCGGCAAATACGCCAAAAGTATTCTGCAGGGCGGTGAAAGGGCGGCCGCCATCATCCAGGATCTGCTGACCATGGCCCGCCGGGGTGTTTCTGTCTCCGAAGCGGTGAACCTTAACCAGATCGTGGCCGATTCTTTCAAGACGCCTGAATTCGAGCTCGTGAAATCTCGTTATCCTGAGATCATATTCCGAAACCAAGTTGAGAAAGATCTGCTCAATGTCAAAGGATCGCCTGTTCACCTCAGTAAGACGATTATGAATCTCATCTCGAATGCCGCGGAGTCGATAAGTGGAGCGGGTGAGGTCACAATCACAACGGAGAACCGCTATGTGGACTTACCAATCCCGGGCTATGAAAACACGCAGGAAGGGGAGTACGTAGTTTTGACGGTATCGGATACGGGTTCGGGGATTTCTCCGGCAGATCTGGGACGGATATTTGAGCCATTTTACACGAAGAAGGTCATGGGCCGGAGCGGAACGGGCCTCGGTCTGGCGGTGGTCTGGGGGACAATGAAGGATCACGGCGGGTATATTGATGTGCGCAGTGAGGAGAATAATGGTAGTACCTTTACTCTTTATTTTCCGGCATCGCGAGAGGCTTTGTCAAAGGGGGACCAGGATTTGTCTCCCGACTCATATCAAGGTCGGGGCGAGAGTATCCTGGTTGTAGATGATATTGAAGAGCAGCGTTTGCTGGCCGCAACGATGCTGGAGGACCTGAATTACCGGGTGGCAACCGTAGCGAGCGGTGAGGATGCCGTTGAATATCTTGGAGAAAATAAGGCAGACCTGATTATCCTGGATATGATCATGGAGCCCGGCATCGACGGCCTGGAGACATACCGCCGGATTTTGGAAATCCGGCCGCAGCAAAAGGCCATCATCGCCAGCGGCTTCGCCAAGACCGACCGGGTCAGGGCAGCTCAGGAACTCGGAGCAGGTGTATACGTAAAGAAACCCTACGCAATGGGGAAGATAGGTATAGCCGTTCGTAAGGAACTTGACAGAAAATAGAAACCTGAATGTTCACCAGCACAAACGATATTCATTGAAGATTATCAGTTGCGTTTCTATGTGCAAGGTGAAAGAAAGCGTCATCCTGAGATGATATTTCTTCCCAAATCAGGATGCATGCATGAACCGGATAAACCAGTCTTTTACTTACGGCTGGGCCTTATGGGGTGAAGGGTGAAGATAATTGTTTGCGGTTGTGGTCCCGGTTCCCCTGATTATCTGACGCCGGCCGTCCATCGGGTGGTGGCGGGGGCGGTGTTGCTCGTGGGAGCTAAAAGGCTCCTTGATCTTTTCCCCGCCAGCGGGGCCGAGCAGATCCCGGTAGGCGCCGATATTGAAGGGATTTTGAAAATTATAGAAAGTCGCTGGCAGCAGCAGCAGGTTGTTGTCCTCGTGACGGGAGACCCTGGCATCTCAAGCCTGGCCCAGCCCGTTCTCAGACGCTTTGGCAGGGATGCCTGTTTCCTGATTCCGGGAATCAGCTCTGTACAGGTAGCCTTTGCCCGTCTCGGTCTTGACTGGATAGATGCAAAGATCATCGATGCCCACGGCAAGAACCCGGAATACGACCTGGAAGATTTAGGAAAGGGAAAAAAGCTTGCCATTCTGGGGGGGAGACAGGAAGCCTCCGCCTGGGTTCAGTCTTGCTGCCGGCAGTGGGGAGACGATTACCGGCTCTTTTGCTGCGAGAATCTTTCCCTTCCCGGAGAAAGAATCAGCGAGATGGCGCCGGAGGACCTGGATGGTCCTGTGCTGTCATCATTGACTGTATTTCTGCTGATTCACGGGGACTGCTTATGATTCCCAACACAGCTCAGATGGGGTAAAGTGACGGAGTGAAAATAAGTGAACGATAAAAAAATATTTGGCACATTATATGGGATTGGTGTCGGTCCCGGAGATCCGGAGTTGATGACGGTGAAGGGGGCCTCCCTCTTAAGAGAATGCCGGCATATCTTCGTTCCCAAGGCCCGGACGGAGGCGAACAGTCTGGCCCTCTCCATCGCGAAGACTTATCTGCGGGAGGATGCGAAGATTCATGAGCTTATCTTTCCCATGTCTGCCGACGAAGAAGAGCTATCCGCCCATTGGCGGAAAAATGCAAATGAAATCAAGGATATTCTCTTGAATGAGGAAGATGCCTGCTTTATTACCCTGGGCGATCCCTTTCTGTATTCGACGTTTATTTATCTGGTCCGGGAATTGCGTCAACTCCGGCTCGGAGCCCGGATCGTTTCGGTTCCGGGAGTGACGGCCTTCAGCGCCGCTGCGTCCCTCTGTGCTTTTCCCGTCGGCGAAGGCAGAGATGGGGTGACCATCATTCCGGCGGTGGAGGACCTCGACCATATCCGGCGGGTTCTGCAAGATAAAGGAACGGTAATCCTAATGAAGATCGGCAAACGCCTCCGGGAAGTAATCGATCTGCTTGAGGAAGAAGGCGTTATTGGCGGGAGCGTTTTTGTGTCCCGGGTGGGAATGGCTGATCAACGCCTTGAGACGGATCTCCGCAATTTGCGGGATGCCGCCCCGGAGACGGGGTATCTGTCCATAATCCTCGTCCATGCGAAAGGGAGGGGATGAACCATATGAAGGTTTATTTTGTCGGCGCGGGACCGGGGAATCCGGAACTTCTCACCATACGGGCCGACCGCCTGTTGAGAAACTGCCGAATCTGCATCTATGCCGGTTCCCTTGTCAGTCCTGAAGTCGTGGCGGTCCTTCCTGATAAGGTTGAACGTTACAATTCGGCGGAAATGAATCTCGACGAGATCATAGCGGTCTGCCGGTCGGCCCGGGATCGGGAGATCGACGTCATCCGCCTTCACTCCGGCGACCCCTCTATTTATGGCGCCATCAGGGAGCAGATGAGCGGCCTCGATGAACTGGAGATCGCCTATGAAGTCGTTCCCGGGGTGAGCGCCTTTCAGGCTTCCGCGGCGGCCCTGAAAGTGGAACTGACGGCACCGGAGATTGCCCAGACCATAATCCTGACCCGTACTTCGGGGCGCACCCCGCTGCCGGAAGAACAGGATCTGGATAATCTGGCCCGGTCTCATGCCACCCTCTGCATTTATCTGTCAGGGCATAAGGTCGGAGAAGTGACAGCGGCGCTGGTTCCCCACTATGGTCCGGATTGTCCGGCAGCGGTGGTTTATCATGCTTCCTGGCCGGATGAGAAAGCAGTGGTAGGAACTTTGAAGGATATCGCAGAGAAAGTCGAGCAGGAGGAGTTCGGACCGACCTCGCTGATTATCGTGGGCAGGGCTTTGGCCCGGGATATACCCGCCTCTAAACTCTATGACGCCGCCTTCAGTCACCAGTATCGAAAGGGTAAACCCTTGTGACTGACAACCGTCACAAAGGATGATGGAAATCTCCCCTTTGTCAAAGGGGGATGCAAGGGGGATTTTGTGAGAAAACCAAGAAAATAAAATATTTTGAGGTACATTTTTAGGTGAAAATCGCTTTTGTGACTCTGTCCGACCCTGGGGCCCTCGTTGTGCGGCAGTTAGTGGGGGTGTTTCCTGAGGCCCAGGTCTTTCTCCACGAGGCGGTGAGCGAGGTTTTTCAGGGTGAGAGATTTGCCGGTATTGTGGCCCTTACGAAGAACATTTTCAATGAATTCGATCATATAGTGTATATTGCCCCCTGCGGGGTGGTCGTCAGGTCCCTAGATGGCAATCTCCGCAGCAAACTGACCGATCCGGCGGTGGTGGTTGTGGACAGCGGCGGGCGCTTTGCCGTTAGCCTCCTGAGCGGACACGAAGGGGGGGCGAATGACCTCTGCGTCAAAGTCAGCAATATCCTGGGGGCGGAGCCGGTAATCACAACGGCGACGGAGGCCCTGAAGAACGTCATTGTCGGGATCGGATGCCGTCGGGGAACGGAAGAGAAAATCATCAGCGCCGCCGTACGGGAAGTGCTGCTCATGGCGGATGTCGCTCTTGAAGATGTGCGTTTTATGGCCTCGGCAGATATCAAGTCCGACGAAGAAGGATTGATCGCGGCGGCGGAAAGCTTGGGCGTCCCTTTACGTTTCATCGCTTCCGAAGCAATCCGGGCAGCGGCTGGACAAGTTCAGCAACATGCCTTTGTGGAAGAAAAGGTTGGATTGCCGGCAGTGGCAGAACCAGCAGCCCTGCTGGGAGGAAGGAGGACGAAACTGATATGGCCAAGGACAATTTGCAACGGCGTCACGGTGGCCCTGGCAAAGGAAAGCTTTTCGTGGTCGGTATCGGACCGGGAGACCCCTTAGACCGGACCCGCCGGGCCGAAGCCGCAATTGTCGAGAGCGAAATCGTCGTCGGCTATCGGCAATATCTCGATCTCATAGCGGATCTGACGATGGGTAAAGAAATTGTATCTTCTGGGATGACCCAGGAAGTGGAACGGTGCCGGGCGGCCCTAAGGCATGCGGCCGCGGGCAAGATCGTGGCCCTTGTCTCGTCAGGCGATCCCGGCGTTTACGGGATGGCCGGGCTGGCACTGGAGATGGCGGCGGGGGAGAATTTTTATACAACTGTCGAAGTGATTCCCGGGGTGCCGTCGGCCAATGCCGCTGCTGCCAGAATGGGGGCCCCCCTGATGCTCGATTATGCGACGATCAGTCTCAGTGATCTGCTCGTGTCCTGGACGACAATCCGCATCCGCCTCGATGCCGTGGCGGCGGCTGATCTGGTCGTGGCCCTCTATAACCCCCGGAGTCGGAAACGGATCAGGCAGCTTGAAGAGGCAGCCGAGATCTTCCTAACCCACCGGCCGGGAACTACGCCGGTAGGCATTGCCACCGCCGTCGGGAGACAGGGCGAGCAGATCATCCTGTCAGATCTCGACCATTTCCTGAATGAACCCATAGGGATGCGGAGCATGGTGATAATTGGTAATTCAGCCTCCCGCACCACCCGCGGCTGGTTTATCACTCCCCGGGGCTACCGGCTGTGATTATCCTGCCGTGCTTCAAAATCAGGGGCTGGTTTAGTAATCTCAAGGAGTAGCGAGTGTGATTCTCTTACTGGGGGGGACTTCGGAAACGGCGCCCTTGGCCGCAGGTCTGGTCGGGGCCGGATTTGCCGTTCTTGTCTCGACGGCGACGGACATTCCCCTGGATCTGGATGATCGTCCACAGCTCCGGAGGCGATCAGGTCCTCTCGACGCCCCGGGACTGGAAGCCTTGATCCGGGACAATGCCATTCGCGTTCTCGTTGATGCGACCCATCCCTATGCGGCGGCCATCCGCGCCTTGGCAACGACCACGGCCAGCCGTCTTTCCATCCCTTACCTTACCTTCGTCCGACCGGGGATCAATGCTGGAATCACCCCGGAAATAACTTCAGGAAACATTCCGATAATCTCTCCAGGAAAGACTCTGGAGAGCGCTTCGGAAAGTGTTTCTGAAATAGAAATCACTTCGGATCCCCTATCGGGAGTTCCTTCCGGCATTGTCTCCGAAATGGGCGGGATAACCTTTGCCGCTGACCACGACGAGGCCGCCCGCCTGGCCTGCACCGGCGGTAAGCCGGTTCTCCTTACCACGGGTTCCCGGAACCTGCGCCCCTATGCCGAGGAGGCAAAACGGACGGGTGTGTCCCTGATTGTCCGCGTTTTCCCCCATCGCGGCTCCCTGGCGGCATGCCAGGCGGCGGGCATCCCTGCAGAGACTGTCATTGCCGCCAAGGGGCCTTTTTCTGTTGAGGAAAACATAAATACCATCCGAAAATTCGGGGTCGGAGTCTTGGTGACCAAGGACAGCGGCACCGCCGGAGGGGTGCCGGAGAAGATCGCGGCGGCCAAACTGGAGAGATGCAGGGTTATCATGGTCGAACGTCCTTTGACCGGCGATGTCTTGATGTTCCAAAGTATTGAAAAACTGATAAAATATCTTGAAATGAATAAGCACATAATGTAATGGACGGCATGTCAGAATGGAATAAGGAGGGGAAATTCTTTTTCCAAGGAGACTAATATGCACACGTATCAACTGGATAAACCGGATAACCTGGTGGCGCTGTTAGAGGAGAGCGTAGCCAAATATTCCTACAATCGCATCTTCGGGACAAAAAACAAGCAGGGCGTCTACGAATGGGTAACCTACCGGGAAGTTGGACAGCGGGTGGACAACCTGCGCGGCGGCCTGGCAAAACTTGGTGTGAAAAAAGGCGATGCCGTTGGATTTATCGCCAATAACCGCGTCGAGTGGGTCGTTGCCGCCTTTGCCACTTACGGCCTCGGCGCCCGCTATGTGCCCATGTACGAGTCGGAACTGCTCCACGTCTGGAAGTACATCATCAAGGACAGCGGGTTAAAGATCCTCTTTGTCGCCAACCCGGAAATCTACGAAAAAGTTAAGGATTTCCCCAAGGATATCCCGGCTCTGGAGAAGATTTTCATCATTGACGGCGCCGGAGAGGGTAGCATGGCGGCGGTTGAGAAGTCAGGGGCGGCCCAGCCGGTCCCCTCCATCCAGCCACTACCCGACGACATTGCCGGACTGATCTACACCTCGGGGACGACGGGAGACCCGAAAGGGGTCCTGCTCTCTCATGCCAATTTTACCAGTAATACCCTCGCCGGTCTCAAGAAATATCCGGAACTGAAGGGAGATGGGCTTACTTTGGCGATTCTTCCCTGGGCCCATTCTTACGGGCAGACAGGGGAACTCTACGCCATCATCAAACTCGGGGCCGCCTTGGGCATCGCGGAGAGCCCGGCGACGGTGGCCAGCGACCTGGCCGTCGTGAAACCGAATTGGCTGATTGCCGTGCCCCGGGTCTTCAACCGGATCTATGATGGTCTCAACAAGAAAATGGAAGAGACGGGGGGGCTAGCCAAGACCCTGTTCGACATGGGCGTGGCGGCGGCCAAGAAGAAGCGGGAACTTGCTGCCGAAGGTAAGTCTTGCCTCCTGACTAACCTGAAATTCAAGATCGCCGACAAGATCGTTTTCTCAAAAGTGCGGGAAAAGATGGGCGGGCGGCTGATGGGGGCCATGAGCGGCAGCGCCGCCATGAACCCCGATATCGCCCAGTTTTTCTTCGATATCGGCATCCCGATCTACGACTGCTACGGAATGACGGAGACCTCCCCGGCCATCTCCATGAATGCCTCTTACTCCTACCGTCTGGGCAGTGTCGGCCAGGCCATTGACAAGGTCAAGATTGTCATCGATTCCTCTGTTGTCGAAGAGGGAGCCAAGGATGGGGAGATCGTGGCATACGGTCCCAACATAATGAAAGGGTATCACAACAAGCCGGACCAGACTCGAGAGGTCCTGACTCACGATGGCGGCATGCGTACCGGGGACAGGGGGCGTCTCGATAAGGACGGATTCCTCTATATCACCGGCAGGATCAAGGAACAGTTCAAACTGGAAAACGGGAAATTCGTCTTCCCCGCTTCCATGGAGGAGGATATCTGCCTCCATCCCTATGTCCAGAATGCTGTGGTTTATGGAGAAAACCGGGCTTTCACGATCTGCCTGGTCGTACCTGATTTTGTTGCGGTCGAGGCCTATGCAGAAAAGAACCATCTTCCCAAGGACATGGATGTGCTCCTGGAACGGGAGGAGGTTACCTTCATGATCAGCAATGGGATTACGGAACAGTTGAAGAAGAAATACGGCGGCTATGAAATTCCCAAGAAGTTTATTTTCCTGAAGGATAACTTCACCCTGGAGAACGGCATGTTGACTCAGACAATGAAGCTCAAACGACGGGTGGTAATGGATAAATACATGGAGCAGATCGAGGCGCAGTACGCCCGGAAGTGAGGTGTCATCGGCTGCGATCAGTTATCGGCATTAACCCCATCCCCACCCATTGCTAAGTACAAAAAGGCTGGAGAACCAAATCTCCAGTCTTTTTGTTTCTACTATTTGAAATATTAACAAGGATTGCTATCGGGCAGTGAAGGTAGATAGCTAAGGAAAGATTTGATGGCAGACACAAACTCCTCTGCATTTCAATGGAAATGTCCATTTAATTTGAGGCAATGCGTTCCTTACGTCAATGTTGACTGATTATGAGAAGTATGCAACATTATAAATCATAATTATTGAGATATCGAGATGTTGCAGGAGAAACCTACGATAAACTGGTCAGTAAACTTACTTTCTGGCACGTAATGTTGTGAGTAAAATTATTCAGCGCATTGAATAAATTGCAATTCGCGCTTTGTCCGTAACGCTGATTGAGGAGGTTCGCAGGGATGTACCATAGAGTGAAAACAGGAGATATAAGTGGCTGACTATCCGCAATTAATATTGAAGGAGGGCCGTGAAAGGTCTCTCATCGGGGGGCACCCCTGGCTTTTTTCCGGGGCCGTCGCTAAAATAAAGGGCCACCCCGAGCCGGGAGAGATCGTTCTGGCGACAACGACGGAGGGGCAACCCCTGGCCCTTGGTTTCTACAATACCCAATCGGATATTGCCTTCCGGATGCTGACCAGGGACGTCGCCGCGACGGTCGATCAGGGATTCTGGCAACGTCAGCTCCGTAATGCGGCCGCCCTAAGAGATAGAATCATGGCCTCGGATGCGACAGCTTTTCGAGTAATCAACGCCGAAGGAGACGGTATGCCCGGTCTGGTGGTGGACCGCTACGGAGATTATCTCGTTATGGTCACAAGTACCGCAGGTATGGAAAGGCGCCGGGAGGCGGTGATCGAAGCCCTGGTTGATGAATATCGCCCCCTTGGCATTCTGGAGCGGAGCGACGGTCCGGCCCGGAAACTGGAAGGACTTACGGATCGCACCGGCTGGGTTTGGGGGGAGGAAGCCCCGGAATCGATTTCTATCCGGGAAAATGGCCTCGCTTTTGAGGTGGACATCCGCACCGGCCAGAAAACGGGATTTTTTCTTGATCAACGGGATAACCGCAGTCAGATCGGATCGCTCAGCCATGGGTTGTCGGTCCTGAACTGTTTTTCCTACACCGGTGCCTTTTCAGTTTACGCCGCCCGGGGCGGGGCGAAACGGGTGGTCTCCGTCGATTCTTCGGAACCGGCAAACATTGCGGCGCGGCATCATCTGGAGATGAACGGTTTTTCCGTGGAGGACCATCCGGTCCTAAAGGGGGATGTCTTCCAGTATCTGCGGAAAACGGAAGAGTCATTCGATCTGATTATCCTGGACCCCCCGGCCTTTGCGAAAAGTCGCCGGGAGGTTCAACACGCCGCCCGGGGATACAAGGATATCAACCTTCAGGCCTTCCGGCACCTGGCGACGGGAGGGATGTTGGCGACCTTTTCCTGTTCCAACGCCATCGATGAAGCCCTTTTTGAAAAGATCATCCTCGGCGCCGCCCGGGATGCGGGCAAGACCCTGCGACTGCTGAAGAAGCTTGCGGCCGCCCCGGATCATCCGACAAGTCTTGCCCACAGTGAAGGGCGCTACCTGAAGGGCCTGCTGGTGAGCGCATTGCCATGAGGGGGCGAAGCACCTTTCAGCTCATTGTCCTGAGTCTCGTTAGTATTTTCCTGGGAATGGGATGCTCAAGCCGGAAGGCCTACACATCCCCGTACAAGGCCAAGCCGGCGCAGATCAAGAAAGTACGGCAGGCAAATGTTAAAAAAGCCCTGCCCCGGATGGGCTATACCATCCAGGCGGGCGCCTTTTCCCAGCCGGAAAACGCCGCCCGCTTAACCGAAGTCCTGAAGGACAAAGGTCTGGATGCCACCTATTTCGCTGCCAAAACAGGACTATACAAGGTTCGGATCGGGAATTTTGCCGCCCGGGAAAGCGCCCTCAATCAGGCGGAAGCCCTGAAAATATTAGCGATTATTGACGAATATTATATTGTCGCCCCGGAGGAGTATGCCGTCTCCAAAGTCGAGACCCTAGGGGGTGATTACCTCCGCAACGAGATTGTCAAGGCCGCGCAGAGCTTTATCGGCGTTCCCTATCTGTGGGGGGGGACCTCCCCGGAGGCAGGCTTCGATTGCAGCGGGCTGACCATGACGGTCTATCAGCTAAGCGGCATCGATTTGCCCCGGACATCGGGGGAACAATTCGGAACGGGGGAGGATGTCGCTAAAGATGAGCTCCTTAAGGGGGATCTCGTCTTTTTTGCTACGGCGAAGGGAAGCAAGGTTTCCCATGTCGGGGTATATATCGGCGAAGGCCGTTTTATCCACGCTCCGGGAAAAGGCAAAAAGATCCGTATAGATTCTCTGTCTAATGCCTATTATCATAAACACTACCTGGGAGGACGCACTTACATTTGATAAGCTCGCAAAAAGTTGATCAATGACAGCCACAAATGATTTGACATAAAAGGCAATTTCCATCATACGGGTACCGGTTTCGAATCTGTTTCCAGATGATTTGCATCAGAGGAGGTGTGATTGATGCTAGAACTTAAGGATCTTTATTTTTCCGTGTCCGGCCGGAATATCATTGACGGGATGAATTATACCTTCGAAAAGGGTAAATTCTACAGTATCACCGGCCCTAACGGAAGCGGCAAGACGACTCTGGCCAAACTAATCATGGGTATCAACCCGGTTAGTTCAGGGTCGATCAGTTTTCAGGGGAAAGAGATTTCCTCCTTATCCATCACGGAGCGGGCCAGGGAAGGAATTGCCTATAGTTTTCAGCAACCTGCCCGTTTCAAGGGCATCACCTTCCGTGACCTCCTGTCTATGGCGGCGGGAACGGACGACGAGGAGATGCTCCTGGCGCTGCTGCGGCGGGTCGGTATCTGTTCCCTCTCCTTCCTCGATAATCCCGTGGATGCGAAACTTTCCGGGGGAGAAATCAAAAAGATCGAATTAGCCACTACTATCGCCAGGAATCCCAAGCTTGCCATCTATGACGAACCCGATACGGGCATCGATCTATGGACGATTCAGCCGATGGTCCGGCTCCTCAAGCGGGAACAGAAAGAACACGGAACGACGACGGTGGTCGTCAGCCATAACCGGGCCTTCCTTGAAGCAGCGGACATTGTCCTCATGATCAGCGAGGGCAAACTTGTATATAAGGGGGACCTGAAGGGCGCCCTGCCCATACTGAATGACCTGAGTGTGTGCAATTACCGAAAATGTTTAGGTGATAAAGATGTTGGATGCTATCGATAAGGACCTGTTGAAGACGGTTGCGGATCTCGAGGGGCTGCCCAAAGGAGCCTTCAATATCCGCAAGAACGGCAAGCTGCTGAAGCGGGAAGTTTCGGCCAATATCAACATCGAGTCGAACGCCGACGGTTCGGGGATTATCGTTACCATCAAGCCGGGGACCATCAATGAATCCGTGCATATTCCCGTTATCCTCAGCCAGGCGGGTCTCTACGATGTCGTTTATAACAATTTCATCATCGGGGAAGGGGCCGACGTGACCATTATCGCCGGTTGCGGCATTCATTGCGGCAGCCTGGAACCGGAGGGTCACGCAGGGATTCACGAGTTTCGGGTCGGCAAAGGGGCGAAGGTGAAGTATGTGGAAAAACACTATGCCAGTGGTCCCGGTCAGGGCCGGCGCACCCTGAATCCGACAACAAAGGTCTTTCTGGAAGCAGGATCGACGGCGGAGATGGAGCTGACCCAGATCGGCGGGGTGGACGAGGCGAACCGCACCAACGAAGCGACCCTGGGACCGGACAGCCTGCTTCTCATTACCGAACGGGTCCTGACGGAAGGGAACCAGAAGGCTATCTCCGCCAATACCATAATCCTGGCGGGGGCCGGCAGCCGGGCCAATATGATCTCCCGTTCCGTAATCAAGGGGGACTCGGAACAGGATTTCTATGCCACGATGGAGGCCCTGGCTCCCTGTTTCGGTCACATCGAGTGTGACGCCATCATCATGGACAACGGCCGGAACGAGACGGTGCCGTCTCTGAAGGCCCGTCACCCCGACGCGGCCCTTACCCATGAAGCCTCCATCGGCAAGATCGCCAGCGATCAGCTAATGAAACTGATGAGTCTGGGGCTGACCTACGACGAGGCCGTCAACCGGATTATTCAGGGATTCTTAAAGTAAGACCGTGTTCTGTCGCTAAATAATAAGGAAATTGGTGTGAATATGAAAATTGAAAACCTTATGGTGACCGGTGGCTGTGGATTTATCGGCAGCAACTTCATCCGGTATCTGCTGGAACAGAGCGATTTCAAAGGGCGAATCATTAATGTCGATAGCCTTACCTATGCCGGGAATCCGGAGAACCTCAAGGGTGTGGCCAAAACCTGGCCCGGCCGGTATGTCTTTGTCCGGGCCGACATCTGCGATCTTGAGGCCATGAAAAAGATCTTTGCCGAATATGGAATCGACGGGATCTGTCATTTTGCCGCCGAGTCCCATGTGGACCGTTCCATCAAACGGCCCGACAGCTTCATCTTCAGCAACATCATAGGTACCTTCAATCTTCTTGAAATCGCCCGCGGCCTGGGGGACGCCTTTCAGATATTTCATCACATCAGCACCGATGAAGTCTATGGCAGCCTCGGACCGGAAGGACTCTTTACCGAAGAGACGCCCTATCGGCCCAACAGCCCCTATTCGGCATCGAAAGCAGCCTCCGACCACCTGGTTCGCGCCTACCATGAAACCTTCGGCCTGCCGACGACCCTGTCAAATTGTTCCAATAACTACGGAGCGTACCAGTTTCCGGAAAAGCTCATTCCCCTTATGGTCTTGAATGCCCTGGAAGAAAAGCCCCTCCCCATTTACGGTGATGGCAAGAATGTCCGGGACTGGCTCTATGTGACGGATCATTGTGAGGCCATCTGGACGATCATGAAAAAAGGCAAAAGAGGAGAGACCTACAATGTCGGCGGCGCCTCGGAGATTGAGAATATCGTCATCATCAACATGATCCTGGCAATCCTGGACGAAATCCGGCCCCGGGAGAACGGCAAATCCCGGCAGGATCTGATTATTTATGTGAAAGACCGCCCCGGACACGACCGCCGCTACGCTATTGATTTTTCCAAGCTTCAGAAAGCCCTTGGCTGGCAGCCCCGGGAATCTTTTGCCACGGGTCTCAGGAAAACGATTGAATGGTATGCAAACAACCGTGACTGGTCCGACCGGGTCCGCTCCGGAGAATATCAGCACTGGATCGATGAGCAGTACGGCAATTAACAGTATAATTAACGGAGGTATTTTATGAGTAAGGTATTCCAATTGAAAGTGGAGGACGGCATTGGCGTGGCGACCTTCGACGTTGCCGGTGAGGCCATGAACACTTGGACGGAGGCGGCTTTTACGAGTTTTGCCGAACTTATGGGGGAACTTGAGAAGGAGAAAGCCCTGAAAGGAATCATCTTCATTTCCGGGAAGCCCGATAACTTCTTTGCCGGGGCGAATCTCAAGATGATCGCCGACCTCGTGAAACCGGATGAGGTGCGGGAAGTCCTCGAACTTTTCCACGGCGCGTTCCGTAAATTAAACGATATGAATCTGCCAATTTTGGCTGCCATTCATGGCCACTGCCTCGGCGGCGGTCTCGAATTCGCCCTGGCATGTACGGCCCGCATCGCCAAAGAGGGGAAAACGACCCTCATCGGTCTTCCCGAATGCAATGTCGGCCTCTTTCCCGGCGGCGGCGGCACCCAGCGTCTGCCCAGACTTATCGGGTATCCTGCCATCGAACTAATACTGAAGGGGACTATGCTGCCGGCGGCGAAGGCCTTCGATCTGGGGATCATCGACCGTCTAATTACTGCGGACACCGATCTTCTTGGGGCCGCCAAGGCTTTTATCGGGGAGATGATTGCCGGAACGGCCAATCTGAAAAGACCGGAACACGATTTTTCCCAGCTGGACGAGATTGTCGAAATGGCCCGTCAGGCAGTTCTCAAGGTGACCCGGGGACGTGTCCTGCCTGCCCCCATGCTGGCCCTGAAATCCATTCAGGAAGGCCTCAAGGTTTCCCTGGCGGAAGGACTGGAGCTCGAAAAGGCGAACTTTGTTGATGTTGTCATGTCCAACGAGGCCAAGGGGAGCATCAACACCTTCTTCATCAAGACACTGACGGACAAGCCCAAGGCGATGATGACCAAAGGATTCGCACCTAAATCTCTTAAGAAGGCCGCCGTCCTGGGTTTTGGGACCATGGGCCGGGGGATCGTCATCGATATTATCCGGAATATGCAGGTTCCCGTGGTCGTGAAGGACATTCCCGAGGCCCTGGAGCCGGGGAAGGCCTTTGTCCGGAAGATCCTCGACGGAATGGCGGAGAAGAAACGTCTCAAGGGCGCCGTGGACGATTACATGAAACTCATCATTACCACTACGGAATACGGCGCGGAATTCAAGGATGTGGATATAGTCGTTGAGGCGGTCTTTGAAGATCTCAAGCTCAAGCAGCAGGTGTATGAGGAACTCTGCCAGGTTATTCCTGGGGATTGTATTGTGGCGAGTAACACCTCTTCCCTAGCCATCAAGTCCATGGCCGGTCTGGTGACGAAACCGGAGCGTTTCGGGGGCCTCCATTTCTTTTCCCCCGTCTGGCTGATGCAGCTTGTAGAGGTTATTAGAGGTGATCAGACAAGTCAGGAGACAGTGGACGATCTCCTGAACTTTGCCGCCGCCATCAAGAAACGCCCCATTGTCTGCCGGGACAACGCAGGGTTCGTCGTGAACGCCCTCCTGTTTCCCATGCTCCTTGAGACGTTCAAGTATGTCGAGGAGGGCAACGCCATCGAAAAGGTCGATCGCGCCATGACATCCTTCGGCATGCCCGTCGGCCCCATCCGCCTGACCGATGAAGTCGGTATCGATGTGCCTTACAAGATATTTAAAGGTATGGGGATCCGTCAGGAGACCCTGGCCAATGTTGTCGAAGCAGGGCGCATGGGATTGAAGAAATCCGGGAAAGGATTCTTTCTGAAAGACGGTAGCGTCGATCCGGATATTCTACCCCTGATCGCTAGGAAAGATGCCCGGGAGTTGACAATGGAGCATATCCAGGAAGGCCTTCTCGAAGCGATGGTAAAGACTGGTAAAGATCTCCTGGACCGGAAGGTTGTCGATAACGTGCGGATGATTGACGTCGGCATGATCTGGGGAGTCGGTTTTCCGGCGGACAAGGGCGGTCCTATGAAGTGGGCCGATCTGACCGGTATGAGCCGGCTTTTGTTTGGTAAAAACTTCTATTAAAAAATAACGGATTGATCGTAAGTCAGGGACGCCCTTTCGCCACTTGATGGCGGAAGGGCGCTTCTTCCTCATCTCAGTTGGGAATCCGACGGGAAAAAGGGGTAAGGCATTCAACCTTTTATGCAAGACAAATACAAGACAAAACAGCAATTGATCGAGGAAGTGGCATCCCTGCGGTCCCAGCTTGAACTGAGGAAAGGCGGGGGCGAGGACACGATCCGTTCCGAGGCGATTCCGATCATTCCCGATGGACTCTATGCCATGATTTTTGATCAGTTTCCCCTTGGTATCTCTGTGATCCGGAAAGATGGATTCTTCACCTATGTCAATCCCGCTTTCGTCAAATTGACCGGTTATACCCTCCCCGATATTGATAGGGAGAAGAAATGGTTTCAAAAGGCCTATCCGGATAAGGAATACCGGCGCAAGGCGCTGTACGTCTGGGTAAAGTATCAGACTCAGCAGATAATTGCCGAAAAGATATTTCAAGTCACCTGCAAAGATGGAAAGTCGAAATCCATAGAATTCAACATGATAACCGTTACAGACGGAACAGTGATATCGATGTTGACGGATATCACCGGTTACGGCAAATCTGAGGAATTCCTAAGGGATAAAGAAGAGCAGTGGCGACTCCTGTTGGATACCATGAATGAAGGTTTCATCACCTTTAATGAATATGGTATTCCGATCTTTGTCAATCAGCGCTTCTGTGAAATGACTGGTTATAAGCAGGATGAGATTTGCGGCCGCCCTGTATCTGCCTTCCTTGATCCGGAGAATCTCGGCATATTTCAATCGGCATTTTCGCAGCGATCCAGGGGGGGCTTCCATCGTTATGAAATAACCGTCAAATCCAAGGATGGTCGCCCCCTGTGTCTTCTTATCTCTCCCCGGCCACTCTATGACAGTGGCGGTCGATTTGCAGGCAGCTTCGGAACCTGCCTGGATGTCACGGAACGAAAACATACCGAAGAGGCCCTGCGACGGAGTGAGGAACGATACCGAACAATCGTGGAAAACACCAACGAGGCGATCTATGTCCATGATTTCGATGGTAATATTATTGATGTAAACGACAATGCATGCCGGATGGTGGGCTACAAGCGGGATGAACTTGTCGGCGCCAATCTCGCAAAGATCGACAAGGATTTGCATGACCCGGTAAGTGTGGAGCTCTATGAGCTTCTAAAGGATGGAAAAAATGTTTTCGAACGGGAAAACATTTGCAAGGACGGGTCATTGATACACGTGGAAGTCAGCGAGAAAGTCGTTAGTCGTGAAGGGAAAGGCATCATAAATGCGTTCTTGAGAAACATCACCGAGCGCAAGCGCATGGAGGTGGCACTGCGGGAACGCAAACAGCGCCTGAAAAACCTGGCCAACAAACTGCCCGGTGTCATCTATCAGTTTTTCGTGAGACTGGATGGCGACATGGGATTTTACTTCATATCAGAAAGATCCATTGATGTTTTGGGAGTGGACAACAATCTGCCGGATGTATTTGAACGGGTGTCGGCTTGTATCCCTGAGGAGGACAGGTCAAGATTTGTGGAATCGATTCACCATGCAGCACTCACCATCAGCGGTTGGGAATACGAGGGCAGATTTATTACGCCGACAGGGGAAGAGAAATATGTCCGTGGTGTTTCCATTCCCGAGCAGCGCCCGGGGGAGGTTGTTTTCAACGGGATGGTGCTGGATATTACCGAGCAAAAGCGTGCGGAGGATGCCCTCGATGAAAGCAGAAAAAGTTACCAGGATCTCGTAGAGAGCATAAACGAAAGCGTTTGGGAGATCGACGCTACGGGCCGCTTTACTTATATAAGTCCAGGAATCGAGAAACTGATGGGATACGAGCAACACGAAATAATTGGTAGAATGCCGTATGAATTCGCATGGGCTAAGGATATGGAAAAACTCAAAGGAAGCTTTCTCAATTTGTTAGACGATCATGTTTCCTTTACTGCTGTCGAGGGGATAATTGTTCATAAACGGGGCGCTCATGTGGACGTGGAAGTCAGCGGGAATCCTTTCTACATCAAAGAAGGCCGCTTTGGTGGCTACCGGGGAATTCTGCGGGATATTTCGGAAACAAAGAAGCTCCAGGAAGAAATGATCAAGTCCCAGAAACTCGAATCCATAGGGACCCTGGCGGGAGGTGTTGCCCACGATTTCAATAATCTCTTGATGGGCATTTTAGGTTATATCGGACTTGCCAAATTAAACGTCCGGCAAGAGATGGTCGTTGAAAGAAGTCTAAGTAAGGCGGAAGAATCCTGTATGCGTGCCAAGGAGCTTGCCCGGCGTCTACTTACCTTTTCCCGGGGTGGCGATCCCCTGATGAAACCCATAGATATTAGAGATGCGGTTCGCGAATCCGTGAAATTGATCCTTAGCGGATCCAATATCCAGTGCCGTTATTATCTGGCAAAATATCTCCATCCGGTCAGGGTGGATGAGGCGCAGATCAGGCAGGCAATCGGTAATATTATCATGAATGCTGTGGAGGCCTCTCAGCCAGGAGGGACGATTTCGGTCAAGGGGGAGAATGTCCATTACCGAAGCAGGGAAGGAACGGGGCAGAAAGAGCAACCTTTTACGAAAATCACGATTTCCGATCATGGTAAAGGCATTACCAAGGAATATCTGAAAAAAATCTTCGACCCCTACTTTACGACCAAAGACATGGGGTCTCTGAAAGGAACAGGGTTGGGGCTCTCAATCAGCTATTCTATCGTTAAAAAGCACGGTGGTGATATCACTGTACAATCGCAGGTTGGCAAAGGAACATCAGTTAGCATTTATCTGCCGGTATATGGGGAGGTTACGCAGGCCAAGATGAATGGCGAAGACGAGTCCCCGATTTCAGGACGGCCCGAAGCATCTGTCAAACGCATCCTTGTGATGGACGATGAGGCATTGATTCGGTCCTTCATGGAGGAGACAATGTCTTTCCTCGGGTATGGCATAACAACCTGCATTGAGGGCGCCAAAGCGGTGGAGATGTATCGCGAGGCCATGGCTTCGGGAAGACCATATGACTTGGTCGTTCTGGATTTGACCGTCCGGGGCGGTTGGGGGGGGCAGGAGACTATCCAGCGGTTGCTTGATGTCGATCCCGCAGTCATAGCCATTATATGCAGTGGATACACCGATGACCCGGTCATGTCCCACTGTGGAGCCTATGGATTTAAAGCGGCATGGGTTAAACCAGTTTCCATAGATCAGATAAGGACAACGCTGAAAAGCATCTTCAATTCTGATGCCGGCGCATGATACCCCATACTTCGGAACAGGCCCGGTGGTAGATCGGTTCATCCACCGAATCCTTGAAGTTCGTATAGTTCATTTCCTCTGTATACTTTTTTATCACGTCCACAACTTCCCCCCGAGGAAGCAAGGTCCGATATAAGTAATCCCGGCTGGTTGTCTTTGTAACCTTGGCTCCGGGAAAGATATTCTGGATATGATCGGGAAAACGGGAGCGGACGATAAGTGTATCCGGGTCGCGGAAGTCCTGAATAATAGACAGGAATCCTTTATTAGTGAAAAGCCACATATATTGTCCTTGATAAAAGCATTCTTGGATAACGGGGCGTTTTGCAATATCATCACTCTTGATACTTTTTAAGCCTTTCGACGCTTCCTCCCGGAAGCGGGACGGAATGGCTGTTCCCGTGCCACGATTTCGACTGCCAGGGCGAGATAATCCTCGGCGCCGTAGCTCTTCGGGGCATAGGCGAATATCGTCTGGCCGTAGCCGGGGGCCTCGGCGAGACTGATATTTTCCCGAATGATCGTCTGGAAAAGTTTGCCGCCGAAGCGTTCGCTGATGGTTTCGATGATTCCCTTGTTAAGCTTTCTCCGAGCGTCGTAACGGGTGCCGATGATCCCCGTAATCTCCAGGTCTTTGTTGAGTCTCTTCTTGACCGTATCTATCGTCTCGATCAGCTTGCTCATCCCCTTGAGGGCCAGAAATTCGGTCTGTAAGGGTATGTAAATCTCTTGGGCGGCGGTGAGGGCGTTGAGGGTCAGGATGCCGAGGGATGGCGGGCAATCAACGAGGATAAAGTCATAGCCATTCGTTTGGCTAAGGGCTTCCCGTAGGAGAAACTCACGACCTGGAACCCCGGCCAGCTCCATTTCCAGCCCCGCAAGATCGAGAGAGGAAGGAATCACTGCGATTCCGTCTATCTGAAGAACGACATCATCGATCCGGCGGTTTCCCTTGAAGACATCGTAGATGGTCTGCGTAAGCTCATGGGCCTGTATTCCCAGGCAATAAGTGAGATGCGCCTGGGGGTCGAGATCGATGAGAAGGACCTTTTTCCCGATTTTTTCCATTCCAGCGGCGATATTCAGGGTGCACGTTGTTTTCCCGACGCCGCCCTTCTGATTGCATAAGGCGATGATCTTGCTCATGGGTCCTCCATTTGTTATTTTACATTAAAGCGCCAAAGGTCAGGGCGTTCCTGTCCATGACAACCTTCATTTTTTCATGAATCAATTCCCGTCCTTTTTCAACAAAAGGTTGATAAACCAGGAGGGAGTCTTCAAGATTCATTTGCATGCGACCGAGATTTGCGAAAAACATCCGCTTATCTGTTACAATGCTGCCCAGGGTAATGAAGACGCTTTCCACCGCTTCTTTAAGAGGCAGGGTTGCCGGATAAATGGGTTGGGTAGGAACCGTTTCCAGGTAATCTCCATCGGGCTGGAAAATGGTAGTCTGCCGCGCCCATCTCAGAAAGAGGGCGGGATTGATCTTGAATGCCGGGGCCCAGAAGAAGACCTGCTTATCTTCCATGTCTGGTGTGACGGGCTTGGGAAGGTTGGCGATACGGACCAGATCGGCAAGCGAGGCCAGGGGAATCCCGTCGAACCGGAGCTTCATGCGCCAGAAGGGCAAATAATGAAGAGGGGTTCCCGAACCCTCCATGACGGCAAACGGAATATTCTGAAGAGATGTTCCCTCACAGGTCCACATGGATTGGCAGTTCTTGCACGTCATCAACAGGGTATCCTTTGCCCCCTGCAGATCCTGACCGCAGTGGGGACAAAGGGTGGCGATAAACCTGGTATGGTCCCGTTCTGATGGGGTCAGGACGGGGTACATTTTGCTGTCGTCGGCCGTCCAGGGCACGACCGGTCTCTGAGCGAAGGCGTCATGTAAGGCATTGTTTTTCAAGATCATGGGGGTGTAGATGAGGCTGACGGTGTCGCCGATGAATACGTCGTGGGATTGGGCGCCAGGCGCCGGAGCGCTCTGGAGAATGACCTGCTGCGCCTTCAGCGCCGGCCGGAGGAACTGGCCCGGCGTATCCGGGGAGAGAAATCTCAGCTTCATGGCCTGTGGGCGCACACCCAAAGAAGGAACCAGATCTTTGAGGGGAAGGGCCTTGAGGTTCGTATCGATATAGCGGTTTGTGGTCTCCAGGGGTTTGATCGTGTAGGCGAGGCCACGGATCCGCCAGTAGGGCATATAGATGAGGTCATCCGCGGCAGCAGCGGGAATATAGTAGTGCAAAGGACCGGTGGAAACAATAAACAAACGAGTCCGGCAGAAGGTGCAGTCCAGCAGGCGGTCTGTTTCCTCCATGATTACGGGCCCCCCACACTGGGGGCATTGATGCTGAATCTGCCAGTTAGATCCGTTCACCACATTGGTTGCAGAACATGGAGTTAGAGAGGCTTTCCGTTCCGCACTTCAGGCATTTCTTTGGTTGAGGTTTTTGTTCCACCTGTTTGCCGCACTGGATGCAAAATATGGCCGTGGCGGGCAGGTTTTGTCCGCAATGCGGGCATTGTTGGAACACAAGGAGCTGATGACCGCAACTTGGACAGAATTTGGCCTCTTTGGGGATTGTCTGCCGGCAGTCCGGACAATGGAAGACCTCGATGGTGGGCGCTGCCGACTGAGCCGGTGACGGAGGCCGGAAGGCATCGGCGAACATGGCGGGCATCATGAATCCCATGCCCATGCCCATAGCGGCCCCCGTTTCTCCCTGATTCAGGGAGGCGTTTTCCAGAGCCATGGCGGCCTTCATTTTCAGTAGTTTATTGAGATCATCGAAGACGCCCAGCTTGCTTTTGTCGTCGATGGCCTTCTGTACCTCCGGAGGCGGGGTTATGGAGTTGATATACAATGACGTCAAACCAAGGCCAAACTGGTTGAAATCTTTTGTTAACATATCTTTAAGGCCGTCGGAGAGTTCATTGTAACGGGCGGGAAGATTGAAGATCGTGTCAATTTTTTCCCCCATGAAGTCATTGAACCGGGAAACGATGACGCGATTTAGGTATTCAGATATTGCTTCCGTGGTATAGACGCCCTGAGTGCCAACGAGACTGTTGATAAACAGGATCGGTTGCAGAATCTGAATATTGAATACCCCGAAGGCCCGCAGACGGATCAGACCCAGCTCCGCGTCGCGAAAGGCAACGGGATCCCTTGTTCCCCAAGTCAGGTTTGTAAAGATTTTCAGATTGGCGAAATAGACCTCCGCTCGTAGGGGACTGGTCATGCCCCAGGGCAGGCTGAGGATTTTGGTTAAAACAGGAATGTTTGCCGTTTTCAGGGTATGACGTCCCGGGCCGAAGGCGTCGCAGGCCTTGCCTTTATAAAAGAATACGGCCGCCTGGCTTTCCCGGACGGTTAATTGGGCCCCCCACTTGATTTCGCCGGAGCCCTCTTGGGGAATTCTTTGCACCATTTGTTTACCAGATTCATCAAACCACTCGATTACTTCCAGAAAGACGACACTGTCTGTAGCCATTATCATCACCCCTCACCTTTAAAGATTTCACGAATTTTATAAAGAAAGGACCGGGTCATGTCAAGGACAAAGCTGTCCTTCCAGCTTTATGATCTCTGACTGTTCTTGGAGTTGTAATAAAAAACGGCTGGAGAATAAAATCTCCAGCCGTTTTGATCCGTTGCAGATGGGCGACTCCGAATCGCCTTTAGTCGGATGATCTTAATAACTTCGCCGTTGGCTCGTTATTCTTCTGAAACCAATCCGACATGAATTATCAATAGTCGTAATCGTCCATACCACCGCCCATACCGCCCATACCACCACCCATGCCACCCATACCGCCGGGAGGAGGCATCAACATCTGCGGGGCCCTTTTCTTGGGAGCCTCAGCGACCATCGCCTCGGTAGTCAGCAGGAGGGACGAAACAGATGTCGCGTTCAGGAGGGCCAGACGGGTCACCTTTGTGGGATCGATAATGCCGGCCTTGATCATATTGCAATATTCTCCCTTATCGGCGTCGAAACCATAATCGCCCTTACCGGCTTTTACCTTTTCCACAACAATTGAACCTTCGAAACCAGCGTTGTTGGCAATCTGGCGCAGGGGTTCTTCAAGCGCCCGTTTCACTATGTTGAGGCCGTAATGCTCATCTTCGGGAAGACTTGCTTTTTCCAGCGCTTTCAGGCTGCGGATAAGGGCCACACCGCCGCCGGGAACGATGCCTTCTTCCACGGCCGCTCTGGTAGCATTGAGGGCGTCTTCCACCCGGGCCTTCTTTTCCTTCATTTCCATTTCCGTTGCCGCCCCGACCTTAATTATGGCTACTCCGCCCACGATCTTGGCCAGACGTTCCTGCAGTTTCTCCTTGTCATAATCGGAACTCGTATCCTCCATCTGGGCACGGATCTGCTTGACCCGGGCCTGGATGTCGGCGCTCTTGCCAGCCCCATCTACGATAGTGGAGTTGTCCTTGTCGATGGTGACCTGTTTGCACTGTCCAAGGTCAGCGAGGGTCAGGTTTTCCAGTTTCAAGCCGATATCATCGGAAACCACTTTGCCCCCTGTCAGGATGGCGATGTCTTCCAGCATGGCCTTGCGGCGGTCTCCGAAGCCAGGGGCTTTGACGGCCGCGCATTTGATGGTGCCCCGCAGTTTATTGACCACGAGGGTCGCCATGGCTTCCCCTTCCAGGTCCTCGGCGATGATGAGCAGCGGTCTTCCCGTCTTGGCTACCTGTTCCAGGATGGGGATCATATCCTGCATCGTGCTGATCTTCTTTTCGTTGAGGAGGATATAGGGTTCTTCGAGGCGGACTTCCATTTTGTCCGGATTGGTAATGAAATAGGGAGAGATGTACCCCCGGTCGAACTGCATGCCTTCCACGATGTCAAGGGTGGTTTCCATGCCTTTCGCATCTTGAACGGTGATGACGCCTTCCTTGCCGACCTTATCCATGGCTTCGGAGATGATCTCGCCGATGCTGAAATCGCTGTTTGCCGAGATGGCGCCGACCTGGGTGATCTCTTTCTTGTCCTTGACGGCTTTGGACATCTTCTTCAGTTCTTCTGTGACGAGAACCACCGCCTTGTCCACGCCCCGTTTCAGGGACATGGGGTTCATCCCTGCCGCCACGAGCTTCGATCCTTCCCGGTAGATGGCCTGGGCAAGAATGGTAGCGGTCGTGGTGCCGTCGCCGGCCAGATCTGAGGTCCGGGAGGCTACTTCTTTAACCATCTGGGCACCCATGTTTTCAAACTTGTCTTCCAGTTCGATCTCCTTGGCGACGGTGACGCCGTCTTTAGTAATCGTTGGGCCCCCCCACTTCTTCTCGATCAGAACGTTACGCCCTTTGGGTCCCAGGGTGACTTTTACGGCATTCGCCAGGACATCTACGCCCCTCAAAATTCTTTCCCGAGCTACGCTATCGTATTTAATCTCTTTTGCTGCCATATTTTTTATTCCCTCCTGTTATGATTCCAAAACGCCGAAGATGTCGTCTGCTCTCATCATGAGATGTTCCACACCATCGATCTTGATTTCCGTGCCCCCATAGCGGCCAAACAAAACGCGATCCCCTGCCTTGACTTCCAACGGGATACGCTTTCCTTCCCGATCCATCCTCCCCGGACCGACGGCCACGAGCTTACCCTTTTGGGGTTTTTCCTTTGCCGTATCGGGGATGATGATGCCCCCGGCGGATTTCTGTTCGCTTTCCTCCCGGATAACCAATACTTGATCGTGCAGCGGTCTAAACTTCATAGGCCATACCTCCCATAGAAAAATTAATTTGATTGCTCTCTGAATAAATTATTGAAATCTTAGAAATAAAATTACGCTGCCAATATAATCACGATCCTCATCTTGTCAAGGGTTTCACCAAGGAAAAGGTCAATGAAAAAGGTCTTGACAGGTGTCTTTTTAATGCCTATTCAGAAATCCATCCAGAATCCGGAGCAGGCAATGGCGGATTTTCAGAAGGCTCTGACCCGTTATGTCGATCTTGCTTAAGGAAGGACTTTATTATGAGTGTAGATAAGAAAACCGGATTGAACCGGCGGGCGTTCCTCAAGGTATCGACAGGTGTTGCCGCCGCGGGCGCCGGTCTTGCCATTCCGAGGAAGGGATTTGCCGCTGGCCAGAAGCGCCTGGCGACCCTCATCGATCTGAGCCGGTGCGATGGATGTCCGGGGAAGGATATACCGGCCTGCGTGGGGGCGTGCAAGACCATCAACAGGGACAAAATCCCGAAGATACACGAACCCATAGCGGAACCATGGCCTCGGAAGACTATTGAGGACTGGTCGAGAAAGCGGGAGGTTTTCAACCGCCTGACCCCCTATAACTTTATTTATGTCCACCAGGCCGAGATAGATGAAGGAGGGCAAAAGCGAATTGTTTTTGTGCCCCGACGGTGCATGCACTGCGATAATCCGGCCTGCGCCACGATCTGTCCCTTTTCAGCGAATCATAAATATGAAAACGGGGCCGTGGTTATAGACCAGGAGCTCTGTTTCGGTGGAGCCAAATGCAAGACCGTCTGTCCTTGGGAGATTCCCCAGCGCCAGTCAGGTGTAGGGATTTACCTGCACATCCTGCCGTCTTTGGCCGGCAACGGCGTCATGTACAAGTGCGATCTCTGTAATGACCGCCTGGAGGGAGGAAAGCTTCCAGGTTGCATTGAAGCCTGTCCGCAACAGGCCATGCTCATCGGTGACCGCAAGGAAATCTATGCCCTTGCGGAAGAACGGGCCAGGGCGATGAAAGGCTTTATTTATGGGAAGAAGGAGAACGGTGGTACGGCAACCCTGTATGTGTCCCCCGTTTCTTTTGCCGCCCTCAACGGGACGATGAAAAAACAACCTGGAAAACCAGACATGGGTCCCGAAGAAAGACGGATGGCCAAAACTCATAAAATGGGGAAAGCCGTTCTCCAGGCGCCGCTCTATGGCATTGTCGTCGGGGTGGCCGGGGCCTTTATGGCCCTTTCCCGGAGGAAAGACCGGGTGAAAGGAGGGGAGCCGTGAGTGACAAGATAATAAATGACGGGGGGCTTGTTATCCGTCACGATCTCATTGAGCTTGTCGAGCATTGGGCCATTGCCCTGTCCGGTCTGCTGCTGCTGGTTACGGGGATATTTGAGCTGCCCATGGCCAACCGTTATTACATCACCTCTCTTCCCGGGTTGTCCTGGTCAGGAGATTTCATAACGTCCCTGTACATTCATTACGCCGCCTCGGTGGTCTTCATCGCCGCCGCAGTTTTTCATCTTCTATATCATGGTATCCTGGGCGAAGGGGGAATGATTCCCCGGCGGGGCGATTTTAAGGCCTCCATCGAGGTCATGAAGAGCTTCTTTGGCAAAGGGGAGGAGCCGCCCTTTCATAAGTACCTGCCGGAACAGCGCCTGGCCTATGTAGGGATGGCGTTTATTATCGCCATGCTCATTCTATCGGGACTCGTCAAGACTTACAAGAACCTATATGCCCCGGATATGTCCCTGACCCTGGTCCTATGGGCGACGTGGGTCCACAATGTCTTCTTCATGATCTTTATCATGGCCTTTGTGTCCCATATCGGCGCGATCCTGCTGAAGCCAAACCAGCCCATGATCCGGGGGATCTTCACCGGAACCGTTCGCCTCGATTATGCCCGACACCGGCATCCACTATGGATTAAGGAGATGGGGCCTGTTGATGAAGTCAAAAAGGAGCCTGGACCTGCAAGGGAAGTAAAAATGGAGCCGGGGCCCGTGGATGAAGTTAAAGAGGAAATAGGGGAAGATCCCCCGCTCCCGATCGTTTCGGATGCCGCCGGGAAGGAAGAAGAACAAAAGGAAAAAGAATAGCTCCAATGGGTATTAGTAAAACGTAACGCCATTTTCCGAGGAGTGGTGGCCGGTTTTTATTTCACTCGGCACATGGCTTCAATCTTTTTGATCGTATCCATTAGCTGTTCATTTACAGGTGTCGGGACTCCATGCCGCCTGCCCAATTCAATGATTTTTCCTGCCAGCATCTCCACTTCCGTTTTTCTACCTGCCTCCACGTCCTGGAGCATCGAGGTTTTCCCGGTGGGGCTGAGGCTCGCGAGGACCTTATACCATTTTTCAATATCCTGATCGGAAAGGTCAATGGCCAGTGCCCGCGCCAAGGTGATGACCTCCCGCATGGATGCCTCCATGAGTTGCTGGGCCTCGATGGATGTCTGAAAAACGCCATAGGGTCCCCTAAGTGCCGCCGATGCCTGATTGATGCCTACATTGATCATGAATTTCCACCAGAGAATACGGATCATGTCGGCTGGTATCTCGTGAATAATCCCGGCTCTGTTGAAAATATCCACGACCCGCCGGACCCGATCGGAAAGGACATTGTTCCGCTTTTCCCCAAAAAAGATCTTTCCCTGGGTGGTATAGATTACGCTATTTCCCTCCCGCAGGGCGTCGATACCCACCACAGTGGCGTAAAGGATATTCTCTTCACCATAGATGGCGCCGATGCGCTCTTCACTGTCGATGCCGTTCATCAAAGAAATAATGATCGTATTGGGTCCGACGCCGTTTTTCATCTCCCCGATGGCCTGATCAAGATGATGATGCTTTACCGTAACTATAAGCAGATCAGCGGTGGGGAAGGGCTCGTTACTGTTCAGCACCGGTATGGGATAGGTCTTCCCGTTGACGAGGACCCCTTCCCTGTGGAGTCGTTCAAAACGCTCATCCCCGGCAATAAAGGAAACACAGCTCGGGTCCATATCGTAGAAAATACTCGCGTAGGCAGCCCCGACGGCCCCGGCGCCGATAATGTGAACTTTCTCGACAGACCCTCTCGACCCTGGTAGACTATTGCTCATTCCATGTACCCCCTTTCCGGCGGCAAGCCATCCTTTGTTGAGAAGCGCCTCTGCATGATACTTTCATCTCCCGCTTGAGGGAAAGTCTATCAGCATTTATGAATATTATCAAATGTTTTGTCTTCTCCACGTTTGAACGGTGGTCAGGATTTTGTTCAGGAAATGCCCGGTTGTCGTTCCTTTGATTTATCTCTTGGAGAGTTTGTTGACAGCATAAGGAATCTGGGTTATGCAACATCGCCTTAAATGATTATCTGAGGAAGTATACTGCCATGAAGAAGATCCAACGTATATTGATTGCCAACCGGGGCGAGATCGCCCTCCGGATCATCCGGACGGTCCGGGACATGAATATCGAAGCCATTGCCGTCTACGAAAAGCCTGACAGTGACGCCTATTTCCATCGTTTTGCCGACCGGGTCATTCAAATAGGGATTGAACCGAACCGGGGATACCTTGATATTGAAAGGATCATTCAGGCGGCCGTGAATACGGGATCCGATGCAATTCACCCCGGATACGGTTTTTTATCGGAAAATGCTGCTTTTGCAGAGGCCTGCCTGCGGGAAGGGATCATTTTTATCGGACCTCCCCCTGCCGTCATTCGCGATCTGGGAAATAAGGTTTTGGCCCGGGAGATGATGGTGAAGGCGGGAATTCCAGTGGTTGCGGGGACGGAAAGCCTGCCCGTGGGACCGGAGGGTTTAAGTGAGGCGACGGCCTTTGCTAAAAAGGTAGGTTATCCCATTATCCTCAAGGCGACGGCGGGTGGCGGCGGTCGGGGGGTGAGAAGGGTCAACAACGATCAGGAATTAAAACTCAATATTTCTTCGGCTCGGGCGGAGGCCCTGGCTGCCTTCCGCGATGACCGCATTTACGCCGAAAAATATATCGAATCCCCCCGCCATGTCGAGGTTCAGATCCTGGCCGATCAATATGGTCATGTCGTGCATCTGGGGACCAGGGATTGTTCGATTCAGAGGCGTCATCAAAAATTGCTGGAGATCGCGCCCGCGGATCTTCCCGAAATTGTTATCGATGCCATCCAGCAGGCGGCGGTCAAGGCGGCCCGGGCAGCGAAATATGTCAATGCGGGAACCGTCGAGTTTCTTGTCGATTCCCGGACTAATGAGTTCTGGTTCATGGAGGTAAACACCCGCCTGCAGGTGGAACACACAGTTACGGAGATGATTACTGGCGAAGACCTTGTTCAGGAGCAGATTCGTATCGCCGAAGGCAGGCCCCTACAGATTCGCCAGGAGGATGTCCGCCTCAACGGTATTGCCATTGAGGTTCGCATTAATGCCGAGGATCCGAAAAACAACTTTATGCCCGAGGGGGGCAAGCTCATCGAGATTTACAATCCCCCGGGAGGGCCGGGGATCCGTGTGGACGGAAATGCTTATAAAGGCTATTTTGTCCCATCCGTTTACGATTCCCTGCTGGCCAAACTAATTGTCTGGGGATATGAATGGGACCAGACGATAAAACGCCTCCAGCGAGCGCTGAAGGATTTCAATATCGTCTGGCCGAAAACGACGATTCCCCTGTACCTGGCCATATGCGACGAACCCGATTTTCAAGGCAGAAAATTCGATACCGGTTATCTGGAGACCCATCCAGATCTTTTCAAGTATCCCGATGCAGATCACTATGTTTTTGACGATGCCCTCTATAAACTAATGCTGGCGCCTCATGAGGGGATGGAAGGACGATCGGAAGAGGATCAAAAAAAGGATCGCCAGGCAGGGTGGTGGATGTATAAGCGCACCCTGACAGCCCAGGAAATCGATGAACTCAAGAAGGAGGGGGTCGTCAAGTCTTCCATCAAAGGAAAAGTAACGGATATTCTTGTGGAAGTGGGTGACGAGGTGATGGTGGGGGATGCCTTGGTGGATCTGGAAGCAATGAAGATGCATACCCATATAATTTGCGAAGTTGATGGGAAGGTAGCCGATATTCTTGTGGAACCGGGTGATGCGGTGGACGTGGGCGATACCTTGGTCATGGTGACCGTTCGCCGCTAAGTTTCACTTACGAAATTCTTTGAAGAAAACCTCAGTCTCGCCATGATTGGGCCACAGGATTTTGTCTTATGGTTTCAGCATGCTTCTTCGATGACAAGGAGCAAGTCATCAACTTCGACCTCGTTGTTTTCCTTAGCGCATACCGCTATGATCGTTCCAGTCGCCGGGGCGTAGATGGGATTTTCCATCTTCATGGATTCGATCTTCATGACCTCGTCGTCTTCATTGACCGCGTCTCCCACACCGACGAGGACTTTCATGATTTTTCCCGGTATGGGTGATGTCAGTTCAATCTTCATGCTATCGTCCTCCCTGCTATTAAATGATCCCCATCCCCTTTAATACCGAAAGCATTACGGCGGCGGCGATCACCGAGCCGATCTGTCCGGCGGCATTGGCCCCCATGGCATGCATAAGGAGATAATTTTTCTTGTTGTATTTCTGCCCCTCCTTCATGACTACCCGGGCGGACATGGGAAAGGCAGAGATGCCCGCCGCTCCAATTAGGGGGTTAATTTTACCTTTGGTTGTGACATAGAGAACCTTGCCAAGGAGGACCCCGCAGGCCGTATCCAGGCAAATGGCAATAAATCCCAGGGCAAGAACAATCAGTGTTTGGGTCTGGAGGAAAATCTTGCCGTCCATTGTAGCACCGATGGAAATGCCCAGAAGCAGGGTGACGACATTAGCGATTTCATTGGCCGAGGCTTTCGTCAGTCTTTCCACAGTTCCGCATTCCCGCATGAGATTGCCAAGCATGATCGTGCCTAAGAGCGGCAGGCCCTTGGGGGCGATGATACCACCGATGATAGTGATAATCACAGGGAAAAGGATGCGCGTCGTTCTGGATACGGATTTTCTTGTCGCCTTCATAACCACAATTCGTTCTTTTTCGGTGGTCAGGGCTCTCATGATCGGCGGCTGGATAATGGGAACGAGGGACATATAGGAATAAGCGGCGACCGATACGGCACCTAAAAGATGGGGAGCATACTGTGAGGTTACATAGATTGCCGTGGGACCATCGCAAGCACCGATGACGCCGATGGCGACAGAGTCCATTTCATTGAATCCCAGGGCGAGAGCAAGGCCTAGAGTGAGAAAGATTCCGAACTGACCGGCGGCGCCCAGAAGGAGTGTCACCGGATTCTCCAGGACCGGGCTGAAATCGGTCATGGCCCCGATGCCGACAAAGATCAGGAGGGGAAAGAGTTCCGTCATGATGCCGGCATCGTAGATGGTTCTGAGGAAACCGTGGGGTTCCATCAGATCCGCCAGTGGGATATTTACCAGAATACATCCAAAGCCGATGGGGACCAGGAGCAGAGGTTCAAAATCCTTTTTGATGCCCAGGTAGAGGAGGGTGCAGCCGACGACAATCATCACCACATTGGTTAGCTGCAGGTGCGAAAAACCGGCGAGCAGACCGGAGAATCCGTTGGCAAAGGCCTCTAACATGTCTTTTTACCTTAATGTCCTGCCAACTGACGGCAAGATTTCTATGGCGCGTTAATAATGCTCATAAAGTTAGATTGGTTGCGGATTGTCTGAACGAAGCCATTGCGATCATGACTTTTCCTCCGCTTCTTTTTTATATGGGAATACCTTTTTTAGCAGCGCAATGATCACGCTCATGATACCAAGAGTCAGCATGGTCCCACCCATGCCGACTACAAGCATGGTGACGCCGAAAGTCCATTTGTCCATCTGAGATTCCTCGGGGTGAACTATCTTCGCTTCTTATATATGGAAAACCGCCCCCGGTGTCAACAGTAAGTAGCGCGATGGCAGAATTATGAATTAAACACGTCTTCATACTGCCATTGTCAACCACCGTCTATCTGGAAAAAAGCTTGCCATTTTTTTTAGGCTGTGCAAAATCCCCAGCACCGTTGGTATTCGTCCCAGGGACGGTCGTTTCCCTCCTCCTTTGTGATGCATGCCTACCTGTTGTGAATATTTTGCCTTGAACGTGATTTCAGGAGATCCCGAATGTCCCAAACCATGATTGGAAAATGTGTCTTAGTCGCCTGGTGCCTGTCTTTGCTTTTTAATCCCGGGACGGCCATTGGGGGGGCAATTTCCATCCCTGCCGAATTTACGGAAATCCGTGCCGTCCTTCCCGCCGTAATTATGGATATCCGTTATTACACACCCCATAATTTCGTAGGTACAAGGGTAGACGGATATAAGGCGCCTAAATGCTATCTTACCCGTAAGGCTGCCCAGGCCTTGGCAGGCGTGCAGAGGGATCTAATCGCATCCGGCCTGACCCTCAAGATATATGACTGTTACCGCCCCCAGAAGGCGGTGAACCACTTTGTCCGCTGGGCAGCCGCTATGGGAGACACCCAGACAAAGGCTGAATTCTATCCCAAAGTGGATAAGAAAAACCTGTTCAAGGACGGCTATATCGCCGAGAAATCAGGACACAGCCGGGGCAGTACCATCGACCTGACGATCGTAACGATCCCTGCTGCGCCCCAGGAAAGATACATGCCCCACAAAAACCTTCGGGCCTGTTATTTCACCCGGGAGAAGCGTTTCCGCGACAACGGGATAGATATGGGCACCGGCTTTGACTGTTTCGATGAAAAGGCCCATACTCTGGATAAGACCATCGGGTCATCGCCACGGCTCCACCGGGCCCTGCTGAAAACCATCATGGAAAAGCATGGCTTCGTCAATTATGATAAAGAATGGTGGCATTATACTCTGAAAGACGAACCCTTTCCGGATACCTATTTTGATTTTGACATCGAATAATCGGAAAGCATCAATATCTTTCTGTTCTGCCTTACTGTTATTGTTACTAAAGTTTGTGGCGTTTTCACCCGATAGTAGAATCAGAAAACAAAGGCCTCTTAATCTATGGATGATCCGGTAAACATCGATAAGCATAGTGGGGAACTGGCGTCCCTTCGTCATCGGGTGCAGGTTCTTGAGGAAAGGGAACAACATTTCCACGCGATTCTCCAGAATCTTTCCGATATGATTTTTATTCTCGATGATCAGGGACTCATCACCTATTCAACCCCTTCGGCAGTTAAGGTCCTTGGTTATCAGGAGCAATTTCTTGTCGGTAAGAATCCTTTTACCCTTATTCATCCCGACGATCTGCCCCTTGTGAAAGAAGCATTTAAAGAGGTGGTCTTGTCAGTCAACATCGGCATACCGACGATCTTTCGCTTCCGGAGGGCCGATGGGGAATGGGTGCATTTGGAAACCATCGGTCAGAATCTCCTCGCTAATCCCTCCATCCACGGGATTGTAATAACTGCCCGCGATATTTCCCAGCGGATCGACATCCAGGAGAAGTGGTATGAGAGCCTGGCCGTCAACCGCGCCTTGATCGACGCAATGCACAACGCCGCCCTGCTGATGGATAAGGAAGGCAATATCCTGGCCGCAAACAAATTTGTGGCGAAGGCCATGGAGAAAGGAGTCCGGGAACTCGTGGGGGACAATTTCTACAGCTGTCTGCCCCCGGAATGGGTGTCAGTCTGGACAGACCACCTGCAAAAAGTCAAAGAAACGGGTCGATCTTCCAGATTTGAGAGGGTAATTAATGACCGTAATTTCTATAACGACATCCATCCCATCTTCGACAAAGAAGGAAAACTCATCCAGATCGCCATCTTTCAATATGAAATCACCCGCTACAAAAAAGCGGAAGAGAGGATTAAAGCGGAGCAGCGATTCCTGAGGCAGATTATTGACGCCGTTCCCGCCTTAATCGGCGTCAGGGACGCCGAAGGTCGCTATGAACTGGTTAATGTGGCTGTTGCCGATGCCTACGGAACAACAGTGGAGAAGATAATAGGTAGAACAGATGCTGAGTTGCATATCCCCGCTGATGAGTTTGAGAGTTTTCTGAACGACGATCAGGAGGTCATGCAAAGCAGGAAGGCAAAATATATTGCTGAAGAAAAAATAACCCATGCGGATGGATCCATTCATTGGCTCTCTACCTATAAGGTGCCCCTCATTGAAACTAAGGGCAACTGTTCCCGGATCCTGGCGGTCGCCATGGACAGGACACACCTCAAAGAGACTGAGGAGGAAAGGAAAAAACTCCAGGAACAGCTGCTTCAGTCGCAAAAAATGGAGGCCATCGGCGTTATGTCCAGCGGTATGGCCCATGATTTCAACAATATCCTCATGGGCATCCAGGGGTTCATTTCCCTGCTCCTCTATGAGCTGTCAGCGGATCACCCGCACCGCAACAAACTCGAGAACATGGAAATTTATATCAAAAGAGGTGCAGATCTGACGCGTCAATTGCTGGGATTTGCACAGGGTGGCAAATACGATGTCCAAACGACCAATTTCAACGCCTTTCTTGAAAAGAGCGCCGCGATGTTCTCAAGAACGTGTAAGGAAATCTGGATACACAGGCACTTTGAAGAACCACTCTGGAATGTGGATATTGACCGGGGACAGATGGACCAGGTATTTCTCAATCTGTTCATTAACGCCGCCCAGGCCATGACGGAAGGGGGTAACCTCTACCTGGAAACCCGTAATGTCGCCTTTCAGGAAAATGAGCTGAAACCGATTGGAATTCGGGAGGGGGAATATATCAAAATCTCGGTAACCGACGAGGGCGTGGGTATGGAAAAAGAGGTTCTGGATCGGATCTTCGAGCCTTTTTTTACGACCAAGGCCAAGGGCGCCGGAACAGGACTGGGTCTTGCCTCTACCTATGGGATTATCAAAAACCATAAAGGTGTGATTCACGCCTACAGTGAAAAGGGGAAAGGTACAACCTTCAACATCTATCTTCCTGCGTCCGATAAGGTTCCCAAGACAGAAAAGGAGCAGGAGCATAATCTCGTCACGGGAACCGAAACCATCCTGATTGTCGACGATGAACAGATGAATATCATCGTCATGAAGGAAATGTTGGAGATGATTGGTTATAATATTTATGCAGCAGGCAGCGGACAGGAAGCACTTGCCATCTATTCAGAAAGAGGGGATGAGATCGATCTGGTGATCATGGATATGATCATGCCCGGTATTGGCGGCGGCAAGACTTTTGATTACCTGAAAGGCATAAATCCCAAGGTAAAGGTCATGCTGGCAAGCGGTTACAGCGTTAACGGTGAAGCCCGCTCCATCATGGAGAGGGGTTGCCGAGACTTTATCCAGAAACCTTTTCAACTGCATGAATTAACACGAAGAATAAGAAAGATACTCGACGAACCTTAATGAGAGCCCACCTTCGGGTCGAAGAAGGTTTTATCCGTCATCCTTCTTTACGATGTATTTCTCCAGGGCTTTCTCGTCCCTCTGAAACGCCGGATTTTTCCGTAGCTCGGCGTAAATTGCCTCCCCAAGCCTTTTGCCTGCCTCAATATCCGTGGGATAATGCACCCCGCCGATGACCCGGTCCAGGGCCGCTTCGTCGGCCCGCGCCATAAACTCGACGCGTCGCTCCGGCGCCAGATCCGACAGAATAAGGGCGAACAAACGGGCGTTCGTGGCGTGTCCGCTCGGATAGGAATAACCGCCAATTATATTTACGCAGGGTTCTATCCCGCAGCAGCGCCAAGCAGGTCGCGGACGTTGGTAACGCTCTTTGACGACCTCGACCGTATAATCCAGATCGCCATGGACATGATTGAAAAAAGCGGCGACTTCCGGGGGCAGAGGACGGCGAAAAGGGTTGACGTTCCCGAACATGCTTTCGAAATTGCCGCGGGCCTCGGCGCGGGCGCGGGTGCATTCCGCCGCCGTCCGTTTTGCTTGCCACGTCTGCAGCACCTTAAGGTCTGCCTGGTCCGTGGCCGAGCCGGGCAGGGGCGGGGGAGGAAACAGGGGGAATTGTCCTTGCGCGGGATCAAGGTAATAGACGCCCCCTGTCCCCGCCAGCGTCTTTTTGACGACAGCAGAAGTGCAGGCCCCCAGCGATAAAACCAGCGCCAGAAGGAGAAGTAGCCTAATATTTTTCAGGGCATCAACCATCATGGCCCTTTCTCAGCTTGCCTTGCAGCTAATTCCAACGCGACATCACAAGCCTCTCCAGCTTGTTTGAAGCGATCGGCAAATCCTTGATCACTGAGTTGTTTATCAAGATGTTTGCCGAAGTTTGTTTTTCTTTTCATCGTTTCAACGATCAATTCACCCCCAAAAACCGGGGCCGATTTAACCCGTGCCATAACTGTTTCTCTGGAATCTCTTGTCGGCGGCATTTTACTGACCTCTTTATTCTCTTGTAGTTAATCTCGTTATAATCATAGGTATTATTTATCAATAAAGCAAAAATAAACGCAACTGATTTTGCTTTGAGGCGATAATAGTTGCGTTTATTTAATGTCCTGAGCCATAGTAGATTAAGATTGAAGATCTTTACGGATGAGTGTATGAAAATCTCAATGAACTCCGACAGAATCAAAGCCTTCATACTGGTTTCCATCCAGATTGCCTGCATCCTGCTGATTCTGGCGTCAGGACCTCTTTTCGCAGCGAACCGTATGCTCATGGTTGCTGAAGCTGCCGGGATTGCCTTGGGGGTATGGTCCATGGTGGTTATGGGGAGGAAAAATCTGAATATTGCCCCGACGGTAAGGGACGGCGCCCAACTCGTCATCAAAGGACCTTACCGTTTAATCAGGCATCCGATGTATGCGTCCGTCTTATTGACCATATGGGCGGTTATCATTGATCAATTTACGCTGCTACGCTTGATTGTCGGGTTGATCCTTACGGCTGACCTGATGATTAAAATGTTGTATGAGGAAGGAATATTGAAACGGCACTTCCGGGACTACCCGGCATATATGGAAGGGACGAAAAGAATTATCCCTTTCATTCTGTAACGATATGCCGCGTTCGGAGGGGGGAATGATAAATAGAAACGAAACGGGTCTTTTTGCGTTTTTGTCAATAATTACATGTCAACGGGGGATGAACATATGATGGAATCTTTCTATTTTGACGACTTCCAGCCCGGGGATCGTATTGAGTCGCCCGGCCTTACCATGACCGAGAGCGCCATCATTGACTTTGCCATGCACTTTGATCCGCAATCATTCCATATGGATCAGGAAGCGGCGAAAAAGTCACTTTATGGGGGTCTTATCGCCAGCGGCATCCACACCGTTGCCGTCACCTTCAGGTTGCTCCTCATGACCGGCGTCCTGACCAACAACCTGGGTTCGCCCGGCTTCGATGAGCTGCGCTGGTTGCACCCGGTGCGGCCTGGCGACACACTGCGGGCCGTCGCCGAGGTCCTCGATGTCCGTCCGTCGGCCTCGCGACCGGATCGCGGCACCGTGCGCCTGCGTTGTGCAACCTTGAACCAGCGGGATGAAACGGTGCAAACGGTTTTATGCACTCAGCTCCTGAAACGACAAACCCATGAGACAGGATCATGATCGGCGCTAAAGAAGGGGTAATCTGACTTGAATAATGGTTGATAAATACGTCAAGAGGAGAGGAGGTTATGAGCTATGCAGGTAACCATTGACGCCCGAGGGCTGGCCTGCCCCCAGCCAGTCATTATGGCGAAAAAAGCGATCGAAGAGAATGAACAGATCAACGTAGTGGTTGACAATGACATGGCCGTGGAGAATATCCGGCGCCTGGCCGTAAAAATGGCCTGTGGATTCTCCGTAACTGAAAAAGAGGGAGGAATCAGGGAGATTGCCCTGGTGCGGACCGGGGCGACGAGTCAGACCCCGATAGATTCAGAGGCGATTGCCGCCGAGATATCCTGCGCCGTTGTTGCGGGAAAGGAAACGGGACCTCTCGTGGTCGTCCTGTCCGATAATCACATGGGACGGGGTGACGATGTTCTGGGGGATATCCTGATCCGGGGTTTTGTCCACACCCTGCTCCAGTTGAAACCCCTGCCGGATACGATCATTTGCTACAATGCCGGGGTAAAATTGGCTGTAAAGGATTCGGCGGTTCTCGATGATCTGCAGCAATTGGCAAAGGACGGGGTGGATATTCTGGTCTGTGGAACCTGTGTCAACTATTTCGAAGTTGGCGATCAGGTGGCGGCGGGCCATATCTCCAACATGTACGACATCGCCGAAACGATGGCCGGCGCCGGCCGTCTGCTCCGCCCCTGATGGAAGAACAAAGGTACGTCGTATTCCTGTTTCCCTCCGTCAGCTATGCCCTGAAAGCGGAGAAAATCCTCAAGGTCGCGAGAATCGCCCATAAGCTGATTCCCGTGCCCCGCCATATCAGTTCGGACTGCGGAGTCTGTGTGCGCATTACCGAGGATAAGCAGCAGGATGTAGAGAGGGAGCTTCTTGGGAAAGTGGAATGGGACAAGGTATTACTGTTGTAGGTAAAGATTGAAAAGCGAGAGAGATTCCGTTGGATCGTGAAACCTGGAGATAGGCCATGCCCCTTGATCAATTAAACCACCCGATTATCTATTTCGATAACGCCGCCACCTCCTGGCCCAAACCTGCGGCGATGATGGCGGCGATGATCAATTATAATGAGCTGATCGGCGGCAGTCCCGGCCGCTCCGGACACCAGCGCTCCCTCGATGCGGGACGGGTTATTCTGGAAACCAGGGAGGCCTTGGCGGAGCTTTTTGGGTGCGACGATTCCCTCCGGATTGCCTTCACAAAAAATGCCACGGAGGCGCTAAACATTGCCCTGTCCGGTATCCTCAATCCGGGGGATCATGTTATTACCTCCAGCATGGAGCACAATTCCGTCATGCGGCCGTTGCGATATCTGGAATCTCAAGGGGTGCAATTATCCGTTGTTTCCTGTTCCGGCGACGGCAGACTGGATACCGAGGATGTCCGGGCGGCGATTCGGCCCCATACCCGCCTACTGGTCGTAACTCATGCATCAAACGTGACGGGAACCATCCAGCCAATAGCTGAACTGGGGGAAATCGCCGGTCGCCATGGAATTCTTTTCTGTGTGGACGCCGCACAGACGGCGGGGTCATTGCCCATCCATGTTGACGAAATGGTCATCGATCTCCTCGCCTTTTCCGGGCATAAATCCCTCTTCGGACCTCAGGGGACGGGGGGACTTTATATCCGCGAGGGATTGGAAAAGCAGCTTCGGCCTTTGATGATGGGCGGCACGGGGAGCCGCTCGGAGTTTGAGGGACAACCAGATTTCATGCCCGACAAATTCGAGTCGGGGACCCCTAACACCATAGGACTGGCCGGTCTTGGCGCTGGGGTCCGTTTTGTCCTGACCGAAAGAGTGGAAACCATCCGCAGCAAAGAGGAAATGCTGACCACGCGATTCCTCGCAGGACTCGCTGTCCTGCCCGGCATAACCGTCTATGGGCCTCCCGACGCCGCAAACCGGACGTCGGTAGTATCATTTAACATCACCGGCGTTTCTCCCTCCGAGGCGTCCCTGGAATTAGACGAACGTTTCGGGATTCTCTGCCGGCCGGGGCTCCACTGTGCCCCCGCGGCCCACCGGACCATCGGGACCTTCTCCCAGGGGACAATCCGCTTCGGGTTCAGTTATTTCAACAAAGATGAGGAAATCGATCTGGCCCTGGAGGCAGTCCGATCCCTGGCCGGGGGTGACGCACCGCATTAGGCAATCCACCTTTAAAACTTAAAATATCACCACCGCCGCGGATCAGGCACATCCAAATGACCCCCTGAATCTGTAGGCACATACCTGAAAAAGGAAATTCACTACTTTTCCATTTAATTGATGATGTGGCTGCGATTCAGCATCTGGTGAAGAACCATAGATTCCCGTATTGACGCTCGCCTTCTGTCTGAAAGAAATCAGCAAGAGATACTTCCAATATTTCGTCGGGCTGAAGGTCTTTATGATAGTCAAACATCGATCCGACCTGTCCGGTGGAATTCTGGTTACCAATAGGCAGTCCCAGGTGCAGTTTGAGGGTCTGTGCGTTGTTCGGCAAAGTACTTAGTATACGAATACTTATATGATTATTGGCTAGGCGATACCAAAGGTCCTTCGAAAATAGTTTCCGCTAGTTTTCGTCTATCGTTCGGTGATTCGCGCTCCTTGAGGTAATCGGGCAAATCTTCCTTGTTACCTGGTATGCCTATGGCTGCCATGGCCTCAACCGTGAAACCATCAGGGACGTTGAGGGAAGAACGGGCAAGCTCGTAATCGAACCCCTGCATCCCATGAACAACATAACCACGGAGATTCCCCTGCAGGGCCAGATTCTCCCACGCCGCACCGGCATCAAAGGAGTGGGTCCGCGACGGCTTTCCGTTGTCAAAGGTGTTTTTCGAAACGATGAGAAGGAGCACGGAAGAATTCCTGGCCCAAATCTTATTTGAATCGGCAAGCAAGTTGAAGAACAGTGGCCAGTGTTCCATATTTCGTCTGGCATACAGGATACGCCATGGTTGATTGTTGTTGGATGACGGCGCCCATCTTGCCGCCTCAAACAGGGACATAAGTTCTGCTTCTGGAATTTCTTCGCCCGATGTGGCACGCGGTGACCAGCGGTCAAGAAAAATATTATCAATCGGGTGATCAGCTTTCCGTATCTCGCTTCCTTTGATTATAGGCATTGTTAAATCCTCCTTGATTCATCCCTACGTTCTTTTTTCAAAAGGTAAAAAACAAAAGGCTACTGTGTCCTGATAAGGCGAAAACCCAGGAGACCGCTACGTTGACCCGGGCCGAAGTAATCGCGATTCGCTGACCGGCAGTATCTGGCAATGCTGTTCCAAGAGCCGCCACGACGCACACGCTTCGAGCCTGATGATGGTCCTGCTGGATCCGTCAAACGGTCGGCCGAATATAAATGGAACCAGTCCTGCACCCACTCATAGACGTTGCCGTGCATGTCGTACAAGCCCCAGGAGTTAGATGTCATCTGCCCCACCTGGTGCGTCTTCGATCCGGAATTGGCTTTTAACCAACCGGCACGTGATAAATCATCATTGCTAACCCCTGCGTGAAACCTCGTTGTCGTCCCCGCCCGGGCTGCATACTCCCACTGTGCCTCTGTGGGCAAACGGTATTTATCTGTCCCTTCCATACTGTTGAGCTTCTTGATGAAACCTTGTACATCATCCCAAGACACATACTCCACGGGGCAGTCGTCGCCGCAACTGCTGAAATGCGAGGGATTGTTCCCCATAACCTTCTTCCACTGTCCCTGGGTCACCTCAGTTGTCTGCATGTAATAAGGACGGCTGATTGTTATCTGGTGCTGGGGGGTCTCGTCGCTATCCCGTCCCAGTTCGTCGCTGGGAGAACCCATCATAAAAGTACCAGCTGGGATGAGGACAAACTTCGCACCCAGTGTAGGGCTGGTAAATGAATTTGATCCTTTCTTTTGGGCCATTGAGTAAGGTGCGAAATAAAACATGGTTAACAATAAAGCAGCCACCATGAATACGTACTTATGCTTAATCATTTATCTTTTTCTCCGTTAAAACCCTTGCTCGCAGCACCTCGATGCTCTTTTAAAACACTTATACCGATTTGTTTTGATTCCGCAAAGTCTACCTCTCCTTTACCTTTATACAAACTCTCAGTCAAGAATCTCTTTATATGTCCTGAAATAGTCTGTGGTAATGAGCGTGTACGTCGAGAGCCGCAACCTTTCCTGCCTCATGCCGATTATGGACTTGACCTTATTATCCTGCTGTATTCGGGTGCTTGAATATGTGTGTTCACCTCATTACGAGTTTCTTCGCAGTCTCCTCACAGGCATCGACGAACACATTGATGTCGCGCCGGGTAAGCCAAACACCAGTGCTTGCACGAAAGGGAATGTCGGTCGGTTCCGGTGCATTGGTTACAGAGTTTCGGTTGGGGATGCAACCGCTGAAGAGAGCGGTCGCTTCCAGAGAAGGTGCCCTGGTAAGACCCCGGCTGTCGAGTCCCCCCATGCCCACGTGAAAGAGATGCTCCTTGAGCATACGATCCTGAAAGGTCACTGCAAGCTTGAAGTCCCGACGTTGGGACTGATCGACGAAGGGTGTGAAAGCCACGATACCTGATTTCAGTTCGGGGTCTTTCGTGGGCTGGAGCAAGCAGCCGTCGCCGAACCGTGCAATGAGGCGTTGGCGCAAGTAATCGGCCAGGGCAAGGATGTAATTTTGAATACGCCCCCGGCCAATCACGTCCCACAGCTCGCAGACATCCCCGAGCGCCCGCCAGTCCGCCGATTCAGGGAAACCATATATGCTGAGGGCATTTCCTATGTCGAAACCTGTCGGACGAGAGCCGTCGAGGGGAGTATCCAGTTGCCCACTCCGTACAAGGTGGAACCGAGGCAAGGGGGCAGGATTAGGGGAATGGTGACCGTTGCGGGCATAAAGGATGCCGGTGCCACCGGGACCACATTGCCACTTGTGACCTGAAATGCCCCAAAAATCTACGCCGATATCATTGAGCTTCGGGTCGAACATCCCGCCATAGTGAGCTCCGTCAACTACGGTGATCAATCCGTACTGCTGGGCCAACTTGGCCATCCTGCGGGGAGGGATCTTCTGGCCGTTAGACTGGGTGATAGCTGAAAAGAAGATGACTTTCGTTTTGCCTGGCTTGATCTGGCGGCGCGCCGATTCTATGACCTCTTCAGCGGTAGCGGACGGGTGCATCGGCACGCCGAACTCGCGGATAGTGACTCCAAAACGTGTCGCAACTCGAAGCATAGTAGCAACACAATTAGGATATTCCATGGTCGATGTCAGGAGCTCATCTCCCGGTTTCCAGTCTATGCCACTCAAAATCATGGCTACCGCATCGGTGGTGTTGCGAGCGATCGCGATCTCATCGGTATTCGCTCCGTAGCAGCGGGCGATCTTCTCCCTCGTTTCCGCCGACGGCTCCAGGTAGACCGGGAACGGGTCACGGGCGACTTGATCGAGGCCATCCTTATAGCGTTTCATGATTGGTGTTGGCATGGAGCCTTTTTGAGCCGCTGCGAAATAGCGATCACGGGGATCGATGGTGAAGGTCTTCGCGAACTCGGCGAAAAAAGTCTCCTCGGTGCTTAACGAGCCATCCGGAGGACGAACGGGCGAACCCCATGTTTTATCTTTGGACAAGGCAGATGAAAACGTCGGCATCATGAGGATGGTCGCCGCCACACCGGTGCTAAGTGTTCCGAGAAATCCCCTCCGGGTTATGCCCTCATGAGCATCCTTTACCGCCAGGATTTTTTTTTCGCTTCCGTCGTTATCCATCTCGGCCACCCCCTTAAATGTTGTGAACCAATGATACCTTGATGGTTTATCAAGGCATCTTATGCAGATTAGTAAAAACCATCCCTCTTCTTACATTGCAAATCCTGCATATCAATTCCCCCCTCGTAAAATGTTTCCGGATATTACCATTCTCTGGGCTTCCGATGTGCCTTCGTAGATTTCAGCAATCTTGGCATCCCGCATCAGTCGCTCCACTTTCGCTCCCTTGATGTATCCGTAGCCACCGTGAATCTGTACAGCCTTGACGGTGTGCCTTGCGGCGGCCTCCGTCGCGAAAAGCTTGGCCATAGCGGCCTCTTTGCCGAAGGGTTGATTATTGTCCTTCAACCAGGCGGCAAGATAAGTGAGGTATCGGGCAGCGGAAAGATCGGTCGCTATGTCGGCGATCATCCATGCGATCGCCTGTTGACGTGCGATGGGTTTGCCAAACTGGATTCTCTCCTTGGAATATTTGATCGATTCATCTAAAGCCGCCTGCAGGATTCCTATGGCCTGCGCGGCAATACCAATCCTGCCACGGTCGAATCCCGTCATGGCTATGAAAAGGCCATCTCCCTCCTTTCCGAGTAGATTTTCCTCCGGGACACGACAATGCCTGAGGACCACTTCCGATGTCTGAGACGATCGGAGCCCCATTTTCTGGAAATGCTGACCTGGATTCAAACCCGGGGTTCCCTGGGGGACGATAAAGGCGCTCATGCCCTTCCTTCCCGCCGTTTTGTCTGACCAACCAAAAATAATGTAGGTGTCGGCGATGGGACCATTGGAAACGAAAGTTTTCGTTCCGTTGATCACATAGTCGTCTCCCTGATGCACGGCAGTAGTAGCGACGGCCATGATGTCCGTACCGGCTCCCGGTTCTGTCAATGCGAAAGAACCCAGATGCTGGCCCTTGGCCAACGGAACCAGATACTTTTTCTTCTGCTCCTCGTTTCCAAAGACTAATAGCGACATACCGATAATACCGGCATGGAATGACAGAGTGAATCCTGTGGATGAACAAAAACGGGAAAGCTCTTCTACGGCAATAATGTGCGTTAAAAAATCTGAACCGGCGCCTCCATATTGCTCGGGGATAGGTATACCCATCCAGCCATCCTCTCCGAGTTTCCTGAAAAGCTCTGTAGGGTGGCGGCTGTTCTCGTCGATCTCTGCGGCGATCGAATTCACATGCCTCTCACCAAATTCCTGCATGTTCTTCCGAATAAGTTCCTGTTCTTCCGACAATCTAAAATCCATAATACCTCTTCATATGTTGATGTCCATTTATTGTAAGTATATATTGACTTGACCGTAGGCGTATTATAGGTTCCTTGGAATGTAAAATATATTATTAATCTCAATTTGATATTATTAAAGAATCAATGGAATTAAGACATCTGAGGTATTTTATCGCGGTCGCCGATGAGCTCCATTTCGGCCGGGCAGCGAAAAAACTGAATATTTCCCAGCCGCCCCTCAGTCAGCAGATCATGCAACTGGAAAAAGAAATAGGCGTCAGACTCTTCAAACGTACCAAACGTCGTGTTGAAATCACCCCTGCCGGATTGGTTTTTCTAGATGAAGCCAGGAAGATCATGGTTCTCTCAGAAGATGCGGTTCGAAGAACTATCCGTGCTGACAAAGGGGAGATCGGGAGGCTGGCCGTTGGCTATATCGGGTCGGCCAATTACAGCCTTCTCCCCCAAATAGTTCGCGAGTTCAGGAAGAGGTTTCAGGATGTTGATCTTTCCCTGGCGGAATTGAACACAAGTAATCAGCTTGAGGCTCTCCGCGATGGTAGGATTCATGTGGGCTTCCTTCGCCCTCCACAGGGGATTGAGAATGAAGGCCTGTCTGTAACGCCTGTTTTCAGGGAACCACTTATGGTAGCTATGCCGCGGAATCACTATATCAAAGGGGAAACGTCTATTCCTCTCCGCATGCTGGCAAAAGAATCTTTTATCATGATCCCGAGACAACGAGGTCCCGGATTTTTCGACTACATTATTGCGCTCTGTCAAAAGGAAGGTTTCAGTCCTCATATCGTCCTTGAAGCATCACAATTCCACACGATTATTGGCTTGGTTGCGGCGGAGATCGGGATAGCGATAGTCCCTGCCACCATGCAGCGTTCCCGTTTCAAAGGGGTTGTCTTCAGAACGATTGCAGGAGGAGCTGAGACGGTTCTCAAAATGGCCTGGATTACCAACAATCAATCTCTGGTTCTCCATAATTTTCTCGACGTGGCAAGAGACGTAGTCCGCTCGCTTACTCCCTATAAATAGGCCAAGTTACGTTTCCAAAGGAAATTACCTATAGAAGATTCATGGCCCAGGATCGCCCATCAGTACAAAAGGAGCCCAGAAAAGGGGATGGGCATAACTGGCAACGATCTTATCTGAGATTTGATCCTTCAATGTCTCCCTATCGATCAGGTCCAGCATAGATTTCCTCAATGCCTGTGATCGGGTCAGATCACCGTCACTGCCCTGAAGCCTGAAAAGACCGGTGACCAGTTTCCGTGCCGATGTCGTTTCGACAGGATACATACTGGCCAAGATCGCCCGGCTGCCCGCATAGAAAAAGGCCTGACCAAGTCCCGAAAGAGCCTCTGCCCCGGTACCGCTCGCGGCTCCCGTATTACAAGCTGAAAGAATAATCCAATCGGCATTCAGTTTCAACTTCATGATATCTTTCATCGTCAGCAATCCATCCTCCTGGTCTCCCGTAACAGTGGGCGAGGATAGGGCCAGGGCAGGTTGATCCAAACCGTCCAAATCACCGGGAACCAAGGCGTGGGTGGCAAAGGCAATGATCTTCCGGTCCGACAGATTCATCGTTTTGACGCGGTGCTTGGAAGCTTGCTCTTGTAAAAATACATCTTCCACCGGGTCGGCATTCAATACTTGGGCAATAGTTTTGATCTCTTCTGCTGTGTCGGGGAGGCGGTTCAGACTTTCGGTTTGAATGGAGGCGATCTTCTGATTATCAAGGGACCCCTTCGCAGTGATACGGATACTCCTGACCCGAACATGACCTGCCGTTATGTTATCAAGAGGACCCTCTTCTTGAATCTTAATCTGTTTATTGCGGCTCTGCTCTGCTTTCATTAGCGCCAATTGTTCCCGGCTAAAGAGGGGATCACCGAATCCCAAAAAGGCCTTACGACCAGGATCACCGGTCGGCATCGTCCTCAGATTGAAAAGGGCCGATACGGAAGGCTCCATGGTAATAGAGACCTTACGTATCAACCAGGGCGCCTGCCGGTAACGGGAAAAAAGCTCTCCCCCTTCACGACCAAGTTTAAATGGCGCCGTCGGAAGAATGGCGAGGGGAATCTGGTCCAGGGGATTATTTGCGACAATGAACAGGTCGGTGGCGCTCTTTAATGCCGATTCAACAGGAGAAAATAATTTCAAGTAAAGATCATATGCCAAAGAGACATCAAAATCGGGGATATCTCCCAGGGTTCCCGGTTTTGGGTCCAGGGAGCTTCTCAGTTTGGCCACAACAGGAATGAGATCGCTTCTGCCTGCGCCGACGGCGGCAAATTTAGCGCTTCCTTCGTGGGGAATGGCCCAGATAAAGGTTTGATCTTTAGTGGTATAAAAAGAGAGCAGCGCTTCCCTGGGGCGCAGTATTGTCCGGATAGAAGAAACGGACCGGGGCGAGGGATTTACAAAATCGGCATATCTGGGGAAGCGGCGTTTGGTCTCATCCTGAATGGTATTCCGGGCGCGGCGCAAATTTTCGACGCTGATTTGGAGATTACGAACGGCATTTGGACCCTGCTGATCGGCCGGAGCCGCCAGAAGATTCAGAATCGTGCTTTCCATGGTGAGAACCTGTCTGTCCGCATCCTGTTCCTTGCGGACCAGGTCAGCCAGTTCCGGATCTGTCACGGCGGCACGAGCGCTGCTTGCTATGAGGGCTCCCTGGACGCTCCGGCCTCTATTTGCTTCTGCCAGATTGAACGATGCGGCCACCGCATCGATTCCCAGTTCCCTTTCGTGGGGCGTGCCCTGAATTTTCGCGAGCAAACGGATATAGTCATCAATGATTATTCTTCGCAATTTCCTGTGACTGGCAAACTCTCCATCTTCCGTTCGGTGTTCCATTATTAGTGCGGTTGCGGTGGAAAGGTCCTTAACGGCTTCGTATATTTGATTCAAGTGTTCCTCAGCCATGCCCCTGAGGGCCAGCATCTCCGCAGTGAATCCGTTCCTTTCACCAAAACGTAACGCAAATTTCGCGTAGTTTTGGGCCGCAAGTTTTTTCGCGTCGTCATAGCGGTCGGTCATGAGCATGGACAAAACCATCAAGGGATCCTGTGTAAAGGATCTTTCATATAAAAAATGATTCTCTTTCATGCCGACTTTGGCCCGATCGTATTGGGACATGGCGCCGACGTAATTCTCCATTGACGCCATGATATCACCCTTTGTGACCCTGGCAAAGCCCATGAGTTGAGAATCAGCAGGGGTGCCCGCAACCTCAAGAATACGAATGGAGGCATCCGACAGCCGTTCCGCTTCTTCCATGCGACCCTGCACCAGCAATATGCGGGTAAGTAATATAAGTGCCTGCCCCGTAAGCCCCGATTCCTTGCCGGTGTGCGCCAGAGAGGCTGTCAGGACATTTCTGGCTCCTACTTCCGCCTCCAGCAGACGTTGCTGATTCAATAAATTCCTTGCATGGAACATATCCACGGAGATAAAAGACGTCGGATATTTTTCCAGGAGCACCCGGCCCGGCCCCGATCCGAGACTCTTGATCTTTCGATATTCTGCATCAGCTTCCTTGTAGTTTCCCTGTGCCTCCAAAATAAAGGCATCCATCAATCGCAGTTGCATCTCATTCAGGAATCCTCCTGTCGGACCGGACCTAATTGTGTTAATGAATCCAACACCGCTCTGCCTGGCGCTTTTAGCAGCCTCCAGATCGCCGATTGCGGCATAGAGACCGACCAGTTGCAGATAGGCTCGAATGGGGCTGGAAGGAGTATCCAATGATGAGATCATTAGAGCCGGATAGGTTAGACTCTCTCTATATAATGCAATTGCTTTTTGAAAATTACCATAGCGTTGTTCTATGATGCCGAGACGGCATTTGATGAATCCATCGGAATCATCATTAATCCTGTAAGCCAATGATTGCTGTAGATCATCCTTGGCCTGCCTGAAGCGGTTAAATTCAAAGGCGGCCCCCCCGCGGTCTCTGTAAAATCCTTTGAGGGTCCTCAGATTTTCTGTATCGGGTGGTTTGGCATCAGCCTTCGTCTTGAATTTTTCGGTTACCTGAGAATCAAACTGGCCGGGCTGATCCAGAACAGAGAGAATATCGTTAATTCTGCGGGGGGGAGGAATAAAGGCCGGCGATTCCGCCATGGAGATGGTAACCTTTTTTGCTTCCTCCAGAGACATCTTTGTGGCGCAACCCGACGTCATGAGGAGGATCAATCCTACAAGAAAAGCCGTTCTGAAGAGATTGCGTCTGATCATCATACAGGGGTCCCACAGCTCTTAAAGCATTACCGTTTTAAAAGCCGTTCCCGCAATTGTTCAACAATCGGTTTCGCAGCAGAAGCCTCATTCATCCGGATAGCGCCGATAAGATAGGGGCCGGACTGTTCCACAAACACACCCCTATATAGAGGATCGACAGCGGTCAGGGATATCCGGTCGATTGCCTTGATTACGCTCATCTCCTTCCCTTCTGTCTTCAGATAGGAACGGTAATCATCAAAGGCCTTTCGAGCCGCATCGGTCGAATTCTCAAACACCACAAATACCTGTACTGGTTCGCCTCCCAGTATAACGTCGGCGATCATTCCTCGGCGGAAAAAGGCATACCCTATGAGGCTTTGCGCGAGATACCGTTCGCTTTTCGTCACCACACCCGGTATCCCCGCCAGTATTTCAAGCTCTCCTGGACGGCCTTTGTTGGGTGGAAGATTCCGTGAGACAGCACGACCGCACGCAATAAAGAGATCCTGTGCTAAACTCGTCGCTCCCGTGACCTGAATCCTCACAAAATACCTGTCCTGATAGAACATCAATTGAGATGAAGAGACGAACCCTTCGGCACCGATCATAATCCCCGCCCCATCCGCTTTTCGGTAGTTGGAATAAATCCCGAAGGCATCGAGCAGAGAACCCATCCTGTAAACATCGACCACAACCCACACCTCGGGGTCCTTTTGGTTTAGATAGGTGGCTGTGGCGAGCCTGTTGAAACCATAGGGGAAATAGAGCTCGGCCTCGCCGTTGATATGATCGAAAAGAGTATCACTGTTGTAGAGGGTAACCCGATCCTTCATGATCCAGTCTGGAGCAAATCCGGGTGTGGGCAGAGTATTTTTTATAGAATCCTCTGCAGCGAAAACAAAAACTGGCGCGCTCATAATGATCACAAAGACGCACATGATCGTGAAAGCAATTAAAGCAGACCGCCACAGGGATCGCATCCTTAATTGTCGATAATGACCGTTCATAGTTTCTTCAAGCCAGTAATTTTCTGGCCCGCCTCATTTTTGCGGGAATATCTAGTCCGTTGACGCATTTTGCCACACAGTCCGAGCAGTCCAGACAGGCGGAGGCGGACAGGGACAAGGGGATTTCACGGTAGGTGGATCTGGCAAGAGCAGGGCTCCTGTAGGCCTCCGCATACATCAGACTGCGGTTGATGTTGCTGATGGCCGTGCCCTGGGGGCATGTTGCTTCACATTGACCGCAGAGGTGGCAGTAGTAGGGCGCTACGGCTGTACCATAGCGTTTCAAGATCAGTTTGTCGAGGTAGCCGAAGCGCATCCCCATGACCGAGATATCTTCCCGAAGCTCTGTGATGTTCCTCATGCCGGGAATGGCAGCCGTGACATGCTTATCCTGAAGGGCCCATTTGAGGGCGGCCTGATGGGGGCTGAAGGGACCAAGTGCGCCCGTTGTGTAACCGCCTGCCTGCGTCTTCATCGCAATGACCCCGATGTCTGCCCGGGCTGCCCTGGCGATGGCCTCTTTTGTTTCTTGGCTGCTCTTGAAGTTGTATTTCACGAGGGCCGTGTCGAAAAATCGGTCTTTATCTTCCGCAAGGGCGTTTAGCACCTCTGCTTCATTCGTGTGCGAAGTGACTCCGAAGAAACGAACCTTCCCCTGCTCTTTCAGCCTGACCAGGGTCTCGCGAATCTCCGGATTAAAGATGCGATCCTCCCTGCCGGTCACGTTGTGGAGCTGGATGATATCGACATAGTCGGTCTCCAGAGCCTTCAGGCTGGTTTCAACATCTTTAAAAATGGCCTCTTTCGACCGTGAGGCCGGAGCAATTTTCGTCGCCACATAGACCCTGTCACGTTTGCCTTTCAATGCCCTGGCAACAATTTCCTCGTTCTTGCCGCCCATGTATCGTCTTGCCGTATCGACATAGTTGACGCCACGATCAAAGGCGATTGCCATCACCTCCGGCTCAGGCGTCAGCATGGCCCCGAAACTGACGATGGTAATCTTCAATCCCGTGCGACCCAGGACTCGGTAGACTGGTGCGGGAAAAACGAAGGACTCAGATGCTGCGATCTGCATGGCGTCGGCGAGGCCTTCCCAACCAAACAGAACCGAGGTCGTTCCAGCCAGACCAACCCTCAGAAATTCTCTCCGGTCGATACCACTGTATTCCTTTTTTTGGCGCATGGCGTTCTCATTGTGATCTGTAAGATGTTAATTGTCAGATCTCGTGAAGCTCAGGATAAATGCTTTATAAAATTTCATCCACGACATTACATGTTTTGTTTCCAATTATCATTCCTCACATGAGAAATCTACTATGAAAAGGAAAACAAAAGCGATAAAGACTCCCGGAAGCAAGTTCAGGCATTTGCTAAAGACAGTTCAAAGCAACCCCTCGATGGGGAATAAAGATATAATACTTACCTGAACCTGCTGCCAGAAACCGACCTCTGGCTCTTCTATGTAGCGGACCTCATTCCCGTGTTCCTTCGCTATCCAGACCAGTTGCTCTCCGTTGGTGGGTGCGTCTTTTCCCTGTCCCTCTTTCCCCCCCGCAAGCATAACGCGGTAACTCACTTCCGGAAGGACTCCTTCTTCAAAATGATCGGCGACCTGACCGGCCAGGTCGCCACTGTAGATAACCAGACCGATTTCCGTATTCAGAAGGAGAGAGCGAGGGTCAAGATTCATGGACCCGATGAAGACGGTCTGGCGATCATAGACGAAGGTCTTGGCGTGGAGACTCGCCCCGCTGCTCCCCCCGGCTGTCCATTTCTTGCCCTTGGCTGGGGCGTTGTCCACCTGCCTTTTGAGCTCGTAAAGCTCAATTCCCATCTTCAGCATGTCGATTCGGTAACGGGAATAACCGGCATGGACGGCGGCGACATCGGTAGCTGAGAGAGAATTTGTCAGCACGCGGATACGTACTCCTTTGTTGCGAATTTTCTTCAGAAAGGTCATCCCCGATTTACCAGGGACAAAATAGGGGGACCAGATGATAACCTCGGTCCTAACTTCCGGCACTGCCTTTTTAAGTTTGGCAGCCAGGGTTGTGTTGGCCAAGTTGTCCCGGTCGGTGACGACTTTTTGCGGGGCGTCATAGACGGCCTTGGCCTGGGCAAATATCATGCGTTGTCTGCCGGCAAGAAGATCCTGGATCATCGCCGTCTGCCTGATGGCCTTTATGTACTCGGAATCCTTCATCTCCTCTAGATGGGCACCCAGGTGCTGACGGACCTTTTGCAGATCCGCCTTGTCTTCCCTGGTTCGATTCGCCTTGATTGAAAAAACGACATCACTGTTCCAGTAAACGTCAAATTCTTCGGAAAGTTCCTTCACAATGGGGCCAGCGGCCAGCAAGTCGATATCGCTAAAATTTACGTCCGTCCGGGCGCCGAAGTATTCGTCGCCGATATTCCTGCCGCCGGTAATGGCCAGGATGTTGTCAGCGGCAATGAGTTTGTTGTGCATCCGCCGGTTCAATCGGCCAAAATCCTCTATCATGTCGAATATCCGGGAGACGCTACCCCGATAGAGAAAAGGATTGAAGAGACGAACTTCGATATTGTGATGAGTATTCAGGGCTTCCAAGGCCTCGTCAGCCCCGGCAGTGTTGAGATCATCTAAGAGTAGCCGGACCCGGACCCCGCGATCAGCGGCTCGCAGGAGGCGCTCCATGAGCAGTTTCCCCGTATTATCATTGAGATACATGTAGTACTGGACATCGATGGTTCGCTGGGCCGCGTCCACAATGAGCGCCCGGGCGGCAAATGCCTCCAGCCCGTTGTCGAGAAGATAAAACCCCGACAGGCCGGGGTGGGACGCCAGGATGGGGGCGATTTTTTTCCCACCAGGGCTGTCTTCCGGGTTGACTAGTGCGAAAGTGGGTTTGGTGCTATGGTACATGGGCATGGTCTGACAGCCCAGGAGAACCATGAGCAGCGTTATCCAAAGAATAATCACGATTATGCGCAATGCAGTTCGGTTATCCCCTTCACTGTGGCGATACGTTCCCATGCAGCCAAACCTCCGATATCCCAGATCAATGGTTCATAAAACGTAATTCAATCTTTGTGAGTTCAGATTCGATATCTGTCGTATCCGGGTCAGAGCATATCCTCTAGCAAAAGCGGACAGACTTGTCCCCCTAAAAAGCAGCCCCCGCTCCATCATCTGAAAGACTACCAGCCTTGCGATCTCGCCTAAGTACATCCCCAAGAACATCTTTCCCGGATAGCAGTCGTTTGTGGCGGTAAACCCTTTTGTCCATACCTTTGCGTAGATCTTGCCAATATACTTCACGATTGCTTCAACCAGCAATAGTAATTTTTTTTGTGACGCAGGAATACACAATATCATGCCTGTTCACCATCGCTCATCCAATCCTTGCCGTTGATTACTCTGGCAACGACCATGCTGGCCACATTGTCGCCTATGGCGTTAATCATGGTTGCCGGCGGGTCAATCAAGGCCCCGATCATAGATATCAGGGGAAATGCCTCCAGAGGAAACCCATACAGGGAGATGATCAGTATATCGCCGATAACTCCTCCACTGGGGATTCCCGTTATAACGGTGCCGGCGAGTATGGCGATGCCGACAGCCGTTAGCATGGTAGCAGGACCGGTGAAATCGAGATGAAACATTCCGAAAAGAAAGGCAATCTTCAAAACAGCTCCCAGGCAAGATCCGTCCATGTGAATCGTTGCCCCAATTGGGATGACCACTTCGCTGATGTCTCTGGGAATTCCTATTTTATTCGCCGCCTCAAGATTTACAGGTATCGTGGCTACGCTACTGCCCGTGGCAAGGGCCGTCAATGATGGCGGAATAATGTTCCTCCAGAAAGTTTGTACCCCCCGCTTTTTTGCTGCGATGTAGGCATACGCCGAAAACCCGATAAAAAAGTATAGAATGGCAATTGGATAGTACAAGAGCATGGCTCTGAAATAGGAACCCATTAGGTCGGAGCCGTAAACGCCAATAAAATTGGCAAAATAAGCGCACAGGCCGACCGGGGCGTAGTACATGATGTAAGAGATGACCTTCATCATCACTTCATTTGCCGAAGACAGGAAGTCTGAAAAGGCTCTCCCTTTTTCACCGCATGATGAAGTGGCCAACCCTACCAAAATCGCAAAGACAATCAGCGCCAGCATATTCCTCTTCGACAGAATCTCCATGAAATCAGAAGCGGTAAAGGCCTTGACGATTTGTTCGGAGGTTTTGAATTGATCGATTTGCACTTTTGCACTCAGATCGACAGCGAGTGTCGCTGCCGGCGGATAAAACTGGATGGCGATTACCATGATGGCAGATGCTATAAGGCCGGTCAGAATGAAGAAGGCCAGCATAGATGACAATATCTTGCCAAGGCGTTTCAGGTTAGACATTCCCGCAACCGCCGAGGAGATGGAGAAAAATACTAGCGGCACGATAGTAGTGAAGAGGAGATTCAGAAAAGCATCACCAAACGGTTTGAGGACGGCAGCGTCTTTTTTGAAAACGATGCCGAGGACGCAGCCTAAGATCACAGAAGTGATCAGTAGAAGCGAAAACCCGTACGACTTTAACAAACCAGGGATTTTAATCATAGACATGACCCACCTGGAAGGTTGCAAGAATGGATACCGATTGTTCCGTCGTTTGCAGAAAGAACCGCATCGCAGGCCTTACCCGGCAGGGTGCAGACGAGTTCCTCCAGGCTGATGGTTCCGGCCTGCATCTGGGTCAGCAGGTCTACGGGGTCATGGTTGAAGGCCACGCAACGGGAAGGCGGATACTGGCGGTCCGACTCCATCGGTCGGGCATCCAGCAGCTCCGCTGAATAGCCGAAATAGCTGACGATGTCCGCGGCGACGCTTCCCATCAGGGAATTGCCACCTTCCTCGAAGAGAGACCCAATGAAATCCCGTTGGGTTTGGGTTAGATCCTCGGAAGGACTGGATTCAAGCCAGGTAGCGAAGCGCTCAAATACCTCCGATGGCGATATTTCCAGGGCCTCCATGATAATGCCGAACCAGGGCACTGCCTTGCCTTGGTTATAGAGGACATCGCAACCGTGAGCAACCCGCGCGGCCAGCGCCATGTCCGCGCGGCTGAAGGTCGGCGAGGCGATCACATGATAGGGGTTGCACGCCTCGTGTTCCAAATTCAGATCAGGTGCGGTTTCGGCCAGGCGAGTGCCCGGAAGGACGGAGAGGCGGAAGATGTCTATGTGATTGGGAGCAAGGCTCATGGCGAAATCCAGGCTTGCGCGGAAGCCTTCCAGGGAGTCGCCAGGTAACCCGTAGATGAGGTCGAAGCCGTAGGTGACATCGGCCTTGTGAAGAAGGAGCATCTTGGCCTCGAAATCTGCGGAATCGAAGCTGCGGCCAATGTTCCGGAGCACCTCGTCGTGGACGCTCTGCAGACCGATCTGCAGGGAGCAACGGATGGCCGCGAACAGTTTGACCATTTCCCGGTCGATGAATTCACTGCGGATCTCGAAGAAGAATTGTATATCCGGGGCCTTCGCCGCGATGAAACGCAGCACATGTTTCGCGTTGGCCTTGTGGTAGTTGAAGGTGGGGTCCAGCACGAAGACCTCGCCGATGCCGCTGGTGGCGAAGAGCTCCAGCTCGGCTTCCACCCGGTCCAGGGGAAACCTGCGGGTGCCTGCCGTGCCGCGTGATTCGAAGCAGAAATCGCATGTGAAGGGGCAGCCCCGGGACAATTCCCATAGCGCGCCACCGTAGTCGGCCAGCTTAAGCGTGCCGTCCAGAAACGGAGAGGGCAGAGTGGCGAGATCCTTCACGGGAATCGGTCTTGCGGAGGCGGCGATCTCCTGGATTGTCGCACCCTTGCGGAGACGGCCCAAGGTTTCGACAATGAGTTCCTCCCCTTCGCCCGCCAGAACGAAATCCATTGCGGGATTGGCCAGGATACCCCCTTGATCTGCCGTGACTTCGGCCCCTCCTGCGAAGATGACGAGGTCCGGTCGCCGTTGTTTCAGGATCGAGGCAATCTCCAGGGCCAGACCGCGGTTCCAGACGTAGATCGAAAGCCCGACATGGTCCGGATCCAATTCGAGGATTTGGTCCGCACACTCGACCGCCGGTTGATTCAGAAAAAGATCCAGGATGCGGGTCTGGATCTCATCCCCGAAAGCCCTCCTAATTACTGCCGCGAGCATGGCGGGGCCCAGCGGAACGGCCCGGGGAGTTGCTTTGATGTGGATGGCCGCCAGGACCAACTTCATGGTTCCGCCTTTTTGGGATCAGAGGGAAAAAGAAACAGATTTCTTATATCGCCGCCTGTTTATCGAGATGGGGAAGTCTACTTTTTTTTCTTGTTTTGCAGGCGCTTATGGATCAGCTCGCCAAAGCTTCCAAAGCCGCCGGAAAGACCCTCCACGGCCTCTCCTGAATCGGGAACAAAAGACTCCACCTCCCCTGACGGGGCTTCAAGAGACAGGGAAATCTTGTGCTTAACCGGATCAACGGCAAGTACATACGGTTCCACCAATTGACCTACCTCGACCACATCTTTGGGGTGATTTATGCGCTTTCCCGCCCCAAGGTTGGAGATGTGGATCAAACCGTCTATCCCCGGCGCCAGATTAACGAAGGCGCCAAAGGTGGTAAGCCTGACAACAGGCCCCTTTACCTTGCTGCCTGGACGGTACGTAGCAGCCACTCTCTCCCAGGGATCGGACTGCAGGGCCTTGAGGCTCAGGGTCAGGCGGCCTTTTTCCCAATCAAGACCGATAACCCTTACCTTCACCTCCTGACCGGGAGACAGGATATTCTCTGCTTTCTCCGTCCTGTCCCAGGCCATCTCGCTCATAGGTATCAAACCATCCACTCCTCCGATATCTACGAAGGCGCCGAAACTCGCCAGAGAACGAACCGTGCCAATCAGATCCGCCCCCACGGCAAGGGTCTCTTTGATGCGGTCAGCCTGGGTCTGCCTTTCTTCTTCAAACAGGACACGTCGTGAAAGGACAACGTTCTGGCTTTCTTCTTCAAATTCAACCACTTTGAAAGGGAAGGTCTGGTTGACGTAAGATTCGCTGTCCTTGTCTCGCTTCAAATCAATCTGGGAAAAGGGACAAAAGCATCTGACGCCACCCACCATTACCTCAAATCCGCCTTTCACGGCAGATTTAACCTTTCCGGAAACCGGTAAGTTCGCCTGATGGGCATCGCGTATCTCGGCCATATCCAGGGTTGAATAGCCGTGCCTGATGGTCGTGAGCCTCTTTGCTCCGTCCCGGACATGTAGAAAGTAGGCCTCTACCTCGTCTCCTTCCTGCACCATACAGCTTCCATCGGCATCCTTGAACTCGGCCAGCCCTATGACGCCTTCGCTTTTCTCGCCCATGTCAACGTACACCATATCACTGGAAATACTTATTATAGTTGCCTTTATTTTTTGGCCGGGCTTTAGCCTTACTGGCATTTTGTTCTCTTTTTCAAACAACACCCCAAATTCCTCCTCGGGTGAAGAGGCCTTGTCTCCGACAGTTTCCGTTGTTTCTGCTCCCGCTGTTTCTTCCGTCATGTTACCACTCCTTCTTTATGTATCGCAGATAAATCGTCTGATTTCCCTCCGGAAGGAAAATTTATTATTACTGTTACTGCCCGGTTTTGATCGATAAGGCTTCCTCGGAAAATTCGGAGGGAGAATCTTTCCTGACGCCTGATTTTTCCTGAATCTTCACCCCCCTGGTCAACCGGGATACATCCGCCGATTTTGTCATCACCCGATAAACGTCGCCCTGGGCCGCTAGATTAATATCCCCTAACGGGGCAGTACTGGTATATATCGATATACTTTCCTGACCGAAGGGAGGAGAGACTTCCAGATCAAAACGGTCGTTTCCCGATGGGATCTCATATATGATACCACCATTGAAATAATTTTCGCTGCGATAAGGATTAGGTAAGAGTTGAAGGAGATTACCGGACGTATCTTTGTATAGAATACGGGCATGGAAGGGTTTGTTGCCTTTGAGGTAAATTTTTATCCGGTCACCCTGTTTATATTCCTGCTTGTCAGTCCATAATTTCACTTTCAACGGCGCCGCCGGATCGTCGGCAAAGTCCTTTACCTGCGCAGCCTTTTTCATTGATTTTTCATCAGGAACGACCTCCGCCTTGATCTTTGTCCGGTAGCATTCGCCGGTGGCGGCATCTTTGAACCAGGCTTTTTCTATCTCTTGGATTACCTTCACCGCGGCATTGGAATAGGCTTCGATGAGATCCTTCTCAACGGCCAGATCTTTCACCTGCGTTTCACTTCTCAAATAGGTCACGGCCCTCTCCGCAGCATTCCGTTTAGCGTCAGCCATCGCCGCTTGTTCCGTCTGTTTTCTCGATTTGTCGTCTCCCATGCAGGCATTGCCCTCAACATCCACAATGGTGGATTGGGCTGCGTAAAGGGGGGAGTAAATGCAGATAAAAAGCAATAAAACGAGGAAAGCATTTTTCATCTTGAGAGCCTCCATTTTCTTGATTATCAGGTGGAGTTTTGCATATTTGCGATAATTCGTCAATCCGTACAGCAATGTTAGTTAAATATTCAACTTTTCGCCTCTTCCCAGAGGCGATCCATCGCGGCAAGGGTGGCCTCTTCCAGGTTGACGCCTTCTTCCTGCAAACGTTTCTCGATGTATTGGAACCGTCTCAGGAATTTACCCGTTGTCCGGCGTAGGGCTTCTTCTGCCCGAACATTGGCAAACCGGGAAAGGTTGACCACGGAAAAGAGAAGATCCCCGATCTCCTCCTCCATCCCGTCCTGATTTTTTAGCCGAACGGCTTCTTTGAACTCCTGAAGTTCTTCTTCGATCTTCTCAATGACCTGATCTGCCCTTTCCCAGTCAAAGCCGATCTTTGCGGCTCGGGTGGTTATGTCCTGAGCCCTTGACAGGGCGGGTAGGGAACGTGATATACCATCAAAAAGTGGACTTGCATGCTTGTCCTTATGTTCCTGAGTCGCCTTGATTTTCTCCCAGTTGGCTTTCACCTCGGAGACATCCCGTACCGACTTGCCGGCAAAGACATGGGGATGGCGGCGAATCATCTTTTCCGATATCCCCCGGACCACCCCGGCAAGGTCGAAATGTCCCTGTTCCTCTGCAAGAACGACAAGGAACAGGATCTGAAAGAGCAGGTCCCCCAACTCCTCCCGGAGATCTGCCGGCGAACCTTCTATGACGGCATCGATGACTTCATATGCCTCACTCAGAAGATAACGTCCGAGGTCTTTTTCTTTTTGAAGGCGGTCCCAGGGACATCCCTCGGGAGAACGGAGGGTCCTGATCAGGGCAAGGAGTTCACCGATCTCCGGCGATGGTTCACGATTTCTCACAGCTTCCCTTTGTTTTTCCACTTGAACAACTCCTCACCATGCCACGTAATTCAAGTTGTAAGACCTCTTGATTCCTTGCACTCACGGCACCAGATGGTATAACCGCACTGGCCTCGGCAACCATCAAAATCGTCTATGTTTACCTTGACCATCCGGTAGATTTTAATTAGGAATTCGTCCCGGTCATCCGTTTCCAGTGCAATCACCTCCCCGGGACAAATCGCTGTGCCGTCTCTGGTCATAATGTTATTCACGAGCAGAGCCGCATGGACGGGAACTCCATGATCAAGCAGAAAAGCTCTGGCCGGTGCGGAGGAAACCCCAGTGACCACTTCAGAAATAAGCCCCGAATAGACAATCAGTTTCGCCGCCGCCAATCCCACGACCTTGTCATGAAGCAGACAGCCTTGATACTTGCCCCTGTAGATCTCCAACCACTCCACCAGGGGCTTGAGCCCTGGCTTACTGGACGTAAAAACCCTTCTCCCTCCGCAGTACATGGCGAGAGAATAGTCCTTAAACTCTGGCTTTGTCACGCGAGCCACCTTTTTAGCGGCCCACTCAGCCGGGCGGCGACGACCGCCCAGAGGGTATCTGACAGAAAGAGCATCAGCACCAGATTTTGAATAAAGGCTGCGGAAAGGCCGGCAAGAAAGTAATCTGCCGGAATCAACCAAAGCAACTGGAGACAAAAGGCCATCCAGACGGCAAAGAGGGGGCGGATACCACACCGGAGAAACCAACCGGCAAAGAACCCAAGGATACCGTTGCCGATCATGAGGTAGGGATTCGACAGGGTCAAGGCTGAGAAGAGCGATCCGATCATGCCGGACAGGAACCCTCCCAAGGGTCCCAACAGCGATGCGGCTAGGAAGATGGCCACTTGGAAGGTGTGAATCTTTACCCCTCCGGGAGTTGTCAGATTAACCATACTGAGGATGTTGGGCACGAACACCAGCATCAGTATCACGCCGACAGTTTTTCGATTCCATGGCAGTTCCCAGGATAAGATATTTGTTCCGAACATTTTTCACCTCCCATAAATATTCATAATGTGTGAGTTTTGCATGACCACAGAAAAACAGAAGTCATTATTTAAAGGCCCTTATATCATTAATGCAGCTTGATGAAAAAGGTCAAATAACAAAGTTCACAATAATTTCTCCGCCAGCCCTCTCAGCAGCCAGCCCGTCATGGTTTCCCGTTTGTGCATGGCTCCATGAGGGCAAACTTCGAGGCAGCAATAACATCGGATGCACTGATCATAATCGATATTCAGGGAATTTCGATCGTGACTGATTGCCTTGGCCGGACAGATCTGCCGGCATTCTCCACAAAGTTTACATCGGGACGCTTCCACAACTGGACGCTGGATAAGCTGACGCCTCATTAATCCGTGCAGTATCTTCGGTCCGAATACAAGGGATTCCCGACCGGGCAGAGCATAGTCCCTGATAGCCGGCAGATTTCCATCCATCTCCAGGCCCCCGTCCCAGACATTAAGTTCCCCGGCGATCTTCAAAGTTAAAAGCTCCTCCGGAACGACGCCGAGCATCCGACAGACCGCCGCATCTACGCCGTGGGCATTGCTGCCGCCCATGAGCAGACCTACCCATCTGGGTTTCCCCCCTTTGCCGGGGCCTTCCCCTTCCAGGGCAAGGACAGCGTCCAGGATAGTGAACCTTGGCTGGATGCGTTCATGAATCAGGACCAGGAGCCGTGCAAACATGGCCGTATCCACACCGGTCCGCATATGCCACTCTGGTTTGCGGTAACCTACCACACACCCGAAGAGGTTCTTGACGCCCAGGGTCAAAAGCATCTGGGAATGGGTTTTCAACTTCGGAAGGTTGATTACGATATCCGATGTTATGGCCTCTTCCGCCACCTCGATGAGGCCGAAAGGCTTCCCGATATCCACCGGGACAGATATATTCAGGGGCTTACAGACGACGGCCAATCCTTTGAGAGCTTCTTCGATGACGCCTTCCCGTAGTATACGCTTGAAGGAACCGATGGCCGGGCTATCCGCCACAACCGGCAGTCCTCCCCGCTCCAGGACGTACTCGGCTGCCGCCCGCACCATCAGAGGGTGGGTAAGGATGGCCTCTTCCGGTCGAGCCGGGGAGAGGAGATTCGGCTTGATCAGGACCCGGCTGCCCTTGCCGATCTCAGTCCCTCCAATTGCTTCCATGATCTCAAAGAAACATTCCCGCAGTTCCTCGTAGGCATAGGAAGTTCTTCGAACGGAAACCTTTACCATGAAAAAGTCTCTAGAAAATTCATAAGGACAGGTTATGAAAAAAACCTTGATTTGTCAAATGGGCTTAATGAATGCGTACTAGAAAATACTTGGCACTCTTGCTTAACAGTGCTATAGAATCAAATCGTTAACGACAATGATCCAATAAAAAACAGAAGCAGAAATCGGTGACCATAATCAGGATTTCCCGGACCGGCAGGGGGAACGGAGATGCCATTAAATGACTCTGTCGCAAAAGTCGAGGATTGCCGCTTTCAGTCATTCCTGTGAAAACGGATGGACCTCCATGATGGAAAAGATCAAAATAGGGGTCAGCGCCTGTCTTTTGGGGGAGAATGTCCGTTACGACGGGGGGCATCAATGGGACCGTTATCTTACTCAGACCCTAGGCCGTTATTTTGAGTGGGTCCCGGTATGTCCAGAGGTCGAGTATGGCCTGCCTGTGCCCCGGGAACCCATGCGCCTGGTCGGCGATCCCGTCGCACCCCGCCTTGTGACGACAAGATCGGGAATCGATCACACCGCCGGAATGAAGGCCTGGGCGGAAGAGAAACTCCTCTCCCTTGCAAAAGAATCCCTCTGCGGCTTCATCTTCAAGAGCAAGTCCCCGAGTTCCGGTATGACAGCGGTCAAGGTATATGGTGATGCAGGAATCCCTTCCCGCCAGGGAATAGGGATTTTTGCCGCGGCGTTCATGGCTCGTTTCCCTTTGATGCCCGTCGAGGATGACGGCCGGCTTCACGATCCCATACTGCGGGAAAATTTCATAGAAAGGGTTTTTGTCTCCCATCGCTGGCAAGTCATGATGGGGAAGGAGTTTAAATTCAAGGATCTCGAAATTTTCCACCGCGATCACAAACTGCTCATGATGTCTCACAGTACGAAACACCTGACCCTGCTGGGCCGTATCACCGCCAATCACGAGAATATGCCTCTCTCCCGGGCGGCATCCGAATACCGGCAGATTTTGATGGCAGGATTGAAGTTGATCGCAACCCCCAAGAAGCAGACCAATGTCCTCATGCACATGCTGGGGTATTTCAAGAAGCACCTTACTAAGGATGAAAAACAGGAACTCCTCGAAATCATTGAGAGATACCGCCAGGGTGCTCTGCCATTAATCGTGCCGGTGACCATGCTGGCCCATTATGTCCGGAAGTTCGAGGAATCTTACCTGGACGGTCAAATCTATCTCAATCCCCATCCTGCCGAGCTTATGCTGAGGAATCACAGTTGAAAGAAGACGAAACATACAATCTGCATTGACACAAGTCCGCCGTTCACTTATATGCAAGCGTGGAAAGGATCAAACCCATGCCCCTGAAGGGAAATCTTAAAGAAGAAATACAGCATAATGACAAAGAAAATGTCATTGAGCGGCGCTTTATCATGAACGGTAAGCCCGAGGGGGAGTACACCTCTTATTTCGGCAACGGACAGGTCATGGTTAGCGTGCAATTCCGTGGGGGCGTGAAAAACGGGGAATCGACGTCTTACTATCGGGACGGGCAGCTTCGTGAACAGGGAACGTTCAAGAATAACCACCTCGTCGGCAAGTATGTCTGCTATTACGACAACGGGCAAATCCGGGAAGAGGAATACTACAACGAAGCCGGAAAGCTCCATGGCAAATACCTGCTCTATTATCGAGATGGACAGATCAAGGACGAAGAAAACTTCCGCAACGGCCTTTTTGAGGGCAATTATGTCTCCTACTACAAAAACGGGCAAATCCGGGAAAAGGGAAGTTTTAAGAACGACAAGCGGGAGGGGGAATACCTCTCATATTACAAGAACGGCCGGATCAGAGAGCAAGCCAGCCACCGTAACGGTAAGCTTGTCGGCAAGTTTCACTTCTATGATGAAAACAGTCTGGAAATCAAAAAATCACAATTCGATGACCAGGGAGAGATGGAGGAAGACGAGCATGATGTCCGGGAAAGAGAACAAATGGTAGATGATCTCATGAAAAATCTCGGAGATTTCAGCAAACAGGGAAAGGAGCCAAAATGATTAAGACGATCCTGATTCCCACCGACGGTTCAGATTATGGGAACACGGCCATCGATTATGGCGTTTACATCGCCAAACGCATGGAGGCAAGGCTAACGGGCCTGCACGTTATGGACATTCGCCTGATTCAGGGACCAGTGATTACCGACATCTCCGGTTCCATTGGTCTGCCGCCCTACCAGGAATTATACCCGATTATAGAAAAGGGTCTCGAAGATCGGGCAGATATCATACTGAAGACTTTCGAGGAGCGTTGTACCAAGGAAGGGATTCCGGCGGGAACGCTTAAGGCGGTCGGGATCATCAATGAAGCGATCATTGAGGAAGGAAAAAATCACGACTGGATCATCCTGGCCCAACGGGGCGAACATTTCCATATCGCCAAGGGCGGAATTCTTGGCTCCACCGCCGAGGCTGTTGTCCGTAACGCCGGGAAACCGGTAATGGTAACCCCCCAGTCCTACCAGGATATTGAAAGTATAGGCTTGGCTTATGATGGCAGCCCGCCTGCGCAGCATGCCCTGGAATTAGCCGTTTTTTTAGCTGACAAGATGGCCTGGCCCCTGACTATTCTCATGGTAACGGATGACCAGGGTCGGGCCGCGAAATGTTCAAAGAAGGCCGAGACTTATCTCGAAGCGTTTCAGATCGATTGCGAAGTGATTGTCATGGGAGGAAAGGAGGACCGGGCGATCCTGCAATTCATCAAAGAAGGGGCTGTCGAACTCATGGTCATGGGGGCATACGGGCGTAACCGCCTGCACGAGCTTTTCATCGGCAGCACCACCTCCCAGGTCATTCGCAAGAGCACCATCCCGGTACTGCTGACCCGCTAATTCCGGTTTCAGATCAAAGCGCTATTATCGTTGGCTTTGTCAGAAAATATCTTTATCGGCCTTTACCTTATCGCCAAGTTCCTTCAGAACATCGTGGCGGGTCAGATCATAATAAATGGGAGTTATTGTTATGTATCCCTGGCGCAGGGCGCAGGCGTCAGAATCTGGTGATTCGTCGTCGGCCAAATGGGTCTCACCGGCCAACCAGTAATAGATGTTGTCCCGGGGATCCACCCGCTTTTCAAAATTCTCCAGCAATCGCGCTCTTCCTTGCTTGACGACGACAACACCCTTGATTTCCGCTTCCGGCAGGGCGGGGATATTGACGTTTACAGCAATATCTTTCCATGAATGTCTGAGGATGAAGGCCGCCATTTTCCGGGCAAAACGCGCAGCATAAGTATAATCCGCATCCCTGTGGGAATCGAGGGATATCGCCAGGGATGGTACCCCGAGAATGACCGCTTCGGTTGCCGCGGACACAGTTCCCGAATAAAGGACATTGATGCCGACATTGGCTCCGCGGTTGATGCCGGAGACGACCAGACCGACGGGTCCCCCGGCCAATTCCCGAATACCGAGCTTGACGCAGTCCGCCGGCGTCCCCGCAACGGCATAGCCAAGGGCGGTCCCGTTTTTCCGGGCCTCCCGTACCATAAGGGGCCGAAAGATGGTAATGGCGTGCCCGACGGCGCTCTGTTCGATCTCCGGGGCGACAACGAGACACTCGGCATCCCGGGAAAGTTCCTGATATAAGGAAGCCAATCCTTTCGCGTAGATCCCGTCATCATTGGTAAGAAGAAAACGCATGTGTCCACCATGAATGAAAAACCCGGAAGTTAATAACAAACTTCCGGGCATATGAGAAGATTAATTTATCGGAGGTGATTGTATTATTTTACCTCTTCGAAGTCGGCATCGACAACGTCGTCATCCTTTTTACCGCCGGGCTGAGCACCCGCCTGGGCGCCTGCCCCCGCTCCGGCACCCTGACCTGCCTGCTGCTCACCTGCCGTTTTAGCATACATCGCCTCGGCCAATTTGTGGGAGGCCGTCGTCAGTTCCTCTTGGACCTTCTTGATGGCCTCAATGTCGTCGCCCTCGATGGCCTTTTTGGTTCTCGCCATTGCGTCTTCGATCTTGGCCTTCTCCGCGGCGTCGATCTTGTCGCCGAATTCCTTGATATTCTTTTCCACACTGTAAACAAAGGCGTCGGCCTGATTTCTCGTCTCCACAAGCTCACGCTTCCGTTTGTCGTCTTCGGCGTGGGCATCGGCATCCTTGACTAGTTTCTGAATCTCTTCCTCCGACAAACCACTGGAGGCGGTAATCTTGATGCTCTGTTCCTTCCCCGTGCCCAGATCCTTTGCCGACACATGGACAATACCGTTGGCATCGATGTCAAAGGTCACCTCTACCTGGGGCAAGCCCCGGGGCGCGGGGGGAATACCGACGAGTTCAAATCTGCCCAGAGTACGGTTATCCGCCGCCATGGGACGCTCTCCCTGAAGGACATGGATACTCACTGCCGGCTGATTATCCGCCGCCGTCGAAAAGATCTGGCTCTTCCGGGTAGGAATGGTCGTATTTTTCTCAATCAGTTTGGTCAGGACACCACCCAAGGTCTCGATCCCCAAAGACAGGGGCGTCACATCCAGCAGGAGGACATCCTTGACATCACCGGCCAGGACGCCGCCTTGAATGGCTGCGCCAATAGCGACGACTTCATCGGGATTCACACCCTTACTCGGCTCCTTACCAAAAATTTCCTTCACTTTCTGCTGCACCCGAGGCATCCGGGTCATACCGCCGACGAGGATGACTTCATATGCCTCCTGAGAGGACAGGTTAGCGTCCTTTAGGGCTGTACGACAGGGCGCCTCCAGCTTCTCGATGAGATCCTCGACCAGACCCTCCAACTTTGCCCGGGTGAGTTTGATATTCATGTGCTTCGGTCCCGAGGCGTCAGCGGTGACAAACGGAAGATTGATGTCTGTTTCCATGGCCGTTGAAAGCTCGATCTTCGCCTTCTCCGCCGCCTCTTTGAGGCGCTGGAGGGCCATCCGGTCACTCCGGATGTCAATTCCCTGATCTTTCTTGAATTCAGTCGCCAGGAAATCAATCAGACGCTGGTCAAAGTCCTCACCACCCAGATGGGTGTCACCGTTTGTTGACTTCACCTCAAAGACACCGTCGCCGATCTCGAGGATCGAGATATCAAAAGTCCCGCCACCGAGATCAAATACGGCAATCTTGCCTTCTTTTTTCTTGTCCAGACCATAGGCCAGGGCTGCCGCCGTCGGCTCATTGATAATCCTACGGACATTCAGACCGGCTATTCTGCCGGCGTCCTTGGTCGCCTGCCGCTGTGAGTCATTAAAATAGGCCGGGACGGTGATCACGGCGTCGGTAATCTTTTCACCTAAATAATCATCCGCCGTCTGCTTCATCTTGACAAGGATCATCGAGGAAATTTCCGCAGGGCTGTAATCCCTTCCCCGTACCGTTATCTGGCCATCGCCGTTGGGCGCCTCGGTAATCCGGTAAGAACTGATGCCTTTGTCATACTGGACTTCCTTGGTGCTGAATTTTCTTCCGATCATCCTTTTGACGGCATAGACTGTATTTTCCGAGTTGGTAATGGCCTGACGTTTGGCCACCTGCCCAACCAATCTTTCCCCGCTCTCCGTAAAGGCTACAACGGACGGGGTCGTCCGGTTCCCTTCCTGGTTTGCAATTACAACCGGGTCGCCGCCTTCCATGACCGCCACACAGGAATTAGTGGTTCCCAAATCAATCCCGATAATCTTTCCCATGATTAATCCTCCTCCTTTATGTCCCGTTTAAGGACCTGCAACTTATTTTCATTGATTGCCTTCATCAGGCCGCTTGCATACTGAAACCTTGGAAGGCCTCAGCAGCCTGCCGTTCAATAGATACCCCTTTTCCAATTCATCCACTACCTGATTGGTCTCATGATCCGTACTTACGACCTGCATCAGGGCCTCATGATAATGAGGATCAAAGGCCTTGCTTGCACAGTCGATGGCCTCCACGCCGTGTTTTTCCAGGGAGCAGATCAGCTGCGCATGAAGCATCGCCAATCCCTTCTTAAAGGCCTCAAAATCACATGATGTTTCTGCATGCTTCAGGGCCCGGTCAATATTGTCTACCAAGGGAAGTAAGTCCCTGATAAGCGTCTCATTGCCGTATTTGATCGCATCGGCCTTTTCTTTTACGGCCCGTTTTTTATAGTTGTCGAGTTCAGCAATGGCGCGCAGATATCTGTCATAGTTTTCCGCAGCTTCCTTGACCTTTTCCTGAAGTTTCAGGGTTTGGTCATCCTGAACTTCCGGCGCCTTCGACTCCTCTGTCCCTAAAGGATCATTAGCTTCTGACTCTACGCCAATGCTATCCTTTGCATCCTTCTTTGTCTTCTTCACCATTAATTAATCCACAACTATTTCGGTAACTGTTTTTATTTAATATCCGGTCTCTGAAAGAGTTTGAGATCGATCATCTGACAGAGAACGTGCCCCACGGTGATGTGCACTTCCTGAATCCGGGGGGTGCTGTCGGATGCCACATTAAGGTTATAATCGGCGATGCCAGCTATATCTCCCCCATCTTTTCCCGTCAGGGCCAAGGTGATTAACCCCATCTTTTTTGCCTGTTCCAACCCCTTGAAAACATTTTTTGATCTCCCACTGGTGCTTATTCCCCAGGCGATATCTCCGGGCTGCCCGAGGGCGCGAATCTGCTTGCTGAAGATCTCGGAAAAATCATAATCGTTGCCAATGCTGGTTATTATGGAAGTATCTGTGCTCAATGAAATAGCCGGCAGCGGCGGCCTCTCGATCATGAATCGATTGACGAACTCCGCTGCGAGGTGCTGGGCATCGGCGGCACTGCCGCCGTTCCCGAAGATCATGACCTTGTTTCCCGCCTTCAGAGCCGCGGTCATAACATTGACAACCCGGACAATGATCGAGAGATTGTCGTTTACAAAGCTTTCCTTGAGCTGACTGCTCTCCTTAAATATCTTTACTATGAGATCTTCCATTTCTCCCTGCCTTCAAAGCGGCGCTAATATATTTATCCCCTCTTCCCGTGTCAAGGTCAGGAGAAGAATAAAACGGAGGGCAGTCAGGGTTTGACCCGAGGTAAAAAAGGGGAGACTCTTATTCGGATTCTAAATCAAATGGGGATATCAAAGCGACGAGGAAGAGGCGACGCAGGCGTATCTTACATATGTCGAGGAGCCGATGACGATGCCAACGAAGATAGCGCTTTGATTTAGAATCCGAATTAGGTGAAGTGTTCTTGGCGGAAACGATCCTGCAGTTCGGCAATCTTTCCTTTGTTCCAATCCGACACCCGACTGTAATACTGGGTGATTTTGGCAATACCATCCACATTTACCGATGAACAGTGACCACATAGCTCCGTGAGTCCGCGGGTGGTCTTACCGCAATCCAGGCAGGTGGTAAAATCGGGGGAAAAAATTAGCTGACGGCAGGTGGTTTCCCCGTAGGCCCAGATGATGAATTCTGCCAAATCACTAGCAGGAGGCTGGTATTCCCCTATCCACAACTGACTGGCAGCCCCAGTCTTAATCAGGGGATGAAAGCGACCCTCCATACTGACCAGTTCCTGTGGTTTTAATGGCGCAGAAACAGGGATATGAGTTGAGTTTGTATAATAAAGACATCCATTGGTCATATTTCCCCGGACATGGCGGCCCGCCTGGGGAGAAAAATAGCGGAGATCGAGACGGGCAAAGCGGTGAGATGTTGTTTCTGCGTGCGGCTGGTCCAGAATCATCCTGATGCCATGCCGGGTGCTGAGTTCCGCTGCCTGTTTCTCCATAAAGTCTATGACCTTAAACCCAAAATCAAAGGATGCTGGAGACTCGTGCATGGGCTTTCCCGTGTGGATCTGTACCAACTCATTCAACCCCACCATTCCCAGCAGGTAAGAGGCGCGATCCATGCGCAAATATGGCAATCCATCCAGATTCATCGCCAGCACGGACAGAGGCCCCTGGTCTCCATGGGAAAGCAACCTCTCCAGAAAGACCCTTTTCTGCTCATGGGCCCTTGCAGCCAGGGCCATGATGTCCTTGAGGCCATTAAACAACCGCCCTTCATCCCCTTCGGCACGGTATCCCAGACGGGGCAGATTCATACTGATGCTCTGGAGTGCGGCATAGCGCCCCTGCTGCCATGGTATTTCCATTTCATCAAGATCACTGGGAATACCGAAAGCACAGAGAGTATCCTCTTCACTCCTTCTCTCCAGAACGAAGCAGGGATTGCCCTTGTCGGCAGCGGCCTCACAGACATGGAGAAGGAAATCTTCGTGACCGGAAGTTTCAAAAAATCTAGGGGTAAGATGAACGAGGGGTCTGGGAAAGATAAAAGGTTTGCCCGTGCCATCTCCCTTTTTGAAGACATCGAAGAGGGCCCAGGCGAATCGTTGCGATTCACCTTCATATTCTCCGCAGGTACGCCCTGTAATTTCCCCTGCCGGACCGATCATGGGAAGACCCCGAAGATACTCGGGAACCTCCCAGAAGACATGGATGTCTGTAAACATGGCCTGCCCTCCCCGGGCCGCCGTTAATTGAGAAAACTCATAGATGAGCATCTGGGCCAATTGCCGGACTTCCCGGTCTGACATGCCCTCCAGATAAGGGGCAAAAGACAGGTTCACGAAATTCCAGCTGATGATCCCGGCAAAATATCCCTGTAGAATGGCGCCGAAACGAACCATATGGGCCAGTAGAACCTCCGCATGTTTAGCCGGCTTGGCAACAGTAAGGGAACGAGGAAGATTCAGACCGTATTTTTTCAGATACTCCAGGGATTGACAGATGGCGAACGGCCGATCGATATATCCCAGGCCATGGATATGGAAATCACCGAGGATATGGGCGTCGCTTATTTCCTGGGGAAAGATGCTGTGGAGGGCATACTCCCGCTTGATCCCCTGCGCCAGAACAAGATTTGTTCCTTCGGGGCCATGGGGGACGTTGGCGTCTTCCTTATTCTGATGCAGAATAAGGCGATCGACATCATACAGGGAAAAACCGAGGCGGGAATGCATACGCCTGGCCTTCTCCAATCCCCGCTCCACAAGCTTTGCATCTACTAGTTCTCGGACCAGAGACGTTGTCAGAACAGAAACCCCGGAAGCAAACAAGCCTTTTTCCACATCTTTACTGATGGCCGTCGCTGTTTCGAGGTCAATTCCCGTTTCGCGGATCAAGGTATCCACTATCCGCTGTCGGTTCCACTGATCCACCTCCTCTCCGGAGGTCCGGACAAACAGTGTCATATCGGTTGTTTCCGGTGGGAACATGCTTAAATTCCTTCAATAAAATTGATATGTTCGCAAAAAGTATAAAATTACCGTTTTAGTCATTCCGGTGGAAGCCAGAATCCAGTTAATTTTTCATGGTTCTCGGCTTCCGCCGGGATGAAGGTAAATGTGACTTTCAGCGGGTTCATTAAATATTTGTTCTCGACGTCGTCCGTGGGTTATCCAGGACACTTTCCGCCGCCATAGTAACTTCGGCATCATGGTCGTGGGTCATGGTAAAGACACGGAAATGAACTATCCGGGCCGGAATAAACCGGTAGATGTCCCGCAGGGGTTCCTGGGAGGTACGACCCACAGCGGGGTTGAAGATATTGACCTGTTTGTCCGTCTGCGACATGGGATTGATCGGCCGTGGGTCCTGTGTCGCCAGATCAACTCGGATGGCCAAATTCCTGAGGGATCTTGGCAGACAGTTTCTGATCTGCCTTTCATAATCCCCGGCCTCGGAAAAGCGGGTGCCCTTCTGAACGCTTTCGAGGGATATCTCCGTTGAAAAGGACATCTTCCATTTCACCTGCCTACTGTATAGTCGCTGCCATTCCTTGCCAAGTTTTTTCCTGACAGGATCTTCGTCATTCGTCCAATGCCGAACCGCTTCGAACAGCCTCCATTCATCCAATTGGCCATATGCATCCAGATCCTCCAGGGGATTACGGGGAAAGAGGATATTCATCGTATCACGAAAGATCTCCTGTAGATGCAGATCCAGGGCTCGGGTGGTTCGATGGAAATAGACATTGGCGTATAGAGTCAGCCGGGCGTTCAGAAAGCGGCGCAGGGCGGAGATTCCCGCTTCATGAAGGGTCAGGCCGGCATTGGTAAAAAAGGAGTAATACCGTATTCTGGCAATGTCCACCATATCGAGAGAAATGCTTGTCATGAAAGCATCCCGCTGGACATAGTCGAGATTGTCCACCGTATAGATCCCCGAAAAAAGCTGCCGCAGAAAGGGGAGCCACGGGGGCACCGGTTCATTATTGTCTCCTGGCATTTTGATGAGATAGGCTACCTGGAGGGGGTCCAGTAACTCGCCCTCCGCAAACGGTCCGGAGGGACTTCTGTTGATCTTCCTTATGATTCTTCCAAGTTTGCTGACAATGATCTGCCTCCCCAAGTCCTCGTGGGTGATTCCGTATTGATCAAGGAAATGATCGTCGAAAAAATGCCCGTAAGGACCATGGCCAACATCATGGAGCAACCCGGCAACGCGTAAAAGCTCTTCAACATACCTTGCCGAGGGCACATCTCCACATATTTCACGGAGACTCGGATAAAGTGACCGGGCAAATTCCCCCGCGACATGCATGGTCCCCAAGGAATGCTGAAACCGGGTATGCTCTGCCGCCGGATAGACCCAGCGGGCGCTCTGCAACTGGTATATCCGTCGCAACCGCTGCAGCCAGGGTGAATCGATAAGATCCTTCTCCGTTTTTTCCGTCGAGTCGCTCCCGTCCGGTACAGTAAAACAGGCATACTGGTGGATCGGATCGGCAATCAGCGCCATGCCCTTGTAGATACGGGGATATGTAGTCTCGTAGGCAATCATGAGCTGACTTTTATAATATTCGAGTAAAAATATCAACTTAAAAGGACAACTTTGTCCACCTTTCCCCGCGTATGTTGGCGGCTCTCTGGCATCCGGGGAAGATAACCCGATTCAACCGGGTGGCGACCCCGTTAATCCCAAGTCGAAAATATGACGTCCTAGGTGGATAAATTCCCCCAAGGCTCCTTAAGTATTTGTTGTCAGTAAGGTTGATCTTGGTAAAATACAGAAAAAGACGGGCTCGTGTGCACCTAAAAAGCCTCAGCATGCTTGATAATCCAAGAGTGCAGATTACCTATTTCAAAATGTTCAATTGCGCCCTTTCACATTATGGATAACAGGTAAAAGATAAACAGGACTATTTTAGATCCGTCGCTGCCGCGGATATATATTCGACGATCTTTTTCAGGGGGGTCCCGGGACCAAAAACTTCGGCGATGCCTGCCTTTTTCAGCACTGGAATGTCTTTGGGAGCCACGGTTCCGCCGAAGATTACCTTTATGTCGCCGGAATTCTCCTTTTGCAGCAGTTTGATGACCTTGGGAGCGAGAATGAGGTGGTTCCCGGATAGAGAACTCAGACCGATGAAATCGACATCTTCCTGCATTGCCATCTTTACAATGTTCGACGGCATCTGGTTACCGACATAAATAACTTCTATCCCTGCATCGCGAAGAGCGCGTGCGACGATGATGCTTCCCCGCCAGTGGGCATCCATCCCCAGACGGGCCATGAGTATGCGAATTTTTCTTTGCATTATTTACTCGCCTTTCAAGTTTTAGTCACTTTAAAATAGGGGAGGATTCCAAACCCCGTAAACTTTTCTCAACGCTTGTGACACCTCTCCTTCCGTCAAATGAACCCTTACTCCCTCCACGAGCAGTTCCATGAGGTTTCGTCCCTCTTCACATCCGCGGGTAACCGCATCTAACGCCTTCTGCACTTGCACTGGATTCCTCTTTTTTTTGATTCTTTCGAGTTTCGCTTTCTGTATTTTAAGCGTCTCCGGCAGGCGAAAAAGTTCGATTGGAAGCTTTTCATTCTCGATCTGAAAACAGTTTACGCCGACAATGGGCATTTCTCCTGACTCGACCCTCATTTGATATTGATATGCGGCCGCCGATATTTCATCATGAATCCACCCTTTCTCCACGGTTTTGACGATGCCTCCCATCGAATCAATTTCAGCCAGGATGCTACCGATGTTTTCTTCCATTTGATTGGTCAGGGATTCCAGAAAATAGGAGCCTCCTAAGGGATCAACCACGTTGGTCACGCCGGTCTCAGACTGCAGGATCTGCTGTGTCCTCAAGGCCGTGAGAGAGGACAGTTCTGTCGGCACGCACAGTGCTTCATCATAAGCGTCGACATGGACGGACTGCGCGCCGCCCAGAACTGCCGCGAGGGCATGATACGAGGCGCGGGCGATGTTGTTCAGGGGCTGCTGGGCTGTCAGTGCTACTCCCGCTGTCTGGACGTGAAACCTGAACATCAGTGAGCGGGGATCTTTCGGGGCGAAGCGCTCCTTCATGATTTTGCAGTAGATCCGCCGCGCCGCACGATACTTTGCTATTTCCTCAAAGAAGTCGTTATGAGCGGAAAGGAAAAAGCTCAGTCTCGGCGCAAAGACGTCAATATCGTACCCCCGCCTGATCAACTCCTCCGAGCAGGCAACGGCGTTGGCAATCATAAATGCTACTTCCTGTGGGGCCGTGCATCCTGCCTCGCGGTAGTTGTATCCCGAGTAGCTGATGGGATTCCATCGCGGTGCGTATTTTGTGCAGAATTCAATGGCGTCGCAACTCAACCTGAAGGAGACCTTCGGCGGTGTAACACCGGGCGCGATAGTGATAGCGGTTTCCATCAGAAAATCATTCTGGCTTGTTCCCGCCAGTTTATTCAGCGGCACTCCTCTGTTCTGGGCATTGGCAAAATACATGGACTGAACCGATATGTTGCAGATGGGCTGACATGTTACGAGAGAAACACTGACTTCATCAATGGGAATTCCCTCGAAGAGGATGCGCATATCTTCAATAGAATCTATTGAGACGCCTCCACGCCCTACATCAGCATAAACATCTGGGTCATCGCTGTCGTAGCCCCGCAAGGTCGGGTAATCGAAGACACCGTTTATCCCTGTTGCACCCTGGTGGAGGAGGAACTTATACCGTTTGTTCGTTTCTTCCGGAGGCCCGAAGCCGGCCAATTGCCGGTGTGTCCAGGTACGGCCTCTGTACATTGTCGGATGGACCCCTCGTACATACGGCTCCTCTCCCGGAAAACCGAGATCACGAAGGTAATCCAAGCTGTCAAGATCTTTTGGTGTATAAAGAGGCTTCACTTCAAAACCTGATAAGGTCTCATATTTCTCCTTGATCTCCTTATGGCAGGAATAAACTTCGTCTCTCCACGTCGAACCTGCTTTCCCGATTTTTCCCACTTCATTTTTATTAAATAGAGCGGCCGTCACCTTATTGTCCTCCTTTGCATGTTAGGTTTTTTAAATCTCAAAGAGTTCACGTGGACTTTTCGTCATGATCTCGTTGCCGTCCTTTCCGATGAGGATCATGTCTTCCAGCTTGACGACGCCCAGTGCCTCATCCAGCATATGCAGGTCCAGGGCGATCACGAAGTTTTCCTTCACCGGGGAATGGTCATACTCAGAGGGAATGGGCGGTTCATTCAGTTCCAGACCGATGCCGTGGCCGATAAGGCGTGAGATCTTTCCCTTGCCGAAACTCTGGAATTGTTTTTCCCGCCCCAACGCTGTTGCTTTTTCCAAAGCCATCCGGTAGATATCGCTGCATTTCATCCCCGGTTTGATCTGTTTGATCAGATGATCCGCGATGGTTTTCAGGTCGTCATACATGGACTTGGCCGGTTTGGCGGCTTGGCCAAGGCAATAAGTCCTTGTTTGGTCGGCGTGATAGCCGTCCACCAGGGTGGGAATATCTACTATGACGATGTCTCCCCGTTCGATTTTTCTCCGGGATGGTCCGGCCGGGACGGCGGGACTGAGTCCCACGCCCGTGATGGTGTAAACGACACCGCTGTTTCGAAGCAGGTTAGGGCCGGAGGCAATGGGCCCACGGCTCATGAAGAAATCCGGCTGCCGGATGAAGAAGATGCCTTCATGGCCGGCCAGGCGGTGGGCGTTTTCCACCGCTGCTGCCAGTTCCAGTTCCGCAATGCCTTCCTGCAACGTCGTCAGTACCGCCTCGTGTCCCTTGTGGATCGCTTCGCATGCTTTCCTGATCTTGTCGATTTCTGAGGAATCTTTGGTTTTTCTCTGTTCCAGAATGAAGGGTGAGATATTGACGAAATCAACACCGGGAAAAGCCCTCCGGAAATGTTCGAATTGCTCGACGGTCCAAACATCCAATTCAGCTCCAATCTGCTGAGGTCCGCTTTTCTTGTCGGAGAATAGCTTTTTACTGATGTTATCCAGGCGGCGATCTTCCTCGATTTTTCCTCTATCGATGAAGACTTCCTGAAGGGCAAAGTCAAGGCCGCTTCTCACGAAAAGCCGAAAATTCTCAGGTTGTACGGCCAGATAGGACGGCTGCGCCGTACCTGTGTAATAGAGGATATTACGGGAATACATGAGCAGGGCGACATCCAGGTTTTCTTCGATTAGTTTATCCTGAAATGTGATGATGCGATCCTGTGGTTTCACAAGTCACCTCCGACGAGATCAGTTAAACAAGTTGAGGTCTAATGCTTTTGAACATCGTTCGCAAACGATAAAACAATTTAAACGGTTTCCATCCTACCAAATTTCCTTAGGACTTGGTGTATGTCTAATGATGACTTTCTTTGGAGTCCGCCGCAACCTTTTACATTGACGAAAAAAAAGACTGCCAAGTCCTAGCACCTTTCGAATAAGCGTCAATAAAATTTACAGTTGGCAAACCATGCTGCTTTGAAGGGGTGAATACTCGTCAAAATATCTGCACGATCATTGTAGAAGTAAGACTTACGGTTTTCATTTCATTTTTTTCTGATCGCTTCTGACAATGTCTGCAATCCTCTTTGCACGTTCAGAATGAAGAGCAATGCTCCCCCAGTCTGTTTCGCATTTAACCTTCTGCATCAGCAAACCATCTCCACCGAACCTGTTTGGCAGCAGGCCACCGATAAAATAGCCGTGTATGCGCAGGATTTCCGTCGCCGCAGTGGCGAATGGCGAGGTGAGTGGCAGCCATACTTGGAAGATCTCCACACCTCTTTCACATGCCTCGTTTTCCAGTTGCGAGATAAATGAATCAAAATCCGATCCGATCTGATGAATTGACATCCGTGCAACTTGTGCAGAGGTGAATACATCCATTTTCCCCTGGCTGTCTTCCCTTGCCGACAAGTCTTCCTTCGTTCCCGCAAAAGTGCGCTCGACCCCCATACCGGCGTACAGGTATTCCAGCTCATCTCGATAGACCGGCGGCAGAAAAACGGTTTGCGGCATGGGTTTATGAAGGAAATATCCCAGTAACACAGAAACCCTACCGTGTGCACTCTGCTCCTTGGTATAGGCTGCTGCCGGCATTAGATCCACTTCCAGCCCGGTTTCCCGATAGCCAAGCTGAAGACACATCTTCTGTAGCTGGAGGTGGTTGCAGACGGGCTCGCCGAGTATCTCCTGCAGACCGAAACGCTTTGCATAGTCGAAGACGTTGTGCTTCATAAGATGGAAGAATACACCCTGCCCGCGAAATCTAGGCAGAACCGCTCCCGCGGCATTTTCGTAGAGCCGGGTTACGGGGTCCAGGAGAACGAGGGCATCATGGCCTACAACCTCACCGGTATGTGTGCGGGCCACGGAGGACAGGACGCGGCCGACAGCGTTCTCCTCGATCAGCCGCTTGGGGGAGTAATAGATGTTGATGGGATAACCTTTCCCATAAACCTGGCGAAAAAGCCGGGCAATTCCCGGTGCGTCTTCCGAGCGGAAAAAATCGATCTCAATTTCTTGCACCTTTGCACCTGACGCAATGTTTTCGTTCATCGCAAATCTTCCCACATCACTAAAGGTATCATCTTCATCCTGAATTCAACGAATTCCCCCGAAGGAGTATTTTGTTGATTTAATTACCTTTGAATATGGGACGTCGTTTCCCCACAAATGCCTTAACGCCCTCGATGCCATCGCCGGTTCTCGCCGCTTCGCAAATGCCACGGGCTTCCTGTTCCATTTGCGTCTCCAGGGTGGCCGAAAAACTTTCATTCAGGAGTTTTTTTACAATGCCGAAAGAACGTGTCGGTCCATTTGCGAAGGATTTCGCCAGCAACTCGGCTTCTTTCAGAAGATCTGCATCGGGAAGCACTTTGTTGACCAGACCCCATTCAAGGGCATCCTGGGATTTCAACCGCCGGTTTGTCATCATCATCTCCCGCGCTCTGGATAGTCCGATCATCCTTGGCAAAAGATATGTCATGGCTCCGTCAGGTGAGAGTCCTGCTGCCGTATAAGCTGCGGTAAACGATGCCGACTCGGCGGCAAGGATTATATCGCCGGAAATGGCAAAGCTCATGCCCATTCCCGCTGCCGCTCCGTTTACAGCTGTAATCAGAGGTTTTTCCATCCTGATTAGGCGCGAAGCGGCGGCATGGCAATATACCGTCATTTCTTTAAGAACGACAGGAAGCTGATCCCCATATCCGGAAAAGAATTTCAGGTCTCCCCCGGCGCTGAAGGCTTTACCCGCGCCGGTTAGAACGACGGCCCGGATTTCGGGGTTCTCGTCACAGTGAATCGCTGCGTGCATGAGTTCCTTGCCGACGGTAATATTCAATCCGTTGAATGCTTCCGGCCGATTTAGGGTAATGTATGCAACCTGTTCTTTGACTTCAAAGATAATAGTTTCATAAGTCATAGCGCTTGAATCCCTCCCTTGTTTTTGTGAAAACAGTAAAAATTACGTCCCCGTCAATCCCAGTTCAACGGCCTCCTTGCCCAATTGCTCACGGAAGTCCGGATGGGCAATAGCGATCAAAGCCTTTACCCGCTCCCTGATGGGTTTGCAGAAAAGATCGGCAATGCCGTACTCGGTGACAACATACATGATATCCGATCGTGTCGTGGTTACCACCGCGCCGGGGGGGAAAACGGACGTGATCGTTGAAGTTACTTTGCCGTCCTTAGATGTCACGGTAGAGGGAACGCAGAGGAAGCTCTTGCCACCTTTCGACAGGGCAGCGCCCCGGACGAAATCCGCCTGGCCTCCCGTGGAGCTATATTGCATGAAGCCGAGGGACTCGGAACAGGCCTGGCCCGTGAGGTCCACCATAAGCGTCACATTGACGGACATGATCTTGTCGACATTGGCAACCGTTCTAGGATCGTTGACAATGCGAATCGGCGTCAACTCTACCTTACCTTCACCGATGAAGTTATAAAGCTCCTCGCTGCCCAGACCGAAACCTGCCACCATCTTGCCATTAATAACCCCCTTCCTGACCAGTTCCATCATGGAGTCTGTGAACATTTCCGTGTGGACGGACAGGTTTTTCTTCTGCTCCAATTTGTAACCGATGGCGTTGGAGAGGGCGCCGAGTCCAATCTGAATGGTGGCGCCATCCGGGATCTCTGGCACGACAAAATCGGCAATTTTATTGTCAATGTCCGTTGGGGCGTCTTGCTTTAAAGCGGGCAGGGGATGGTCATGTTCGCAAATGCAGCTCACTTTGCTCACGTGTACACGGTGCTCCATCCCGTCGACTCTTGGTTGGTGTTTGTTTACCTGAACGATGATCTTCTCTGCCATCTCTTCGGCCGTGCCGTTCCACGCTGCGCCGATGGGTCCGTAATAGAGGTATCCGTCCTCATCGGGCAGAGATACATCGGCCATGAGGACGTTGACCCGGTAAAAAGATTTTAGGGCAATATGAACTTTAGAGAAATGGACTGAATTGACGCTTACATTCCCCGCCTTCTTGAAGGCCCGCTCGTAGCCTCCGTAGAATATGGTATGGTAGCTGATCCGTCCGATATATTCAGGGGACTGAAGTAACTTGAATGGATAAAGGGCCAGCGCCGAGATAACGTTGACATCCTGGAGTTCGTCCTTCCTGTCCGCCAGCGCCTCCATGAGCTGAAACGGAGCTCCTTCGCAGGGCGAACACCAGATTCTATCACCGGAGCCGACCATAGCCGCTGCTTCTTTAACACTGACAACCTTGCTTTTGTAAATTTCTTTCCAATTCTCCATGATGATATTTTCTCCTTTTTTAATTTTGAGGATTATATTGGACTGAAAATCGATCTGTGTCAATCATTTGAACCTTACAACCTTACATTCGGTATTCAATGAATTCGGTTGAATGGTCACGGTGAAGACTTGTATTTGGAGACTTGTCTGCATGATATATTCGTAAATTTGGCAAAGAATTGTTACTTATCATGGAAGCGTCATTGCTGGGCCGTAAGAATACCTGAATCTGTAAAAGGAAAATCACCGCATGAAATTTTCCCGCGGAATAAGAAATCAGAAAACTACGGCTATTTTGCCGGACAAGTCCCTACGCACGCCTCGTAAGCCTCACCACATTTGCTCATCAACGGGCTGCTCTTCATATTCATCTCTGAGACTCATCTTTAACACTTGATGTGTAAGTCGCCAAAATATTTTTTGTAACCCATTGTAAATATTGGGTGTGCTCTTTGATAATTTAAAAAGCGTAGTGCCACTGGATATTCATTTAATGCTTGACATATCTCATTATTGT
>CAISJV010000031.1 GCA_903885795.1 uncultured delta proteobacterium | reverse complement strand
ATGATGCAGAAAATCCTCTGTCCACCAGATTTTGATGCCATTATCCTAGTTGCCGATGAAGCAAAACAACTGCTCGAAATTATCCGCAAAGACTGGGAACGGACAATTGCCTAAAATACCTTCAAATACAAAGCGATAAACCCCAGATGCTGAAGGCTTACCCGAATCCGTGGCACTAAATGTGCGAGTTAGTTAAAATGGTCAAAAATCAACCCTTGACCGATTTATCCTCATTTTAAGATAGAACGGTCTGCCCATTATTCGGTGATTAGAGAGGGATATGATGTCTCAAGTTATCAATAAAACAGATAAATGGCATATTTCATATAATCCTCTCCCTCTTTTTGCGAATTCTTTGCTGAGGCAATCAAGAAGTCACCCTTTGACCGCCCTCTTACGTAACGGGGTTCATAAACCCCCGGTAAAGGTTTCGCCAAACAACGGCCCAGGGATTATAACGGCCGAAGGACAGATACAGTCGCCGCGCATGGGACGAAATCCGGGAGGCCATGTAAATCAGATCCTGCATCACCGTGCGCAGGCGACGGCGTTGCGCCTTCTTCCGATGGGTCGCCCGGTTCTCCAGGTTGCCGTTGTCGTCCCGGAGGCTCTCCTGTCCGCAAAGCCGCAACAGATTGTAGGACATCAGGGCGAGGACCATGACGTCGGAATTGGTGGAAAAATGCTCGCTTGGCAGTCTCTCAAGATCCATATCCGACTTGATCTCCGAATGAAACTGTTCGCAGGTTCCGTGGTCATGGTACAACAAGATCACGTGGTAGGGGTCGTCCTCAAGAGAAGTCCAGTAGGTATCCACTTCCACATCAGGAACCAGCAGCCACTGACCACCTTTCATCGTCCTCTCCGTTACCTCGAAGACAATCCGAAGGGGATCGGCAAAATCGTCCACGGTTCGGTGCGTCTCTCCGCGCCAGACGGTTTTGCCCTCGCGGGATGCTGTTTTTTGCCCTTTTTCCTGAGCAATCTTCAACCAATCCTGAATGCTCTCCCGGCGGAGGTTACGCTTGATCAGCCAGTCAGTACCCTCCTCGATGCAGATCCCGATGTTATCAAAACTGTCGTTCCCAGAATCCAGGCGAACCAGAATCCCCTTGTCCGTGATCATCTTTGCATACCGAATAGATTCTCTCAAAAACGCCGGCGTGTCCTTCTGGGAATGCTGTTTCCCCTCCCGAAGTTCAACATTGACCTGGTACCCTTCCCGACCAAGGTAAGCAAAAATCGGCGCATATCCGTCAACACCCTTGTATGTCCTCGATACACCCTCCTTCTTCGTCTTGGAATTGTCGAAAGGACTGACGTCGATGTCCAAGGCCGCCAACTCGCCTTTGCGAGTGGATACCGTTCCAATGTCAGGGGCCGTCTTGCGGATCAATCGCGCCGACTCTTCCTTGACAATCTGATCGAACGCTCCTTTCACCACGTCCAGCCGCTGCCTGAGGGTCGGACTCGAAGGACATTGCTCAATTCCCAAACTGTAAAGGAAAAAGGGCATATCCCGAAACGCCTCAATCGCATCGTAGTCCGGCTTTCCCATGCACAACAATCCGATCATCGATTTCACAATATCGCTATGCGGGATCTTGGGCTCCCGGCATCGGGGCAACGTCACTGTGTTGATACGCGTCCCCAGTTCTATGCGGTCCATCAAAGCGCCGATCAAGGCCAGTCCCGAGTGGCTGGTCAAATGTTCATCGCCCTCTTTGATGATAAATTCTACAGGTCGCATATTCACCTCCCAGGTGTTACTTTCTGGGGCAATGAATATCACAAATATCCTGTAATGTCAAATAATTACGTTAACTGAAGTGGCTTTCGTGCCACTAATTCAGGGCTTATTTAATCCCGGTTGTAATGTGGTAAATCTTTGGATTTGTTTTCCGAGCTAACAAGTAAAAGATATTCCGATAAAGTAATGCGACCTGCGTACGTCGTAGAAGGTTTGACTTATTATATGTAACCCTTCATAATAACCGAGCACAAGGGAAAGATAACGGCTTTATGAATAAGGAGCATCTACGACAAGGCAGCCACAGGAGAACAGTCTTTGATAAATAATAATACAAGTCAAAAAGGCATGAACGTCAATAATGTAAAAGAAATGCACAATGGTGCAGCCTGGGATAAAAAAGGGATTGATGCCGAAGCTTCAGATAATTACAGCTTTGCCGTTGACGCATTCAGCAAATCCATTGAAATGAACCCGCATGATGCATATACCTATTATCGCAGGGGAGGTGCGTACTCTAAACTCGGCAACATTGACAAAGCCATTGAGGATTATAACAAATCTATCGAGCTAAACCCCCGTGATGTGTATAGCTACTTCTGCAGGGGCGTTGCCTATTCTAAACTTGGCAATATCGATAAAGCTATTGATGATTATAGTAAAATGATAGAACTGCTGCCTCAACATGCGTTTTCCCACCTCAAAAGAGGGATTGCTTACGACAAAATCGGCCAGTATCAGAGTGCCGTTGAAGACTACAGTGAAGCCATTCGCCTGAAGCCGGATTATGCCGATGCTTACTACAACAGGGCTCTTTCTTATGGCAATCTTGATCTGCGTCAGCATGCCATTGAAGACTTCAACAAGTATATCCGCCTAAAACCAGATCATGCTGATGCATACATTTACCGTGGGACTAATTATTATCTTATGGGCAAGGACAAACTTGGCTATGTTGACGCGCTAAAAGCATATTCATTGGGGAAATGCGAATTGTTAGAATATGCCAAATGCAAAAGAAATAACTCCGTTAATTTAGCGGAGCATATAAAATTGGTTGTAAATGGCACTTCTCACGTCGATGCCTTATCGAAATCTGGGGATGAATAGAGACAGTTAAGCTCATAGGAATAAGGTCAGCGCAATAGAGGTTTAGATGTTTTATGACCAAGGGCAAGAGATGTTAAGGTATTTTGCCCATGGAAACAGTCATTACTGCCAAAAGGGAACGGTGAAACGGTATAGCTATCTGTATGTACCTGAGCGCCATAGGTATAGTCCTACCGAGGAAATGAGTATACGGTAAGATTTTCAAAAAGGGGCATCACATGTCTTTTGATATTACAGAACAATGGATGAAGCAGCAGATTGATTATTCAAACCAACAGGCTGAAAAAAACAGGAATTCCTACCCGGTGCAGGAACAGGCAACACAGATGGATCTGTGGGAATATGTACCCTGCGATTGTGACGAGAGCTGTACCTGCAGACAGCATGGCTGTACGCATCACTGGGTGCTGAGAAAGGGGATCCGATTCGAGGAGTTCCGGGACGGATTTCTCCGAATATTTGTTGACAAGCAGCATCATCAGCCAGTGATTGATGCACTGAACTTTAAGGGACCGGGTGCACTGAATACCCGCGTAATTGAGGCCTTTCATGTATTAAGGAAAATACATAATTCTTGGCCAGAGATTTCGGAGAGAGCAAGTGAGCATAACAAGACTCTATTTTGCGATGACTGGTTGCCTGCATCATTCCGTGATCGTTGGTCATTCCCTGTTAAAGGAACAAGTATCTACTTGGCAAAACAGTACTGCGTCCTCTTTCCGGATATCTGTGTCCCATACGATACTGCATCCCGAGTGAAAATGATTGAGCATCTTGATTCTGTCAGTGCCGACTACGCAGAATTTCTCACCAGTATCCGGGAAGCCTTCCTGAAATGTATGAACGGACACGCATTTACGGTGCCGGCACTGCGACGTCTCGATAATCCCAAAAGTCAATTACCCTTCAATCCATCATTAATCTCTTTGCCGCGACAGGGAATCGATTATGGGATAGCCTACGAGCCGGAAGAGCGTACAATTAGCATCGTCTTAGACAAATGTTTTTACCAGCCCAAAAGCGACACAAAAACTCCCTCGCACAACAGACCTAAGCCCACAAATCGATCTGATCTTCTGAATTTGTCATATTCAATACAACCGCTGAGCGGGAAGGGCAATATAATCATGGTTCAAACTGATCCGCAATTTCGGCTGGTGCAGTGGGGAGATCTTACGTTTAAACTGTCCAACGAGATAATCCAGACGATCCTTGATCAGTTCTTCGCTGACGATAATCGTTGGTACCTTCTTGGTGCCAGTATGACATCGCCGGATCTTGCAGGTCTAGGTTCGTTTATCCAAAAAAGGTATCCCGCATTTAGCTCCCGTCATGCATCGGCAATTGCGGCGATCATGGTACATGAAAGATTGTTGTCGTTCAGAGGTAAGAAACCAATTGAACTGAAAAAATCACGGTGCGAAGCGTAGGCTCCCATACACATCCAAATACAAATCCTCAATGTACCTCAACGGTAAAATTCCTGACTTCGGATTGAAAGGTGAGAATGCTTGACAGGCTGTCTCTATTTCATTTAGAGTCCAAGCGGTCTTCCCGGAGGAAACCTCTTCATGATCTCCATTTACCGCCTCGCTCCATTTGCCGCTTTTTTCATTCGGAGGAAAATCTTCGGGCAAAAGAATCCTCTTTTAGCCAGTTTTAAGCTGACCTATCGCTGTAACCTTGCATGTGTCGCCTGTCCGTTTCATCGTCGCTCCGGAGAAGAAAGAGCCCATATGACCT
>CAISJV010000030.1 GCA_903885795.1 uncultured delta proteobacterium | reverse complement strand
GGTTGTAATCTGCGCGACATCGGGAAGAGTGGACTCCGGATCGGTGTTCTTCCATGTGGGTTTAAAACGATCTGCGGGCGAGATATTGCCTTGAAGGTTTTCATGCAGCTGGAGCCAACGAAATCCGGCGAGTAAAGTTATCCGGTTGGAGAATTTCTTCTGCACGTTGATTTCCGCATTGTAAAGTTCCGTGGAGTAGTCCCATGTCATTGACTGGTATGCAAAATCCTGAGTCTGAAAAAAGCCTCCGGGAGACCGCATTACCAGCCAGTTTAGCGGATCATCCGGCCCAATGGTCTGGGTGGAGTTCCAGTTGCCGATATGAAAAAAAGATACTGATAGATCGTGGCTGGGATCGACATGGTAACCCGCGCCCAGCCTGAATCCGGGAGCAAAACCCTGTTTGAGATCGGTGCTGTTAAGAGCCGGAGCGCCAGGTGTGGCCGGAACCTCTGGGAAGAAACGTGCGGTGCCCGGTACTCGTTCAACAAGCAGGAAATTGGCCGTACCGACACGTTCAAAGACGAGCGCTTCCACAGAAACGGTCCATCGCGAAGGCTTGGACGACCGGGAGGGATCCGTATCTTTCCCCTGCTGATTTACTTGCTGCTGAGTGCCTATAAGTGCTCCTCCAAGAGCACCCGCTTGTGTATCAGCTCCGCTGATAGTGGCAGCATAGGAAAACAAAGGCAGAAATAAAATACTAATTAAGACGGACAATATTATCTTTTTCATTAATAAAAATAGCACTCCTTTGCAATATATCCTAACAAAGAGGGCTAGGAAAGCAAACGCCCCTTTCGCATTGACCTGCGGACAGCGTCCGTGTAATCGAAACGTACAGATTGTGCTGTCCGCACTTTCAGGAGTGAATAAGCCAGATAACCCCCAAAAATGAGGACAACCACCAGTATGATTATCGTTATACTGGTTCTAGTCATAGGATTAATCACCTTTTGTTGGATTATAGCTAGTTTTATTGAAAATGAATATTGAAATATTTTCAGTCAGAAATTAAGATGATTTCTTACAGAGACCAGCTTTATTCCAAATACAAAGCGTGGGTTTGGTTTTTTCTCCGGTTCAATGATAACCATTTGAAAGATGCATATTTTTGAGCGTGATTATTTCAGCGGGAGATGGTATTTAGAACTTCCCGAACTACACGCATGAACAGTTGCCATTGTCCGATATGGGGTTAGCTTCTTCTGATCGGCCTCCCTCCTCTTTCGCCAGTAAAAACTCCCCTATCTATCGATACAACACCATTGACAAGCACATACTCGACGCCTTTGGAATACTGATGGGGGGCTGTATAAGTGGCAAGGTCCCTGATCGAGTTAAGGTCGATAACCGCAATGTCGGCAAAATTCCCTTCAGAGATCCTGCCCCTTCCTTTTAAATTAATTTTCTGCGCCGGTACCGAGGTCATTGAAGAGATGGCCTCCTTCAAACCGAGCACCTTGTCTTCAAGAACATATTTCCTTATCTTCCGCGTAAATGTCCCGTGGCCCCTGGGATGCGGCTTCATCATTCCCTTTGGGACGGTGAACCCGTCGGAGGCCGTCAGAATATAATCATGGGGCATGATCTGGGCAATGATGGAATCGTCCTGGTCGAAAAAGGCGCAGAAAGGCGGCTCGCTGCTGCAGGCAAGCTCGGCATAGACAAAGGCTGGAGTCTTTGATTCGATCTCTGCAAGCTCTCTCAGGTTCTTCCCTTCATATGAGGGGTGCCATCTGTCGAAGGTAACGAGGGTTTTTTCTGGAGGTAGGTATTCAAAAACCTTTTGTATGGCCGACATGACCTGTTTGCGGCCTTCAGCAGTCTTGTAGACATCCTTGACGCCTGAACTGGAAATGAAATCCTTGGGCAGAAGGTCCGTAATCATCGTTGAACTGGCATTGTAAGGATACTGGTCGGCATGAATCTGGAGTCCTTCGGCCCTTGCTTTTTCTATGATCTCAAGAATTACTGCGGCATTCAGCCCATTGATTGGCGTACCGATCTTCAGATGTGAAATCTCAACAGGTATTTCAGCCCGGCGGCCGATCTCGATCGCCTCCCTTAACGCTTCCACAACACCGTACTGTCCGGACGGCATGATCTTTCCCGACTCGTTTCTTATGTGCGTTACATAAATGCCGCCTTTGCTTCTAACTGCCTTGGCTACGGCTATTATCTCATCGGTTGGCGTATCGACGCCCGGGGAATATTCCAGGCCGGTAGAGAAACCAACGGCACCTTTTGAGATCTCGTCCGCAATTTTCGACTTAAGGTTCTCAAGCTCCGCAGCACTCAGTGATGTGCGCACGGCTGTCCCAAAGAGCCTTTCCCGTGTATCGCCATGCGGTGTCAGGTGACAGACATTCGTCCCGAAACCCAGACAGTCGAGAATGCCGAACCATTGATCGATCTCCGTATAGCCCCATCCGCAGTTGCCGGTCACAACCGTTGTGACTCCCTGTGAGATATAGTTGTAGTTACCCTTCCAACTTGGCATGACATAGGAAAGATACCGCTTCGAACCTGACTTCTTGAATATCAGATCGCAATGTGTGTGCACGTCGATGAATCCCGGGGCCACAATAAGGTCAGAGGCATCAATCATTTTCCCAGCCTTGCCAGTGATATTGCCTATTGCGACTATCCTGTCTTTTCTTATCCCGATGTCGGCGATGAAAGGCTCTCCGGAAGAGCCGTCGTAGATTAGCCCCCCCCTGATTATCACATCCATGTCGGAACCGATCTTCTGTGCAGCCGACACCAGACCGGGTGCTATTGAAGACGCCGCACAGATTACTGCTGCGCTTCCCGTCTTTTTAAGGAAATCCCTCCTGGATAAATTGCTGTCATAACCGTTCATATCGCCTCCCTAAACAAAATAACGCGTCCTGAAAATACGCCCCATCGTTGTTTTAATAATTCAGTTACCCGCGGTTGGTTCAACTTATGATTTATTTGACTACAACTCTAACAAAATCTTCACTTACAGTAAAGGAGGACGAGAAACCGGCTGTTTTGATCTGTCAATCTTCCTAATTTCATCTGCTGGGACGTTCAGATATCTCTTGATTTTACTTGCGCAGTACGGGTAGCAATGTAGCAATGTAGCAGTGTTAGCCAGCCAATTTTTATTGGATGTGAAATCTGGTTGCCTTCCTTAAATCAGTAAAAAGTGGGCTTAGATGAAAATGCATAATCAATGGTTATCGTTGCGCCATTAAGACGAGTGGATGTGTGGATAGGTAGATGGACACAAGGTCCATTACAGGCCATTATTTCATGGATTGCAGTTAATCCCTTCAAATACAAATCCTCAATGTACCTCAACGGTAAAATTCCTGACTTCGGATTGAAAGGTGAGAATGCTTGACAGGCTGTCTCTATTTCATTTAGAGTCCAAGCGGTCTTTCCGGAGGAAACCTCTTCATGATCTCCATTTACCGCCTCGCTCCATTTACCGCTTTTTTCATTCGGAGGAAAATCTTCGGGCAAAAGAATCCTCTTTTAGCCAGTTTTAAGCTGACCTATCGCTGTAACCTTGCATGTGTCGCCTGTCCGTTTCATCGTCGCTCCGGAGAAGAAAGAGCCCATATGACCT
>CAISJV010000029.1 GCA_903885795.1 uncultured delta proteobacterium | reverse complement strand
TCCGAATACACCTCTTCAAATCTCATCTTCCGGATCTCCTGTAGCATCTCTGTCGGTCTCATCTGTCACCTCTACAGATGACTATATGAACCGGACAGATTACGTGCTACAAACCGGACATGTCACGAACTCGCAACATAAAAAATGGCACGGATTTTTCTACTTTTCAAGGATATCCGGGGCAAATATGTCTCTCCACGTCTCAAGGCACATCATGGTTGGCAAATGCTCTTTACGAATAACGTTAGAGGGTTTGCATTTGTGTGACGGACGTGATAGCATCCGCCGCAAACGAGAGAAAGCTTTGCATATTACCTCAGAAAGTTAAGAGATATCTTGAAAGCCAAGATTCAGGATACAAACACAGAGAATCTCCATTTTCCCGATAATGCCCTCCTCAGAAATTTGCTTGGAGAGCATGATAAGCATCTTAAGCAGATAGAGAGAATTACATCCGTTCGCGCCGGGGCCAGAGGAAACGTGTTATCGCTCAGCGGAGAATCGACGGCGGTCTATCTGGTAAAGAATCTCCTCGTCCAGCTATATGCCCTTTTGGGAAAGGGCTATCCCCTTTTTTCCCAGGATATCGATTACGCCCACCGTATCCTTTCTGAAGACGGCAGTGTCAATCTGGAGAAAATATTTCTCGACAAGGTTTTCATATCCTCAAAAAAAAGAATTATCACCCCCAAGAGCATCGCCCAGAAACTATATATCGACGCCATCAGAAATCAGGACATGGTCTTCGGGATCGGACCCGCCGGAACCGGCAAAACCTACCTGGCGATGGCGATGGCCGTCGCCGCCCTTATGGACAAGAAGGTCTCCCGAATCGCCCTCGCTAGACCAGCCGTGGAAGCAGGTGAAAAACTTGGCTTCTTGCCCGGTGATCTCGCCGAAAAAGTCAACCCTTACCTAAGACCCCTCTACGATGCCTTATTTGATATGATGGACGTCGACAAGGCTACCGCACTCATGCATAAAGGAATCATCGAGGTTGCGCCCCTGGCTTTTATGCGGGGAAGAACCCTGAATGACGCCTTTGTTATCCTCGACGAGGCCCAGAACACGACGTCCGAACAGATGAAGATGTTTCTGACCCGTCTCGGCTTTGGTTCCAAGGCAGTCATCACCGGCGATGTCACTCAGATCGATCTGCCTCCGGAAAAGACATCCGGCCTGATCGAAGCGGAAAGGATCCTCTTCAAAAGTAAGAACATCGGTTTTGTCCATTTCTCTGAACTCGATGTCGTCAGGCATCCCATCGTTCAAGAGGTCATCAGGGCCTACAATCATCTCGACCGCACTCGGAAAGGGGTCAGGGAAAGAGGATCTTCTTCATGACCCTCCTGAAGGCTATCACTGAAAAACATTTACCGGCATTGAAAAAGTGGCTTTCCCAGCCGGAGAATATCCCGGCGTTTATCAAGAACACCCAACTCCAGCGCTTGGTCCTCATTGTCTCATTAAGTCTGATGTTTACTTTTTTACTGTTGCCAACGTTTCCGTTGTCACGACCGGAATACAAGGTCGGTGCAATCGCCAATAAAAATATCAAGGCGGATCGCGATTTTCTTGTTGAAGAGAGGGCGGCAACGGATTTGAAGAGGATTGAGGCGGCAAAATTAGTCCCCTCTGTGTACGATTATGATGATCATATGGCAACGCAGATCCGCGGCAGCCTCATGAAAGCCTTTCTCGCCGTTCAGGAGAGCAGACAAAAGGCAACCGCGGATGATGAAGATATATCAACGGGCGCCCCGTCGGTCACGAATGATAGAAGTCCTGGGATATTTGAAAAATACCTTGAGATCAGCCTTTCCGATAAGGAGTTGTCGGTTTTAGAACAGCGTGATTTTTCCTCAGCCCTGGCCGAAAAGATCTCTTCTTTGATTATGGATGTTTACCGGGACCGGATGATTACCAACGTCGCTTTTTCTTCCTCAGAATACGAAAGAGGCATTCTCATCAAAAATGTTCGTACCTTGATGGAGGCGCAGGAAAACAACCTGTCTGAAATCAAACAAATACAAGACGTACGGGAACTGCTGAAGCAAAGGGTTAAATCGATATTTCCGGCAGCGGACCCCGCGCTGCGGAATACCGCCGTTTCCCTTGCCGGTAAACTGTTGCAACCCAGTTTGACTTATAACCGTCAGGCAACGGAAATACGTCGGCGAGCCGCTATGGATGCGGTCAAACCCGTCTCTTTCGAGGTTCAAAAAAATGAAATTATTGTCAGGGAGGGGGAAAAGATTACCATAGCCGATCTGGATAAGATCAACGCCTTCTTCAAACAACAAAGCCAGGGTAAAACATCGCTGATCGCCGGATTTTCCGGAATGTTTTTATTGATCTTTTCCTTCGCTATGGCCCTGCTATTTCTTTCTCAAAAGGGTTTGTCCACGCCGGGAGATCCCGCCTCCCAGAACCGGATCCTTTTTTGCCTGACCGTAATAATGGTTTTTCAGCTTTTTTTGATTGAACAGGTCATCTTCATCTCGGGCGCCATTCATCAGGCTTTCCCGATCTTATCTACCGAGACGATCCTTTATGCCACTCCCTTTGCTGCTGGCACACTCCTGACCGGATACCTTTTCAGTCGCCAGATTGCCCTGCTCTTTTCAATATTTATATGTTTTCTTATCGCCTTCATGCTTCCATCACCGCAGACATACCTTCCTCTTTTTGCCTTTTTAGGTTTTATTATCGTTATCTACAAGGGAGATCACTATCGAAGGCGCACGGCCTTTATAAAAATAGGACTTTTCCTGGGCCTCATGAACTTGCTGACAATCCTTGCCCTTTCTCTCCTTACCGGTCAACAGGCATCGTTCGATACCCTTTTGAAATTGATTATCGGTTTCACAGGGGGTGTCATGAGCGGCATTATCGCAGCCGGCGTCGGTCCTATCTTTGAATCCCTGTTCGGATTTACAACCGACATCAGGCTCCTGGAGCTCGCAAACCTCAATCAGCCTATTTTTCAGCGCATGATCATTGAAGCACCGGGCAGCTATCATCATTCCATCATCGTCGGTTCGATGGTTGAAGCGGCAGCGGAGGCCATTGGCGCAGATTCCATTCTCTGCAAGGTCAGCGCCTATTACCACGACATCGGCAAAATGAGAAAGCCGCTCTATTTCATCGAGAACCAAAGCAAGGGGGAAAACAGACATGATAAGCTTTCTCCCCGGATGAGTTCGCTGGTCATCATCTCCCACGTCAAGGATGGATGTGAACTCGCAGTAACTTGGAAACTTGGCAGGAAGATCACCGATATTATCCGCCAGCATCATGGAACATCTCTGGTAGGGTATTTTTATGAAAAGGCCAAGCGAGACAAGGAACCATCCATCAGAGCCTTGCCGGAGAGCCATTTTCGCTATCCCGGGCCGCGTCCGCAAACAAAAGAGGCAGGCCTTGTACTGCTTGGCGATGTGATCGAGGCGTCTTCCCGAACCCTTGTCCAGCCGACGCCGGCCAGAATACAAAATCTTGTCCGAGACAGGATCGATAAGGTCTTTATGGACGGCCAGCTTGACGAATGTGATTTGACATTAAAAGATCTTAATCTAATTCAGGAAAGCTTTGTGAGGGTTCTAAATGGGGTTTTTCACCATCGTGTGACTTATTACGATGACATAAATGGCCAAACCAGTAACGGCAAAATCAAATCCGTCTATGACTATCCTGATCGAAAATCGTCAGAAAAAAATCACCTTAAACCGCAGGCAGATTCGCAGTAGCCTCGTAAGGCTGCTCAAGCGCCTTGGTCTTGAAGACCGCGAACTGAGTCTGTTACTGGTGGACAACGAGGAAATCCGGGAGTTCAACCGTTTTTACCTAGGCAGGGATTATCCGACTAACGTCATTTCCTTTGCCATGTCCGAAGGGGCTTTCGGCAATGTGAACCCCCAATTGTTGGGGGACATCATTGTCTCCGTCGAGACAGCCATGAGTGAAGGAGAAATCTCTGGTCTAAGCTTAAAGGAATCCCTGGATTTTCTGATGATTCACGGCCTTCTCCACCTGCTTGATTATGATCACGAATCAGGCGATGCACAGGAAGCCCGACGTATGCAGGACAAAGAGGAGGAGCTCTTCCTGTATCTCAATAGAAAGCACAGAAATAACTGAACACACCGTATTCCTGGTCAAGTCCGAAAAGAGAGAGAAAGGCGGCAGATGCCCCGGGTGGAACTGTGTGCCGCCGTCATTTTGCTACATGGATTTGGCGATGTGTTTGACCATCTGGCCGAATACCCCGGCAATGATTTCCTTTGATATGAAGTAATCGGGATGCTTTTTAAAAAGCTCTTCCGTAAGAGTATTCGCTGATGATTCAATGTCGTTGGTCTTTCTGTATAGATCTTCTATCTGAGATCGTAGTTGACGGGTAGCCTCGATAGTCTTACGGGTATAATTGCGAGCTTCTTCCCCACTGATATACCCGTAATGGTCGGCGCAATAAAAATCGACCTCCAGGTCTTTCATCTTTTCCAGGCTTTGCTGAAACTGGGTGTAATTCGAATTCCCGGAAGGGAAAATAGCGTCGTCAACGGGAATACCACCTGCATCAGAGGGGAGCAGGGTTTTCAAAGACGGGATGTAAGCAGAGATAGAACATGACGAGTGGCCCGGTGTTTCCATTATCATTACCTCCATGCCGTCAACGGCCATAACATCACCATCTGCGACAGTATTACCGGCAATATCGTTTCTCCATTCCGTATCATAATTTGCCAGGACATCCTGAAAGCCTTCCTTTGCGGCGACCATCCGGCTGAAAGCGTTCATTGTCTCGATGGCCTTTGGCATCGTGAGAATGTCCCATGCCCTTTGAGAGGCGTAAATATCAATCAATGGGTATGTCCTTTTGAAGTAAGGAACTGTCCCCACATGATCGAAATGGGAATGCAGGATAAGGAGAGACTTGATCTTTTTCTCATCGATGCCGAAGTTCTTCATCTGTGTGAGGACATCACCCAGGATAAAACTTATCCCGGCGCTGATTAGCATGGATTCATGTTGTCCTTCCAGCAGATACATCCCCGATTCCTTCCTGCCCAGATACCAGAGTTTGCTGTTTACCTTCCCTGCCGCTCTGATTCTCATATCCCCTCCTCTTTGCCGTTATGACTACTTTTCAGCGATTACGATATGTGCCTTTGCCTTGAGCCCTTGCATAATTTCGTTGAAGGCTTCGTACTTCTTCTTCTGCTGAAGAAACGCCGAAATCTTCGATTTTGTCTCCTTATCGAGGCTCTGAATTTTTGACGGCTGATAGTCAATAACCTGGATTATGTGATAGCCGAAATCAGTTTCCACCACGGGTCCGATGTCGTTCTTCTTCTGGCTGAAAGCCGCATTTTCAAATGGTTTTACCATCTGCCCCTTTGAAAAGGTGCCCAGATCTCCTCCCTGGCTTTTACTTGGACAATCGGAACTCGTTTTCGCCACCTCGGCAAAATCAGCCCCGGCAACGAGTTGTTTGCGTAGATTCTCTGCTTTTTCGCGTTTTGCGGTTTTTGCCTTTTCGTCTTCCCCCGCTGTCTTTGCCACCAGGATATGGCGTGCATGGACAGATTCGGGTGCCCGGAATTTTTCTTTATTGTTCTTGTAGAATTGCTGGATTTCTTTTTCTGAAGGCGTGGCTTTTGCCGTTTTGGTGGTATTCACAAGCTTGTTAATACGGATGCCAAGCGTTATTTCCTGACGGAGTTGATCGCTGCTTACGCCGCTCTTTTTTAGGAATTCCTCCATGGTAGTGCCAGCCGGAAGGTTTTCCTTCATAGCATTCATGGCATCGGCAGTTTCTTTATCCGTGGCGACAATTTTTCTCCGGTTGACTTCATTGAGGAGCAGGGTGCGCACGATAAAATCGTCAACAAGCTGTTTCCTGAGGGCTGCAGTTACCTGCGTTACTTTTTCGGCGGGGATCTTGCCCTGCATTTCCTGCATTTTCTTTTTGACTTCCAGGTCCAGTTGGGCTCGGGTTAATTTAAAACCATCGACTTCGGCAATTACATCGGTGGAACTGAGCATTGGCGTTGCCGAAGCTATAGGACCGGGTGCTGCATGGGGAACGGCTTGGGGCATGACCTGAGGTCTTTTGGCTTCTGTTTCTTCTGAAGCCTTGAGTTTCTTGGCTTCCTCTCCCCCGTTGCAACCCGCTACCGAAAACAGGAGTAAGGCTGTAAATAAAAAGCATATATATTTTTTCAACTTAAAACCCTCATTCTTTCCCTTGGGATGTTTTTCTCGATCAGCATTTCATTTCAGGCAACGCGCTCAGAGAATGGCGGCTTATATACACAATCAATATGACTCGTCAAGGATAACGGGATTTTTTTGAAGCATTAATTTCTTGCAATAGCTTTTAGCTACATGTTACCCAAATGACCATGAAGTACAGGAGCTTGAATCTTGGCGAAGGCCCCATCCTGCCGCTGCTGTTAAAAATGAGCTTGCCGTCCATGCTGGCGATGCTTTCCATGGCCCTCTACAACCTCATGGACACCTTATGGCTGGCGAGGCTGAGTCCGCAAACCATTGCCGCCTTTACTATCACCTTTCCCATCCAGATGATTTTCGCTGCTATCGGAGTCGGCACCGGGGTCGGTGCGGGTTCTTATGCCGCCCGCATGTTCGGGGCCGGGGAAATGGACAAGGCAAGAAAAACTGCGGGGCAGGTTATCCTCCTTTCCGCATTTTCAGGCGGCTTACTGATCGTTGTTACTTTCTCAGTCCCCGATTTAATGCTCCAAGTCTTTGGTGGGACGCCGGAAATCACGATTCTGGCAAAACGTTACCTCCTTTGGGTTGTCCTCGGCGCTCCCTTCCTGCTGTTCTTGATGATGGCGAACAATCTTTTCCGGGCGGAGGGACAACCAAGCCTATCCATGTATGCGATTCTCATTTTCACACTACTTGGGGCTTTTTTGGATCCCCTGCTAATTTTCGGGTGGTGCGGATTCCCTGTCCTGGGAATCGAGGGCGCCGCCATCGCAGCGGTTATCGGCCAGACTGCTTCGGGTCTGCTTTCCCTCTATTTTTTACTGTTCAAATCCCAAAAATTTCAACTTTGCCTGGCCGACTTAAAGCCCGATTTCAACATTATACGATCCATTTACCAGACCGGCCTTCCCTCCGTTCTCATGAATCTGGTCTTCGCGGTGGTAATTATTGTTTACAATCATATTCTTGCCCCTTATGGTCACCTAGCGCTAGCCACACTGGGAATCTGTTTTCGCATTAACGGTCTAGTAATGATGATCCTGTTTGGAATCGGTCATGGCGTCATGCCCTTGGTGGGATTCAACTTGGGAGCACGTCTCTATGAGCGATTGATCAATACCGTCAGAGTTGCTGTTTATTGCTCATCTTTTTTTGCCGGCATCAGCAGCATCCTGATCATTCTCTTTGCCGATTCCATCCTCGGTTTTTTTACGAATGACCAGGAATTGATCGCTATTGCCATCCCGGCGCTGAAGATATTTGTCGCCCCGCTTATTTTGGCAGGGCCGAGTCTAGTATGGATAAACTTTTTCATCGGACTTGGGAAAGGCCTAACCTCCATGATTCTACTCTTCATCAGGGACGCGCTCTTTCTTATCCCTTTGATGTATTTTTTTTCCAGCTGGATGGGGAGAGATGGGGTGTGGCTAGCACAACCGGTTTCTGCAACGGCAGCCTTCTTTGTGATTATGATCTGGTCTTATAAGGAACTGGATGTTATTCGGAAAAAGAATGGGCAAACTGAAGATGCCCCCGTGTCAAGAGGCGACACAGGGGCATCTCTTTCATAAGAATTATTGCCTATATGGGCTGAACATTTACGGCTGCCGGGCCCTTCTTCCCCTGCTCGATATCAAAACTGACCCGCTGTGCTTCAAAAAGTGTTTTGAATCCAGATCCCTGGATGGCGCTGAAATGAACGAAAACGTCTCCTCCCTCATCATTTTCAATAAAGCCCCAACCCTTCTTCTCATTAAACCACTTAACTTTACCTTCTGCCACAATACTCCCTCCTTTCCATTAGCTTGAAAATAAAAAACCACAACGGATTAAGACACTCTATCCGTCATGGTTCAAAAATACGGCTGAAATATTTTTTCAATCCTGATCTGCTCCACCAGCTCTTTCTTATTGAACCGGTATCTAGGGATTAACTGATGCCCTACGATGGTGAAATCGCTATCATCCCTTTTTCATAAAATCAAGTTTTTTGTTCATATATTTTCTCTTCCCTGACGTATTTTATCAAAGCCGTGGAACCGCACTGAGGAGTATTCTAGTGTAAGGATGCTGTGGGTTTTCGAACAGTTGTTGATTGCTTGCCATTTCGACTATGCGCCCCCGATACATAACGGCAATCCTGTCGCTTATGAAACGTATGACCCCCATATCATGAGAAATAAAAATGTAGGTCAGATTGAATTCGTCCTGAAGATCCTTCATTAAATTCAGGATCTGGGCCTGAACCGACACATCCAAGGCAGAAACCGGTTCATCGGCAATAATGATCTCCGGTCGCAGGGCAATAGCGCGGGCAATCCCTATTCTCTGTCGCTGGCCGCCGCTGAACTCATGAGGATAGCGGCGCTCTTGGTCTTTTGATAGCCCAACCATCTTCATGATATTTTCCAGATCGGTATCGATGTCTTGAGCGAGGTTGCGGCGATGAATAATGAATGGTTCCGCAATAATTGTTCCGGCCGTCAGACGCGGGTTAAGGGAGGCGTATGGATCCTGAAAGATGAACTGTGCTTTCCTCCGATAAGCTTTCAGTTGTTTTTTGTCAAACTTGAAAATATCTTGGCCATTGTATCTTATTTCTCCGGCCGTAGGCTTTTCAATGTGGGCGATCATTCTTGCTAAGGTGGTTTTTCCACAGCCGCTTTCACCTACAATGCCGAGGGTTTCTCCTTTATGAAGGCTTAGGCTGACATCCTGCACTGCGAGACATTTTTCCTTTGAAGAAGTAAAAAAACCTCCCTGAAGGGGAAAATATTTATGCAGTTCATGGACGGTTAATAATGGTGTATTCATTTTATTGATACTTCCAGCATCGCACGTATCGCTTGGGAAAACCTTGTCCAATCAAAGCGGGTTCCACATTCCTGCATATCGGCAGCACATCCGGACATCGGTCGTGAAATCGGCATCCTTCCGGAAGTCGGCTGAGTTCGGGAACTACTCCGGGAATAATGGGGAGGCGTTTGTCCCGGCAATAATCTCCCTCAATCCTGGGAATGGAATGGAGGAGTCCCTTGGTATAGGGATGAAGGGGGAGGGAAAATAAGTCCTTGACATCTGAATATTCAACAAACTTACCCGCGTACATTATGGCAACCTGTTGCGCGTTTTCCGCAATTACGCCCAGGTCATGTGTTATCAGGATTACGGAAGTTCCCATTGCCCTCTTGAGGTCATTGATCAATGCGAGTATCTGCGCCTGAATAGTAACATCCAGGGCTGTTGTCGGTTCATCGGCAAGCATCAGCTGGGGATGACAAGCCAGAGCCATAGCGATCATGACCCGTTGTCTCATCCCGCCACTGAGCTGATGAGGATAGTCTTTGATTCTTTTTTCAGGAAGCTCGATCCCGACCAGGCGGAGCATCTCTATGGACTTATGGTGGGATTCGCTGCGGTTGCATCCCTGATGCAGTCTGATTGTTTCGCTGATCTGATCGCCGATTCGAAAGACAGGATTCAGGGAGGTCATCGGTTCCTGAAAGATCATCGAAATTGCTTTCCCCCGCACCTTTCGCATCTCCCTCTCGGATAGGGAGAGAAGGTCGAGACCATTCAGTGCAATTTGGCCGGAGACATATCTGCCGGGAGGCGTGGGAACAAGACGCATTATGGATAAGGACAGAACCGTCTTTCCGCATCCCGATTCACCAACGATACCGAGGGTGTCTCCCGCATCTAACTGAAAGCTGACCTCATCCACAGCTTTCAGAGCCCCTTGCTCCGTATCGAACCAGGTAGAAAGATTATCAACGGCGAGGACCGGAGAGGCTTTCATGAGACCTCAGTGCGCGTCCGACCAGTTAGTCAGCAGTTGCACAAAAAGACGGACCCCCACTCCCGACGCCCCTTTGGGATTATACGTTTGATCCTTGGTCAGCCAGGCGGGCCCCGCAATATCGAGGTGCACCCAGGGATAGGGACCGACAAATTTGCTGAGGAAGGCGGCTGCGGTAATCGCCCCCCCCGGCCTGCCGGTAGAGTTCTTATAATCGGCAATATCGCTCTTGACAAGGTCTTGATAGTTTTCCCAAAGCGGGAGTTCCCAAAGCAATTCACCGGTCTGTTCCGATGCTTTTTTGATTCTGGCCTTCAGCTTTTCATCAGTACCCATCATCCCCATAACATGATCACCCAAGGCCACGATACAGGCTCCGGTCAGCGTGGCAATATCAATAATCGCCGCAGGTTTGAATCGCCCGGCGTACGTAAGGGCGTCAGCTAAGATCAGCCTCCCTTCCGCGTCTGTATTGATGACTTCGATGGTCTTCCCCGACATGGATTTGAGGATATCTCCCGGTTTGCAGGCCTTTCCCCCGGGGAGGTTTTCCGTTGCCGGTATCAGGCCCACGATATTAACGGGCAAGTGCAACTCCGCTGCCGCACTGATGGCGCCAATAACGGCAGCTCCTCCCGCCATGTCGGTCTTCATCTCATCCATCTTTTCCGCAGGTTTGAGGGAGATACCGCCACTGTCGAAAGTGAGGGCTTTCCCGATTAGAACAATCGGGGGCCTTTCCTTCCCTTCCCCCCGATATTCAATGATGATGAACTTTGAAGGTTCCTCGCTTCCTCTTGCCACCCCCAAAAGTGCATTCATCCCCAGGCGCTTCATATCAGCAGCCTCCAGGACGGTCGCTTTCATTTTCTTGTGCCCCTTGGCAATACTGAGTACTTCCCGGGCCATGACGCTGGGAGTCATCTCATTGGCCGGGGAAGAGACCAGGTTTCTTGAGAGATAAACAGCTCGGCAGATCTTTTCCGCCCTGTCGGCAGCCTTTTTGACAAGGGGAATGTTTTTTAAATCCTGGATCATAATATGTAGCTGCTCAACGTCTCTGATGCTCTCCCGGTCCAGGGTCTTGAACTCCGTAAACTGATAAAGGCCAAGGATGATCCCTTCAACAACCGCTTCCGTGGCACTTTCCCATGATAACTCAAGCTCGTCTGCCTCCAAGGTTACGGCAAGGGACTTTACTTTCAGTGAACGCGCCGTCTGTCCCGCTTTGGCGCCGGCGGCGCGCATTTTATCTGCAGAAAAATCCCCTCGTTTTCCAAGACCAACCAGAATAACGCGCCGGATTTCGGTGTTTCCTCGGGGATAGAGGATAGCAGTCTGGTGGAGTTTGCCCTCAAAATCATTCTCCTTCCAGATTTGTTGAATTAAGCCATTGGCTGCTTTGTCAATATGGGAAACCATTCCTCCTAAAGGTAGCTGACCTTCAAAAAGGAAAACGGCGACGACCTCGATAGATTTCTTTAGAATAATTTGATCTTTATCGACGTTAACTTGCAATTCTTCCTCCCTCGACTTCCGTTAGAAAATATTTCAACAACTAATTGAAAACATTTTATCTTTTTTTTCCCTCTCCCTTTCAGATTAAGATCAAAAGGTTGCTGGATGATTTCCCGCCCCCTCAAGGAAGAGTTAGAGTGAGTATGGATCAATATATCCCGATAAGTCTCTGCGGTGAAGAAAAAAGGCGGCTGATGATCTCTAAGGTATCATCAACCGCCTAAATAAAATCGACTTCCCAACTGTTTTACACGGCGAGGGTATAAAGAATCCATGGAATCCGTAACCCGTTGGTTTTATGTGGAGGCGGCAACCGGATTCGAACCGGTGAATAACGGTTTTGCAGACCGCTGCCTTAGCCACTTGGCTATGCCGCCATATATATCTGGAGCGGGCGAACGGATTCGAACCGTCGACGTCCACCTTGGCAAGGTGGCACTCTACCGCTGAGTTACGCCCGCTCAGCTTGGACAATTCAGGAGGCTGACTATAACAGATGAATTATTTTGTCAATCAAAAAGTTCTGAATGACCTTCTCTTTCAAGGCTTTTATTCTTCGGTGCGAGCAATCAACCACTCTATGGACTCCATGTAGTCGGTCATTCCGGCAATAAACACATTGTTGTGATTGGCCCCGCTAATACGGAGCAGTCTTTTTTCTTTTGCCGGGCAGGCAGTGAAAAGGGTCTCTCCTTCCTGAAAGGCAATGATGTGGTCGTATTGGGCATGAATTATAAGCGTTGGTTTCTGAAACCCCATAATTTTTTCAACATTTCGGAATCCATGCTCTTCTTTCAGTCCCAAGGCCTCCATATCGACGCCCATAAGTCTTAATAAGGGGGCTGTGTAGGCGAAGCCGCTTTCAATAATCAATCCGTCGATCTCCTCCTGGTAACAATGGGCAATTTCCAGAGCAGGGGCGCTACCGAGAGAACGTCCCATGACAATAAACTTGCCGCTGAGTTCTTTCTGCTTTAGCCACTTTCCAAAATAAGCAAATATTGCATGGCAGTCCTTCATCATGGAACTGACCGAGGGCATCCCAGTAGATCTGCCATATCCACGATAGTCCACAACAATGAGATTGATCATCCGGTTGGTATAAAATGGGGCTATTTCCTGGTAATCAGAAGCAATTTCGCCATTCCCATGGAAAAAAAGAATATTTGGAGCCCCTGATGACGCTAAATAAACTTGGGCCTGAATCTCAACATCGCTCTCAACAGGGATCATTAGTGTTTCCAGGCCCTTTTGGGGCATATTGAAGGACCATTCAGGCCTTGGATAAAAGAGGGCCATGAGGATTTCCGGCCTGTCAAAAATGCTGTAATCGAAGGAATTTGCCATTAATTTTAGCCTCTTTCATGGATGACGTGACGATAAAATTTAACAAGGTAATCCAGGCCCGAATAAACACTTAAAAAAAGGGCCAGGTAGAGAATGCTGGTGCCAACGACATGGGCGTCCGCTCCGAGAAATGGATAATGAATCATCAGTGCAGAAACGGCAAAGACCTGACATAGGGTTTTCTGTTTTCCCAACCAGCTGGCCGAGATAACATGGCCTTCCGAAGAAGCGATATTTCTTATCCCATCGACGGCAAAATCGCGGATAACGACAATGGCGACAACCCAGGCGGGGATTCTGCCAATGGGAATCATCAAAATCATCGCCGTATTGATGACAAGCTTGTCAGCGATAGGGTCGAGGAATTTCCCCATCGTCGTTACAATGTTGTACCTCCTGGCAATATAGCCGTCCAGGAGATCCGTAAATGAAACGGCGATAAAAAGCCCTGCCATCACTAGGCTCATTGTCTGATCTGGTGATAAGAGCAGGAGAAACAGGACCGGGATAAACGAGATCCGGAGCATAGTGATAGTATTGGGCAGATTTATGATCTTCCTGTTTTCCGGCGCTATGGGCAGAGTGTCGAAGTACCTTTGCAGGTAGTCAATCATGGTGATCTCAGTGAATTTGCTGTTGTTGCATTTATTTTTTAGGTACCATTTTCCAATCCGCCAGAAAGGTGTCAACACCCCTGTCGGTGAGGGGATGCTGGACCAACTGCTGGATGACCTTGAAAGGAATGGTCGCAATATCAGCACCCATCATGGCGGCTTCAAGGACATGCCCCGGATGTCTTACGCTGGCGACAATGACTTCCGTATCGTAGCCATACTGATCATAAATCGTCAGGATCTGTTCCACGAGGGCCATGCCGTCATGGGCGATATCGTCGAGTCTGCCGACGAAAGGACTTGCGTAAGCAGCACCGGCCTTCGCTGCCATTAGCGCCTGGAGAGGGGAAAAGATCAATGTCTGGTTAACGGGAATTCCTTCCGCAGCAAACCGTCGTGTTGCCTTGAGACCGTCCATGGTCATTGGTACCTTGATGACGACCTGATCCCCGAGTTTCATCAGTTTCTTACCTTCTTTGAACATACCGTCGGCGTCAAGACTCATAACCTCAAGACTGACAGGCCCATCGATGACCTTCAGAATTTCTTTGACAACGGCGTCAAAACTCTTCTTTTCCCTGGCAATCAGACTGGGATTCGTCGTTACCCCATCAACCATTCCCAAACTCTTTCCTTCTTTAATCTCTTCAATATTGGCTGTATCGATAAAAAACTTCATAGTCCCTCCTGTTATCCATGGTTCTCTTGATTATTCCGGTATTGTTCAAGACATTTTTGACTGCAAAAATAATGCGTTTTATCTAGGCCTTTCCATACTATGGCGTCGCTGATGGGAATGTATGTATGACAACAGGGGTCTTCAACGAGATCTTCTCCTCCGGTCAGATTTTCCTGATGACGCTTTGGAATCGGTTTGACCGTTTTGCCACCCACCATAAAAAACAGTTTGCCAATCCGGTAAACAACATAGAATATGATAATAGAAATGATAAGTCTTATAATCATGTTAATTTAACCATCTGTCTGTTGTATCTTCACGACCCCCCTCAGGTCATCGTATCCGAGGCGAGTTAATAATCCCTGCATGGATATACCAAAGACAGGATGGATCACATAAGACGAAATCTCGCATAAAGGTGCCAAGACAAAACGGCGTTTATGGAATTCCGGATGAGGAACGACGAGATCCTCTTCCTGCAAGATATCCTGACCATACAGAAGGATGTCAAGATCGATGAGCCGTGGTCCCCAGCGCAAAGACTCACGTCGTCCCATCTCCTCCTCTATAGCCTTAAGTGACCCTAAAAGCGTTCTCGCTGACAGTTCTGTCCGGATTTCGGCCACGGCATTGATAAACGGTCCCTGCTCCCTGACGCCAACCGGCTCCGTCCGGTAAAAGGAAGACGTCCTCAACATCCGGGTATCATTGAGGGCATCAAGTTTTTGAAGGGCCAATCGGCATTGCCGAAGTGGCTCTTCGAGGTTCGAACCAACGCCGATATAGGCGATGACCCCCCTCAGAGCCATATCATGTTGTTCTCAAACCGAGGACATCCTGCATGTCGTAAAGGCCGTTTTTCTGATTGACAACCCATTTGGCAGCACGGATTGCCCCGCGGGCAAAATTATCCCGATTATGGGCGCGGTGTATGAATTCCAGGCGTTCTCCATTGGTAACAAACATCACATTGTGTTCGCCAACGATATCCCCGCCCCTGATGGTCTGAATACCAATCTCGGTCTTGGATCTCTCTCCGATCATACCTTTTCTTACGTATATTCCTTCTTTGTCAAGATTTCGGTCGAGAGCGGCGGCAATAATCTGGGCCATTTTCATGGCCGTTCCGCTGGGGGCGTCTTTTTTCAGGTTATGGTGTGCCTCCACGATCTCAACGTCATAATCGTTCCCTAAAATTGTCGCCACATTTTTAAGGACCTTGAACATGACATTCACGCCGACGCTCATATTCGGGGCAAGGACACAGGGCATTTTTTTAGCAAACTTCTGGGCCTTTTTCAATTCCTCCACGGTAAACCCCGTAGTACCGATAACGATGGGCTTTCCTTTCTTCGCGGCCATCTCCAGATTTTGCAATGAAGATTCGTGATGGGTAAAGTCAATTATCACATCCCCGCTGTCAATAACCTTCTTCAGGTCATCAACAATGGTTTTGCCTGACTTGCCCAAACCGAGTATTTCACCCAGATCTTTCCCAATAGCGGGATGTCCTTTTTTTTCCACAGCCGCCGCAACTTCTACGCCTTCAGTGGCGGCAATCAGAGAGCTTATTCTTCCTCCCATTCTGCCGCCCGCACCCATGACAATCGCTTTTATCATCAACCGTTCTCCTTATTTCATCAGTCCGTAGGTTGTCAGGACCATCTTCAACTTTTCATAATTCCCTTCGGACATCTTTGCCAGGGGGAGTCTTACTTCGTAATCAATCTTTCCCATCATTGCCAGGGCAGCCTTCACAGGCACTGGATTCGTTTCGATAAAAAGGGAATCGATGAGGGGAACCATTTTAAAGTGCAGGTCTTTGGCCTTCTTGAGATCACCGGCGGCGAAGGCATCTACCAAAGCAGCCATGTCGGCCGGAGCGACATTGGAGACGACAGAAATGATGCCGTGTCCTCCCAGGCAAAGCAGGGGATATGTAAAGAAGTCATCCCCGGAGAGAACCGCAAAATCCGGTCCGCAAAGCGAAATGACATCATGCATCTGTTTTAATGACCCTGATGCCTCTTTGGTTCCGACAATATTGGGAATCTTTGCAAGTCTTGCCAAGGTATCAGGTAGCAGGTTTACCCCTGTTCGTCCCGGAATATTGTAAACAATAATCGGAATGGAGACGTTCTCGGCAATGAACTTGTAGTGCTGATAAAGACCTTCCTGGGTCGGACGGTTGTAATATGGACAGACCATCAAGGCGCCGTCGGCACCGACCTCATGGGCATGTTTCGTGAGGCGCAGGGCTTCGGCCGTTGAGTTTGAACCGGTGCCTGCAATGACGGGGACACGTTTCTTGACGGCATCAACGGTAATTTCAACCACCCGGTCATGCTCTTCATGAGACAGGGTCGGCGATTCACCCGTCGTACCGCAAGGGACGATACCGTCCGTTCCGTTGACAATTTGAAACTCAATCAGTTCCCGAAGTTTTCCCTCATCCACCTTCCCGTTTTTAAACGGTGTGACAATTGCTACAATGGCTCCCTTAAACATATGACCTCCTAAATAAATTATTGTTTTCTTTTTATCATATCCGGAATTTTCTCACCACGAATAAGTTCCCCGTATTCCTCTCTTTTCCGAATGATGTGGAATTTGTCTCCCATGACCAGCACTTCTGCAGCCCGGGGCCGGGAATTGTAATTGGATGCCATGGTGAAGCCATAGGCGCCGGCGCTCATGACCGCCATGAGATCGTCCCTTTCAAAGCGTTGCAGCCTTCTTTCCCTAGCCAGATAATCTCCGGACTCACAAATCGGTCCCACCACATCGGCGATAATTTCTTTTCTTTTCGTTTTCTGTACCGGTTGAACATGATGATATGATTTATACAGGCTAGGCCTTAGTAAGTCATTCATCCCGGCATCGACAATGATAAAATTCTTGTCTTCATTCGCTTTGGTGTACAATACCTTGGTGACCAGAATTCCGGCATTGCCAACAATTACCCTGCCCGGTTCTAATATGAAGGTGCAGGAAAGATCCCGGGAGGCGCCGATAATGGCATCTGCGTATTCAGACGGATGGGGCGGACTTTCTTCATCATAGGTAATACCAAGGCCACCCCCCAAATCGAGATACCGGATTTTAAGACCAGCAGCTTTTAAATGACCAAAAAGTTTCTTGAGACGATCAAGAGCGTCAATAAAGGGAGATATTTTCGTCAATTGTGATCCGATATGGCAACTGATTCCTTTAATGTCAAGATTTTTCAACTTACTTGCCAGAAGATAGGTTTCCAGAGATTTTTCCACATTGATGCCGAATTTGTTTTCTTTCAACCCCGTAGAAATATACGGATGGGTTTGCGGGTCAACATCAGGATTTACCCGCAGGGCGATGCCGGCCTTCCGGTTCATCCTGGCTGCACAGGTATTGATAACCTCCAGCTCTTGGAAGGACTCGACATTGAACATGAGGATATTGGATGCCAACGCATATTCGATCTCGTCAATTCTTTTCCCCACCCCGGAATAAACAACCTTCTGGGGGTCAACTCGTGCCTTCATGGCTCGGTATAGCTCCCCCCCGGAAACGATGTCTACGCCACCTCCCTCGCGAATGAAGATTCTGAGGATTGCGATATTGGAATTCGACTTGGCTGCAAAGCAGGTAATATGGGGTACCCTGGAGAAGGCGTCATTGAAGACGCGGAAATGATTTTTCAGGGTCCGGTGGCTGTAAATGTACAGTGGAGTTCCCACTTGTGCGACAAGATCCCGAATCGGGACCTCCTCACACCAAAGATCCTTACCTTCATAGTGGAAATCGTGCATACTACTGATTACCTCACTTTTGTTATTTTATCTTAATTTCCGCTGTATTCGACTCGGGACTGCAAGGTCCTGATGAAATACACCAGACAATGCGGTACCCGTAGTTGCGTCCAGTATCAATGTCCCGATCCAGATAGCGACAGAATCCCGGTTCTTTCATGTCGCTCTGAAGGGAGGCCTCATCTTTTTCCGTTAACAATACAAACTTCTGCGGACAACCAGGACAATCTTCTCCGGGAATTGCCACGGACTTGAGAATTTTTACAATTTTAATGCTTTTTGTTTTCTCCGGTAGCACCCATGTTAACAATACACCTTCCTTTGTAGTCTCCCCGCGAAGATTATTAATCATTTGCAGTTTTATCTGTTGCTTTGGAACGGGATCTCCCTTTTTACCGCAGCTTATGATCATTGCCGACAAAATACAGATCATGAAAACAAGGACAATTGCGGAGACTTCAAGACCCTTTTTCAATTTCCCTAATCCTTTCTTCCACCATGACCATTGATGTGCCGCCGATCGTCTTGCGCAGATTGACGGAATTGGCCGGTCTCAGGCGGGGGATAACGTCTTTGTCGAATTGGGCATGGAATTTCCGGAATTCTGTCAAAGTTAATGCTGATAATTCTTTTCGGTTATCAAGGCAATGCTCGACAATCCGCCCCACAATGCCATGGGCCTCCCGGAAGGCGATCCCTTTCTGGACGAGATATTCAGCGATATCGGTGGCAGTAGAAAAATCCTTTCCTGCCTGCTCCTCCATTCTTTCACGCTGGAAGGTAATCTGGGAGAGCATCTCCGTAAGGATTTCTATGGATGAGGTCACGGTGTCCACAGTGTCAAAAAGTGGTTCCTTGTCCTCCTGAAGATCCCGGTTATAGGTCATAGGCAAGCCCTTTAGAATAGTGAGCATGGCCATGAGATGACCATAAACCCTGCCCGTCTTTCCCCTGATCAATTCGGCGACATCGGGATTCTTCTTCTGGGGCATGATACTGCTTCCCGTAGTATAGGTATCGGATATTTCGACATAATGGAATTCGCTGGATGACCATATGACCAGGTCTTCGCAAAACCGGCTCATGTGCATCATGACGATGGAAGCCGAAAAGATGAACTCGGCAATGAAATCACGATCGGCCACGGTATCCATGCTGTTGCGGCTGACCGTAGGAAACTTTAGCAATCTGGCGACATATCTGCGATCCAGGGGGAGACTTGTCCCCGCTAGGGCTGCCGCTCCCAACGGCAGCACATTCACCCTTTTTTGGCAGTCTTTGAAACGCTGTTCATCGCGGTCGAACATTTCCCAGAAGGAAAGGAGGTAATGGGAGAGTAGAACCGGCTGCGCCTTCTGGAGATGGGTATATCCCGGCATGATTGTATTTACTTCTCTCTTCGCCGCTTCCACGAGCTCTTTTTTGAGATTCTTCAGAATCTTTATAAGGTTATTGATCTCATCTCGCAGGTAGAGGCGGACATCGAGAACTATCTGGTCATTACGGCTTCGCCCCGTGTGGAGTTTCTCGCCCGCTTTCCCAATCCGCTGAATTAGGGATTTTTCGATGGCCATGTGAATATCTTCATCCCTAACATCAAAAATGAAGCTTCCTGCTTCCATTTCTTTCCGGATTCTATTAAGTCCTTTTCTTATGGAACTTACATCGTCCGATGAGATAATGCCCTGTTTCCCAAGCATACGGGCGTGGGCAAGGCTCCCCTCGATATCATAACGAAACAGACGACGGTCAAAGTGGATGGATTGTGTGAACTCCTCTACCTTGTGATCCGTTCCCTTTTTAAATCTGCCGCCCCATGGTTTTACGTAATTATTCATTTTTTTTGTGTTTATTTCTTGTCAAAGCCTGAATCCTCAACCGGAGTGCGTTAAGGCGAATAAAGCCAGTAGCGTCCATCTGATTGTAAACATCTTCTTTTTCAAAAGTGGCGAAATCCTCGCGATAAAGAGAAAATGGTGATTTTCTACCCACGACAACGGCATTTCCCTTATATAGTTTCATCCGAGTCGTTCCTGTGACGTTTTCCTGGGTCGCATCAATATAAGCCTGGAGGGTCTTCATCTCCGGGGAGTACCAGAATCCGTTATAGACGAGTTGGGCGTATTTCGGAATCATGGAGTCTCTCATCATCATGACTTCACGATCCATCGTCAGGGATTCCACAGCGCGATGAGCCGCCCAGAGTACGGTGCCGCCCGGCGTCTCGTAGACGCCCCGCGACTTCATGCCGACAAAGCGGTTTTCCACCATATCCACCCGCCCGACGCCATTGGCCCCGGCAAGCTGGTTAATTTTGTCCATCAGTTTTGCCGGGCTCAGCTTCTTCCCATCCAGGGCGACAGGATTACCATTCACAAAATCAATCTCAACGTAGGTCGGTTTATCCGGCGCCGTTTCCGGAGGAACCGTCAAAACGAATATATCCTCCGGAGGCTCCGCCCATGGGTCCTCTAGGATGCCCCCTTCATGGGAGATGTGCAGGGAATTCCTGTCGCTGCTATATGGTTTCTCTTTTGTTACCAGCGGGACGGGGATTCTATGCTTTTTTGCATAATCCAGCATTGACTGGCGGGAATCGAAGGTCCAGTGAGGATCTTTCCATGATGAGATAATCCGAATGTAAGGATCGAGGGCCATGTATGTCATTTCAAACCGCACCTGATCGTTCCCTTTCCCCGTTGCCCCGTGACAGACTGCGTCTGCGCCTTCGGCGTGGGCAATCTCCACCTGTTTCTTGGCAATCAACGGCCTTGCCAGGGATGTGCCCAAGAGATATACCCCTTCATAGATTGCATTTGCCCGCAGTGCCGGAAAGATGAAGTCTCTGGCGAATTCCTCCGTAAGATCTTCAATATAGATCTTGCGGGCGCCTGTGTTGATGGCCTTTTCCTTTAGCCCGTCCAGTTCCTCTTTCTGCCCGACATCAGCGGCAAAGCAGATCACCTCGCACTTGTAGGTTTCAATCAACCATCTGACAATGACCGATGTGTCCAGACCCCCGGAGTAGGCAAGGACAACCTTTTTTATCTTATTACTCATTACTATTATCCTCCTTCATCAATGTTTCCAGGATTGCCTTCTGAACATGGAGGCGGTTTTCCGCCTGGTCAAGAACTACGGAATGAGGGCCGTCGATCACCTCGGAAGTAATTTCCTCGCCCCGATGCGCGGGAAGGCAATGCATGACGATTACGTTTTTCTTGGCGTGCGCCAAAAGCTCCTGATTAATCTGATAATTTCTGAATATCTTCGCCCGTACTTCCTGTTCCTCTTCCTGCCCCATACTCGCCCATACGTCCGTATAAACAACATCGGCCATCCGGATGGCCTCCACGGGGTCACGAAACAGATGTATCCCTTCCCGTGCCTCCCGTATTCCTCTTTTCAGGAGCTCCGGGTGGGGGTCATAACCTTCCGGACAGGCAAGAGACAGTTGAATGGGAAGCCTGGAGGCGGCATTTATCCAGGAATTGGCGATATTATTGCCGTCTCCAATGTAGGCGATCTTCAATCCCGCATAATCGCCTTTTTTCTCAATGATCGTAAACAGGTCGCTTAAAATCTGGCAGGGATGGAGAAGGTCCGTGAGGCCGTTTATAACCGGAATGTCAGCATGCAGGGCCAGATCCTCGACAGTTTCCTGGGCAAAGGTCCTAATCATTACCCCGTCCAGATAGCGGGACATGATTCTCGCCGTGTCGGCAACCGTTTCTCCCCGGCCGATCTGCGTATCTTTTGTACTTAAAAAAAGTGCCAGGCCACCCAGTTGAAACATGCCAACCTCAAAGGAAAGACGGGTCCTGGTCGAGGCCTTCTCGAAGATCATTCCCAGCGTTTTTCCCGCTAAGGTCCCATGTGGTCTTCCTTCTTTGAGAAATATTTTCAGGGACCGCGACCTTGAGAAGATGACCTGAAAATCGTCAATATCAAGGTCGTACTCAGTTACCAGATCTTTTTTCATGCCCCCTCCCGCAAAACGTCATCCAGAATCTCGATGCATCTATCGATTTCCGGCTCCGAGACGATCAGTGGCGGAACAAACCGCAAAACCTGGGGCCCCGCTGATGCTATCAGCAACCCGCGATCCATACATTTTTTTATTATGCCTGCGACTTCACAGTCAAGCTCCATGCCGATAAGAAGCCCCCTGCCTCGCACCTCTCTGATGACTGGATGTTTCTTCCCCAACTCATTGAGGATGTTCATGAAATAACTACCCCGGAGCCGGCATTTCGATATTAGATCCTCGGCAAGTAACGCCTCCAAGGTCGCTTTGGCCGCAGCCATGGCTAGTGGGTTGCCGCCAAAGGTCGAGGCGTGGCTTCCCGGTTCGAAGGCTGTGGCAACGCAGTCTTTCGCAAGGACCGCGCCAATGGGAAAACCGTTTCCCATGGCCTTGGCCATAGTTACGATGTCCGGAACGATCCCGTCCTGTTCGTGGGCAAGAAGGGTACCCGTCCGCCCCATCCCGACCTGTACCTCGTCAAGGATGAGCAGGATATCCTTTTCGTCACACAAGCGCCGAACATTCTTGAAATAATCAGAATCGGGAACCCGGATTCCGCCTTCCGCCTGGATAGGTTCAATCATGACGGCGCACGTACTCGTGGAGATCGCTTTCTCGAGCGCTGCCAGATCATTGAAGGGAATATACTGAAATCCCGCTAATAATGGATTGAATCCTTTATGAAATTTATCCTGACCCGTGGCGGTGATCGTCGCCATAGTCCGACCATGGAAGGAACCGATCATGGTGATGATCTCGTTTTTTAAGCCGCCGCTACGGTCATTGCCGTATTTTTTTGCCAGCTTGATCGCCCCTTCATTCGCCTCGGCGCCGCTGTTACAAAAGAAGACCTTATCGAGAGCGGTCTGCTGGATCAGCAGCCGGGCATATTCGATCTGGGTATCAATATGATAGAGATTGGAAACATGAATAAGTTTGTCTGCCTGATTCTTTATCGCTTCGCTGACCGCGGGATGAGCATGTCCAAGGCTGCAGACAGCAATCCCGGCAACGAAATCAAGATACTCCCTGCCATCGGTGTCCCAGAGCTTCATACCCTTGCCACTTGTAAACACCACGGGAAACCGCTTATAGGTTCCCATAATACACTGATCGGAAAGAGACATCCATTCTTCTTTATTCATGATAATATACAATGCTTCCTTTAAGTAATAGTTTATACTTTTAGATAATAATTTCTGTACCAATGCCGCGATCCGTAAACATCTCAAGCAGTATCGCATGTTTCAGGCGGCCGTCAATAATGTGAGACTTTCTTACACCACCCCGCAATGCCTTGAGACAGCATTTAACCTTGGGAAACATTCCGCCGTGAATGACTTTATCATTAATCATTGCCAGGGCCTCGGCGTTGCTCATAGTATTAATAAGTTTCTTTTCGGAATCAAGTACACCTTCCACATCCGTCAGGAGGACCAGCTTTTCGGCCTTGAGAGCAGCCGCCACCGCGCCGGCTACGATATCCGCATTGATATTAAATGTTTCACCCTGATCACCGTGACCGGTTGGGGCAATGACAGGAATAAAGCCATCTTTGACTAATGATAGGATAAGGGAAGCGTTAATTTCTTTTACTTTGCCTACCAGACCGAGATCAATGATTTCCGGTGGTGTGTCCTTGGCCTTTTCGGCGCTGAGAAGATACTTCTCCGCCCGGATGAGACTTCCATCCTTCCCGCTCAACCCCACTGCCTTTCCACCATGCTGGTTAATCAGCCCCACAATCTCCTTGTTGACCTTGCCCACGAGGACCATCTCCACAATGTCCATGGTCTCCTGATCCGTTACCCGCATCCCCTGAATAAATTGAGACTCTTTGCCCAGCTTTTTCAGATAGCCTCCGATCTGGGGCCCCCCGCCATGAACCACCACAGGATGGATGCCCACATATTTCATCATCAGCACATCCCGGGCGAACATGTCCTTTAGTTCATCATCCACCATGGCATGACCACCGTATTTGATCACGATGATTTTATTGTAAAACCGGCGGATGTAGGGAAGGGCCTCAATTAGAATGTCTGCCCGTTCCATGGATTTTTTCACACTGTCCATTTTGTCACCTTCGATAATTTTAGTCCTAGAGGATATAACGGCTTAGGTCTTCGTCCTCGATAATGTCACCGAGCTTTTCTTGAACCTGCGGGGCGTCGATAACAACATTTTTTTCGATCATGTCTGGGGCGTCGAAAGAAATATCCTCCAAGAGGGTTTCCATGATCGTATATAATCTTCTCGCTCCAATATTTTCCGTTCTTTCATTGACGATGGTGGCTACTTCGGCGATTTCCGCAATTGCCTCCGCTGTAAAGGTTACCTTTAGACCTTCCGTGGCCATCATTTCAATGTACTGTTTAACCAAGGCGTTATGGGGTTCGGTGAGAATACGGATGAACTCTTCTTTCCCGAGGGAATCCAGCTCGACCCGAATCGGGAAACGGCCCTGTAGTTCCGGGATGAGATCCGATGGTTTTGTAGCACTGAACGCCCCGGCGGCGATAAACAGGATGTGATCTGTTTTAAGCATTCCGTGGCGGGTATTCACTGTCGATCCCTCCACAATTGGCAGCAAATCCCGTTGGACTCCTTCTCGGGAAACATCGGGTCCATGCGGTGAATCGCTTCCCACGATCTTATCAATCTCGTCCAGGAAGATAATTCCCGACTGTTCCACCCGGGAAATAGCAGTTTTTGTAACCTTATCCATGTCCACAAGACGCTGGGCCTGCTCCTGCGCCAATATATCAAGGGCTTCCGGCACCATGACCCTGCTTTTTTTCTTCTTGGGAGGGAACATATTGCCGAAAAGTTCCTTGATGTTCATACCCATGTCTTCGACGCCGGCAGTGGAAAATATTTCGATCATGGGACCGCTTCGCTGCTCCGATACCTCGATTTCCACATAACGTCCATCAAGTTTTCCTTCATGCAGAAGTCGTCGTAACTTTTCCCGGGTCGTATCCTGTTGTCTTAAGAGATCCTCTTCGCCCGGATCGAATTCTTTTTCATCATCCATCAACTGTCCTACGGTCCTCTCCACTGGCTTGGGCGGTAAAAGGATGTCCAGGAGGGCCTCTTCAGCCAAGGACGACGCTTTGGAGCTTACACTTTCCTGCTCCTCAGCCTTCGCCATGTTAATGGCAAGTTCTACCAGGTCGCGGATCATGGATTCCACGTCTCTGCCCACATACCCTACTTCGGTAAACTTGGAGGCTTCAACCTTGAGAAAGGGAGAATTATCCAGTTTGGCAAGGCGGCGTGCAATTTCAGTTTTTCCGACGCCGGTCGGTCCGATCATGATGATATTCTTTGGCGATATATCTTCCCCAAGTTCCTTTGAGACGTTCTGCCGCCGCCAGCGATTGCGCAAGGCAATGGCCACCGCCCTCTTTGCGTCCCCCTGGCCGATAATATACTTGTCAAGCTTCTCCACGATTTCACGCGGCGTCAGGGCCTTTATGGTCGCCTTTTTTTCTCGTTCCACCATCTTTATAGCGGGTAGTGCATTAATCATCGTTTATATCCAATTCTTCGACAGTGATATTGTTATTTGTATAAATGCAAATTTCCGAGGCGATCTTCACAGATTCCACGGCTATTTCCGTCGCCGACAGTTCGGAGAAGCGAACCAGGGCGCGGGCGGCAGCCAGTGCATACGGACCGCCGGAACCGATCGCCATTACTTCGTCATCGGACTCGATTACGTCACCGTTACCGGAAATGAGGAGAAAGGCGTCTTTACTGACGGCAATCATCAGGGCTTCGAGATGACGGAGCACCCGATCAGTCCGCCAGTCTTTCGTCAATTCAACGGCGGCACGCAAAAGATTCCCGTTGTACTGTTCCAATTTCTGGTCAAAACGGTCAAAGAGTGTGAAAGCATCCGCCGTCGTTCCGGCAAAGCCGACAATGACCTTATTATGATAGAGACGGCGAACCTTGCGTGCACCATGTTTCATAATAGTAACGTCGAAAGTCACCTGTCCGTCTCCGGCAACGGTTACTTTCCCGTTGTGTCTTATTGCTATTATCGTTGTTCCCCGAATCTTCATGCCTGGCTAGAACCTCCTCGTGCTTTGGGATGTGATTTGTCATATATTTCCATGAGCCGGCCTACGCTGACCGAGGTATAACGCTGGGTCGTCGAAAGACTCTCATGCCCCAGCATTTCCTGAATGCTCCGTAAATCTGCCCCGGCATCGAGCAGATGGGTGGCGAAGGAATGCCGCAAGGCATGGGGACTGATTTTTTTTTGATTACCGCTCCGCTGCATATATTTGTCAACAATTCGTTCCACCGTCCGCGGATTAATCCGTTCATCATTTCTTCCGGTGATTAATGGTCCTTTTCTGTCATCAGGACTACCGTCCTCTCCCAATGAGCCTTTTTTTTTAAGATAGTCCTTCAATGTCCTGAGCGCCGGCATTCCGACCGGAACGATCCTTTCCTTCCTTCCTTTTCCACGCACCCTCATCAGTGACTGCTCAAAATCGACATCTTCCCTGTTTAACGATGTCAGTTCACTCAAGCGGATACCCGTGGAATAAAATATTTCTAGAATGGCCCTGTCCCGCATCCCTTTGACATCGTCTGTAAATCGATCTCCAAGCAGGTCAAAAACCTCATCAACGGACAAATGCCTGGGCATGAGCAAATCCTTGCGCGGCGCCGACACACCTGTCAGAGGATTCGTGCTGATTCTTCCTTCTCTAATCAGGTAACGAAAAAAGGTGTTCATCGCCGCCAATTTGCGGGCAATGGACGATTTTTGAAGCCTGCGCTTGTAGAGGTTCGCCAGATACATACGAAGATGTAATTGATCAAAATCCTCAACAACTCTCTTCTCCTGGGAAATGCCACCCGACTGCTGTCCCTCCATGAAGAGAGAAAAGTCTCTGAGGTCGGAGAGATAAGCCCTGCATGTCTGCGAGGACAAATTTCTCTCCATCTCGAGATGCAAGCCAAAGGCTTTAATGGCATCTTTCAGTATAGATGTTTTTACCATTATTCAACGAAAAGATCTATTACATCTTGTATTTGCCAAAGGCATCGGGAGATAAATTTTCGAGGAAATCCTTTAATTTATCTTCCTTCAGCTTTTCCATGTCCTCGATGTTGGCGCCGATATCGACGTTTCTTGATTTTTCGATTACTTTTTCTTCAACAAATATCGGGGCGTCTGTCCTGAGGGCAATGGCAATGGCGTCACTTGGACGGGCATCGACGATATATGTCCTCCCGTCTCCCTGTAGATGCATATTGGCAAAAAAAGTGTTGTTCCGGAGATCATGAATTTCCACGCGCACAACTTCTATGCCGAGTATTTTCAATATTTCTTTAATCAGATCATGGGTCATGGGCCTGGAAAAGGAAATCTTTTCCAGCTGCGTGGCTATGGCGCTGGCTTCAAACAAGCCAATCCAGATGGGGATGGCTTTTTTCTCTTCAATATCCTTCAGAATAACTATGGGGGTGCTCGTAATCGGATCTATCGTCAGCCCGGTGATCTTCATTTCAATCAACATCCCGTCCTCCTTCTCAAGAAAGTTCTCCTCTCAATGAATGCAAATAAGCTGCTGTAATAAGCGAACTTACAGTTTTGCCATGGAGATTCTCCGTGCCCCTAAAGTTTACGATCTTGTTCGTTCTTGTTCTCCCCATCATATCTCTGGAACTGTTCTTACTGATTCCCTCCACAAGCACACCGAAAGTCCTACCAATCATTGCCTTGTTCATTTCCAGGGTATGGCGATCCTGAATTTCCTGCAGTAAACTGAGACGTCGGTCTTTTTCCTTTTCGGGAACTTTTTCGCTGAGGTTAACGGCTGTTGTCCCCTCACGTTCAGAATACTTGAACGAAAAAAGGTTGTCAAACCGGATTCTCTCCATCATTTCCAAGGTGGATTCAAAATCCATGGTTGTTTCACCCGGGAAACCCACTATCGCATCGGAACTGATAGCGATGTCGGGACACGCTTCCCTCAGGCTTACCACTTTTGCAAGATAATCTTCCCTGGTATAACCGCGATTCATCCTTGCAAGGATGCTATTAGAACCGGCCTGAAAAGGCAAATGAATATATTCGCAAAGTTTCCCCAGTTTTCCAAAGCAATTGATCAAATCATCGGTAAGGTCTTTGGGATGGGACGTGGTAAACCGTATCCTCTCCAGACCATCGATAGCGTCTATTTTTGAGATCAGATCAGAAAAACGAAGCCCCTCAGCCAATCCCTTGCCATAGGAATTCACATTCTGTCCCAGGAGGGTAACCTCCTTGACACCGTGAGTAACAAGAACCCTGATTTCATCGATGATGTCCGCACTCGGACGGCTTTGTTCCCTTCCCCGCAGGTAGGGAACCACACAATAGGAGCAGAAATTGTCGCATCCCTGCATAATGGTGACAAAGGTCTGCAAATTACCATTTTTCGGTAGTGTACAGATGTTCAGAGACGGAATGGCTTTGTGGAATGCAGTATCTACAATAGCTCCTCCTTTTCTTTGTATTCTCCTGATCATTTCCGGGGCCTTATCCAAAGCATGCGTCCCAAACACAAGATCGATGCCAACGTTTTTTTTAAAAAGGGACGTTCCCCAGTGCTGGGCGAGACAACCACCCACGCCGATAACAAGATAAGGATTGTTTTCCTTCAACTGCCGGTAGCGACCGATCTGGCTGACGATTTTCTGCGCGACTTTATCCCGGATACTGCAGGTATTGACAAGAATCACCTGCGCTTGGCTTACATCATCAGTCTGTTCAAAACCGGCGTCGACCATTATGGAAGCCAACTGTTCGGAATCGTGAACATTCATCTGGCAGCCAAATGTGCGAATATAGAAAATGTTTTTAGACAATTCCTCAATACTCCAGAAATCACTTGATAGATTGAACTAGTATAAGGGTCTATCAGAGTCAACAGTTTTCTGATTTCAGAAGGAAAAAGTCAGACTGTTCAAGAAAAAAGGGGTCAGGCTTTAATTGCCTGACCCCTACCCTTCCTGGTGGGCCTTGGGAGACTCGAACTCCCGACCAATTGATTAAGAGTCAACTGCTCTACCAACTGAGCTAAAGGCCCTCTGATGCCGATAATAAAACAAATACCTGTTGTCTGGCGCGCCTGGTACGACTCGAACGTACGACCAACAGATTCGAAGTCTGCGACTCTATCCAACTGAGCTACAGGCGCCTTTTATTTCATTCAATGGGGTGAGTGAAGGGATTTGAACCCCTACTCATTTCCATATATGCTTGATATCATTAGCCACTTAGCAACACCGGGACTACTTCGGGACTCAATAAAATCGTGCACCATTTAAACGAGTCCGGGTTGATTGTCAAGGAGAAAATAAAATCATCTCGTGGATAACTGGGTTTAAATGGAAGCAACGCCAGCATCGTCTTAATGAAAATGGGTTCAGCCTTGGGGCTCTTGTGGATTTTCAACATCAATCGTTTGCCTTGTTTTGTTGCTCATTAAGTCGTTTACGGCCTCGCGCCATGATGTCTCTTACGTCTATCAATTCATCGACGCTTTTTCTTTCATCGTATGTGAACCAACGGGGGCAAGTGTGTAGAAAACTATTGTCTTTCGGTTTGTAAAATTCCTTACGATTCCAGCAAGATTTTCGGATTATCGATCATACAAATACTCCAGGAGAAACTTTGAAACGCTCGCTGAGAAGCTTAATTTGGCGAAGATTGAGCTGACGTTTGCCGGATATAATTTCCGACACTACCCCCTGGCTCCCGATCTCGGACAGGTCCGATTGCTTAAGGCCATGTTCTTCCATCAAGGTCTTTAGGACATTTATCGGATCCCCCTCTATATCGGGGTAATTTTGGGATTCATAGGCTTCGATCAGGCTTCCAATCGTCTCCATTAATGAAGATAAGGGATGAGACTCATTGTTACCCACCTCATCAATGAGACCGTCAAGGAAATTGACCAAGCTATTATAATCTTTTTCATTGTGCGGCACAGAAAATACACTCTGTATGTTCGGCCAAACGTTGGCAATTTCTCTAAGCTGAGTGTTCATTATTTCCTCCAGTATCCTCGATCATATTCCTTGTGAGTAAGAACATGCCGAATATAAATCCGTCGCGTGTTGTAGTGTATTGCAGCAATTAAACGGGCCTTGTTTCCTCCAATATTGAAAACCGTTAAATTGTCGACCTTATCAGCTCCCGGAAATGTTTGGCGCAGTTCAGAAAATGAATTAAAATCGGTACGTTTTACTATCCTGTACCAAGATTCAATTGCGGAAAAACAATCAGAATGCTTTTCAGTAAATTCGATCAAACGCTTTCGAGTTATTATGTGCACGTGATGAATGTATCTCACAACGAGATATGTGTCAATAGAAAATATGGGGGGCGGAAATTGAAATTGACTCTACAAGTTAATTTATCGCAAACTATTGTCTTGCTGTAACCTCTCGTTGAGCCTCAATATATTTATATAGTGTGGGTTTGGAAATACCCATCATTTGGCAGATCTGAACCACTGTGTGCTCCTTATCATCGTATAGCTTTACCGCGAGTGCCCTTTTATCGAGATTCAGGATCATTGGTCTACCTCCTCTTCTTCCCCGTGCTCTGGCAGCGTTAAGGCCTGCCCGTGTTCGCTCTCGTATTAAGTTACGCTCGAATTCAGCCAAGGCTCCAAAGATATGAAAAATCATTTTTCCTGAACTTGAAGACGTATCGATGGCTTCATGCAAACTTTTTAGACTGATCCCCTTTGTTTCGAGGAGTGTGACCATCTCAATTAGGTCCTTAAGTGACCGACTGAGGCGGTCCAGGCGCCATACCACAAGGACATCACCAGCCCTTGCGTAATCTAACGCTGATTTCAAGCCGGGACGGTCAGATTTCGCGCCACTTAATCTATCTTCCGTAATGCGTTCGCACCCGGCCTGAAGAAGTGCATCCTTCTGGAGATCCAGATTTTGATCATCAGTGGAAACTCTTGCGTACCCAATCAGCATAAACACCCCTCATCAAGTTAAATAACCCGTTGTTTAATGGATTAACCTTACGATGATTTATTAACCAAGTATGTTTACTATTGTCAAGGTCAAATTAGATAGTTGCTCAAGTTTTTGTTGGCAGTAAATAAAACGACCGTTTTATTTACTGTATGACAGTCAGAGTCGATTCTAATATCGGATACTCCATGGCATCAACCGAGAAGCCGTGCACTCCAGTTGGAAGTAATACAATGGGGAGAAAGGGCAACGACAATGAAAAGAATAGCCATGGTTTTAATGGCCGTCGCCATTATGACGGCGATGGTGACAACAAACGTTTACGCTCAAGGAAAAGTAGGTGCCTTTCCTGCCTACGGAAGGGAACCGATAGAGGTTCAGATTTACACCGACTATTTCTGCCCGTCATGCAGTGCCATGAAGTCCTCAGTGGACCCGCTGCTGAAGGAGCTTGTAAACACCGCCTGACTCTCTGTGTGATTTGCAACGGCGAGCCTTACTGTTTTGCCACTAATTGGAACCCGGAGCGGACGTGCAAGTACTTCTCCCTATATACTGGTGGCAAATGTGCGTGTGAGACAAACGGCATTTTTCGTACTGCCCTGGCGATAGTGCAGACAAAAGACAAGAAATGACACCAGACCAGACATCTCACAGAACTATTAGTCTTAATCGTGAAAATCACCACTACCCCTATTACCATGTGAACAGGAGATCGTCTTCTGTGGGGCATTTTAAAGGGCCGGTCTTGAGACAGCCTAACCATAATGGTTTTAAATATCTTACTTGGCTACATGGAGTAACACGCTATGAAACGATCGATCGACTTCATTAAGTCCCGAGGCAAGTATCTCATGTCAGCTCTGCTGATCGCCCTGATATTCTTTCTTATCTTCAAAAACCTGTCGGACCGCTACATCCTCGCATTTACCAAGGACGGCCATTACTGCCTGCCCTACTCGACCTGGCTTATTATAAAGGGAGAGAAGCCTGGACGGGGTGACTATGTTTCCTTTGTGGGACACGGCATACCCCATTTTGCCGATGGTGTCAGATGGGTAAAGATCATGTCCGGTCTGCCCGGCGACCGGGTGAGAACCGTGACGATCCCGGATTCAGAAAGGGCCGCCTACGTGGAGGTGCTCGAAGTGAACGGTCTGCCTGTGCAGAAACGGTTACATGGTCATGTCTATCTTCAGACCTCTTCAAACGGCCATGTTACCGATTACAAGGTGTTCGAGACGGACACCCTGAATCGATCCCTTCCGATCATTGAAAGCCAGACCATACCGCCCGGCCATTTTTTTGTTTCGACGCCAGCTCCGCGTTCGTTTGATTCACGATATTGGGGATTGATTGATGAAAAAGAGATTCTTGGCAAAGCCTATCCAATTTTCTGACATGTTTCGGAAATTCTCGCTCGGACTGCTTCTCTCGGCGGTGTTCATTCTGTCGCTGATGTATTTCTATACCCTTTTCGTGCACTTCGCCCACGCCTCGGACGAAACTATTGTAACCTCCCCTTCCCCGGAGATACTCGACCGCGTTCGGGACGCTGTTTTACAGTTCCAGTTGGGAACGTCACCAGAACATTTTGGCAACTTGAAAGACAATGCTGATGCCGTTGTACGGGACAAACTCTGCGGTGATGACGGGAGCGGAGGGAGCGAAGGTTGCACAGCCAAAAAAAATCCTGTTTACGTAGGACATGATGACCAGACTGAAGATGCCACAAGTCTCCCCGTGCAGTCTGAACAACCAGAACAAGAAAGCAAGGGCAAAATCTTCGTCTCCGACGACAGCAGCCGGGTCTATTACTTCTTTTCGTTTTCAATGCCAGCCGAATCCCTCCAACAGGCCGTTCGGAACATCTATGAATTACGTCGGCAGGAAAAGAACGTTGTTATGGTTATCCGGGGTTTCGTGAAAAACGACATGCAGGCCACTGTCATGGCTTTTGAGAAGCTGAAACGGGAAAGCGGTATCGATTCCGATCTGCCAGTGGACATTGATCCTCCGCTTTGGGAGCAACACGGTATTACCAAAGTCCCCGTGATTGTTTCAACATCCAAGCGAGGCACCGGAAAGATAACCGGGGATGTCGGAATTCCATACGCATTGTCGAGGTTCGACGCGGAGGTGGAGGATTACGGCACGGTGGGACACACCTACGAGATAGCAGAGGAAGACCTGCTGAAGGTGATCGCCTCGAAACAGCCGATGATTGAAGAAAAGCTGCGGCAGCGGATGGAAACGCTGCAAGAAGAGATGTACGTCCTTAAAAAGCATGATGGTCAGTATGGAAAGGCCGTCGAAGATCGTGCTTATTACATCGATCCCTCGATGGTGTTGACCGATGACGTTTACGATCATGAGGGCAAGGTGCTGTTTGCCAAAGGCAGTGTATTCAATCCAACAGATCATGTGAGTCTCGGCAGATACATCATCATTGACGGCAAGGACGTCAAACAAGTGCGATTGGCCCTTGCCGGCGATTATCGAAAGGTGATGATTATCAGCGGGGACTTGGCGAAACTTGCGACCACGCACCGGAAACAATTCTGGTTTGTTCCCGACGACATCCTGAGGCGGTTGCAAATCCGCCGCGTTCCCGTCGTATTTGAACAGGAGGGGAAATATATCCGTGTTACTGAAAAAGCGATTTAACACACTAATATTTACATTGCTCGCTGTAATGTCGTTTATTGCCTCGTTCCCGGTATATGCACAGAGTACTGCGGTTAAATGTGAAAGTAAATTTCCTGATATGGTGGGCGACGTTTGCTGGCGGACCATGTTTCCTCTCCGTCTGGGCGGGAACATACTCATGAACTTCGGAGGCATGCCGGATAATGTAAGCACCTCAAATCCCGACGACTTCAATCCCAATAGCGTATTCTGTACTTGTCCGGACTCGACTAACGGGCTGGACAGAATCGGCTCTTATCTGTCTTTTTGGGAGCCGGCAAGGGTCGTTGAGGTAGTTACCAAGCCCAATTGCTTTCCCTTTCTGTTCGGTATGGACATGGGGGAGAAAGCAAACGTCTATGGCGCCTACGGTTCTACCGGTCAAGGCGGCAAATCACACGACAAGGCGTTTTACAATGTCCACTATTACACATTTCCCCTGCTGGAGATCATGGACCTGATTTCGGGTGCTGAGTGGTGTACCGACTGGATGGGCGACATTGACCTGATGTATTTCACGGAGGTCGATCCTCTCTGGAATGATGACGAACTTACCGTGTTTATTCACCCGGAGGCCATCGCCTTCGGCAACCCGGTCGCCCAGGCCCTCTGTGCGGTTGATTGCCTGGCAACCTCGGCGGGTTTCCCGTTGAATTCCTTGTTCTGGTGCGCCGGGTGTTGGGGCGGGCTGTACCCGTTCACTGGCAATACCGGGACGGTGGGATCTAATGTCCGCACGACGAGTCTCCTGGCCGGCAGACTTCTTGCCCGCCTTGCCCGCATGCCCGTTCCTCCCGCCGTAGAGTGGGATACAAGTTCAGCCACTGCCAAGTGCGGCGGCGTCGTTCAGCCTTTTACAAAGAAAAGCCAGTACAAAATGTCCACACTATTTCCTATTCCTGAGACAGAAGGGACGTGTTCTCACACCTTCGGTAGTTCAACGTTTACTTGGGGTGAGCATAGGAACATACCCGCCACGGGCGAATATCAAATTTACATGGTATGGAGAAAAAGAAATTGTTGTCTGAGGCTGCTCTAAGAACAACTGCACGCATACTGCTTGTTGTCTATCTCATTTTTATCCTTGAGGCGCCTGTCCGCGCAGCGGATTTCGATTCCGCCCTGAACGTTGGCAAGTCAATGGGCACAGGCTCCGTGAGCGACTATAATCCTACCAACCTTAACCAGACCATGCAGGGAAAGGGACTGGGCACAGCGTCCACCCTTGCGCCGCGTGCTGATCAGGCTTCCCAGGAAAAGGCCCAGTATGATACGCATTACACCAGTCCCGGGGGCTTGTCGTCATCGTCAAGCGACATTGGAGATTTCGTCAATTCGTCTTCCCAATCAAGGGAGAAATTCACCTTGGGCGAGGATCCTACATTCGGGAATAAATGCCTTGAGACGGATGCAGACGGCAAGTGCGTAAAGTGGAGCACATCGCAGGACCTGATCAAGGAGTCATATCCCGACTGCGAGACTGTCCAGGTACCAATCTACGACGCCCCCCCTACTGAGGCACAATGTACCGGGACGCGAAGCACGGTGTCAATGGACTGTCCGGTACGAACGCCTGTAAGAGTTGAAACGGAAGAGATCTATACACCTTGCAGCGAATCCACGATTGGTTATAAACCCGGACAGGCATATGCGGTATGCAAGGATTATCGCGCATTCTTCAAGGTTTATCAATATAGAGACTCTTTTCGGGATGACTGTTACTGCCCTAACATACCGGGGGGGTACTTGTGCGGCGATGTTTCCCCCGACTTTGTTTTAGGCAGTCCGCCAGCTGGTGCGACATACATAGGGAAGCAGGCATCAGGGCCAAATACGTGTACGGAAGCTAACGGCTGGGATTATGGGAACTGGACCATCTATAACTGGTACGAGGGGTACATAAAAAGTGTCATAGAAAGGGTTTACATCGATTATGATTCCCCCTGCGGAGACCTAAGCCGGTATTTGGGAGATAACTCGTCGTGTAGGATTAACAAGGTTGAACAATGCGACCCGAACGGCAACAACTGTCTCATCACAGTGGAGGGAGGCATGTCGACCGGCGCGGTAGCGCCGACGGCATGCAAAAGTTTTTCAGGGTCCATAGAGAACTATACGATGTGCATGGACGGTACAAACGTAACGATCTCGAACAGCCTTACATCCGGCGCGGCGCTTACACAAACCCAGCAATTCTCATCAGCCACCAATTATGTACGCGCCTATGGTGGACCGGATGTCCGTTCGCTCCTGAACGGATGGTATATGGAATTGCAATTTGATTGCTTCAGTGCCTCGGATACTTGTCAGCCTTTGAAGGATCAGGGGTGTCGGATGTACGCCCAAAAGTGCGTAGATCCGGCAGATCCGTTGTGCAATCATATAGACTACACCTACCAGTGCGGCGGCACGGGTGGCGTAACGGGCTATGATGTTGCCATTGTCTGCACGGGCAATATTCGCTGCATGGGTTCCGATTGCAATGATCCGTCTTATAAGGCCAACACAGACTTCGGCTCGGCAGTGCAGGCAGCCGAGATTATGAACGCTATAAGGATGGATGGCACAGATGCGGAAATCTTTCCAGGCAAAGTACGAGAATGTCAATCCGGCCCGAAAAACTGCTGCAACGCGAATACAGGCGGCGTCAGCATGGCACAGTACGTCATGGCTGCAAAGGCGGCAGCCGAAGTGTACTCTACGCTTTCGACGGGCATAGCCGCCACCGGACAAGCAATGGCGGCGTCGGCTACGACCGCGATTAACACAGTGGCGAACGCAGCGGGCTTAGCGACTGTTAATACGACATTAACAGGCAGCACCGTAGTAAGCACATTTGCGGGTGGAAGCACAGTAGGCGCGGGAGGCGCACTTACCACATCAACCATATCGGGCGCATCCGGGGCGGCGGTGTCAGTAACAGGAGCGGGAACAGTAGGAATAGGAGCATCTACGATGATGGCAGCCGCAGCTACTTGCTTTGCTGTGGTTGGCCTTATCGTAGCCGCCTACGTCATCCTCACAACGGTGTATAATATAGCTGTCGCCTGCTCCAAAGATGACATGGTTACGTCCATCGACCTGGGTTTCAACCTGTGTCATAAAGTCGGCGAGCGCAATGCCGGGCAATTTCTTGGATATTCCTTAAAAAAGCGCGATGTTTATTGCTGTTTCAGCAGTATTTTGGCGCGGCTGATACATGAGCAGGGCAGGCCACAGCTCGGCCTGGGCTGGGGGTCCGCCGAGGCGCCGGATTGTTCGGGATTCGCATACGGGGAGTTAGCCGCCCTCGACTTCTCACAAATGGACTTAACTGAATATATGCAGTATGTGCAGACAAAAACAAAGCTGACGCCCGAAGAAACGCAAGCGATCATGCAGAAGGTGAAGGATCGCCAGACAACTCCATAACTACCTAAAAAAGGAGAAGGGATGAGAACAACTGAACTACAACAGAAATTGGCAAAAGTAGAGCACCTGACAGCAAATATTGGGTATCCGCAATACGAGATTGATTTGGGACGTTAATCCCATACCTGCGCAACATTCATAAACCGCATTTTATGGTTGATACGGTAGGGGAAGAAATTATTTCCTTCCTAAATGTTTGTATATCTCATCATCATTTCTCTTGCCAATCAGGATAATCCTGAGCGTTGCTTCTTGGATATCATAGATTATTCGGTATTCACCAATGTCATTACGCAAGAAAGGGTACCCCTTCATCTCCTGTGAATCGTGTGGCAGGGGATTCTCCATCAAAAAAAAAACCTTTTTTACGATTTGCCGAAATTGTTTGGGCGGCAAGTTATCCAGGAACTTTTGTGATTCTCTACTCAACTGGAGTTTCAGCACGGAATTTCCCCTCCAGCCACTTCTGAGATTCGCCCTCGCTTAAAAAGCCTTCCTTAACAGCGTTAAGTGCCCTTTCTCCCCAATAGCGATCCTCCATATCAATCAGGCGTTGATACTCTAAAACAGACAACACGACTACAACGGGCCTTCCTTTCTTCTCGATGAAGACAGGTTCTGTCATCGCATTATCTATAAGGTTCCCAAACTTATTTTTGGCAACGGTTGCAGATTCCCTCATAAATCAAGCTCCTTTTGGTTGAAATGGTTAATATGGGCATTTTAGCCATATGAAGAAGAAAAGTCAAGAAAAAAGGTGTATTCAAAACCAAATCCAGGAACTATCATCCGTTCGGGGAACCCATGGGAAACTACAGCGTAGCCATCAACATTAATTCGCTTTTTGGTGAAGGGATACTTTGATCGACCATACATCATAAAATGCGGATACCCAAAATATTTTGCGAGGGTATGCAGATTCCGGGATTCAAGATGCGATTTTCGGGAGCGTCACGCTCACGTATTGGGGAGACACATCAGCCGTCATCCCCTTGTAGAGTTTGCCGTAAGATCGCATATAGAATTTTCGTTTTGGCAGTTGAAGTATTTGTGCAGCAAGAATCTGTTTCTCCTCCGTTTCCCTCATAGAGATACCACCACCGAAAGATAGTATAGGCGAAAATTTTCTTTTCATTGGCGAGGAATCTTCCACGTATTGTGCTGTATCAGGATGATTCACAAGCATGTACAGCCAGGTATTTATGTTATCGACGATGCTTCTTGTCGCCTCCGGACCTATTTCTTCTTCTATCTGGGCGATAGACTGCGTGTAAAAGTGCAACCAGACGTTCGCCCCACCCCCCTTGGCAAATAGCTCCTGAATCCCTGAATAGAGAATATTGTGTCCCTCGTCAATATGGAGACACAAGGGCGGTGTGAGCTTTCTGCCGGATGCAAAAGTACGGCCTAACATACTTTGTATCATAGACACCAACACTCTGCCGATGATATGCGCCGTTCGCCTGGAAAGCATGGATCCCGTATTGCAGAACAGGATCACCCCGCTGCCTTCTTCAATGCGTTTAACAAACTCATTGACCAGGCTTTTCCCGATAATCTGTCCTGTCGAACCTGTGGTCAGGGCTGAAAGGGTTGTTCGAAGCGATGACGATACCTTCGAGAAAAAGTCCGGAGGGGAGCTGAGTATTTGGTCCATGCTCACTACAAGATCCTCACTGCCGGCTAAAAACGCTAATGTATTCCTGAACTTTTTGAGATTGTTCCAATCACTTCGCACTTTTACGTCCAGAAAGTTGATGTTCAATTTTTCGCCCTTGATCCTTGCTTGTAGTGCAAGCCCGGAGATAACGACTTGGGAGACTTCCTGGGCAATAGCGATAAAGTAGTCTTCCTTCGCCTTTATACCGGAAATAATGTGTTCTACCAGTTCGTCTTCCATGTAGTAATAGGCCAGAGGGTCAAGCATGATGGAGAGATTGGGGAAAATAGGTGTGAGCATCATCACTTCTTCAAGCCGCCCGGATTCCGCGGCTATCTGGGCAATCTTGGAGAACAGTTCTGCATCCCCTTTGGGGTCGATGACGACGATGTTGTAGCCTTTGCGGATGTCCTGCTCGATTATGTTTTCAACAAGCCTTGTCTTTCCCACGCGGGTGGTCCCAAAACACCCAAAATGGCCACTTCTGTCTGCGTCATTTATTGCAATATCAATCTCGTTCGATATGTCATTCATATTGACACCTCTGCCGAGATGCGTCACTTCGTCGTTTATCAAGACCTTTCCCTCATTACTTTTATTTATTTCCCGCAATTTCTCCAGTGACATAATAAATCCTCCTTCTGCTTCATTTCTATGTTCTCCTGGAAGTATTACTTAGGCAGATTGTATTTTTAGTAGGTCACGAACATAGCCGCATGGCTGAACCGCTTCACAACGGGACAGGTGCGGTTTTTTTACGTCCTACATGGGCTGGCAAATTACCTAACAATATCAATTGAGAAGGAGGTAAAAAAATGACGAGTGAAAGGAGCGGGGGATTGATGGGAGCAATTAACAGGTTGTGGCGCCGAATAACACGGCCTCAACCCACCCGGCAATCCCGCCAGCCACATCAGCGGGTCACGGATAAGGACATTGAGGCCGCCCGACAGGTAAACCTCATTGCCCTGATAGAGTCGCTCGGCCACAAAGCAACGCGGACCGGAAGCGTGAAGGCAATGTTTTCGTCTCCCCTGAGATCGGAAAAAAGTCCATCGTTCGCAGTTTCTTATTACAAAGGGCGCTGGACATGGAAGGATTGGGGGTCAGGTGAATCCGGGGACGTAATCAAGTTCGTCGAGCTTTTTTACGGTGTCGGCTTTCTTGATGCCGTGACAAAATTGAACAACACCGTGTCTATACCATCGACACATCCACAGCAGAATAAATCCACTCTGTACGAAACTGACAAGGTTTCCTGGGTGCGGAATCTGCACAAAGAGAGAATGATCCTCATGACTCCCGGAGACCGCTCTACAATCAGGCGGTATTTTGAAGAGCAAGGGGTCAAGTGTTACGATGAAATGGCCTGTGTCAGGTACACGCAATTCAAAGAACAGAAGAAATACATCGCAATACCGATGCCCTACCCTGACAACCTGAAAGGGTTGGAGTGTAGGGAAATCGGTGGCACAGACAGGAAGACCCTCGGTCATAAGACCCTCTGGGTATTGCGAAGACAGTCTAGCCGCGTCCTGGTCGCGGAGTCCATTCTGGACGCCATGTCCTCAGAAATCGTCCTGAACGACAACACACTCACCTTGTGTTCGTTGAACGGGGTGGGAAACGCCGAGAAAATCGGAGAAGTCCTCGCGATGCTCAAGCCCGGCGAGACATTGTTCGCCTTGGACAATGACGCACCTGGCCAGGCAGCACAGAAGACCGCAATGAAAATCGCAGAGCGCTATTGCAACAAAGTGAACGCTCTCGATCAGCACATCAAAGCTGGTGTGAAAGACATGCACAAGCTCATTACCCGAACGCTACCCAGTCTCGTAGCGCGGGAGCAATAAACTCAGCAGAAAAATCCAATACATTACCCATAAGGAGGAAAGTATCATGCAGAAACCTATTTCTGAAGTGTTTGGCATTAATGCGCCAGCCACAGTTACCGTTGAGGTACGGGACATACAGCACAACCTTATTCCCCGCCAGAAGCCGGAGTACATCTTTCGCAGGGAGCTACTCTCCGACCTGCTCGCCTGGGTAAAAGGCGCGGCCGGAAACGATCCCCTTTACCTGACTGGTCCAACTGGATCAGGTAAATCGTCGATAATCGAGCAGACGGCATCCCGCCTCGGGATTCCCCTCTATGTGGTTTCGTGCCACGAGAGGATGGAGATCCCGGAACTCTTTGGTCGTTTCGTTGTTAAGAACGGTCAGATGGAGTGGACTGACGGCCCCTTGGTCGCCGGTCTGAAAGACCCTGGAGGCGCCTGGATACTTCTGGACGAGGTTGACACCCTCGATCCCGGAACATTCACCGGCTTGAATGGGATACTTGAGGGGCGATCAATCATAATCCCGGAAACGGGAGAAACGCTCGACCCACTCATTTACGGCGCCCGTATCGTCGTCGCCGGCAACACCGCCGGAAACGGTGATGATACAGGAATATACCAGGCAACCAAACGCCAGAACGCCGCCAGCATGGGACGTTTCATGATGGTGGAGGTTGGCTATGCGACACCGGTAGAAGAAAAGCAGGTGCTATCAATCGCCTGTCCCGACGTGCCGCCCATTATTGGCGACAATATGGTCAAGGTAGCGGGCATGGTTCGTGACCTCTACACCGCAGGCGAGATCGAGGTGGTATTCTGCACCCGGTCCCTTATTCGATGGGCGCATCTTGCCCAGTTCTACAAGGCAAAGCCGGGGATCAACCCCTTGGTTTATGCCCTTGATCGGGCGCTCGGCTTCCGGGCCGAGGAAACATCCCGGAATGCCCTGCACGAATTGGTGCAGCGTGTGTTCGGCAACGACTGAAAGGGGGTGGCTCACATGGCAGCACCAGTTCCTCCCACTGACTGTGATTATGGAATCTGGCTCACTGCGCCATCGGTTTCTGGCGGCAAGTCATGGATCGGGTTCCGTACCTCCAGTAATGTAGAAGTCCACTGGGGAAAGATAAACCAAGTCAACCAGCACAAGACGGTTGATTTAAACCGATCGTTTCCCCGAACAGTCCTTGCGGATATGGCGAGGAAAAAATTCGCAAAAGGCTATCAGGTGGCACGGGAATGGGATTCGAAAAATGGCTGGATAGACACTGGCACGTCGAGGACAGGAAGGCAGCAACAGCCCCTTCCGCCTCCTCCTTCACCTCCCGAATCTCCCATACATCATTCTGAACCGTCCAAAAAAGGGTTCAACAGACTGACTGTCGTACAGGCGGTCAATACATGGCTGAACAGTCCATCAAAGGGATCCAGCGAAAAGGATTTACCGGATGAATGGTTCTAACAATAAGGGTGGCCTAAATTCTGGCCGCCCTTCTAACATTACCTTACAAGGAGAAAAATCCAATGAACACAGAGAACGAAGAGAGCACCACGAGCACATTGAACAGCACGGTTAACATTCTTGGTAATATCAAGGTGTTGACATTTGATATCAAGGTATGGTCGGGCCGCAAGAAGCTTCGCCCGGAAGATTTAAAGCTGAAGGAAGGTAGCGAACTGCCCCCCGAATCGTTGGCAAGACTGGGATCGAAGTTGGTCATGGACCCCGACAAACTAGCGGTTTTTACGGCCCTCCGACAAAGCGCAGCCAGGGAGGCTCTCTTCGTGGGAACTCGTTTCCTCGGAGGGTTTGCTATCCCCGCTGAAAAAGTGGCCGCCTTGATGGGCAAAATTGACGCCCTGAAAGTCGAGTTTGAGGCCAAGAAAGAAGAATTCCTAGCCGGCTACAGCGAAGCCGTCCAATCCTGGATTAAAGCAAATCCGGGGTGGGAATCTGTCATTTCAAACGCCCAGGCAGAACCTGATCACGTAAGGAAGTCCCTCTGCTTTTCGACACAGGTGTTTAACGTAACACCCGTTGATGAGCATCAAGAGGGGCTACTGACGGAAGTTACAGGTCTGGCCGGGCAGCTTAGGCATGAGATTCAAGTCATGGCAAAGGACACTTGGAAAAGTTCATATCAGGGACAACAGGAAGTCACCCGCCGTGCATTGCGGCCCATCGAGGCGATGATACGCAAGATCGAGGGGTTGGTTTTCTTGGAACCAGAGCTTAACGATCTGGTCGAGGGTTTCAAAGAGACCCTGGTGTGCATTCCCCCCAAGGGAGCAATCAAGGGGCGGCTGCTTGCCGATTTATGTGGGATACTGGCCGTCCTGGGGGACATTCCAGAGGCCAAGCCCCACGCCGTTCTGACAGACGGGGAGGAGGAAACCGTCGCTGGCTCTCTATTCCAGCAGGAACCGGAAGTGGCTGCGGAAGCGGAATTCGCAGTGGATGTGGAGCAGGAGACTTTCGTTCCTGCCTACTCGCAAAAACCCTCAGAGGCTGCAAGGCCCTCTGAGTGGTTCTAACATTACATACCGAGACGCCCCCGCAAGGGGGCGCTTTTCTTGGAGGAGAAAAACATGAAGACAATTTCAGAAGATCAACACATCCAGAGCCTCAATGAGGCTATTGAGGATGACATTTGCCGCAACTTAGGCAATCTGTCGGAGTGCCGCAATTGTGAATTTCTACACGCTTGTTACTCCAGAGAGAACTTCATCTGCGATACCTGCGGGAGAAGCATTGAACCTGGAGAAGCCTACAAGACGTTCGGACGGAACGGAAGTATTGTTTCAGTGTGTTCCGAGGATTGCCATAAACAAGCCGTAAACAAGATCCTGAACGAAGAAGTAGAATTCACCCCTTTCGGGAGAGCCTGGAATTCGGCGTTCCAATTCAGCCTAAGTCAATAAATTACCTCAAGGAGAACAAATCATGAAGACCAAAATTTCCAAAACGATCGGCGGTCTCCGAATCGCAATGCAAGCCCTGGCTGAAAGGCGTGGCGTAGTGTTGACTATCGGGGGCAGCGAAGCCGGCACAGACGGGAGGGAGATCACTATCCCTTCCCTGCCGGAAGACAACGAGGAGGCGATGGTTCTTGCTCGCGGGTACATCGACCATGAGGCGGCCCATATCGCCTTGACAAACTTTGGCATCAGTGCACGCGAAAACCAATGGGTAAACCTCCTTGAGGACGTTCGCATAGAGCGTAAGCAGGGCGAGAAGTACCCCGGTGTCGCCATCAACACTGCGAAACTGCTGGAAGCCGTGGTAAAACAGGGCGGTTTCCCAATAACGAAGCAGCCAATTCAAACCCTGCAAGTCTGGGCCGCCTCACGCGCTCGTACGCGGATTCTCCGGCAACAGGCATTGGCAGAGCGGGAAGTCGTTACAGAAACGATGTGCCGCGCTTTGTTTGGCGATCCCTTTTGCGACGAATTCGCCGCAATCGTGGACACGGTGAAGGATTGTCAGACCACACTGGACTGCCGAGACCTGGGGGACAAGCTGGACCAGCTTCTAAAGTCCCCTCCGGCCCCCCCTCCTCCTCCAAAAGAACCGGAAGCCAAGAAGGAGGAAAAGTCCAAGTCCAACGAGGGCAAAGATGAAGATGGTGATGCCAGAGGCGATGAACCTTCCCAGTCCAAGTCCAATGAGGACGAAGATGAAGATGGTGATACTGGAGGCGGTGAACCTTCCAAGTCAAAGCCCGACAAGGGCGAAAATGAAAATGGTGATACTGGAAGCGATGAACTTTCCCAGTCCAAGTCCAACGAGGGCGAAGATGAAGATGGTGATACTGGAGGCGGTGAACCTTCCAATTCAAAGCCCAACAAGGGCGAAAATGAAGATGGAGACGCCGGAGGCGATGAACCTTCCAAGTCCAAGCCCGACAAGGTCGGTGGATCTGGCGATGGAGCGGGAAAAGATCCTCTTACTCAGCGGCAGCTAAAAAACCTCAAGGATTTGGCGAATGCCCCGGACCATACCGAGGATGTAACTGACCTGGGCGCAATGCTCAAGAATGCCCTTGAGGAAAAGAATGTGAAGGAAATTGCGGGAAAAGGCCTTAACGAGGAGGTGTGCGTACCCAAATCAACAATAAAAGATACACGTATCAGCCCATTTCACGAAGTTGCTTTCGAGGCGTTCAAGGCTCTGCTCGCTAAAGAAAGTCTGAAAACCGCTAAAATGAAAACCCAGTTGGCTGGTTTGTTCCAGGCGATCGGCCTCAAACAGAATTACCCGGCGATGGTAGGTAGTCGAATCGACTCTCGGTCAGTCCACCTCGTAGGCGCTCAGACGCCCGACAACAGGGTTTTCCTAAACCGACGGAAACGAGAGATGGTCAATACGGCAATCGCATTGATGATTGATAAATCCGGTTCCATGAAAGGTGAAGACATGACCCTGGCAATTCAGTCTGCGTATATTACATCCCGCAGCCTGGAAAGCCTTCCGGGAATAACGCATTGTATAGGACTATATCCTGGCGAGGACATCTACGCGGGTTCCGACGTTATGCTGGCTAAAGGTTTTGAGGAGCGTTGCAGGCCCGAACAGTTCTGGGACATCATCGGTTTCGGCGGGACACCTATGGCCGAGGCTGCTCTCTGGGCGGGGATGATGTTGAGCCACCGTCCGGAAACAAGAAAGATATCCATTCTCTTCACCGATGGGCAACCTGACAATGACTGGCACGCGAAAAAAGCGGTAGATAAGTTGCGGCGGCACGGGATTGAGGTATATGTTGTGCTTCTGAGTAAGTTACCAAATCCACTCGCCATTACATGCGACTGGATCGATAATGAGAGTGTGACGGTCATTACCATGATCGAGCAGTTGCCGAAGGCCCTGCACGCTCTGTTAAAAGACGCCCTCCTGAAAAAGAGGATGGTTGCCTGAACAATTTGAACTAAAAAACGCCTGGATTCGAACCGGGCGTTTTTTTTTGCCCGATGGAAGTAATACGAATGAAGGAGGAATGAATGGAAAACATGGAACACACCGAAGACGTATCGCAGTTCCCCCCCCTTGCTGAGGCTGCCCTTCCGAAACCTGCTTCCCCGGCTCCCCGGACAGCCCTCATTTATCTATCTATTTGCCTTGTCGTTTCCCTTGCGGCGGGTGCGGCCAGCGGCTGGTGGTTCGCCAAAGCAAACACCGTCGAGATATATGTAGTTGACGTGAAGAGCATTGTGGAGGGCAAGAAAAAGGAGTTGCTGGAAAACTACAAGAAAAACCCTAACGATGAGACAATCGCCGCAGCAGACAAGGATCTATCAATATTCCTTGTTCAACTTGACCAGGGGCTAATCCGCCTTGGCAACGGAGGAAGCCGGCTTGTCCTTTTGAAGGACATCTATCTCGGTGGCGCCGCCGCGACTGACGCGACCGAGGCGCTGGCAAACACATTAAAGAGGGGCCCCGCCCCTCAGAAAAGCTATGATTAATCGAATAGTTCCGGTGGTCATGCTTGCATTTCTCTTTTTTTCCGTGTTCACACCGGACGCAGTGACCGCCACTAAATGGTGGGAAAAGCATGACGAAGGGTGGTTTTTCTACCAGGATCCCCAACCGGAACCTGAGTATAACAGAAATTCCTCTCCATCCATGCCGGACAACAAGCCTGATTCTCTGCCGTCCGATCTCATCAAACGGCAGGGTGAAAGGCTCCTCAGCGAGGCCCTCGTAAACCCGACCGAGGAAAATGTTGTAAGTTACATGAAGTTTCAGAAGGATTCTACGGATATGTCCCAGAAATTCGCCAATGTCTGGCAACGTATGCTTATGAAGTATCCCGACCTGTATTTGACTACCGGAACCGAGCAGGTCAACGATGACATACAAAATGCGGTGGCCCAGATTGGAACACAGGCAGGTCTGTTTTTCATTTACAGTGCCGGCTGCGACAGTTGCCGTCGCTCTGCGACAGTCGTGTCAGAATTCAGACGAAAGTACGAGAGCTTCGTCGTATTGCCCGTATCGATTGACGATCCCTTGCCGGAGTTCGAGGATACTAGGCCGAATAACGGAATAGCTGAGAGGCTTGGCGTCGAAACGGTGCCATCGTGGTTTCTCGCGTATCCCGGCTCGGACAGGTTTGAACAAATAGGAACGGGCTACATGGCGTTATCGGAGCTTGAAAGGAGGATTTATCATTATGCCATTACAGAAAATATGGGCGTTTCCGCTTCTAATTATCCTGGTAATTAGTCCTGCGTCGCTTGCAAATGCTGACTTGAACGCCTCGCTCAACGATATGTTTACGCGTTACGGCGGGCGGGTAAACGTCACATCGCCTGGCGCTTATGAAGCCCAGACCAGAGGATTCATCGTCGGCGGATCCATATCGGCGCGAATGCCGCAAGACACCTTGCAACCTTTTTCAATCAAGGCGCCGGAGATCAAGGCGGGCTGCGGCGGGATAGACATTTTCGGCGGATCGTTTTCTTTTATAAATGCCGACCAGTTTGTTGCGTTCGCCAAGAAAGTAGGGCAGAACGCCCTCGGTTACGCCTTTTCTCTCGGTCTTGAGGCTGTCTGCCCCACATGCAATAGCGTAATAAAGGATTTGAGGTCTGTTATGAACGCGATGAACAAATTTAATATGGACTCCTGCATGGCTGCGAAGGCTCTGGTCAACACTGCGGCAAGCGGGGCAGGCTTGGCTAGTCTGGAAAAGTGCAAGCAGGTAAAGGGCGGCGGCGACCCCGTGACCGGCTGGCTTGAATGTGCAGCCGGCACAGAAAGCGAAATAAGAGGGAAGCTTAGAGATAATGCCCTGGTCAATACAGCCACGGCAAAGGCAGATGGAACAAAGGCTATATCGTTAGGCTCTACTACCGCCCAGGCGGCGGCAAAGACCGGTCTCTCCAATGACCAAAGACAGATGATGGTTTCCATTATGGGAACATGGACCACCAGTGCCGACGCGGATGATTGCACTTATACGCCCGCTTCCCTGAACCTTGCGGACCTTGTGGAAGGCGGAGACCTAAAGATGCTCACATGTGGATCCGGAGGATTTGGTGACGGAGAGACATGCGAAAACATTACGTCTGTAACAGTGCCAACGGGTGGCTTCGCCAAGCTTTCCCGCACTAAAATGGAAGGTATTCTTACCAAATACAAAGCAAAAACAACGCTTACCGATGACGAAAAGGCGTTCGTAAATGCGATGCCTATTCCACCTGTGGCGTATATGCTGCAGCATTCGCTCGCGTATTCCGAGCAGCTTGCCAACGCACTCATCGACCTCACTTCGGAGGTCGCAGGTGCTATGATGGCATGGCAAGCAATTGAAAACTACGTCAAGCTATTCGAGGGGGGGAAAACCTCTATAGGTGACTTGTGCGGCTTGACCACTGCTGATTACGCCTCGGAGGTAAGACAAGTTCGAGAGTCAAGAACGGAGTTATTTGGTAAATATATGAAGGGCCTTGAAATGCAGGCTACTTTAATTACCTTCATGGCAAGCATAGATGCGAAAGTCGCGGCATTAGCTTCACATACAGTAAATCAGGCACTGGCTTATAAGATACCCGGAGCATAAATGGACCAAAATAAAACAGCATCTGTTATTTTGCTAACCGTATTTCTGGTAGTGGCGCCGGAAGTGGCCTTTGCTCAGATTTACTGGTTTGACACGGGCCGTACATTCGAGGTCTATGCCTATGGTTCTGGGAACTTTCTGGCTACCATCTTCAACGGCGTCGCCATGATAACGAGTGGCGGACTCGTTCACAGCCTGGTCAAGATCGGACTGATTCTTATGTTGCTGTATGGCGTGATGATTTCGATGTCTAACTTTATTGGCGCTGGCGGCATGGCAAAGGCAGGCGGCGGGGAGGTATATAAAGGCGAGGGCTTTACCACGATCATATCCGTCGCATTAACTGCTTTAGTTGCAGTCGGCCTATTCTTGAGTCCAAGGGCCACAGTCGCGATCATTGACCGGGTGGACCCATCACAGTCACAGGTGGTGGGCAACGTGCCATTTCCAAGCGCGTTTATCCCTCACATGATGTCCACGATTGGTGATGGGATAGGCAAGGAGTTCGAGACGGTGTTCGCCCTGCCCGACGCCTTGCAGTTCAGGAACGGCGGCATTGCCCTCGGCGCGAAATACACCGACGCTCTTATGAACATCTACCCCCCCAACAGTAGCAGCACGGAGATGCCTTCGGACGCCTTTCTCATAACGGCATCGCTTCGGGAGTATTACATCAAATGCGTGTTTCCCAACTATGCGTCTCTTGACGGCACCGCAGGCGTGAAAACTGCGAGTATGGACGATATGACCACGACCGGAGACCTCATGACGCACCTCAAAAGCAGTTTATATAGAACTCCGCATGTGGTGATCAGTTCTCCGAACGATACGGGGTGGGCAACCTGCGCGGTCGCCATAGACGAGATAGACGCGAAATGGAACACCTACATCGTTCCATGGCGCAAAGACATCGAGATAAAGCTATCGGGGAATGCCGGATTGTCCAGTCTTTCAGGAGCGGGCAATCCCTTGAACCTTGGCACCGGGGCGCTGACGACATCGGTAACGAACAGATATTTTGCGAACAGTTCAGTACACAGTAATACAATACTCAAGACAATCGCCGCCGCGAACCTCTTGCGGGATTCCATGGACACATATCTCGCCTATATGGGCAGTCCTACCTCCACGGCTATAACCGCATCGAGGCGGTCAACGACCGCCGGATGGCTCACTGCCGCGAAGTTTTTCAATACGATAGTCCATACCACACGGGCAATTGTGGAAGGCCTCATATACGGCCTGTCCGTTCTACTGCCGCTGTTTTTCATATTCGGCGGCCTGTCCGCCGTGCTCTTTTATGGCAAAATCGCACTCTGGCTGCAACTGTGGGTGCCAATCTACGTTATTATAAACCTTTACGCCGATCAAGAAGTAACCCGGGTAATGGACAACATCTTCATTACGGCAAATGCAAAGTCGCCTTCCCTGAAAACGATGGATCTCATCGCGGATCAGCTTGAGCTGACTCTGGGTTATGTCGGATCGCTTGCTCCGGTAGTTCCGGCAATAGCCTGGGGGCTCGTTTCTGGCGGCGCCTATGCAATGCAAGCAGCGATTCAGGCAGTTGGAGGCGGCGCGGCGCCTGCGACTGCATCAAGCACCGGGGCACAGGTCGTGGGCATGGGAAACCTGACCATGGGGAACATGAGCATGGGAAACAGCAACATCGGGGCAAGCACGATCGCATCAAGCCAAGCGGGGCACATGCCGCAACTGATGAGCGGCATGACGACTGCTAAGACGCTGCAAGGGATGATTCCTCAGTTCGGCGGGGTAGAAGGTTTAATTGTAGCGGGAGGAGGAGCAGGTGTGGTCAAAGGCACCACTGACATTGGAAACACTGCCGGGCAATTAGCCGGTGCGGACGGCATGAACGGGGTATATAAGATTGCTCAGGCAACCGGCAAGGGCGATACGGGCGGAAAGGTTAAAGCTGGCGAGACGCGGGCGGGACTGACCGGGGAAGCCGTGGGAGAAGCGATAACAGGCAACATGGTGGATGGCCAAGTGGTTCAAGCCGTCAAGACCGTCGGCCAAACAGGCGCTATCGCACATACGGGCACCAAGCAAGCTGCGGAAGGAGAAGCCCTGAACCAAATGAAAAGTACTTATTCAGCGAGTGCACTTTTCGAGATGGGTATGGCTACTGGTGCTAACATGTACGACCGAGAACAGAGTGCGGCATTTTACAAGGGATTGACTCAGGCGGACGGCATAAATCAAGCAGTTACGAAAGAAAATGTCTCTGCCATGAATGCAAAGCTCGATAGCTTGGGTTTAAAAACAGCCAATGTTGGCGAAACAGTCAACTTAAAGTTCGCCAATGGGCAAATATCGTCGAGCAAGATTACGGGGAAAGGTAGTTCAAAGGTTACAGATAATTCCGACAAACTTTTAGACGGGAAGTCGGCTGTTCACGATAATTCCCACAAATTTCTCGCTGGCACATCGAGTGTTCTCGATAATTCCCACACCTACACAGCCGGCGATAAGATTGACACACGAAACATGCAGCAAACCGGCAATGTGAACATAAGCTCACAGATAAACCGAAATGAACGGCCAGAAGGCACATACAATTATGACGGCAGAGGGAATCTCGTAAACGCACAAACCAGCTTTGTCCACGCTGCGACTACAGCAGATTCCGTCAAGGGCTTAGTCCAGAAAACATACGACCCGAAGACTGGCCTTGAAGTTAGATCGGAAAGCAAGGCTGGAAGCGTGGAGCATGAGGACATCAACAAAGTATCGAAGGACGGTGGAGTAGAGTATAAGGGCATGGTAAGTGCCGGTGCAAGGACTTCCCTTGAGATCATAGGTTTCAGCAAGGAGACTGCGCAAGACATAACTGGAGTAGGAGGAGGAGTTCTGAAGACGGTTACAGAACTCGCCGGCACATTTCGCATGGTTGACCTTGCAATGAAAGGGTCAGCGGCAAAAGCAGCAGGGACGGCAGCAACGGGGACGGGGACAGTAGGAAGTTATAACGCGGGTCGTGCTTTCGGTCCTCCTTAAGGAAACACCAGAATGTTTGTCTATATTTTAGGACAGCTGCATAAAATGCCAAGCAACAAAGGAGGATAATGAGAAATGGACAATTGGATATTGCCTTATAAGCAGATAATTCTCGATAGCGGATTGCTGTGTCTATTTGAGCATGCCCCTGAACCAGCCGCAGAAAATGCGTCCCTTTTCCTGCTTGTCAGGACAGACAATGCTTTCCTCTTGAAAGTTGGGGAGAATCATCTTGTGCCACTCGCTGTAACCACGATTGATTGTTTAATGAGGACCAGAAGGCTTTATTTTGCGGTAAGTGAAAAGGCCGACACGTATGGTGGCCTGGTGGGTATTCTCGACATAGATGATGTAGCTGTTGGAAAGCTTGTAGCATACTTGGAAGTAGCGGCAACTGACTCCGCAAGCAAACCAGGTTAAACAAAGAGGCCGCTCTCCCGAAAGAGGCGGCCTTTAATGCCTGTGGTTAAACCAGTACAACCAGTCATCGTCAGCGGCATAACGCCCGCTTCCGGGAGAGAGGAAGAGCCAAATAAACGCGAAAATCATCAGCCCAGCCAATAAGAGCCAAGCGAGCTTTACAGAAGAAACATACGCTACCAGCGACATTCTTGAATCATGAAGGACAAAGCCCATCATAACCCCCATTATCGCCACCGCAATTATCAGTGACACAACCCACCTGGTCCTAAAGCTCATATCGGCTGTGGTATATTCGCAGACATACTGGATCCTTTCACCCAAAGTCGGGGGGAGCCAGTACACCTCTCCGAGGAGGAAAGAACACCGGGGACAAGCAATGTGCCGCCTTCCTTCCTGAAACTGGTGCTTCAAACCGACAACGTATTGATATGATCTTTCCCCTTTTTCTTCCCAGGCATCTCCGAGGGAGGTATGACACTTGGGGCACGTAATGTGCGATCTTCCTTCATGGAACTGCCGCAAAAGTTCTGGTTCCGCAGTCCACCGTTGTTTTCCGATATTCCTCGCCATTGTCGCACCTCCTTTCCGGGTTTCTAACCTTCTTAGCCGCAAGATATTCTTATTGAATACGGCGTACACGCATATTATTTTATTGTCAAGACTTATATTAGAGCCACTTCAGGGCTATAATCAGTTTTTTCGTCAGCATACTAATATTTTACGCTTATCTGTTACTTGGCGTGCCGGTGAAACTACTGAAGGGTGATTTGGATGCCATTCCGGTATTCCTCGGACATAGCCCCTGATTTTTTCTCTGATCTTCGCTGCCGCCTCTGTCGCCACATCGCTTTCCTGTTTATCCTAGCAGAGTCGCACTAATGATCTAACCAATTCTCGCATTCTGAGTCCTCCGGTTTCTTTTTTGATATGCCTCTTTGACTCGTAATTATTTTGGTAAATTCGCTGCATGTAGCGGCTCAGGAAAACAAATAGTGAGAAACCAGAACCGGAAACATGCAGAGAAGCACTATCACCAGGACAACAATAAATTCGCTTACCGTTCCGGTTTTATACAGACGGCCAACAATCATCTTTCCCTTCCAGACTGGAATCCCCGATTTCGACATCGCGTCCTCGACAAGATGAAATAACGCTCCGGTAGCAGGAATGAGTACGCACATCACTGAAAAGTTCCACTTTGAAAATACATCCCACCGACCTAGAAAAACCTCCGCCCATTGAATCACTGGGAGATAAGAGAAAGGAACGGACAGAGCCAGGATAACAAACCAGAATATGGGGTTGTGCGATACCCCCCGATGCTTTCGGAAGATATACTTTCCCGGTCCGTACTCGATGACGTCCGGCAAATGGGAGAATGCGGATACGGCAAAACTCAGGGGCAGATTGCCGGATATGGCGTATGTGCCTGCGAAGGTGCAGATTTGATGGCTGATCCATTTCATCCAATCAATAGTTCACTACGCGGCGGCTTGGAACTGTTCAGCTTCCTGAGCGGCAGCAAACGTGGAACAAACAAAGTTATACAGGAGGAACGGGCTGGCCTCTGTCTTTGTACCATCGTCACCCTTCCCGGTACATACTCGCACAAACACGCCGTACTCATCCTCCCTACGTTCAAGCTCCACCCACAGGGCGAGGATCGCTGCTTGAAAGAAATTGCCGCATAGCGTTCTCAGTGTTTTCAGCAGATAAACCATGGCGAATTCAATAGTATCGTCGTTTTCGTAGTAGAATACGGAATATGTCTGCAATGTCAGCCCTGCTCTCCTGTAAACCCGGTGAAGCGTCTCAAGATAATTCTCCAGGGCTTCGCAAAGCATCTCTCTGGTGGCTTCCGCTCCCATATGAGGCTGCAACTGGGACATGACATCGTAGAACCACCGATTCGTGCCGTTTAGCAAGCCGGTCAGAAGGTATTTCCTGTTTGTGTGAGAAATGACTGAATTAACCAATTGTCCATCAAGCATTGACTTTACCCCTCTCTTGGATATTCACTTTATGATTTTGAATATTATTGTTAATGGCCTGCACGTCATCCACACTGACAGTCATAGCCATTAGTCCTTTAGCTGCCCTGCTTTTCCCCATGCGCTGAAGTAACATATTTCTTTTTTCGTTTATTCGTTCCTTCTCATGATCGATCATTTCTTGAAAATCAGACAAATTCATTACGTCCATACGCCCTCCTCCTTTTTCTTTGCTGAGGTATTACTTCCAGGCCATGTGTCCGGGAAGTAATATAAGGGTAAAGATACTCAAGGGGAGAAATACTGAACATGCCCTATATAATCTCGGTTACAAGCGGCAAGGAGAAGGTGGTCAAGGCTGAAATTGCGAAACGCTGCCCTATACCGCCACTGTTCGATTTACTTGAAACGGACTTAGCTGAATATCAGAAACAGATACAGAGTATTGACAGTAGTATTTCACCTTTTAGCGGTTTTCTTGTTTGCGAGGCAATCCCACCCTTACGACTCCGGGAAATACGGAATTTGCCACATGTTCAGGGTTTGACGGAAGCTACTTCGGAACAGGTCAAAGGGATGATGACCGGACTTGTGAAACGGACAAGCACAAAGAATGGAAGGATAGTTCAGATGGTGCGAGGTGAATATATCGGCCTTTGCGGCATTGTGCGGAAAATAGAGGGTAACGTCGTTTCAGTTGATCTCGGCATCTACGGGAAAATGATTAACGTCCGCGTGCCAGTTGATGACGTTAAAGGGTTAAGCCATGAAGATTGAAGTAAAAATAGTAAATTATACCGTATTGAAGGACAGTATATCCGTGCAATTGCTCTGCACCGAAAAGGACAGCGCCCTATCGGAACTATACGCATCCATCCAAGACAAGACCGAGCATTTCACGATTGGCGGCATGAATACGACGGGCGTAGTCAAGTCCGTGGGACTCCGCAAAGGCATACACCTTTTGATTCACCTGCCCTGCACCGAATTCATCGTGATGAATCTGTTTTCCCTAATGAACAGCGACACCGTGCCATTCACGGTCAACAGCGAGCAGGATAAGAAGCTGCTGTGCCTGCTAAGCAAGGCATCGATAGACAAGTGTAAATCTCAGCAGGAATTGCTTCGCGAGTTGACAACTTTTACAGGAAAGAATGGAAAGCGGGTGCTCGGCAAGGATAATATCTACGACCTGTCCCCCCGGCACCAGGAAGTTGTGATCAGTAAGCTGCATCGCATCATAAACGCTGCCGTCGAAGGAGATCATGCCACTAAAAGCGATCAATAATTGGTGGAATAACGAGAAGCCGTTGTGGAAGCCTTTAGGCATCACAGAGAGAATAAAGGGCTTCTGGGTGAATTTGGACAGCGCACCTGACAGCAGCAAAGAGAACATTGTGGTGTCGCTTGAGGAGATGAGCCAGATCTGGTTGAAATGCAACAGAAGCTACCAAAAGTGCCAAACACCTTCCATTCCGATGGAAGCGGGGGGACACATGGACGTCTCGCCGGGTGCATCGCCTTCCGAGTCGTTGTCGCTGCCGGACGTCCTTACCGGATGGTCGGACAACCCAGAACTGCTGGAGAGCGGTACATCTGGCTCTCCCCCTCCTCCTCCCGTGGACAGGACCAGCGGTTGGAGCAATGAAGCCTCAGAGTTCATACGCATCGTGGTAAAACCCTACGAGAAATTATGCGAGAATACAAACGCGCTCGACGGCATATACCAGATCATCAAGATTCTCGATGACCAGGGCGGCTGCGCCTCAATTGTTCAAATGGGCAGGGACAACGCGGATAATGACATGTCCACCATGGCGGACTCTCTAAGACAAGTGACGCTCCGGTCGCACAGCTTCAATGTGGCTATTTTGGGAATCGAGAGAATCAAAAGAGAATGGATGGATCCTGAAGCACTCATACCAGCGATGATTGTGGCTGCCCTGGGCCATGACCTGGGTAAGCTCGCATCGCTGAGAATAGGCGACACCTACTCCAAGTACGATCACCCCATTATAAGCGTGGAAAAGGTTTCCTCAATTTTTGGTGGTCGTAATCTTCCGTGGGTGGACAAGGTACTGAAAGCGATTAGGGAACATCACATCAAATACGATGAACAGGGCAGTCAACAAGACCAGTTCGGGGCAGAGTTGCGGTATGCAGACGGCAAAGCGAGGGTATTAGAAATAGCCAAGGTCACTGGCAAGCAAGCGAAAGAGTGGAAAGAATGGTTCGACCCGACGGAGTTTCTTGCACGCCTCAGACCAAAGATAAACACTGCACAGGTGGGAAAACTCTTGAAAGCATTCTCTTATGGGGGAATCGTTTACTTCGATACAACGTTCCTCCAAGAAACCGCCAAAGAGTATGCTGAATCGGAAAATGTAATAGACCTAACTGTTATCAGGAACACGGACGTACTTTATGCAGTCAAGAACATCGTTAAAAGTCTGAGAGAGATCGGAGCGGTGAGTGATGAGCTTGCCAATCAGGGGCACTGCTTCAAGAGCTACAGAATATCAACGACGCAAGGCGTTCCGAAAAAGCATCAACTTGTTCCGTTGAAGGCAGAGGCATTTGGGATGCCTGGCGACCTGGAAAAGAACAAGGACGGGGCTCTTTTTTCCATTAAGAGTATGAAACCAGCAGAAACGGAGGGGAAAGGTTAAAGTATGATCGAATTTATTGCAATAACAGGAGTGTTGGACGCGCTAAACCCGCTCACGCATTTCTCAGCGGCAGACTATGCGAGTATTTGGGCAAGGATGTATAACAACTTTCTGAGCGGTATATGGGCAAGGATTTTCGCGACGGCGTTTCTTATCGGTGCCTTTTGGTTTGGGGTTTACAGGCGGCTGGTCGCATTGGGAATTTTACTCTTTGTCATGGCGATTGTCATCACCTATATGGGTGGAGTGGTTGCTGCGATGTTCTGGTGGGCAAATTAGGAGGTTAGATCGATGTCATTAAACAAGGATTCTCAAAAAGGAGATGTATTTCTTGGCTCTCAGCCAACGCCGGGCAGGCCAAAGGGATTTCTGGATGCATATTCCGAGATACAGCAGTATTACTTGGTTGAAAGGTCCAGTGGCACCATCTCCGTTGACTTTCTCACACTCGCAGGCAAGTTGGCCTTCTTCGAGGTGGGTTTCAAAGGAGCTTTCATAAGCGGTCTTATTTCAGCCTTCCTGACACCAATAGCCATTGGGGTCGTCGAGAAATACCTGCCCATATTTGGTTCTTATGATCCGAACGGGTACGACAAGTTCTTCGCCTTTATGCTCGCGATTGGCTTCACTGTCGGGTATGCTTGTATGTTCGCCTCTTTGGGGAAATACTTCATAGGGGAAATTACGAAGACAGCAATCAAAAACCTTCTCTTTGGGGTGGCAGCGGGCGCGATCATCAAAGCGATTCTCGCTTTTTTGGCCTTTCACTTCATTTACTATGTTTTGCTCGAACCTCAATTTCTTGCCAACTGGTTGCAAAAGATATCATGGTTAGTAAAACATGACAGCTTGAACGCGCTGTATCGGTGGTTACTGGAGTTCAGACCGGTGTTTCTGATCTCGGCCTACTTTGTGCTTTTCACGACAACCCTCTTAGTAACCATACCTGCCGCAGGAATTTTCCTGGGATCAAGAAAAACCTCAAACATCATAAGTCAGGAGAACGAGTGGAAATGACTTTCTGCTCCGAGTGAAGTTCGAGGGCTTATTTTGGTGTCAGGGTTTCCTCTTAAATTTCTCAGCGACAAAATATTCCCGTCTTTTTCTTCATTCTTTTGTATTTAATCGCACCTACTGGAAGTATTACTTAGACAGTTAGTATTTTCAGTAGGTCACGAACATAGCCGCTTGGCTGCCCCATCGCTTGACAACGGGACAGAAGCGGCTTTTTTACGTCCTACAAAGGACTGGACCATTACCTCACAATTTCAAGGAGAAAGGAGAAGTAAAAAATGTTGAACAAAGTGCAGTTTATTGGACGTCTCGGAAGGGATCCTGAAGTTAGGTTTACACCGGACGGAGCACAGGTCACCAGCTTTTCGGTTGCATCCGATTATGTTCGCAAGGACAAATCCGGAAGTCCGATTAAGGAAACCGAATGGTTGTCCTGCGTGTGTTGGGGCAAGCTGGCAGAAATCACTGGTCAGTACCTCGTAAAGGGCCGCTTGGTCTTTGTTGAGGGCCGACTCAAAACTCGATCATGGGAGGACAAGGAAGGTGTGAAACGGTACAAAACCGAAGCCATCCTGTTCGACATGAAGCTTCTCGAAAAGAAGCAGCAGAGTGACGACGATCCTGGAGCACAGCAGCCTGGAATGACAGCATCCCCGGATGGCAGCTACATGGATGACGACGTGCCTTTTTGAGGGCTACCTAGGTAAGGTTCCTTAACTTGGTCACGGCCCTAAAGGGCGAGGGAACCAAAGAAGCCGGACGATGAGGAAACCATCCCAATCCTGTCCGTGGCCCCTTTAGATGAAGGATGAAGAAGATGCAAATGCTAAACATGGAAATTCCACGCATGTTTGCCGCCTGCCTTTATATGGCAGAAATAGCGGCGATTATAGCTGTATTTGCGCAGTAATTACCTCTCTGCACCTGAACGCTATCCTGCGGGAAGCTTTAGCATCCCTCATGGATGTGTTCACAGTTCCAGGGACTAGGATTTAACTCTCATTGCCGTACCGACCTCTCTCAAGAGGCACGGGCGGCATTTTATTACCCCAAACCGCTGTCGAAAGTCCCTGCACTATTTTGATAATCAAAACTTTTGACAGCATGGAAAGGAGAAAAGTCATGAAAAGTTTCGAGTTTGTGTTTCAAATCCCTGGCAAGGGAACGTGGACCAGGACCTTTCTGGCAATGGAAAGCGATGTGCATGAGATGGCGGTGATCCTGTCCAGGATTACTCGCCTCACCTGCATTAAGATCGCCAATGTAGATGCGTAACGACGATTACCGGAAGGAGATTAGCCATGATGAAGTATCAATGTCCCAAATGCGGAGAGGACCAGCGGTCGCATCTGACCTGCCTCGTTGACAAACTGCGGTGTGATTCGTGCGGTACGACCTTCATTATCGAAGAAGGCCGTCGTATTGACCTGGACAGTTTGCGAGTAATGGCGGACACGGCTGCGAAATCGGCTGCTACCTACTCATCAATCTGAAACACTAAGGACTCCCGGAAAGAACTGCAATTGCATCGTTCCGGGGGTCTTTTTTTATCTAAGAAAGGAGAACAAAATGAGAATAGTAATTGACATGAACCCAGACGAAAGTAGGGAAATTGCGCTCGATGAAATTTCCGTAATCCTTGATAAAATTGTACACTGGATAATAACATTGGGTCATAAGGACGTAGAATTTATTAACAATAATGGAGACATATCCGTCATATTCAATACGAAGGAGAACGAAGAGAGGTCCCCGGAACAAGTCCGGGAGATTATTCAACATGTCCATTCCTTCCGCGAGAGACTTCACAAAGAGGATGCGGCGCAGACTAAAGAAGGAGTAGATGCGCTTCCTGGAATCTTCCGGCACAGACGACTGGAGGATGAACTCAGGACGGCGGAGCTGGCCCTCCGTAATGCGGAGACGGAAATCATGTTCGAAGAAGCTGACGAATGGCCCAAGCCCCGTCATCCAACGGACAATTTTTAGGAGGCATATATGAATTACTACAGCTCCTGCGTTGCTTGGCCAACGAATGATGTCCATTCAGAAGGTGGCCTATCCGACATGGTAGATCAAGCGAGAGATGTAACCCGGCGGGCGTTCTTGAAGCACGTCAACCGGGAGTGTCTGGCAGAAATCGAACAGCAACTGGCATACGCACGACACCCTCGACGTGGCCTGACAATGGCTGGCGACTACTGCGTCGCCTACTCACGGTCAAGGCATCACGGCAAGCGGGTATATTTTTTCACCCACTCTGCCATTGAGTTCGTGTTCCGCTAAACCAATCCCAAACATTACCTAAAAAGGAGAATGAAAATGAAACGTCAATTGTCTAATGGCGTGTTCGAGGTTTGTCCCCATTGCGATCGGGCTATGGCCCAAATGTGGGATAACGGAAGAGGAATTCGCTGGTTCTGCATATTTTGCGAGATCTATGTGAATGAGGCGATGAAGTACAGCAGGTGTAATACAATCATCATGCATGACCAGGTCATTGGAAAGAAGTATGATAAAGACTTGGCGAGCGAAATCTATGCTCGCTTGACATGGAGGGAATCATGAAGCAGTCACAGTTTGGCTTTGACTCCTATTCCAAGGGCAAGAGTGGTGTTCAGAAAAAGGAGGCGGCAGGCAAGAAGAAGTTTAAGCCGGCCCCCAACACGATCTGCAAGCACGCCCCTCACCGTCTGTATTCTTGGACCGTCGAGGATCCCCGTTACGAGATACCGGTCATTTGCGTCGTCTGCTGCGACTGCGGCGAAGCATTGGCCGGAGGCGTCGATTAAATCGAGTACCGCATTACCGAAAGGAGAAATGGTGATGACTAAACACGGGAGAGAAATGGTTATGTATTTTGCTGGGATGATAGAAAACGCCCTTCGCATCCCGGCAGGTGATCACCAGTGGAAAGCGATGACTGAGATTGCCTACAGGTTGGGATCTTTAGTTGATAAAAACAACCCAAGAAAAGGAAAGGGCGAAATATTGACAGGAGGCATCGATTAACTCGAAAGCCCAATACTTATAAAAGGAGAACGCTATGGAAAGAATAGACTGGCTGAACGTAGGCCGAGAATACTGGGAAGGCAATCAGGACATAGTCCTGGCTGCTATCAAGATGATGACGTGGGAAGAATTGCCTTTCTCTATGGGATTTTCCCAAGGCTACGCAATTAAGGAAATTATAAAGGAATTCAAAATTCCCAAAGCATCCCACATTGCTGATTCACACGAGCTTGCACCTTATGGCCTGTTGGGAATAAGGGCGCATTATACCAATGCAGATGTGGACCTCTTCTTCGTTGACGATGGGATAGGAGCAACGCCTATTTGCGCACATGTAACGGAAATACCCGCTTGTATGTGTCTCACGGTAACAACCCAAACAGTGGAAGAAAGGGTAGCTGTCTGATTCCACGAAACGAAAAGACACCCGGCCAATTGGGGCCGGGATAACAGGAGGAACGATCATGAACAAAAAGAAACTGGGTATGATTGACGAATTTAGGGCAATAGTTGATGCTCTTCGTCCAGGCAGCGTGGACAGCTTACAGAGCGATGATTACATAATCGTACTGGAAGCCCACTTGTTCGCCAGGAGGAAGTGATCGCCGAACCAATGCACCACATTGTAGTCCAAAAGCGGTGGATCGAAAGAGGCGAAAAACGCCGCAAGAACCACATCCCCAGACATTCCATTACCTGACCGAAAGGAGACAACATTATGACTCTTCTGTCTTTGCTTTCAAAGACGGAGCCTTCCACTGAAGCACCCCCTTCCCTTCCCCTTCCCACAGATCAATCTTCCGAATGCCTTGACGACATCTTTGCTGATCGCAAAGACGGCGAGCTGGCACCCTGGGAGATGACTCTGACGGAGTGGAAAGAAAATCATATTTTCATCCCTGTTCGCGAAGGACACGGAAAATCGGGGAATGCCCAAAGTGGAATGCGCAACGTGCAGACCACAACAGATGAGGGATTTTCGTCCCTCTGGCAAATTGCCCATGAAGTAGTTGCAACCGGCCAAACGGAAGTCGGCGTGACAACCATCATGAGCCAAATCCTCCAACTTTACGACAAAAAGGCAGGTCTCAATCTTTTCCGCCTTCCAAATCGCAAAACCCTTATCATGCATGATCGTGATTTACCGGCGACTGTGCTGACGCACCATAAGTGTGTTGTTCGGCAAGCGATTATAGAAGGAAAATCAGTTTCTGCAAAAGTACTCATGAGCTACCCTGATCTTCAGGAAAGGGAAAAAGTGGCGCCATGGCAGATAACCAGGAGCGATTACGCTGACAGCATGCTTTTCAAGGGTGCAGCCGACGAACTTCCAAACGACATCCATTGTTTGCCACGAAAACACATGGCTGAATTACCCATTGGCAAAGTGGCATTGGATCATTACGATTCAGTCAAAAAAGCCTTGGCCGAGGGCAAGAACGTCCCATCTATTGTGCTGGACGGCTATCCCGACCTTCAACCACCGAGGGTTATCGACGAAGAAACGTACCTTACGCAAAATGGTGCCTCTCGACAGGATATCGGAGATTGTGCGCTTCACAAAAACATTCCCGAAGGCAATATCCGAAAACGCCTGATCGAAGCTCAGGCGCGGAAAGACAGGGCCTTAGTCGAAAAAAGAGAAACCCTTCGCGAAGAGTACCGATCCAAAATAGCTGCCGGAGAAATCAGGCCGTCAAGCAGGATTGAAAAGTTGATCGCAACAGCAAATGGTCATCCCGACAATGAAGCCGTTCAGGCTGCGCGTCGGTTGCTACTCAGGCATAGGCATCAACTGCCAAAAACATTACCGAAAGGGAGAGAAAACAATGAATAGAATGAAAAAGGTCCTGGCGCGGATAATGTGCGCAATAGGCAAAATCTTGGATTTTGCCGGAAGAGAGATGTTGTATTTCGGAGTGTGTACATCAAATCTGGGCAGGCGGATCAAAGGAGAAAAAAATGGCTACAAGAACAAATGAACGGGGGAACCAAATTGTAAACCGTTCTTCTGCTTTCGGAAATCGATACAAGTATGATTTCGATATTTGTACTTCCGAAGAAGGATGGGAACAATACGACACAAACCAAGATGCTTCCTACTTTGGCATTTGGTGCAACAAAGCAAAGCTGACAATTGTTAGCTATCTGGAAGGAGACGAAATGATTGTCGTTTGTCCCGACGAAGAGCATTACAACGCCGAGATCAGTAGCATGAATGAATTCTATGGAGAGGGTTACATCGCCAAAACGTTTACTCATGATTCTTTCGCAACATATCGTCAAGACAGAGGCACGTTTTTTATCGCCTAACCCGAATCCCTGAACACGAACCGATTTTACGCCATGGACGTCATCCTGCGGGAGACTTTAGCATTCCTCGCGAATGTGTCCACAGTCGCTATTTAACATTAACCAATCTTCTGGCCACCTCACCCTTGCAGCATAGGGCGACAAGAAAAAGGAGACAAAGACCACATGAACAAAGAATCAGACCTGTTCTTCGCTCAAATTGAGCAGAATTTCCAACAGATGGCAGCCGCAGACACGGAAGCCAAAACAGCCACCGACATCACCAAATATCTTACCCTTCCCACCCTCGTAGAAAATTACGAGAAGGCTAAGGCGGAAACAGAAGAGGGGTTTCGGTTGTTAAAAAACGCCGAGGAGAGAACGGTATCAGTCGTCGGGCCTGCTTATGTGATTTCAATGGAAATATTGTCACCCACCACTCTTGCAACATCTCTTAGGAAGTTAAAGCAGTGCTTTTGGAAATATATTTTCCTGAAGTGCGAATTTTACAACCTTATGTCTGTGGCCCGCCGCACGGAGCTCGATGCCCAACTCAAAAACGGAGATCTTCCCGATGTAACAATGGCTAATGCTATTGGAACCATCGAGGACATGATGCCAAATGTTGGAAATCTAGCCAAAGAGGCCATCACCGAAGCGTTTGAATTTTTACGCCCGCACAGGTCCCGGCATAAAACCAATACTCAGTATGAGGTTGGTCGAAAAGCTGTAAGGGAAAGAGTCATGGACAGTTATCACAGTGGGTGTAGGGTAAGCAGCTCCTACGAGGCAGAACTTCGATCTCTCGACAATGCTTTTCACCTAATGGATGGTAAAGGCCCGATTAAGTGGCCTGGCGACATCATTACTGCCCTTACGGAAGCATGTCGAAACAATCAGTGGGAAACGGAGACGGATTATTTTCACTTGAAGTGGTTTAAAGCCGGAACCCTGCACATCGAATTCAAGAGGCAGGATCTTTTGGCAAAACTTAACAGTATCGCAGGCGGAAATCGCCTCAAACCCGGCAATTAGGCAGATTGGCTAATGCTGAATTGCGGAAGCTGAAAAAGGAAACGCATAAGTATTTCGATAACCTTTGGAGTCGAAAGATGACACAGGGGATTTCAAAAGCGGAAGTTCGAAGCATGGGCTATGCCTGGCTCGGCAAAATAATGAACATTCCCAAGGAATTTAAGTATATTGAAATGCTTGATGATGCTCAGTGTAAACAGGCTATCCAAGCTTGCAAGCCGTATTAACACTTGCACTCTTAACATACTCCTGCGGGAGGTTTTAGCAACCCTCGGGTTGTGTTCACAGGTGCAGAGATAAATGGGTAGCACCCCGGACGTTGGGGAAAGGGGTGGAGGCTTATGCCTTCCCCCCTTTTTTTGCCCAAAATCCGATTGTCGAATTAAAAGCTCCTCTTCGGAAGTAGTATATAGACAGTTAGTATTTTTAGTAGGTCACGAACATAGCCGCATGGCTGCTCCGTAAGACAACGGGACAGGTGCGGCTTTTTTACGTCCTTCGATCGGTTTCGATTGAAGTACCGGACACTATTTACGCCCTGAACGTCATCCTGCGGGAGGCTTTAACAACCCTCGGGTTGTGTTCACAGGCGTAGAGTTAACATTACCTGAAAAGGAGAAAGGACGTTGACAATGAACATCGAAGAAATCCCAGATTACAAACTTGGGGAAACTCCAGAGAATCTACCGGACGAAAACCCCATACTCTACCGCCTCATCAATGCCAAACGCGCCTTGCGCGCCGGCTACGAGGATGTGGAGGATACGGGGGCTTGCATCACGGACATGCTGGCCGATCTGCGACATCTCTGCGACGCTTGCGGTATTGAATTCTATACGTACGATCGCGTGGCATACAATCATTACACCGCCGAGAAGCATGATGATGGGAAAGACAACGTGGAGGAGGAAATCCAGACTCGGACTGAAGAAGAGTTCGAGAAAAAGAATGAATCCAAGGCGGAAGAGAAAAATAGCGTTCTCGGTATTGTTGGAGGGCGAAGAACGCTGACCAAGGAAGACTGGATCGAGATTTACTATGCATTGGAAGCGAAGGTCAATTACAGAATTGACAATGCCAGGGAGTACGAAGATGACGGTAACGAGTGGTTGAATCAGCTTCGTGACATAATGACCGAAGTCGGCCCTGACGGTTGCAATTACTGGCCTGAGCGGACTTGTTGCGCCGTAGTCGGTGCGTCGAAGCATGATCCGGAAAACAGCCGGACATTCACACCGCCGCAAGCGCGCGACGCGGAAGGGCATTTGATCGACCCGGCCCTGAGCACCTGGATCTGTCCGATATGCAGCGAGAAGGTTTACCAAATCAGTTTCAGGCACATAGCCGAGTGCGGCACCCCTTATTGCTCGGAGTGCGATGCTGACATGAATCTTTATTTACCCTGAGAAAGGAGAACAGCCATGAATTACGCCAAGTTTTATAATGGGTTTGAGCATGGGGGAATGAGGCACTTCCAAATGACTTTTCGGTGCGGACAAACGATTACGTGCATGCCACCGTACCTGGAAGGTTGTTTGGACACGGTATGGATTAAGATTAAAGGTGCATTGCCTAAGACAACCGATCGCGATGCGATTAGTTGTCTGGCAGGAATGAAAATATTACCATTGGAGAAGGAGGTTATGACTTGAAGGAAATCATGTTTGATACAAGCAAGGTAACTGGCAGCGCCATGGGCAGAAATGGAATGTCTTATTGCCATGGCATGAAAATAAACGACTACAAGCATATCGTTACAATTTTCCCGTTCAATTCCAAGGGTAATGCAACGAACTGTTTTATTGACATCCCCAGGGGCCATCTTCAGGAAGTTATCGAAGAATTGACCAGAATCGCAAAGGAGACTGTAACATGAAACACACACCGGGAAATTGGAGAGCTGACCTTAGTAGGTATGACCGGCAATGGCGGATATATGAGGACAGGCCAAACGGCGGGGCACCTATTGTAAACGATCTTTTTCATTCAGGAGATGAGCAGAAGGCGAACGCCCATTTAATTGCGGCAGCGCCGGATCTGTTTTTAGCGTGCCGGGCTGCATGTGATTGTCTTTCCGAAATACTGGAAGATAGTGACGGAACAGAGGGAACGAGCGGAGAAATGATAGAAAATCCATTACTCACACAAATACGATCCGCAATCGCCAAGGCCGAGGGGAATGATCAGGAAGGTAGGAGACCATGATATGGGCTTTCCGAAACCGATAAACTGTTAATATGGCCACAAAATTTCTTGGGCTGCAACAATTGAGGATTTAAGCATGAAAAACCCTTACTTCGTTGCTGTCTATGGGAAGTGCTGAAAACGAGGAAAACTCGGGCTAACAGCAGAAGAAGCTGCAAAATATGGAATATGAAACGGGAGGAAGAGATGAATCCCGATACTACCACTTGGGAGAAGGAGGTTACAACATGAAGGCGAAGATTAAGGCCTGCGAATGCGGGCACACAAAGTTCACGGAATTTGCGATGTGCGCAACAAGGCAGTCCGGGATAGTAATTACGGAAGACAACGATAGAAATGCGACTTGCAATTATGAGACATCAGATCTGATCAATTTCGAAGATGAGACTCCTTATGTTACTGGATACAAATGCGATGCTTGCGATAAGGAGTATCCGATTGAATTCGGTGGCTACATGGTGAACCGCGTCAGAATCCAGATTGGAGTCGAAGGCGGCTTGGTTACAGGTGTTTCCTCAGATGGTCCGGTTGACGTGTTGATTTTGGACTTCGACATTGAAGGCGGCACCGACGACGAGATTTCCAAGATTAACGGCAGCGATTGCTTCGTGCGGAACTTCGATGCTGACATCGATCCTGAATACATTGACGATTGTTTCAGGCAGGTCCAAGTCGGAGGTGCAGCATGAAGACATACCGAGTCTGCTGGACGATAGACATTGACGCCGAAAATGCTGTTGCTGCTGCGAAGGAAGCTTTGCAGACTCAGCGCGATCCGGGGTCCGAAGCCTTGATTTTCGAGGTGATCTGCATGCAGGATCCCAATAACGATGAGCCGATGAAGGTAATCGATTTGTTGGAAATGGAGGACGAGGACAACGAAGTATCTACCACGCAGTGCCGGATCGAAGGCGATACCATCGAGTACACCTTTACAAATGTGAAGCCTGCCCAGAATGGAGGTGCCGCAAATGGCTAATTTCAACGCAATCACAGCGTCAAACGGAGCACAGGTCATACCAGGCAAAGAAGCGGACATTCAATCCATTCTGGATTGTTTCCTCTATGGTGACGTAACGGTCGCTATTGAGGGTGGTCAGCTTCAGATTTACGGTTACGACTGGCTTGACGTCCGAAGCAAAGACAAGGAGAGGGACGATGATGACAGCGAGATTCTCACGGAGGAATTCCTTGAGCAGATTTCTATGTATCTGGCGGAACCGTTCATCTTACAGATGATTGGCGCCGAGAAGTGCGTATTTCCACTGTCAGCCTGTCAGATGATTGCTTATCCTTCGGGCAAAGTAACTACTTCCTTTTGGGAAGAAACTGCTACTATCGAAAGGAAAGTGCAGGATGATACCCGTTAAAAATAGTGCCGCCGACCGATCCTGATACGATTGAGCGTTTGGCAGAAGGAATGAGACATTACCAAACGGAGGTTATCTGTAGTGACAACAAGTTTTAAGGATTATGAGGCATGGAACTGAAATTCACAGTTAAAAAGGGGAAGGATTAAACCTTCCCCTTTTTTTTAGGTAATCGAGACTTATTGGAATTGAAAGGATGTGCAGCAATGAAGAGTATAAATAGAGCAGCACTGGTATGGCTGATTTGCTGGCTGATGCTTCTGACAGTCGGATGCGCCACCACAAATAAGGCGAATTTAAGCAACGACGAGGCAAGAGAATCCTCACGCGTACAGGTCACTTCGCAAGGGACGGTATTCCGGAACGTAGGATTCTACATGATTCCCATCCTTGGGGACTTTCTGTTTGCGACGGATATCGTGAACGGAGTACTCGACGTAAAGTCAGAGCACCCTCCCCAGAATGAGTTGGAGCGTAACATGATACCGAGTTGGAAATGCGGTAAAAGTAAAAGGAGATAGCAGATTCATGTGGGTTCAAGACAGAAACCTCTTGAGCAAATGTGCCAAGGTAGGCGTTCCAGACGAAAACGGAATGGTCTGGAATACCCAATGGGTTGAGTTTGATAAACTTGAGGATGTAAAGATATGATCCCCGTTAAAAATGTAACCATCGACAGAGTGGAAGGCCCCACCATACTTTGCGTCACAATGACGTTTTCCAATCTGGAAGCGGCGTCTGCCTGGCTAAAGTGGCAGAGGAACACATTCCCAGCAGAAGGTAAGGGATACGACAAGGTGTTCTATACCATCTGTTACGAGGACGGCTATTCCTACAAGGGTCGGCTGGACTGCAAACGCCACGATGTCCCCAATGTCCGGGATGATATGGTCAAACAGTGCCTCTGGATGTCGGACCGGGAAAAGACTCCGCATTGCGGGGAAGAGCAATATCAACTCTACATGAACCGATTGAGAGAAAACATCATCGACCAGTTCCGGTTTTTTATGGACCGGTATGCATTAAAAAAGAGAGGGGCTTTTCGCCCAATCTGATAGGATAGGATGTTGAAATAGGCATCCATGATAACCATGTAGCCCCTGATGCTTTTGCATCAGGGGCTTTTCTTTTAGTGCGCCAGGCATGGCGCATGGTGCGTAAGCGGCATCCGCTCACGGTTGGCACCTATTTTTCTTGATCACCAATACCCTCAAGTCGGCTTTATGGATAGCAAACAGCAAATTGCCCGGATTCAAGGCATTGCCTAGTCATCAGTCAACGGACCAGATATTGTCGTTAAAACTTTTCTGAAATAATCTGGAATTTCAGGCCGCCTGGAAGTAGTATTCAGATAGATATATTTTCAGTAGGCCACGAACAAAGGGTGTCTTAAGGTGTCCCAAACCTTGCTCCGACACGCTCAAGATTGTCCAAGGGCGTGTCATGTCTATTGTGTCCCAAGAGCATGACGATTGAATAACCGTATTCCTTTCCTGTTTGCCGGTATAGAATGGCAATGGCGGGAGAGGTTTTTTGCGTCCAAAATGGAAATGTCACGAAATGGGAAGATAAATATAGAATATACAGGGCGTCAAAAAGGGGCATAAATGAGGATTGTTTTTGAGAAGCATAAAGCCGTGGATGTCCTTTTCTGGCTATGTTAGGCGAGAAGTGTATGTCTCACCTGACCTATGTTTCGACAAGAACGTCCCTCCTGATAAGAAGCAAAGATTCTTTCCCCTCTTCACTGCGTTTGTAGCCACCGTGGATCGCCGGGATGTCGGCGATTTGCCGTGAATACCCCGGGTAGAATCAGGATCGGGAAAAGAACGGAAGTAATACAGAATAAAACAATGAGGACGGTCGGGACTTGACTTATGTATCGACAAGAACGCCCCCTTTTTAAGAAGCAACATTATAAAGAACGAATAAGGAGGTCAAAAATGCAAGATGACGAAGAGAAGAGAAAAATGCTGGCTCGGATCGAACAGGCTATCGATTGGCTATGCGTTCCGAAAGGAGAGAACAGGCACATGTTCCTGGCAGAGCATGATCGTTTTCAGTTATTGAAATCAGCCATGGCTAAGATAGCTGGCCTGGACATCAATACGCAATCTAAGCTGACGGTGCACTGGCTGACAACAGTGGCGAATACTCTCCACAAAAAGGAGGAGGCTGAGGTATTGTTAAGGAATTTGGGGAAGGTGCTGTATGCGAGTTCGAAGATGGAGCAATGGGCAGAGGCGCGGCTGATTAACATGGACATGAAGATTTCGCCGAGACAAATGGCATACGAGTATGCGTATGTCACGAATCAAGACAAGAGTATAGCCGGGCGGTACACACGCGACATGCAGCGGATAAAGGCGAGACTGTATAAACGTATAGTGCGGAAAAAGACTCCGGAGAGGCAAAAGGGCTACGAGGTGATGCCTCAAAGGCCCCGGTATAAGATGACGATCCGTCAGAGCGAGAAGTACAACAAGATAAAAGACGAGTTGACTGAGAAGAAGAGGAAGCAGCAGCAGAAGGAAGCATTGGGGAATCAATCTTGATCTGCCTGCCGCCTGCCCAGGAGATGGGGACGGAGGACCAGGTACGGTGCCTATCCGTCCCATGCACATCTCTCCGCCCACACTTAATCAGCTGGCAGAAAGTATGCTCAGCCATACGGCACATCTATCCGTTTCCCACACTTCTCCCTGACCACAATGAACTATGCACCTCGCGATGGAAGTCCAAATTGTAAGAATATGCATTATTCAAAGATGAGAGAATTTTTTAAGCTTGCTATCAGCAACGTATGATTTTCACGAAAGTTCCGATTCCTACAAAACCTCACTCTGCCAGTTGGTAGTATTAGCATAACCTTAACAAGGAAGTGAAAGAAACATGATTAAGACGGAAGAACGGCGAGTCGGATATTTTGCGGAATTCGTCATGGTCTGGGAATCATATCGAATGCTGTGTCGAGTGTGGTTTCCATGCGGAACATTCTCTTTTATTGTTTCTGGCATCATCCCCAGACATCCTTCGCCTGATCTTTAGTCATGGGATGTCAAGAAAGCTTGATGACGATTCCCACATCTCCTCCACGTGTGGGATCGCAGCCGTAAGCGAGGAAGTTAGAAATGAGTTCTGGTGAGCCTATCCGTATTGAGTACGGCAGGCACTGATAGGTCGGGAAAGACTAATTTTTGCTGTGTCCCGCACCAGCATATCTTGGATGAGTTCATTCTGAAGACGGAAGCGTCGCAGTCAGCACATCGATATAACGGATTTCGTCCACGAGACATACCAGTTCCCAGCGCAACGGAGAATCCTGCCGCCGCACTTCCTGCAAAGGTGGCCTTCGATTGTCCATGTTCAGGCTGACGTTCGGGCCTGATTATATGCATTATTTTATTGGCCCCCCCTCGCAGCTACAAACGTAAAGCGCGGGAACTACTGCCGGCCCGTCAGGTAATATGGGGTCTGGTTAGCAAACCGGTGATAAAAAATTCGTTGGACTTTACTGTGTTTTGAGTATAACCGTTTGTAACATTGAATTTTCGAAGGGTGATTTTTCGGGGTGGCGATGTTACGTGTAACTTCCTGAAAGAGAGCATCCTGTAGTTTTGACCGACGTACATTATTTCAAATCATAATCAATGAAGCATCCTTTGCTTTTTTATAAGAAGGGATGACACCGATAGTTGCGCATAGCATCGGTGAGGGAAAAATATCCATACAGAAATTTTACAAGGATAATATAATGATGAAAGTATTAAATGCCACATATTTGTTTGAAAAAGATGACGGCCCATTGCCTAGTTCAGAATCCTTTTGGTCCACATTATTTAGCATGTATTTGCTTCACCTTTCTGCAACAGACACCACAAATAAGATCGTCACTACATGGTTTTGTAAAGATGAAGGGCCGCCTTGGTTCGAGCGTACGCCAGATGATGCATGGCTCAACGTTGATGGATTAACTTCGAATAATATTGCTGTCGAACCCAATGGATTGGTTGGTCTATGGAAAAATAGCAAGATTAATTCTGACCCATATTTCACAGGAATAAATCCCGATATTGTCTTTAGAATTCCCCTTAAGAACGGAGGCTTCCGATACACATTAATAGAGAATAAGGTCAAAACAGATGCTGACCTTAATTCGAATCAAAAATCATCGTATCCCGACCTAATCAAAAGACTTCGAAAAGAAGAAGGTATTGAGTGTAGTCTCTTTCTTCTTCAATCTCTTGGTGCTGATAAAATGTTTAAATCATCATTGATGTTACAAAATGAATTTCTTCATGGAAATCAATTCGGGATCATTCTTTGGGAGGATGTTATTCGTTGTATGAAAAGAGATAGTTTTTTCATCAAGGGTATAGATTTCGCTGAATGGATACCCTATACCGAGGCTGGGAAAAATGACTGTAGCGACTGGAACAGATGACTGCTCTCCTGTGTAGACGCATAAGAACGATGGTTTTAACATGATCACTTCGTATGTTATGACCAACCCCAAACAACGTATTTCGATTCGATCTTCTTTTAATCTATAGTTCTTAAAAAGGAAATTAAATCTCTCTGGGTTATATTCCCCGAAGCTTGCTGCAGGGTAGTTCATTTCGTGGAATGTATATATATTGTATTATTTACTATACTTAGCAATCATATCTTCAGTCAATCCCTTCATCTCTTCCCTCTTTTCCTTTGGTTCCAGAAGTTCCGCATCAGGACCAAAGGAAAGTAGCCACTGGCGAACATCCCACCATCCTGACGTCTTCATAGTCAGGATGATGGAACCGTCCTTTTGCTCGTTTATCTTCTGACTTTTGGCCCATGTCCGTTCTCTTATGTAACGAGCTTGATCGGCACCAAAAAGGATCTTCACGGTAATCGGGTCATCATAAACCACACCGAATGCTTCATCCAGCAATTCTTCCGGCTTGAAGTCATCGGGATAATCGAAAGAGATCTTCCCTATTTCCAGCTTTTCAATCCTTTCGACTGCGAGCATGCGGATATGTCCATAAGTGGTTGTCCGCACAAACAGATAAAGGCCGCCCTTCCAGTCGAAGAATTTCAGAGGATCAATCTTGAAATTCTTGATCTTGTCATCGTTAAATGAGTGATATTCAACGCGGCAGGTCTTTTGCTGAAGCATTGCTTCGGTCAGGTCGTCGATAATATCCACCTTATCCGCATAGTCCTTATTGAATTTATCTGCTGAAATGATGAGGGTCTTTATCCTCTCCAACTTACGGGCAAATCCCTCAGGCACAAAGACATCCAGCTTGGCGAAGGCCCGTTCGATATTGGCTTCGATCTCCGTACCCCGATAAATATTTCCATGTCCCTTGAGGAGGTACAGGGCGATGATCTCAGCCATTGACAGGTTCAGATCGGCTACTTTGATCTCGGACAGGCGTCTGACATATTCCTTTGCCAGAAAATAGCGAACGGAGCCGCCCGGTATAGACGTATCTTTGTCGATGATGAATTTGAAATCTACCTGTAGTGATTCGATAAAGCGGTAGGCCTGGCGCTGGCCGATGTCCAGGCGATCGCACAGAGCTGAGATGGTTGTTCCTGTTGGCTGGGACAGGAGGGTGATGGCATCAATCATCTTTCTCATGTTGTGAGCACTCATACAACAGGTCCTTTCATGTTGATCCGCGTGAGATCATTGGTGGCCGGGAGTATACTTACCCGCCATTTGGTGTGTGGGTTTTATCGAGCTTATTAATCTCTCGTTCAAGAAAACAGGCAATTGTTGTTTCGAACTGGAGAGATCCATCATGAGTAGTACCATAGATAAGTATATATATCCATAGGAAGAAATGCAGCCCAATACTCACATCTTCCCTCTTGAATGGGAAGGTCATAAACAATTTATTTTCAAATTGACCAAAAATGACACTCCTCCGGTGTATCTCATAGCCATAAATAAAGATGGGAGGTTCATGTCATGAAATAAAAGGATCAACACCGGGAAGAAAACGGACTTAACGAATACGGAATCATCTATCTGTCAGGTGTTATCAATGAAGGGTCAGCGGAAGGAATCTACAAAGAAGTAATCGAACACAATATCAAAGGGGATGTGGGCCAGATCCAGATGATCATCAATTCACCAGGTGGGTCATGTGCGTCGGGCTTCTCCATTATCGCCATCATGGAGTGGTCCCGGATTTCTTATGCACGACAGAAGAGAATTGGTAAATCTTTATAATAACACTGAAAAGCTTCTGAGAAACTAAAGCAATTATGGATTATCCATTCTTCGATAATTCCGATGCAAAGGGAGGAACTTATGAAACAAGAAGACCTAATTAAGGTGATAGATAAGGCAAATAACATCTTCAAATCGATAATGGATAATTATTCTGGGTTGAAAGGATATTTAGTTCTCTCATCGTCCCATGGACAGTGTGAACTGACATGCATTCCACTACAAATATTGAAAGAATTTCCCACGATGATATCCGACTCAGAATTCAAAGACAAAGGAATCGAGTTGCTTGAAACATTTCAAAACCTTGCAACAGAGCTAAAAAATGCTTCCATGGGAAATATGAAAGCAGAGATTGAGAAGAATATCAAAAAGGCATCAAACCTCTTGTCTCCTATTCTTGAGAAATTCGAATTTGAAGAGGACACCTTTATTGAAATCAGATTCGGCAAGCCAATATTGGATCTTATCTTCAAAATGCAAAAAGATCCACTTGGCACGCAAGTACATACCCCACAAACCCAGGCGTCAATACGGATCGTGCTTGGCACGCTGAGAGAATTGTTAACAACAGAAGAAACAATATAAGACAGCCGTTAACAGTCATACTCGTAAATAAAGAATAAATGATTAATTAGAAAATGAAGGAGGTAAGAAAATGCTTCTTGATTTACATCATGATGCAATGCTCGGAATAAGGAGACTAATCCCTCTGCCGTTACTTGATTTTAAAGCTTTAAGCTTAGACCGGGTAGTCGAATTACTTTTTGAAAATGTCTCCTTAATGCCTATCTTTCAGGTAAATTCGTTTGATGCACAAGATGGTTTCTATGCCTTGAATCGATTTGGTAACCTTGCCATCTTTGAGCTAAAAAGAAGATTTGAAAATTCCAAAGATTATTGCCAAGTCATTTCTCATAGCTATAATACCAGTCGTTGGACATTTGATCATCTTCAAGAGAAATACAATACCTACTGTAAAGAGAATAACAATCTTTGCGGGCCGTTGGATGAAATTCACCAAAAAATATTTCACTTAGAAAATCCGTTATTACATTCACAATTCAATAAGGAACGGCATCTGTACTTATTCGGCGAAGCTGAAGATGATAATCTGATAAGTCTCATTACGAGCGTCGATAGTTGTCACGACACCGAGCTCATTCCATACCAAATCTACGATATTCAAGGTAAATATTATTATCAGTTTTTATCTGTTCAGTATCACACACAAAGGCACAGATTATCGTTCAAAGGTGTTTTGTTTGATATAAGTTACTGCAACATTAAGATAGACACCTGGGATAGTGAGCAAGAATCTCGTATTTATGTCCATGGAAGTAATCAATATTTTGTTGATTATTTTTACCCTGCTGACATCGTTTTTTTCTTTCAACAAGATAGGGGGATTTTTGCTGCGGCAGAAGTAATTTGGTCTGCAGGCGGAGAAGATCATGAAAGTAAATATAGCTTAGTAGATTTCTTGACACCAAAATTTAGGCTTGAATCGAGCAGTAGATCTTATTTGTCATTTGAGCGCATAATGCAGATTACTGGCAAATCATATTTTTGGGCAAAAGCCATTAAAAAACCAGATTTTACAGGAGATGAATCTGATAAGATACTAAAAGAATTGGAGATAATATACAATATTATTCCTAAGGAATACGTTAATTGGAAATTTAGAAATTCTGAAAATAAGAATTTTTGATTAGCAAAGTTTTGAAGACTAACTATTCCATAGAAACAGCTTTATATGCTTAAATCAATTCAATAGATTGAAAGGGATAATACATGAAAAAGTTTATGTTCAGTGTTATTATGATAATTTTAGCCATTTCAGTTAACATTTTAATTGCATCTGACTGGGAACTGGTTGGTGAGGCCCCCGGCATAAAAGTATACGTTGACAAGGCAAATACGAAGAAAGTCAATGATGAATTTACAACCATTGTTAAACTGGTCCCTAGTTTGAACCATCAGATGTATAGGGAATTGACATCGAAATTTAAAAAATTCAGGTATATGACTTCTATCAATGGATTTGACTGTGACAATACTTACGAATATACGAATTATTTTAACACGTTCTACGACAAGAACGACAATAAGATAAAAACATTTTCACAACAGTCCTTTAACCAGGCTCCGGAAGGAAGCCCAATGAATGCTGTGATTAATTATTATTGTAAATGAATATTTTTCAACCAGCATTTTTATATGTGAGGGGAATTATGTATTTCAAAAAGGGAGACGAAAAGCACGGAAATCAAATATCTGATTCGTGTAAGATTGGGAATCAGAAGGTTGGTATTTTTTGGCTAATAAAGAATAAGCGGGCTAATGAGCTTGTTATTGACGCTACAACAATTGCGGAAGGAGAAAAATATGGCAATGCTATTCAATATGGCGGTCATTACGAATATTGGGAAAAAATGACGCCAAAAACACAAGCGGAATCTTTGTTTAAAACCAGTGCATACGATGCATACCCACGAGGGCGGGTTGTTTACTTTCCTGATAAAAAAAGGTTCACACTCTACCGTGATAAATGCATTAGCCATGCTAACTTGAGGAAAGTCATTAAAAAGTTCCATTTAGAAGGCTGTGATGTCATCTTTGAAGAGGATAAACATTATTGCTGTGCCGGTTGCAATCCTTATTATGTTGATATTTAGGAACATAGGAATGCGCAGTTACAGACAAGAAAGGTATAGCGATGACGTTAGAACAGAACTGCCTTGACTCGCTAAGGATGTTTGGCGGCATGTTCGAGGAAGTGCACCTCTGGATATGGATGAATATGCAGGAAGTGCAGAATACGGCTACCGCCAGCGCAAGAAGCGGCATCATGAAGCCGGGATAAAACAGGTCATTGATTTGTTCGGTAAAAGGGATGGGGATATGGCGTGGCAGCACATCATTTCCGATTTGAAAAAGGAATGCTGGCGGGAAGGAGATCCATTTCCAAAGGATGAGGCTGATTATGTCCGCATTGGATTTTTCTAAAACTAAAACTGAAGGGCACATATGAAAGACCTGCTTGAACAATTTGATGAAGTTATTGTTGACCTGAATGAAGCGCGGAATGCATATCTTTCCAATGCTATCGAAGAGTCTCGGTTTATTATGGACAAATGGCAAAATAAAGTCCGTAACTTGAGCACAGCGGCTGAAATAGTATCACAATGCCGTAAGCGTGATGATCGGAAATATGAGTTAACTACAGCCGATATTCAAGCCCTGCAGAATTTCAATGATCAGTTGGCCATACTTGAGAAGAAAATTATCAAAGAGGTCAAAGCGCTCAAAGAATCAGGGCGGCGCCGGCTTGATAAGACAGACGAAGATTTTGTGACCTGTTTTCGTGTGGAAATCGAAATAGAATATTTCATTGGCGAAGACGATCCCGCTTATAACGATGAGAGAGATAACTGCATAGCACGCTCAAAGCGTGTGGGAGATGATATAATGGATTACGAAGACCAGGATTGGAATGATATGAGGAATGCCGAGCTTCCTCTTGCCCATCTGAAGCTCTGCTGGCTTTTCCATGACCTGTATGATCACGCTAATCTTTCGTGGAAGAATATCCTTCGTATCCGTTGGGTTTACACGCATATTATCGTATATCACGGAAATAATGTAAGCATACAAAAGGAGCTGCTCGATGAAAGACAACAATGAAACGAAGCGGGATGACGCCTATCTTAGCAAAAGCCTTTTTGTTCGAGGTGTCCGGTGCCACAAATCTCTGTACCTGCAGAAGTACCGGCCGGAGCTGAAAGACGAGGTATCGGAAGAGACGGAAAAACGCTTTGCGGGAGGCTATGAAATCGGCGACTTGGCGCAGGGCCTTTTTCCCGGCGGTGTGCTGGTCCCTTATGATGGACTTTCGCACGAGAAGCAGCTTGAAATGACCGTCAACCTGATAGCTCAGGGTTGCCAGACGATTTATGAAGCCACCTTCTTTTACAATGGTGTCTTTGTCAAAGCCGATATTATCCACCGGGGGGATGGAGGCTGGGATGTCTACGAGGTCAAGGCTTCGACTAGCGTTAAAGATTACCATCTCGATGATGCCTCCGTTCAATATTATGTCATGACAGGCGCGGGATTGCCCATATACAGAGTATTTATCGTTCACATCAATAATGAGTATGTCCGGCAGGGCGCAATCGAAGTGGATAAACTCTTTTATAAGGAAGATATTACGACGATTGCTAAGGACAAGCAGGCCTTCATTGTGGAAGAAATTGCAAGGCAACGGGCAATGCTGAAAGGGGATGAGCCGGTTATCGATATCGGTCCCCACTGTGAACAAAATTATCCTTGTGACTTTGTCGGTCATTGCTGGTCTCATATACCATCCCCATCCGTCTTTGATTTTAGGGAGATTGGCAAGCCGGATGGTTTTGCCCTCTGTCGTCAGGGAATCGTCAAGATGGAAGACGTGTCGCCCGATATCTTGGGATGGCGGCAGAAGTTCCAGCTTGATGGCGTGCTCCACCAGAAGAATCATATTGATCAAGATGCCGTGCAGGAATTTCTCGATTCTCTCTGGTACCCCATGTATTACCTCGATTTTGAAACCTCCATGGAAGCGATCCCTCCTTATGACGGCATACGGCCATATCAGCAAGTACCCTTCCAATATTCTTTGCACCATACGGATCAGAGAGGGGACGAATTGCAGCACGATGAGTTTTTAGCCATGCCTCGAACAGACCCGAGAAAAGAACTGATAGAAAAACTGGTGAGTGAAATACCCGACAATGCCTGTATCTTGGCCTACGTTAGCGGTTTTGAAATTGCCAGGCTCCGTGATCTGGCCTGCTGGTTCCCGGAACATGCGGATAAGATTGAAAAGATCATCGAAAACACCCGTGATCTTGCCGCCCCCTTTCGCAACTATCATATCTATCGCTGGCAACAACACGGTTCATATTCCTTGAAAAATGTTTTGCCCGCCATGCTGCCCGAGTTCAGCTACGATCATCTGGATGTTCAAAACGGGGGGATGGCCATGGATGCATACGCGGCCATGAACCAGACCGATGATCGGGCGGAGATAGCAAATATCCGTAAATCACTGCTGGAATACTGCAAGCTTGATACTCTGGCGATGGTGAAGATTATAGAATGCTTGTAACCGGCATATCAGTTAAGAGGAGGCAACTATGAGTGATTTCATCCATCTCCATGTTCATACCCACTACAGTCTTCTTGACGGAATGATACAAATCAATGACGTTTTGGAGAAGGCCAAGCAATTCGGAATGCCTGCCGTTGCGATTACAGACCACGGCAATCTCTTTGGCGTTATTGATTTTTATAGAAAAGCGAAAGCAGCAGATATCAAACCCATTATCGGCTGTGAACTTTACGTTGCCCATGGGAGTCGTTTTGATAAACATGCTGAAGTCTCTGAAGAAACAGCCCATCACATCGTCGTCTTGGCGGAAAATATGACCGGATACCAGAATTTGCTAAAGCTGGCGACGGCGGGCTATCTTGAAGGTTTCTGCAACCGACCACGGATCGATAAGGACATCCTTTCCCGTTACCACGAGGGCCTTATCGGGTTGAGTGCCTGCCTTCATGGCGAAATCGCCCAACAAATCTCTCAAAGCAATTGTAATGCGGCAAGGCAAGCAGCTCTGGAATACGAAAGGATTTTCGGGAAAGGGAATTTCTTTCTGGAAATTATAGAAAACGGCCTGCCCCAGCAAATACCTGTCAACGAAGGACTTATTGATATCAGCCGTGAATTGGGAATCCCCTTGGTGGCCACCAACAATTGCCATTATCTCAACCGGGCCGACTCCGCCGCTCACGAAGTCCTTATGTGCATCCAGAAGGGCAAGATAATGGAGAATGTGGAACAAATCCCTTCCGGGAAGGGCCATTTATACTTCCGATCACCGGAAGAAATGAAAAAACTCTTTCACTATTGCCCGGAAGCAATCAAAAATACGGTGAAAGTTGCCGAAAGGTGCAACGTGGAAATTCAGTTTGGCAAGGTTTCCCTCCCGAATTTTGCAAGAGAAGGCGACAGGAATCTCGATGAATTGTTGGAAGACGCAGTCATCCGTGGACTTGATGAGCTTATGCCCCGCATACTCCGTGGGAAAGACCCAGCAACACGGGAGATTTACGAGAAGCGCCTCTTCGAAGAACTTGCCGTGATTAGGGAAATGGGCTTTGCGGGATATTTCCTCATTGTCTCGGACTTTATTAAATATGCTAAACAAAAAGATATCCCCGTCGGCCCGGGAAGGGGCTCCACAGCGGGCAGTTTGGTTGCCTATACCACACAGATAACAAATATAGACCCCATTCGCTATAGTCTCTTTTTCGAGCCTTTACTAAATCCGCACCAGAAAGAGCTTCCTGATATCGTTGTCGATTTCGGTGAAGATAGCCGCGACGAGATCATCCGTTATGTCACAGAAAGATACGGAAAAGACAAGGTCGCCCAGATCATCACTTTCGGGAAAAGGAGTGCAAAATCGGCGATCCGGGACGTAGGACGGGCCATGAACATTCCTTACGAAGATGTGGACGCCATCGCAAAGATGTTACCCAACAAATTCATGATAACCTTGGAGGATGCCCTCAAAGATAAGCCGCGCCTCAACAAGGCCGCCATGAAAAACGAAAAGATCAAGAAGTTGATCGACATTTCCCAGCGCCTGGAGGGACTAAACGTTCATGTAGCGACCCATGCTGCCGGTGTGGTCATATCCGATGCGCCTCTTGTGGAACGAGTGCCGCTGTACAAGAACCTAAAAGATGATGGTGCCATTGTCACTCAGTTCTCCATGTACGACCTACAGGCCCTGGGACTGATAAAATTCGATTTCCTACGCCTCATGACCCTCACAGTGATTCAGAACGCCGTCCGCTTCATTAAGGAAGGCAAAGGCATAGATATTGATATCAATAATCTACCGATGGACGATCCGGAAACCTATCAGCTCCTTTCCAGAGGTGATACGGACGGCGTTTTCCAGTGTCAGACTTCGGGAATGAAGAATCACCTCATAAACCTGAAGCCCGATTGTATTGAGGATGTCATGGCCCTGCTTGCCATGTACCACCCGAGCGCCTTGAGCATGATTCCCGAGTTAATCGCCCGTAAGCGTGGGAAAACGAAGATTACCCATGAAGTTCCTGAACTCAATGACATCCTGAAGGAGACCTATGGTATCATCATCTATCGGGAGCAGATCATGCAGATTGCAGGCGCTATCGGTGGATACATCATGTCTGAAGCCGATACACTGAGGAGAGTCATGTGTAAGAGGATGTTTCTGGGTATGGAGAAGGAACGGTCGAAATTTCTCGATGGGGCAAAGGGTAAAAATATCCTGAAAACCAAGGCGATGAAGATCTGGAACCAAATGGAAACCTCCACCGGATATGTTTCCAACAAAGCCCACTCCACAGTATACTCCATCATAGCCTATCAGACAGCTTATCTGAAGGCGCATTACACGGATGAGTTCATGAAGGCCTATCGCTTAGGAATAGTGTCTATGGACGTATGAATATGGACATGGCGAACAAGATATGGACGATCAGTCCGCCAAACAAGATAGAGGGCGAGGCCATGGCCTGGGTTCTTTCCACCTCAGGGCGCGGACCGGCAGAATGCGGTCGTGCGGTGTACGGCATAAGCAAACGCATCTTATCCGGAACGAAAATGAGGAGACAGTATGAACGATAAAATGATCACAGGCGTTATTGAAAATATGGACACAGGTGAGAAAACGGAAATAGAAGAATACTTTTTCATCCCAGATTACGAATTGACAGCAATCGTATTGGTTAAAGGCATTGAATCCTACGGACGATATGAAGATGGCACCATTGAGATAGATGTAACTTGCAAGGCCTTGGACGGACTTGGTATAGTATACCATCTCAATTTGCACTTTGATATGCAAACGGTAGATGAAAAATCAGTGATTATTTCTGAGTTTAAGGAAGATTCCGTTCATATTGTTCGAGGAAGGTATGGCATCATATTAGATGAGAAATCTATAACCTTGTACCCATCTGACTACCGTTCAGTTGAGCCCGATTATGAGGAAGATGAGGTCAGGGAGGCATTTCGCGTCAATTCTAAGGAGGAGAACCATGCTCTATAAGCTTACTGTTGCTGACAATCAATTTAAAAATCTCGAACCATTGCCATTCCTTGGCTTCGCTGATCTCGGGAAAATTGAGAAGGATCTTGAGGTCTTGATTGCGAATCATCTTCTTGATGTGTTGTTTGAAGATGCTGCGCTAATGCCCATTTTTCAAGAACGGCAAATGCAGCCAGAGGCAGACCTGTATGCCCTGAATCGTGGCGGGGATTTGGTGATTTTTGAACTGAAGCGGGGCTTTGCCGGCGCAGACGCAATGCTCCAAGCGCTTCGCTATTCGCAAGATGCCGGCCAGTGGACGTTCAGCATTCTTCAGGAGAAATATCGAACTTATTCTGGAATCGACACGATTTCCCTTGCAGATGCTCACAGGGATGCTTTCAACCTGGAGAGGCCATTATTGCCAGCTGAGTTCAACACAGGGCAGCGCTTCGTTATTGTGGGGAATGCTGCCAATGATTCCCTTATCAATGCCGTCGACTACTGGAAACAACGCGGGCTGTCGGTTGATTTCCTTCCTTACCGGATTTACACGATAAATGGGGGGAAATATTTAGAGTTTTTTGCCCTTCCTTATGACCGCCACCAGAATCCATCTTCAATCAAAGGCGTACTGTTCGACACAAACAGAAGTTATGACGAAGATGCAGTCTGGGAAATGATGGAAAACAACCGTGTGGCTGCCTATGGCGACGTAAAGTACGTCGTAGACTATCTTAATCCGAAGGACATTGTTTTCTTTTCGCACAAGTGGGTTGGCATTGTGGCTGCAGCAGAGGTGATCGGATCTGCGAAAGATGACGGGGAGGAAGAGCGATATCGAGATGTAAAATTCCTCACCTCTGTTCCAACCAAGACCGGTGGTATCAGCAAGTTTATGCCGTTCAGCCAGGTAACCAGTGTCACTGGTAAGAGCTTTTTCTGGGCAAGAACAATCAAGGTGCCATATCTAAGTAGAGAGGAGTCACAGGTTCTCTTGACGGAAGTCAAGAATACGCTCATGTAGCCGGGGCAACTAATTCCCAATGATATTCATTTCGATATTACGATCTGAGACACTTAACTAATGTCTCCTCCGGTTTTTGTGTCTTTGCAAAAAATGTCTTTGTCACTTGGTTTCGAATGGAAAGCATTGGGCGCCGATGACCGACCATCACTCAACAGTTGTAGGTGGAGACTTTTTCGGCCACATCCCTGTTTTTATGAAGAAAGCCTCGCTGATTACCAACACAAAGGTGCAAATGCTTGGCGGCTTAATGTCCGTTCGTAAAGAACACATACATCCACCCGGGTAAATCCAGTAAATCGTCAACCTTGATGAAGATGAAGACTTCCGCATATGGTAATGTTTCGAAATGTTAACGCCGATACTGAAAGCAGTCGGCGTGTAAAATAAAAATAATTCCCCAAAGATCGGTTAGATACATCAATTACCGTGCAGCACATCCATCCATCTTATTGCTTCCGTATCGGTGATTTTCCCCAGGTACATCTGTGTGGTTTTGAGATCCTGATGCCTGAGAAGAACCTTTGATACGACTTCCAGAGGAATGCCGTTGCGGCTGGCATAGGTGGCCGAATATCGACGCAGATCGTGGGGTCTGATTTGGATTCCGATCTTTTCGCCAAGTTTCCTCACCATGGATAAGGCGGAGGAATAGCATATCGGGAAGATCCTGCTCTCTGGATCATGCTGAAAGCCACGGACATATTCAGACAGCCTCTTTGCGATCGATTCCGTCATAAAGGCAACTTCCATGTCCTTTCCAGATTTAGGTTCCCGGATCATCAGTTTCCGGTCCGTAATATCCGATGCCCTGAGATTCAATACCTCGCCTATTCTCATGCCGCATCTTGCCTGAAGTTCAAGTATCAGCCTGTCCCTGGTCTTTTTGCTCCGATAAATGATTTCATCAACGCTTTCTCTGCTGAGAATATCCTTCTGTTTCATCCTTGGACCTTTGAAAGCCTTGACCATGATCGAGTCCTGACACGGATTCTTCATGGAATGTCTTTTTTCATTGATCAGGAAATTGAAGAATGCTTTCAACTGGGCATATCGTAATCTCCTGGTTGACTTGGCCGTATGCTCCGTTAAATCTCCCAAAAACTGGTAGATTTGATCAGGGGTGATCGCCTCTACATGAGTATCTGTAAAATGATTTTGAAGATGTTCAAGAAGGTAACGGTAGCTGTCTGTGGTTCTTTTCCTATGGACATTTTTCTGTGAAATATGAAAAATGTGAATAGCGTCTTTTACTGTCATTGTCTGTCTCCTTTTTTTTTATAGACCTTTGGGGAAACATAGATCATACAGGATTAACGGAGGCCGTCATTTGGATTTTTGTTGTTGACGGAAATCCACGGAATGCAACTTCATTAAAAATGAGGGTCTTCAAGCCGTAATCATTTGCATTATTTCTTCGATAATTTCGACATACATTGGGCGACTTTACTGTAGACATTTGCTAATTTACGGTATATGTAGAGGAATCACATATTAGGAGGAATTTGTTATGACAAAAGCGGAACTCGTGGCGAAGATTGCAGATGACGCAGGACTGACTAAGGTTCAAGCTGAGAAAGCACTCAACAGCTTCATGGCTGCAACCACGGCTGCTCTCAAGGCTGGCGACAAGATCACGCTGACCGGTTTTGGTACGTTCAGTGCGGTAAATCGTGCCGCACGCATAGGCCGGAATCCTCAGACTGGCAAAGAACTTAAAATAGCTGCCAAGACCAACGGCAAATTCGCACCAGGGAAAGCTCTCAAGGATCTTAAAGCGAAACCTGTCAAGGCTGCACCGAAGGCAAAGGCCCCAGCTAAAAAGAAATAGAACCACATAATCCTGTAAAAAGATTTTATCAAAAAGACCCGTTCCAATATTCATGGATACGGGTCTTTTTGCATTGTGGTTTGCTTCAAGTCTGAATATAGCCTGATTGTGCCAGGGCATTGAATACGGAAAGAAGGAGGGGCAAACGCTTGACGGCTAATCTTCCTCTCTTTGTATAGAGTATCGATCGATCAAGTAGAAGCTAATTCGAAATGAAGACAGAAAGGAAGATAGTCCTTGCATGTTACACTTAATTGAGATACAATGTATCTCAATTAAGTGGGAGAATACTATGGCTAATACTAGGATGGTTCATGTCCGCGTGGACGAACAAATTAAAGCACAGGCTGCAGAAACACTGGCTGCGATGGGCCTCTCCATTTCCGACGCAGTGCGCGTTTTTTTGATGCGCGTTATTGCAGAAAAGCAAATGCCATTCGCACTCAAAGTGCCAAACGCTGAAACCCGTGCAGCAATGGCTGAAGCCGACGAGATTGCACGTACGCGCCGCGCTCGCTTTAGTAACGCTGTCGAGTTGTTCGATGACCTCGAAAAAAACAGCAGCAAGTAAACGAGCCCCGTTGCCTCGTGCTGCGGACTATGCAAAGTCGTTCTTAAAGGATTGGGAACGATTATCTCGGGCTGGCCGGTATGACATGAACCGTCTCAAAGAGGCGATGCTGCTACTGATCGCCAATGATGGTCCTCTTAGCCCTGAATGGCGTGATCATCCATTGGGCGGTGACTGGGAAGGGTATCGGGAGTGCCATATAGGTGGCGACTTTCTGCTGGCCTACAAGACTGATGACAGCGGGAAACATGATTTGATTGTGTTCGTTCGTGCTGGCACACACGCCGAGCTGTTTGAATGAAGAGACATGATGAATCAAATCGAATTGGCAAAGCTTACGATAATTCTATTTCGTGAGGAGACCTCTTAACATACAATCATTTCCGAATTCTGCGTTCGCCCCCAATGTTAATTTTTGGCGATCCTGGCGCGGTTCAGCCGTAATGGGGTAACCCCAAATAGCAGGATGTTGTAGCGAGGGTTATTTTCACTTAGCCTTCCAATGGATTGGATTTTCTCCGAAGCAGCGATCAAAAGCTCCAAATACAAAGTGTCGTTTTTATAAGCGGCCCTGATCATTGAATGCGGTTCGAAAGCTGCATAGGCCTAATAACTTTCCCCCGTAAATGTAGAGCCCTGTTAATTACCTCAAGTCATTGATTGACTGCTTTCGAGAACTATGCAACATTGCAAGCAGTAATGGTTGATATAAAGTGGAGGCGCCAGGATAACAGAAATGAAATTATAGAAAGCGGTCCTCCACCAGTCATGCCGAATAAAATCGGCCTTCTGGACGTAAAGGCACTTAATGGTTCAACCTAACCGCAAACTCCAGCTCAGTAACGGCTACCTGTTCGAATTCGAGCAGTTGTCGCGCGTGTTGCACTTTCTGGCGGCACACCTTGCGGAGAAGCGGATCTTCCGAAAAGACATCCAGGAAAGCACGGGCCTGTCCAACCGTCAGATTGAAAGCGTTGTGAGCATCGGCTGCGCCTTGGGGCTCATCAAACCGGGAACGCAAGTCCTTACGCAAACGGGTGCCGCAATAGCTGTGCATGACATCTTTCTGGAAAGAATCGGCACTCTTCAATGGTGCCATTATCAAGGGGCCGGTCATTATAGAAACCTGGTCTGGTATGAAATCTTTAACCATATACTTCTTGCCGAACGAGTGATTACAGAAAGCGGCTGGTTGGCCAGTTTAAGAAATAGCCTTTCCGGCCAATATACAGACAGGACAATTGGTAAGCATCTCCACGAGGAGGTCCGGTTCATCGTAGATGCCTACCTGAACAGAAGCTTCAAGAAGCTGGAAATCCTCCAACAAAACAGCGATGGCCGCTTATACCGGCGGCGTCATCTCCAGGTGGAACCGCCAATCCTCTGCGCCATGATCTATGATTATGCCGCCGACAGCGGTGAACGCCTCCTACAGGTACGAGAAATCACCGAGGCAAAGGGATCGCCATCCCTTTTATTCGGCTTTGATGAAACGACCTTTCGACATGCCATAGAACGCCTGCACGAAAACGGCTGGGTGCGATATGAAAGCACCCACGATCTCGACCAAGTGCGTCTCCGGGATGGCTCATCCGCCTTGACCTTTCTGAAGTTGTATTATGAAGACACCGGTTATGAACCTGAGCAAAAGGAGGTCTGTTGATTGGATAAAGTCGTAAACACCGTAGAACTGACAAAATCCCTTTCCCAGCGCCCGCGCGGCAGGGCCTGTATCGTCTTCACCCATGACTATCTTGAACAAAAGGCCTGGGCCGCTGAATTAGCGAGGCAAGCCAGTGCCGCTCATAGTCACCTCTTGGATGTCTTCGCAAATGATGAAGCGCTTGCTGAAAATGTTGGGACATTCTCGATAAATGATCTCTTTCGCTTTTTATCGGAGAGCGCTAAGTCACCGATTATCGTCGTTTCCGGCCTGGAGTTTCTCATGGCAATGTGGGCAAGTCAGGCCAATGTCGTGGACCAGTTTGCCCGCCAGATCGAAATGCGCGACAAATCCCCGGCCTTGCTAATGGTTATGCAACATCATCCGCCTTTGGCTAAATGGATATTTACCAGAATCAAGGATCAAACATTTATTGTTGATCAGCGAGATACCCTCGCTCTGACATGAGGTTGGCATGAGAAATAACGGGCTCTTTAGCACTCTTTTTATTGATAAGATTCGTTCCGAGTTGGAACTGGACGACGCCGGCCAGGGTCGTATGGCTACCCTTTACCATGCCCAGCAGCATAGTGACCGCTCAAGCGCTGATTCCATCTGGAGCACCCATATCAAACAAGCGCTCAGTTATCTTTCTTTCGTGCCGCCCGGCCAACCCGACGCTCCTGGTGTTTACCTTCTTTATGAAGATTACAGTTTTTCCAATACTGTCTCAGTCCTCTATCTTATCGAACCGGGAGCGGACCTGGATGATGTGTCTATCGGCCGTTTCTGGCCTGGTAAACTGATCGCCCAACTGAGAGACCGCAAACTGAACTGGGGCATTCTAACGGACGGCGGAAAATGGCGTCTCTATACAACCCGCACCGGCAAGCCTTTTGAGGAATATGTAGAGCTTAATCTCGCGGAGGCCCTCGCACAGAACGATGAGAAGGAATACGCCTTATTTGAGCGTTTTTTCCATGTCGATTCCTTCACAGCGGAGATAGATGGTGAAGAAACGGATAGATGGGAGAAGGACGCCCGTGCTCACGGGGTTTATAATTGCCGACTGGATCAGGACATAAAGGCCTCGGAAAAGATCCTCGAAGACAAGGTCAAATCACCGCTTCTGGAGCAGATTGACGAAGTCCTCCAATATCTCTGCAACGGCTTCATCTCCGAAACGCCCCGGAAGGGCGACGAATACACCGATGACGAACGGCGGGAGATCTTTGAAAGCGCCGTCAAACTCCTTTACCGCTGCCTGTTCCTCTTCTATGCCGAAGCCCGGAGCCTCCTGCCCTCTCAGATCGAAAAGCGGGAAATCTATGCTAAACATTCCATCGGCGCCCTCTGCCTTGAGGCTCATCGTCTTCAATGGAGAAAACGGACGGATGATGAAGGCTACGACCTCTGGAAGCATCTGAAGGGGCTCATCGGGGCCGTCAACGAAGGCGATCCGGAATACGGGATCATGGGATATAACGGCGGGCTGTTCGACGACGAGGCTGAGAAGTTTCTCGGTAAGGAGCAGCTCCGGAACGACTTCCTTGCCCGTGCCCTCTACCTCATGGCCTGGGTGGAACCCCACGACAGCAACACGGAAAAGGAATATCGGATACCCTACCGGGATCTGGAAGTGCGCCACTTGGGTGAAATGTACGAGACGATCCTGGAATTCAGCGTGACTCTAGCCGATGCGGATCGCCTGCGCCGCCGGTCGAAAAAGGGTGTAGAGATCCTTCTTGCCTCGGGGACGACGCGTCAGAAAGGAGACGGAATCATCCGTAAGGGTGATGTCTATTTCGGTGAATCAGCCCTGGAGCGTAAGCAGACCGGCTCTTATTACACCCCGGAGAGCTTGGTCCATTTTCTCAACGCCAAGGCTATTATCAGTCCGCTGCGTGACCGCTTCGAAAATAACTGCCGGGAGCGCTTCAATCTTTTCAGCCATCAGGCGAAAACCGGTCATGACGCCACGATCCGGCGGGGAGCTACCCAATCGGCAATAGCCCTGGTTGAGCGTTTCGTCCGGGAAGTCATCCTTTGCTTCAAACTCTGCGACCCTGCGATGGGGAGTGGCCATTTTCTCGTAAACGCCGCCAACCAGCTCACAGACTTCATCGTTAGCCTGTTCGCAGAGATCCCCATCGTCGAGGGCATGGCTTCCCCGGTGAACTGTGAGCCGAACGTCTGGCGTCGCCTAGTCACCCGTCACTGCCTCTACGGCGTGGACTTGAATCCCTTAGCCGTCCACCTGGCCAAGCTTTCTCTCTGGCTAAACGGTTTTGCGCGCGATCACAAACTGACCTTCCTCGATCATCATCTGCGCTGTGGCAATAGCCTCATCGGCATCCGTTCCCTTTCCCAACTTGAGAAGATCCCGGAACGTAATCAGGAAGCCAAGAAGAAACGCAAGAACGCGAAGAGACAATTAGAACTGCCCCTACTGAAGGATTTGACGGAAGCCTATCGGCAGGCCGCCCAAACCATGCAATCCATCTCCCAGGTTGCCGAGGACGATACGGACAGACAGAAAGAGATGCACGAAGAGGTGATGGCAGGGAAAATCAATCCCTTGCTCCCCTTGGCCGATTTATCTACGGCCTACCTTATGGACGACGTAATCAAACCGGATGATTACCGGGATATTTTCCTCCGCTTGTCTCACGGCGAACGGCCTGTGTCCGTGAATGAATTGGAACTGCACGAGAAGGTGAAGGCACTCACCAAACGGCATCACTTTTTCCACTGGGCCTTGGAGTTTCCCGACGTCTTCAACGAGCAGATTGGCGGTTTCGACGCGGCAGTCGGCAATCCGCCGTGGGATACATGGAATCCCAAAACACAAGAATTCTTCTCTTCTTATGATCCTTCATTTAGAACACTAACAAAAACAGAAGCCGGGAAGCGGGCAGAGGAATTATGCAAGGATTTAAATATAAAACAGGCCTGGCATGAATATCAATCGCTGTTCTATGAAGCTGCTTGTTTCTTCCAGAATCATCCAGATTATGCACACCAGGATATAAAGCCCCCTGGAAGCAATTTATATAAACTATTCGTAGAAAGGGACTTCCATTGTTTGGGACCTCACGGACGAATTGGAATTATCCTGCCTGCTGGATTCTATTCAGATTCTGCTACCAAAGGACTTAGGGAGTTCTTTTTTGACACACGTACTATTGAATCAATCTACTGTTTTGAGAACCGATTTCCAGTAGTATTCAAATCAGTCCATAATCAGTTCAAGTTCATAACACTGTGCATTGTAAAAGACCAATCTAATCCAAATATTCGATGTGCATTCATGCAACACGATCCTGAGACACTACCTGCAATTGAGAAACGAGCTATTATACTGAAGCCAGAAGATATTGTTAGATTCTCTCCCGATTCTCTGAGCTTAACAGAATTCAATGCCCAACGCGATATTGAAATCGCTGGTAAAATTTACGCAGACTTTCCTCTCTTGGGAAATACAGACGCTTCTCTCCCATGGAGATTTCCTCTTCTATCCGTTGAATTCAATATGACGCATCAAAGTTCTATGTTTGTGCAAAATGTTGATGGGTACGTCCTATATGAAGGGAAAATGATCAATCAGTTTGATCATCTATTTTCATCGAATAGCCGGGAGGTGGAGAAACGAGATGCTGAGCAGTACCTTAGATCAAAGGAAATGGCTCACATTGGCAAGAATTCTGTACTGGGAAAGTCAGTTGCAAAATTAATACAACCAATCCCATTACCCTTCACTGAGTTCCGATTTGGTGTTCGAGCAATAGCCGCAAGTACGAATGAGCGCGCGTTGATATCTACCGTTTTGCCATCGAGTGTATGCTGCGGTAACTCATTATTTACTTCAATCCCATGGGAATACAATAAAGATGTTCTCTTGAAGGATGCTATTGATAATCGATGGAAAATATCCCATTACTCTTACGCGCAAATGATTTTCGTTGTAAGTTTGTTCAATTCATTCTGTTATGACTGGTTGATGAGAATGAAAATATCAACAAATCTAAATGTATTTATCCTTAACCAATTGCCAATGCCTAGATTAACAGATGCATCTTTTTATTTTAGTGCAATAGTAGGACGGGCTCTTAGGTTGATATGTACAACGAGTGATTTCGCGCTGTTTTGGGAAAGGGTGTTCTGTCAGCAATACCAAGAAGGGAATATATGGTATCCCGAGGCTGCCCCCATCGACACCTATGGTCCGACCCACGAGCAGCAAGTCCGACGTCGCTTGCGGGACGAAGCCATGAATCTTACCCAGGAATGGAAGGCCGCCAGCGGAGCCTATGACCGTACGGGTGACCGCCGAGACACGGGCGACCGAGCGCAGTTGCGTGCGGAGATAGATGCCTATGTTGCTCATCTTTTCGGCCTGACCCGTGACGAATTCGCTTACATCATCGACACCTTTCCCGTCATGAAACGCAAGGAAGAACAAGCGTTCGGCGAATTCATATCCAAACGCAAATGTCTGGAGGAATACGACCGTATCGCATCCCTGATATGAGCACTGAAGGAATTGGTGCGAAGTGCCAGAAGCATTTATAATTAATGAGGAATGTGCATGCCAGATACCGGACAAATAAGTAAAGGTCTCGATCCTGCTATTATAAACGGATTATTCGCCTTGGCAGGTGTGATTATCGGTGCAGCAGGTGCGATATTAAAAGACATTATTCTGCGAAATCTGCCTATAAAGCTTGAGAGGGTTCGTATACATGATAAAGACCGCATAGAGGCTTTCAAGGATCTGATAGTTTTTGTTAAGGACATTCAAAACTCGACATTCCCGGCAGCGGAATATAAAAAAGACGATTTTAAACGAATTATGAAAACGATATACCGCGATCATATTCTAAGAAATATGCCATATTACAACAAATATATTATTGAAAGAATTGAGATACTTGAAGAGAGATATATATGTCTTACTAGTCCTGATCTTATAGGTGAGGTAGATTGTACTAATTTCATAGAGAAAGAGCTTTTCCTGACTGTCAATGAGATTGATAAAGAAATCAAAAAGATACTTAAGTCATGGGAATAAATTTCTATTTAATATGCGAGATGCCATGAAACGTGACTGGGACGTAATAAGGGAAATACTGATCATAGTTGAAGAAATGGATGCGGGTAATTATCTACGCTTGTCCAGTTTTCCATCAGAAAGAGGTCAAGAAATATCATACCATATGGATCTACTTATGGAGGCGGGGCTTGTCAGCGGCAAAATGGCGAAGACTCTCGGCAGAAGACCTCACGATTTTAGGGCTTTACGCTTAACTTGGAATGGCCATGAGTTCCTTGATGGCATACGAAATGACACAATTTGGCAAAAAACCAAGAGTTCCTTTATTTCTAAAGGGATCTCCATGACATTCGACCTCGTCAAGTCGGTAGCCGCCGATTTGGCCTCTACTTACTTGAAAGCTACAATGAGTGGTTAATAGGGATCATGAGTAAAAAAATCTATGATATAATTCCAGATCATGAAACATTGTTGGCTCTTGAGCCTGAAGAGCTGGCAGGGGTTGTTCTTGAGTACTTGAATTCCATCAACGAAAGGGAAGAGGGGGGGCTTAACCGACACAATTTCGGTTTGCCAAACACTGTTCAAGAGTATCCACGAGGCTCTCAAGATGCCATCAGCAGGGCGCTCATGGAAGCCTGGGTATGGCTTGAAAGGGAAGGACTGATTGCTCCGAAGCCCGGTGAAAGAGGAGAATGGGTATTTGTTACCAGGCGGGGACGTCAAATAAAGGACTGGTCAGGTTTGGATTCCTATCGGCACAGCGATCTTCTGCCAAGACATCTGTTGCATCCGATTATTGCGCAGAAGGTGTGGTCCGCCTTTATACGCGGGGAGTATGATACGGCTGTTTTTCAGTCCTTCAAAGAGGTGGAGGTTGCGGTCCGTGAAGCGGGCAAGTTTACACCTGCCGATATTGGTGAAAAATTGATGCGGAGGGCTTTTGATGTCGATAACGGACCGTTAACTGACAAGAATCTACCTGAGGGTGAGAGGCAGGCTCTGCAGCACTTATTTGCAGGGGCCATAGGCTCATACAAAAATCCGCAAAGCCACAGAAATGTTTCAATTACAGACCCGACGGAAGCGGTTGAAATGATCATTCTTGCCAGCCATTTGCTGCGTATAGTAGATTCAAGAGCGGGTAAGATCCAGAAAGAATAGGATGATCGAGGATCAAGAAAACAAGCGTTCGTAATAGTTATCTTTTGCAGAAAGTATCGATTTTCGTTACTTTCTGCAAAAGTAATATAGCAGATAAAGGATATGGCAGCCATCAAAGAAAAAATCCTTTTACCGTGATGGATGAAGTATCAACAGAAAGGAGAATTGAAAATGACAGTCTTGGAAAAAATTAAGATTTTGGAGAGATATGTTTCCGTTGATCCATCGATGATCGATTCGGTCATGGAAATGGCCATTGATAAATTATTGAAGCGGGAAGCCACGCGTATGGGAGATATGCATCTGCGAATAAACGACCAGATCGCCGCTTTCGAAGCGAAATACAAGATGAATTCGGAGGAGTTCCGGAGCCGCTATGATAAGGGATCTATCGGCGATGACATGGATTTCATTGAATGGGCGGCGACTATTGATATGCGTGAGAAAATTCAACGCCATCTTTCCATGATCAATAAGGGTTGATCCCGTGAATGAAAAAATAAGACAGTATTTTGATGCGATAGAGGTTCGTTTGATAGAAAGTCCGGCGGTTGCATCTTACCAGCTCGTCCGGCGGGACATATCCGTGGTTGATGGCAAGATGCGGGTCAAGTCCGTTCTCTTGAATGGTGATTCTTTTGAATTATTCATCTACATGGTCGAATCGAACCGGCAATTGGTTTTGGAAAAGTATAGCTTCCACTGGCAGGACAAAGATGGATGTCTTCGTATTCGCATGGATAACGCTCCTCATTACCCGGATATGCCCAACGCGCCACATCATGTTCATAAAGGGGAAAAAGTCGTGGAGGCTCTATTGGAAACGCCGGAGTTATTATCATTTCTGGATGAAATTGAAAAAAAGGTTATGTGAACAGACATGCTATTCAGATATCCGTTGCCGATTAGCGTATGTTCGGCGCAATATTGGCGCAAGTACGGAGTAATGTAATTTTGTAAGTGCTCGATATTAAATTGCATTGTCTTGTGAAAGTTGCGCCGCCAGAGATGGGATGATCACTAATGACGCCACATTATGAGGGATAAAATGGGGAAGATTTCGGATGTCGTAAAACTCAAGACCGGGTATGCCAACTTTGTGAATCTGAAGAGCGCCTACGAAGAGGTGCAGGAAAATGACGATCGTATGGCCATGTACCGGCCTACGAAGTCGCACCGGATAGCGTTTGAAAGGCTATGCCGAGGAATCTATCAGCCGACGGATCGAAAGTTTTATCTTCTGAGCGGTTCTTACGGTACGGGCAAATCCCACCTTTGTCTCATGTTCGCCAATTTTCTCAGCCGATCCAGCGGCGACCCGGGAATCAAAGGATTTTATGCAAACTATGACAAACTTGACTCCGAAACCGCAAAAACGCTGAAGAATATCCGGAAAGACGGTCAATATCTGGTGGCGATCTGCGATTATTATTCGGGACGTCGCTTTGAAGAGGTAGTTCTTAAGGCCATCTTTGATGCCTGCCATACCGTGGGGCTTGATGTGGCCGTGCAGACCGAATTTGACGAGGCCGGGCGGATCATCAAGGAATGGGAAAAGAAGGGTGCAGAAGAGTTCCGTAATTTCTATGAGGATTTTGAAAAAGCCCTGGCAAGGGTGGCCCCTGGAGTATCGGGCAAACAATTGCAGTCGCGGTTGAAGGAATTCAATACGGAAGCACTGAATCTCTTTCACAGGTCCTTCCAGGAAATCATGGGGGGAGTGCCTTTTCAGACCCAGTCGGGTAACATCATCCCCATCATCAAGAATCTAATCCGGCAGCCACAATTCAAAGAGCGATTCAAAGGTCTTGCTGTCCTTTTTGATGAGTTTGGCTTTACTTTGGAAAAGGCAGCTTATGCAAAGGACGTTCTCCAGGGATTCATGGAAACACTGTGCAAGAACGAACCCAATGTCATTTTTGTAGGTTGTATCCACAAAGACTTCAAGGCTTATGCAGACCGATACAGCAAAGATGATGCCGCCGTTATGAGCGCCCGGATTACCCCCGTGGATCTCTTGAACGAAGGGATTGAAGAGATCATCGGCGCCATTGTGGAAGTGGAAAAAGATTCCGATACATGGAAGCAGGAGATTCAGCCGAAAACGACCCTTTTTGACTCACTCCTGCCGGTATGCACCTCCTTGAAACTATTCCCCTGGCTTGATGATATGAAGAGAATCCGGGAGAAAGTCCTGGAAGACATCTACGGTATGCACCCCATCGCCCTGGCCTGTCTTTTGAAACTCTCTTCCGAGATCGGATCGGACGCCCGGAGCGCCTTCACATTTTTCTCGGGTGATGTGGGTGGCGCGGCGGGATCATACGCCGATTTCATCAAAAACGCGGACGTTACCGTAGGCGGTGGGAAGCTCAATCTCTACACGGTTGATCGTCTCTTCGAGTTCTTCCAGAAAGAGCTATCTCTCAAGAATGTGGAGTTGCGCGAAAAGCAGCGGCAGCTTGTTAATGGCTACTACGCAAGTATCGAGGCCCTGCGAAAGATACCCGACAGCGGCGACATGTTCGGCGAAGTTATGGAGGAACGTCTGTCAGTTCTGCGCGCCATGCTCATCTATGAACTTTCGCAGGTTGTTCCCACAACGCTTGAAAATCTCCAGTTTGGTCTCTATTGCCTCGCGGGGCCGGAGAGAAAGAAGGTGGAGGGTCATTTGAAGGCCCTTGTCAAATCCGGGGCTATCTTTTTTCGTCAGCAGTCAAAAACCTATGAACTGGCGGCCGGTTCCGGCGAAGACCCATACGACCTTATTGACCGTTTCCTGACTGATGAATCGCTGCACCCGAAAGACCCACTCGATGCCCTGCTGGCGGAGGCCGGTGATCCTAATGAACTGGAGTTTCTAAAGGCGAGTCAATATAACCTGGCCTTCAACGAAGATAAACGATTTGCCCGACGGTTTGTGCGGGCAAAAGACCTTGGCGAGAAATTGTGGAAGGACATGCAGCAGGAATGGGAACAGAGTTTGTTCAAAGAAAAGCAAGGCAGTGAAGGGACTATTATTTACGCGCTTTGCGAGAATGAGACGGATATCCAGTTGGCGAAAAATGCCGTTAAAGGAATCCCGTATGAGAATATGGCTGTTGCTGTTCCCCATGAATCACAGCCATTCAGGGACGTCCTGCTAAAGGTGAAGGCCTGCCGATATTACTTGCCGCCAAACGATGCCATGAAGATCAGCGCCCAAACTGAATCCAGATTGCGCGACATCTTTGAAAACGCCGATGACGGTTATCGCATCCAGTTGCAGCGAATCCTGCGTAAAATCACGAGCGGTGAAGAGGCTTGCTGGTATGGGAAAGACGACAAGGTAATCGTGGACAAGCCTTCTCAGGCTCACCGTCCGGCGGATCAGCTTTGCGAAAACCTGTACAAGAAACGATGCCGGATCACTCATCCCGATCTGAATGCCTGCCATGACGATAAGTGGCGGACCGGCAAGAATACTGCCCTCAAGCAGGCAGTAAAGGTATTACTTGAGGCCGAAAGGGTAATAATCGACAACGGCAATCCGGATAACCACGGCGAAAAGCGATACCTGGAGAAGGTGCTGCTAAAGGGGGCGGGAGCACTGAGAAAAACCGGGACAGAAGGAATGCTGACCTACTTCGCATGCGAAGACAATCCGGATAAAATTTCCGATCATTATCCAATTCTCAAATCCTTGTGTCAGGAATTCGGAAATCTGTCCCCCGGGAAGGCGCTGTCTTTGGGGCAATTCCTCATTGACGCCAGGAGTGCGCCTTACGGGACAGGTGCAACAGCTCAGATTCTTGCCCTGTCTCATGTCGTGCGCGCCTTTGGGGAGCGTTTACGTTTCTACGCAGATACGACAAAGACAGCGGAGATTCGTATAGATTCCTATGACGATGTCGTTCGGATCGTAGCTGATCCGGCCACGAAGGTTGTGGTAGAAGTATTCCAGATAACTGATGCACAACGCCTCCTTGTAGAGGCCATTGCAAAGGCTGCCCATGCGCCGCCGCTTAAACATGGCGAGATTCGCTCTGTCGAAGAGGCGTCGGTACTGCTGAAGGCCTGGTGGCAAGGGCTTCCCGCGGCAGCTACGATCATGGATCTCTATGACAAGGAAGATCAACCTCGATTGAAGAAGCTCAAGGAATTGCTCGATCAAGTGGATCAAATCGATCGGTTCGACTTGATCCTTTCCCGATTGCCCGCCCTTTACAACAGTGATCCCGTTGGGAAAGACATGCTACAGAAAGAAGCCCAGGAAATCGGCGTAGCTTTCGCTGCTGATGTAAAACGCCTGGAAGCAGGGCTATCGAATCTTCAGAAATCTGTTGCCCAGGCGGTTTGTGCCATCTTCGGTGCAAAGGGCGATCAGGTGGAATGCGAGGCGGCCATTGATGAATGGTATAAAGGATTGAATCCCAATCAACGAAATCCATCAAAATATGATGAGAGTGACGCCTTTGAGTTCCTGTCGCAATTAGCTGAATCAGACGACAAGAAAACGCTGCTTTTTAAAAAACTACCGAAGGCCTATAAGTTCAATCCCGTGCCGGACTGGACATCCGTCCAGACGGAGGATTACGCAGCAAAAATCAAACAGGCCAAGGCGGTGATCGATGAGGCCAAACCGGAGGTTCCTGTTCCTGAAATAAAAGCAAAAACTTATGAAATAGAGGCAGGGGAAAGTCTGGTTATTGCTATTCCCAAGGGTGCGAAAGAAATCATTTATACAACCTCAAGTGAAGACCCGAAGAAATCTGAAGGCGCTATACGAATCAGTGAAAGGATGGACCTTGCTGAACTCGTCAAAGATAAGGCCAATGTCATTGTAAAGATGCGGGCTCTCGATGAGCACGGCAATGCCAGCGATATAGTGACCGTGGAGGTCGTCAACAAGGCGAAAAAGTATGAAGTTGCCGTGGATCAGGATTTGTTCGGAAGCAAGAAGGCCTCATTCAAATTTCCGGATAATCTTCAGGGATTTACAACCGTTTTAAAGTCGATTGTTAAACAAGGGGTCACACGCGGCCTGGTGACGAAAGAAGTAGGGGAAAAACTCGGTGAGGCTATTCATGAGCTTCTGGTTGGAAAGAGTGATTCATGAAACTTGAGATCAGCTACATTGGTGATTATGGCTATGCTTTACCTGAAGGCGTTTTTCTGGTTGAGAAAGACGCCGATTATGTGAAGGCCTGCCATTTCCTCACGACGATTGCCGCCGATAAAAGTTCTCTGAACATCTGGGTACGGAAGCGCTACCTCTTTACCTGGTTGCAGCAATTTTGCGAGCAGATCCAATTGACTTGTGACTTCGTGGAGAAAACTGCGCGCCTCATTATTGCCGAATCATGGAATGTGATCCTCCCCAAGTGGCTGTCGGATGAAGATATCGTCTCCCAGAAACTTCTTGATCTGGATGTGAAGAATGAACACCCTTGCCGATTTGAGGAAGCATTACTGGGGCATTTTCTGGGTCCGACATTTCGCGGGGAACGATTGGATCGGAAGCATATAGCCGAAATATTGGCTGTTCTATACCGCGACAAAGTAAAGGTGTTATTTGATCACTATCCAATTCTTGACCGTTGCCTTCGTGAGCAGGGACAAATATGGCTGCGGCAAACCGAGCAAAATTGGGGAAAGGCCTTGATCCCCCTTCTTATCAGCCGTGCGGAAGATCTGTGGCGGGATATGAGCCTATATGCAATTCTTGGTTTGTATCCAGGTAAGCTTCTCGAATATCTTTTGCCATTACCACGGGCGAACATGTTAAGGAGCATTCCTCTGACTTTATTGAAGGAACTCCCCCTGGAACTTGTCGCTGTCGAGGAAGCGACGACGCACATCGAATTGTTCTTTAAGGACATCGCTCCGGATGTTGATAACAGCGATGTCTTCCAGAAAGTCTCACAGATGACATCAGGTCGGTTAATTCTGGAATTCAGGCTTATCAAGAGTCTTCTGACAGCCGACCAGTTTACCCCTGCCGCTGAAGATATTATCGCCGTTAAGGAAAAATTCCGTCAATGTGTGGGACTGGATACGGCTGAGTTAAGAACCCTGGATTACCTGGTGGCGCCTGAGAGGCCGGCTCTTAAGGACATGGAGTTTCTTGACAATCCATCGGCGTGGGTATCCTGGGCGGTGGATTCTTACATACCTTACCGGTATTGGCAGACAAAAAGTGGCCACCATGATGAAGAGCTTGAAGAAGTCGTTCGCCTATTTACCGAGTGGTATCTACGGGATTATGCTATTATTCATAAGAATGCCGAAATCAGTTTGGTTCATGCGCTGCATTCTTTTCAGGATTCAATCCGAACGGAAACGCTTTCACTGATTATTCTGGCCGATGGATTTCCGGTAACCTTCTGGTCGATGTTTGAAGACATCCTGCGGAAAGCTGGTTTTCATCGCCATGTCCTTGAGTATCGTTTTGCGCCCCTGCCGACGGATACGGAATATGTAAAACCAGTTCTTTTCAGTGGAGACTGGAATCCTCCAACAAAAACATATGAGGCGCTCCTCCAAGAGCGAGCAAAGAACGACTGGGACGGTAAGACTGTTACTTATTTATCAGACCTGAAAAAGCTGGCTAATTTCTCAGCGTCCACAGAGCCTGCCGTTGTGTTGCTCAATTTAGTTGCCAGCGATGAGATTCTGCATGATGATCCGGAAATGAAAGGTGATACCCATGAGGGAGAATTGTACCGGCTGTTTACACGAGTCAGTGCTATGGTATCAACTCTCCTGGAACGCTGGCCGGGGCAGAGAGAAGTTTTTGGGCTATACATTCTGACCGACCACGGCGCTTGTTTCATCCTGGATGGTGAAAAGCGAACTTTTGAGTCAAAGACGCAAAACAAATTATTTTCCGATGAAAAACGACGTTTTGCCGTAATCGAAAAAGGCATTGCCGATACGGTGCCGGAAAATCTCTGGGATTTGGGATACCGCTTTACTCCCCCATTTACGGACAGTGAAAATGTGTTCTTTATTCCCAAGGGCCATCATACCGTTCACACTGGCAAGGCTGGGAAAGGATATACACATGGGGGTGCCACACCGGAAGAGGTGATCGTTCCGACGGCTTTCTTCAAAGCCGTGAAGGCTGCATGGAAAATACCCGGTGTACGCTTTCCTGACCTGAGAATTGATGCTGCGACGGGTAGGTCTGTTTTCCACATCCAGAGAATCTCTTCCTTGCGGATAGAGATGATGAACCCCAATTCGGAAGATATCCGAATTCTTCGCGTTACTGTCCTGAAACCAGATACGGAAATCAAAGGACAGATGCTACCAGTCTTGGTGAAAGAGAAAGCCTCGACTGTTCAATTGGATTGTTACTTCAACAAGTCGGCCCTCGGTCATGAGGAGTTGATCGTTGAGTGGGTTTATGAAATTGCCGGTGAAGAAAGGACATGGGAGATGAAAGTCGCAGCAGAGTTCCGAACGGCAATAACCGGCGGCTTCAGTTTGAAGGATCTGAAGTAAGGAAGGAAATCTATGAAATCATTCGAAGCGAAAGCACGAGATTACTACGGAGAAGTGGTTATCAACAAGGGACTAATGTCCAAGGCCGGGTTTGGTGCGCGAGCGATTCCGGTGTATGTGGGGGAATGGATTATCAGTCAATTCCTCTCTGATGGGGATAAGTTGTCGGAGGAAGGGCGGGAGGAAATCATCAAGATCGTCTCCTCTTTCTTGCCCCAGAAAGCGGATAAAAATATCCTTCTCAATCGCCTGAAGGAACAGGAGGAAGTTAAAATCATCGATGATTTCCGCGTCAACGTCAATCTGGCCAAGAACACGCATGAACTGAGCATCCCCGTGCTGGATACGAATAACGCGATGATTCAGAAGGGAATCATTGATGATAATACCATGCTCCTGAAAACAGGCATGTGGGGACTTGGGACCCTGCGTTATGTTCCTCCCGATGGTGAAGAAGTTAAAAAAGGACAGATTTGGATGGTGGATTTCAAGCCCTTTCAGAGTCCGGGGGTGGACCTAAAATATTTCAGGGAATGTCGAAAACATTTTACTCTTCCCGAATGGATTGATCTGCTTATATCGAGCTGCCAATTCAACCCTGATACGCATACCCTTCCTCAAAAGATGCTTTTACTGAGTAGAATCATACCTTTAGTCCAGCCGCGGGTCAATCTGGCCGAGTTGGCCCCCAAGGGAACGGGGAAATCCTTCGTATTCGACAATATCAGCCGTTATGCGGCGGTTATCCCTGGGGGAAAACTGTCGGCGCCGACACTGTTCTTTAACAGTCAAAGCAAGCAACTCGGTCTCATGCCCCGATACGATGTGGTCGTTGTGGATGAGGTCCAAAAAATCCACACTGATGCGGCCGGCGAGGCTATGGCGGCCCTCAAGATGTACCTGGAAAGCGGCCGTTATCGAAGGGCCACCGGGGATATGGGAACCGCCGAATGCGGATTCGCCATCCTTGGCAATATCACGATAGGCCCTGATCGAAGACCCCTCTATGAGACAAATGGCATTTTCAAGGAGCTGCCTTCATCTCTGCAGGAATCGGCTTTTGTGGATCGCATCCATGGGTTGCTTGAAGGGTGGTTTATGCCCCGCATTACTAAGAACACGCCCTCAAAAAGCCTGGGCTTCAAAGGTGATTTTTTCAGTGAAGTCCTACACGAGTTGCGAAGTGATCTTCAATATGCCGATTATGTATCCCACAGCCTGCGTCTCCCTTCCTGCGAGGATATGCGCGATCACAAGGCCGTTGCTCGGATTGCGGAAGGTTATTTGAAGCTGCTGTTTCCTGATCTGCAGGTTACGGATGAGGAGTTTGTCGAGTATTGCGTCAACCCTGCTGTCCGGATGCGACAACAAATTCGGGATGAATTGGCACGGCTGGATCAGGAATATCAATGGGTGACGATTAAGAGCGAGTATCCGGATGAGTTTCAAATGTCCCATCCGGAAGAGAAACCGGAGCCAGAAAAAGCAGAGGAGCCGGTTGATAGCTTGTCACTGGACAGAAAACCGATCGAGACCACATTGAATATCGCTGAAGACCAGCGTGGCATTTCTTATGCCCGCTTGTTCAATCCTTATCTAAAAGGAGCTAAAAGCGTTAAGTTGGTCGATCCTTTTATCCGTTATGATTATCAAATTCATAACTTTCTGAATTTCTGCGAGAGTCTGAGTTCATCAGAGGCGGGCTTGGCCATCGAACTCGTAACGGGAACAGATACGAAGCGTCAGGAAGAGGAAACTTCATCGAAATTGAATGAAATAAAGGAGAGCCTAAGCCAGGATCGCATTAACCTTACCTATCGTTTTCAAACAGGTCTGCACGATCGTTGGATCGAGGCAGATACGGGTTGGCGAATCATCCTTGGCCGGGGATTGGATATTTTTCAGAAACCGGAAGGAAAATTCACCCTGGGTTTTGTCGATCAGACCAAACGCCGCTGCAAGGCAACGACAATCACCTATGTGAAAACTTGCTGATAATAATACAAAATCGGACCGGAAAAGCTCTATCTTGCGATGAGCTTTATGGGGATTAAAGTGAAGTTTTGCAGAGAATGCTTACGTCCTTTTGATGATCATCAAGAACAGGATTATGATCCGGCGAGACAATTGGGAGATATCTTTTTGAACAGCACAGGCATCGCCAATAACGATGAGCTTTGCCCCGAATGCCGTGAGAAACTAGGAATGATAAATCTGCTGGGATTATTTCCCATGAATCCACAATAGGCGGATTGATTATTTTGGGCTGTGGTTATTGCATGTTTCAACCAAAATTCATTGAAGTACAATGGCACCATATTGTAGCATTGCGGACATCTTCAATGACCGGAATCCTTCCGATTTATCTTAGATCGATCTCAACGAATTCGGTTTGAAAGCTGCTACAAAATCAAAATGACCTCCCTTATTGACTTCAATAAATACAGAATAAAATCTCATCATAATTTGGATTAACGCCAAGCACGAAAATCATGAAAACCTTGAATAAGAAATTGCTAACACTTTTCGTCGATGGTAGTATATGGATTATCGGTGGTGAACGTACAGAAACATGCGGTTGTGAATCAACATGGAAGGTTATCTGCTGGATTCATCTTGCTTCTGCTTCTGGGGTTCCTGTTATTCAGTAAATAAAACTTAGTTTTTTGCACTCGCTCCCGCTGGCTGGCCCAATATGTTCTGTGATCTCTTGATTTAAGCGTTTTTATTGACGGCAACTATAAAGATAAGGAGGAGAATATGGGAGGAAACAAGGACAACAAGAAAAAGGAATCAAAGAAACCGAAGAAAGCGGAACCAGTCAAGAAAGCTCCAGCAGATAAGAAACCCGGTAAGTGATAGCCTGCCGTATTGTAGAGACCGGTTTACTCTTGTCAATCTCAAAAAAGAAACTCCATGACCCGTATCATCATCAGTGAAAAACCAAGCATGGGCCGTGCCATCGCGGCGGCCCTAGGCATTCAGGGGACGGGGCGCAACTTCATCCAGGGCGCCGATGTCATCGTTACGTGGTGTGTTGGCCATCTGGTGCAGGCTATGGGTCCGGAGGGATACAATCCAGATCTCAAAACGTGGCGGCTGGATACGGTGCCTTTTTTTCCTGAACCATTCCTTTACTCCCCCATCGAGGCCACCAGGGATCAATACGAGGTTGTGGCAAAACTCATGACCCGTGACGATGTGGTGGATGTCGTGAACGCAACGGACGCCGGTCGTGAAGGCGAGCTCATTTTTGATCTGGTTTATCGCCTATCGGGATGCACCAAGCCTGTACAGAGATTCTGGACATCGAGCCTAACGGATAACGCCATCCGGGACGCCTATGCCCGAATGAAGCCGGGCGAGTCATACCGCGGCCTGCGGGATGCGGCGCGTAGCCGGCAGGAGTCGGATTGGCTGGTCGGCATCAACTGCACACGAGCCCAGACGCTGGTCATGCGCCGAGCCGGAGGAGACGGGGTATACTCCATCGGCCGTGTACAGACACCGACGTTGGCCCTCCTCGTAAATCGCGAACTGGAAATCACGGACTTCGTGCCAAAGGACTTCTGGACCTTATGGGCTACCTTTCAAGCCAAGGGTGGTGCTTACAGAGGCAAATGGTTCCGCAAGGTGGAGGGGAAGGATCAGGATCGGTTCGACCGGGAAGAGGACGCGAAGGCCATTGCGAACAAGCTATCCGGCTTACCCGGCAACATAGCCTCGGTCACCTCCCGGACGGAGAAGAAAAAGCCCGAGCTGCTGTACGACCTTACCAATCTCCAGAAAGAGGCCAACAAGCGCTTCGGATTCACGGCAGAACACACCCTGGAAGTGGCGCAGGAACTCTATGAATCCAAGCTCATCAGCTACCCGCGCACGAATTCCAGATACCTGACGGACGCGGACGCACAGAAGGCCGCGGGCTGGATTAAGGCCATCGCTCAGGGGCAGCTCGCAGAGTTGCAACCCTTCGTCGGGGAGCTTCGGAAGCGCTGGCCAGTGAAGCTCGACAAGCGATTCGTAAACGACAAGGAGGTTGAAGATCACGCTGCGCTGACGCCTACGGAGAATCCCACAAAGAATCTCCAGGGTGACCGGCTGAAGGTCTACGAGCTGATCGCGCGCCGCTTCTTGGCCGCATACTTCCCCGACCGCATTGAAGGCAAGACCACCATCATCACGAAGATCGAGAAGGAGACATTCAAGACCACGGGCACAGTTTTAAAGGAATTGGGATGGTCCGCCGTTGACCCACCTCATGGCCGACCGAAGAAAGAAAAGGTGAAGGTAAAAAACACCGAAGATGAGGAGACCGAAGAGGACGAGGACTCCGGCCTGCTACCTTCCGTCGTTAAGGATGAAGCCGTTGATACGAAGAACCTCTTTCCCAGGGCAGGCAAGACATCGCCACCCAATCGTCTGACCGAGGGGGATCTGCTGGGAGCTATGCAGAGCGCGGGTAAGGAACTGGACGATGAAGAACTGAAGGGTGCCATGAAGGACTGCGGCCTTGGGACACCCGCCACCCGGGCGAACATCATCGAAACGCTGCTGAAGCGCGATTTCGTAGAGCGCACACGCAACATCCTGCAGCCAACGCCAAAGGGTATTGAGTTGATCCAATCCATCCGGGCCGAGACCCTGAAAAGCCCCCAGATGACCGGGGAATGGGAAGCACGCCTGGAGCGAATCCGCCGGGGCGAGGCCAAAAGGGATGAGTTCATGAGCGGCATCCGGACCTTCGTGACCGACCTGGTAGGACAGATCAAACAACAGGCCCCCCAAGGCGCCACCGGGCGTGTGTTCGGCACAGTGGTGGGAAACTGCCCAAAGTGTGGATCGAACCTGTGTCTCCGGAACTGGGAAGGTCGTTACTACGTGAAGTGCGCCGCTACCGCAAAACCAGACTGCAAGGTATCATTTGATTCAGATGCCGAAGGAAAAGCGCTGAAGATTTGCATGTTCTGCCGGGGACCAGTCCGAACCACCCGTAACGGTGGAAAGGTATGCGCTCAGTGTAGCAGATGGCAGTCAAGCAAGAGGAAGAGCTACGCGACCTCGAATCCTTCGCTTTCCGGTCCTTCTGGTAGCCCATTCTCGTGATTCCATCAACAGACAATGTGGTCCGGTCTGTGGTTCTACCGGCACCCGGACTTGTGGCACGATCGGGAGGCGAAAACCGTCGAGACTTTAGGTGCGCAATAGCGTCAGGGAAGGTCGGGTACATCCCACAAGAGATTTTGCGGGCCATGCATATTGCTTTCTTTTGGTAATCAGCGACACTATATCAAGGAAAACAGGTTTATGTCAAAAACTGCTGTCACCTACAAAGTGAGAAATACTTCGGTCGTCGATGTCCAATGCTTTCCGTTTGTAATGGAGCATATGCTTCCATCCATGTATTTATCCGAACTCCTATTCGTGGTCCAGCACCTCACGTATCTTGGCAGCCAGATCTCTTCTTGAGAAAGGATTCTGGATGAAATAGACATCTTCATCCAGTACGCCGTGGTGGGCGATGACATTGGCCGTATAGCCATCACACCATTATGACCGCATTTCAGACAGGTAATATCCCTGGTAACGTTACATAAAAAACTGATCCCTCCCCTTCGGCGCTTTCTACCCGGATACTTCCCCCATGCTGATCAATAATGGTCTTGGTAATGGTCAAACCCAATCCAGTACCGCTAAACAGAGTTCCATGATGTCTGACTCGGTAGAATTTTTCAAATATAAAAGGAATATCGTCTTCCGGAATGCCAATGCCCGTGTCTTTTATGGTAATTTCGACATCCTTGGTGCTTACATTTTCGACATTGACGCATACCGATCCGCCAGCAGGGGTGAATTTCAGGGCGTTGCTCAACAGGTTCTGTAGAACCTGATTGATCCGACTTTCATCGCAGGGGATGCAAATATCTTCTTTGGGGCTTGTTATGATGAGATTAACGCCTTTTTCATCAAACTGACCATGGAAGATCCTCCGCAATCCCTCCAATAATTGCCCGACTTCGTGGGTGTCAACATGAAGGTCAATTTTTCCTGACTCGATCCGAGACACATCAAGGAGGTCCTCAATAAGATTACTTAACCTCCTACTCTCAACAAGCACAATCTCCAGAAACTCTTCCCTCATCTCATCAGACAACTCCTTGTCATCACGGATGGTTGATGTGAATCCGATGATCGAAGCCAGCGGCGTCCGTAATTCGTGGGACACATTCGAAATGAGATCGTCCTTCGCCCGACTTGCCCTTTCCGTTTTTTCTTTGGCCGACTGTAATTCCTCTTCCGCTTGTTTGCGATGAGTAATGTCGATGAAACTTTCGAGTAAATGCTTTCGGCCGCCCAAGGTTATCGGTACTACTGTCTTTAGAATCGGAATTCCCACCCCGTCGGATCTTAGTAATACTCGTTCGGAATTGTCAATTTCGTGGGCAAGATCCATAACCGGACACTTCCCCTTTTCGGCCGGACAGATATAACTGTGGCAGATGCTGCCGATAATCATTTCCTTCGGATCTCCGATCATCTTGATGGTGTTTTGATTGACATCCACAATGGTATGCGTTTCGGAATCAATGATCATGATTCCTGTTTGCACCGATTCCATAATGTTCTTCAGTCGCGCCTCACTTTCCCGCAGGGCCTCCTCTGCCTGCTTGCGTGCGGTAATATCGCGTGCAACGCCAATCATCCCTATCAATTGACCATCAGTATAACGCAAGGGCGATTTCTTGGTGTCTAGCAGGGCGCTACGGCCATCCGGATATTGTACCCACTCTTCATTGCTGCGCGACTCTCCACGGGCAAGCATTTTGCGGTCTTGTTCCCGGAAAAAATCGGCTGTTTCAAGGGAGAAGAGGTCATAATCCGCACAGCCCTTGATTTCCTGCAGTGTCCGTCCCACAAAATCGGCAAAGGCTTGGTTGCAACCCAGGTATACACCGTCGAGATCCTTGAAAAAAACCAGATCTGGCGTGGAATCAATGGTCGCCATAAGCAGCGCCTTCTGGCTATCCCGCTCCCGAATCACCTCTTCCGCAGCCTCTTTTGCGTTGGTAAGTTCCCGGACGCGCTCGGCAATTACTCGTGACATGGTATTGAAGGCCGCACCTAACTGACCGATATCGTCTTTGCCTTCGTATACCGTTGGCGGCGGCAGATTTCCGGCCGCTACCTGAAGACTTGCCTGAGTAAGCAATGTCAGATGCCGGGTCAGCCAGTAGCCGATCGATAACATGATGATAAAGGATAGCAACAGTTCGACGCCGGCAATACTAATACCCTGAACAAGCAGAGACCGCCTGGCTGAGATGATCTTGGAGAGATCGAGCCCAAAATGAAGCGCCCCCAGGCGCTGCCCTTTTTGAGTGATAGGGACGACGACGTCATAGCGCGGAGTGCTACTGCTATCGAACAGGGAAAAGCTCTTGCTTGGCCCGTGCAATGGCTTATCGAGCGGCCAGCCGCTGGCAGCGACTATATTACCAGATTGGGAAACCACGGCAATATAGTCGATTCCTTCCGTTGCCCGGCTCTCATCGAGGACGGCCTGCATTGTGGCAAAATCCTGTTGTGCAAGTGGGGCTGTGAGGGCCGCGTTGAGTACCGGAGCCATCTGTTCCGCCTGCCATTGGGCTTGGCTGATCATGGCTTCCTGCAGGAGGCGCATGCTGTTGAACACCAGCACCGTCAACATTGCCAGCTCCACACCAAGTGCCAGCAGCAACAGTCGTCCACGTACGGTATGCCAAGGGGATATTTTCTTCATTGGGCACCGTCGCGTAAAACCTGTCTGACCTCGGCAGCGTACACATCCATGGCGTTGAGTTCTCCCGGTCTCAGTTTACGGTAACCTTCCAGTTTGTTGGCCTCAAAATATTGACGCCCTGCCGGCGTACCGGCGAAGCCCCAGAGGGCAGCCTCAATCTTTTTCCGCTGTTCCGAGCGCTTACTGTTCAGGACATAGACCCGGCCTGGCATAGAGTTGCTTTGGGCGAGGATACGCAGTTGCTTTTGCATGTTCGGCGTCAGTTTCTGGTAGTTGGCCAGAGACGTAAAGCCGGCGGCGGCCTCGCCCGAGCTGACCAATTGAGCCACACTATCGGAGGCGCTGACATACTGGATGGAGACGGGACTGACGCCATGATCAGCCAGCCAGTGCTGCCCCCACAAGGTAACCTGGGAGGATAGGCTCAAGCCAAGCACCTTTTTCCCTTTAAGATCGGCTGGTTTACGGATCGGACCTTTGGCCGAAACTAACGCCACGGACTTAAAATCAGCTTTGTAGGTAAGCAAGGGAATATAGCGAGCATCCGTCTGAAAGAGACGTGCCTGATGACTGGTGGTGACGGCAAGATCGTAGGCCTGTTCCAAGCCGCGTCTGGCAAACTTATTGAAATCCGGCGCCGTCACAACCTCTACCGGCGTTCCCATCTCCTTTTCCAGATATATTCGGAGAGGTTGGTACATTTCGAGAATCACGCGTGCGCTGCTATGGGGTGCTATGCCGATCACGAATGCTTCCTGTTGTGCCCAAGCCGCACCCGTGCCAAGTAGCAGAATCAATGTAATACGGATGAAGAGAATACAATCTTTCATGATCCACATCCATCTTTTCTTCATTTTCCACCTCCATTACCCGCCTCCATTGCCTTAATTGGAACTAAAGATCTTCCAATTGTCGAAATAAAAATGGGTTGCTTAGAGTGCATAGTCATAACGCTTTCGTTTGTTCTTTCAATATGTTGCTGTTATTTTAATCATTGCCCTGTTCTCGGTGTAATCATAGCTGTCGATATTGGAGGATCTGACCCGGTGCGAACACTCCAAGGCCACAGTAAGCCATTTCAGAGGCTGATGTGCCAGGGTGCCGGTAACGCCCTGCATCCAGTCCTTTCTTCCCTGGTCAAATTCCACCCGTTCCACGCTGCCAGAGAAACCGATGGACGTTCTCTTTGCCAAGAAGTGCTTCCAGGAGCCTGTTAACCGGTGATACAGTTTAAAACCAAGGTTTTCGGAAGTAAAATAATCCTCCGTGAAGCCGCCCTGGAGGGTCAATATATAGGTCGTCCGCAGGTCATCAAGTTGCGTAATGCTGGCCTTATAACTCAAACCGTCCGTACCCGTACCGCTTGTCGGATTTTTCCCGAAATATCCTATCTGAGCCGAGGTATTGAGGGTGGGGCTGAACGCATGGGTCATACCCACCGACGGCTCATGTATGTCGTAACCGCTGGATGAGGGCCCAAAGCTTCGCTTTGAATATGTATATTCTCCGAACATTCCCGATTTTTGGTTGAAGCGGTGCGAGTAGCGAACATTGGCCTTTTGAGCATTCATGTTGGGGGATTGCTCAAAATTACCGAGCGTATAGCCATATTCAAGGTGAACACCGTTTCTTTTATCATACCAATAATCAAAAAGGGAGTTCAAGTAATTCTCCTGACTGTCCTGGCCGTCGGTCCTAGTCGTTCTGTAGATGTTATTTCTATAAATTAGCCGCACACGATTTTCCGGACCGAATTTATATTCAATTGTCGGCTCCACAATATTCCGCCAGTAAACAGCCCTTTCCGGCGCAATGGAGAGGACGTACTTGTTTTCCGCCTGAGTGGTAAGCGGTTCCAGTTCCCTCGGTTCATCGGATTGAATAAATAAATCCTTAAGATAAAAGTTCACATGTCCTTTGGTTAGATACTTGGCATTTAATGATCCGTTTTGGCGAAGATAGTTTTTATCTGTATCTTTATTGTAGTAGACGAAGCCAAGCTTATAGTCAAGATCCATGCCAGACATCGCATCAGCTTTATTAAAGCTTAATCCAGGACCCACGGTAGTAATGTAATCGGCGCTTTTATTTGTCGGTGTAAGATTGATGTTGTCATTGTATTCCTCCTGACCGATGAGGTAGGGATGGAAATAAGATTCCCCAGCGACACCTGCACCGAGGACGGAAGCAGGCATGCACAGTATCATAAAGATCATAACCGTGATGATGTCTGACCGTTTTTTCACGGTACAAAAATGGTATCATCGGATTTCAAAATCGAGGCAAGGGGATCAGCTTTTTTTGAAACCGCTTTTTTGTAGTTGAAAAGGATGTGTTCCTCATTTCCTTTTGTCTTCCTGATGATCCGGATATCGTTCCCATCCGCCCATTCATCGAGTCCCCCGGCCAGGGCGATAGCCTGTAGGACGCCCATGTTTTCAGCAAGCTCATACACCCCCGGTTTCTTCACCTGCCCGATAACATAAACCACGTCCTTCCTTTTTTCCCATGCCTTCTCTACAAATGCGACGTAAACGGTATCGCCGCTGTAAACCTTCGGGATGGTAATGGAACTTTCCTTGCTGCCATTGAGGAGTCCGATAAGATTGACTTTTTCTTGTCTGTTATTTCGGGTCAGTGTGACGTTGGTCAGCTCTGCCCCCTCCTTCTCTCCACCTGCACGCACCAGAATATCCAGGAGATTCATATCCTCGCTGGGTTCGTACACGCCGGGGTTTTTTACTGCACCAAAGATCGTGATTTTTTTCTTCGTATCCTTTTCCAGCTTCTCATCTGGAGGCATCCAGGGGTGGAGTTTTCTCCTGATGTTTCCCAAACTGGGAGGAATGGGCACAAAAATGGTATCGTTTGCATGTAGGGGGACTAGGATTCTGGTATCACCGTTTATACCATACTGGTAGAGATCAACTTTTATCTGGAGGCGGCCCGCATGGCTCCGGCGTTCGATGGTTACATCGCTCATTACCGCGCCGTCAATCACGCCACCTGCCAGACTAAGGATCTCCTGAACTGTAGCTGTTCTTGGTACATTGTACCATCCCGGGCGTTCAATGTGACCCATCACCCGCACGTAGTGCCGCTTCTCTAAAATGCTTACCTCCACTCTTGAAGAACGCGTCTGGTAAGGTGGTAGTCTTTTTTCTATCTCCCGACTGGCGTCGGCCGTCGTTAATCCTTGTACATAAAAATGAACAACCCCCGGGACGGTGATGAAACCACTTTTGTCAACCACCGTGTCGTTACGCAAAGGCTCTTTAGTCGGATCCTGGTTATTCGGCAGACGGATAAAAAGGGCATCACCGCTGTCAATCTTATTGATGGACGCTTTAGTCTTGTGAATGGAAAGGGTATCACCGGACATCAGCTGCACCTGCCCCCGTACTTCGACTTCCTGAAAAACGTCACCTTTTTTTCTTTTGAGAATGATCATGGAACGATCGACGCCGGGTAAAAGCCCCCCTGCCGTCTCGATCAGATAATCAAGGTTCGTTGCGTGGGGCGCCCGATACCAGCCAGGATAGCGCACACCGCCCTGAATATTTACAAACCGATTGCGGGCAAGTATATGAACAGTTATCTCTGACTCCTTCTCCAGGTATTTCTTCAGTCTCTTTTTCATTTCCTCTGTCAGCCTGGGTATGTCCATCCCTTCCACGTGAATCTTCCCAATCATCACCATGTAGATGTCCCCCTCCGGACCGACCTCGAATTTTTCGATCATCTCGGCCTGTCCAGTAATGGCTATTTCCAGAGTGTCGCCGGCAGATACGAGAACTTGTTTATCCCACTGTTCCGCTACAGCTTGTAAAGGATGAGCTGTGCTGAACACAACCGTGACGAGGAAAACAAATAGCAACAATTTTGAGAAGGATCTCGAATAAATATTCATGGCCTTATCTCCGATTAATCTTTCCATGGCTGACAGCGAAATTCATGCCAATGATCAGAAGGAGAGTGATTGTAAATTTATCAATAAAATTGGGAGTGTTGGCAATCAGTGGTGGGCGTGATTATTTTTGAAATCGCTTCAATCTGAGACACTTGAAGGCGGCAACGACAGCAGTGTCTCAGATTGAGATGCCGCGCGCAAGCCAACGAATATGGCTCTTTTATGTGGTTTTGGAATTACCAGTTCCACCAAGACGTCTGTTGCTTTACGGCCGCCTTGTTGATGTGGGTAATCAGCGGCAAATGATCCGAGCCAATATCAGAACCAACCTCGGAAAGTTCGATGCCGAGCCCGGGACCGACAAGAACGTGATCGATTCGCAATCTGATTGGTATGCTCCTATGTCCCGCTCGTTGGGTCCATCCATAACCGAATCCCGCTTGTGAGAAAGCGTTTCCATAACCACCCCACGCTTTCCGATACAAGGGGCTGTCAGCGGGCATATTGAAGTCACCGGCAATAACCAGTGGGCCGGGGAGGGTAGTTATTTCCCGGACTACTTCGCGAGCAGTCCGTTGCCTGTGCCAGGTCTCCTGCTCCAGTAGGCCGCTGCGGGAAAGGTTTAGAATCGTTTTCCGGTCTAGCACCGCCGTGAGTCCGTACCGCGGACTCGGCAGATGGACCGTACAAAAGGTCAGCGCCCCCTGTGGCGTCTGAACAGTACAGGTAAGCAGGCAGGCACGTGGCCAAACATGCGGAGGATGTAATGCCTGCAATATTTTTCCCCGATGCAGGGGGTAACGCGACCAGATCATCAATTCCCCTTCTCGCATGCTCTGCCAACCCTCGGGGAGGCTCACCCCGAGATCCCGGGGACACTCCTGCAGGGCGACGATATCGGCGTCGGTTTTGCGAAGAAGATCGATCAGGGCCTGCCGATTGAATCTTCCCATATCGACATTACATGTCAAAACCCGGACAATGGGGGCAGCTGTCGTTGTTTTATGGGACGGAAAGCGAAAACCCATGAACGGACCGGCAACAATCAGCCCTCCAGCCAGAAGCGGGATCAACAACAACCGGTTGCTGATAACAGCTACCGGTAGTAGTATAACCAGTGGCATCAGTGCAAACCAGCGGGGGGCGTACAATATCAATGTAGCCGGCCACCAGGAGTCCCCCCACAGGGCGGCAAGCATCCATACAACCACAACAAGAAATGGATAGCCCCAGGACACCCAGATAAGGAAGCGGGCCAGTTTGCCGGGGCATTCGGCATATTGTGTTTGTAAATTATTCAACTTGACTCCTGGCGGAATATCCAGTGATTATTCAAGGCGCTGAACGGCAACATGACCATTAACTGTTGATTCATGCTTATCTTACCTCCGTGGAGCAGGATACATGTCTTTCGGCAGCGAGCCAATGATCGGAGTCTGGACGGTCTTCAAGATGTCCATTTCGTTCCGGATCGGTCCCGCGATCAATTCATGGAGCAAAACCAGTCCTACACCCACTAAAAGTCCTCCAAAAAGACCTATCATTCTGATGCGGTTCCTGACATTTTCCAGAGGAGAAACGGGAAGGCTGGCTGCATCGATCATTCTGATGTTATTCATAACAGATGCCTCTTTCACGCCTGTTTCCACACTGATCCGATCCATGACCTGAAAGTGCTCTTTGGCCATTTCCATGCCTGAACGAAGACTGTCCAGCTCGGTCTGGGTGACGCCGTCTAGGATGACCCGGGGATCACCGGGAATATCATACTTCTGCTTATAGGCGATCAACTTTGCCTCAGCGTCGAGAAATTCCTGTCTAGCCTTGCTCTTCAATCCTTCCGTAAAGTCTTTAGCCGCCCTCACATCCTTTCTGTTTTCTTCAAGGTTTTCCGCGAACCAGACTTCCATAAATTTTGTAGCCAGAATGACGGCGCACTCTTTGTTCACTGACTTCGCCGTGATCTGGACCACTCCCACTTTCGACTTGCTGCTGACAGAAACCTTCTCCATAAGATTTCTCAGGAGCTGCTCTCTTTCCGTGGAAGTGGATTGAGGATCAGTTTTTTTCCGTAACAAGTATTTTATCTGCTGAAACAATTCCTCTCCTGACCATGCCCGTAGCGATTGCACAACGCCAGTTATAATTTGCGAGACCAGGTCACTGTGGGCACTCAAGTCATTTACCGCCTGCTCAGGAAGTACTTTAAGGACTTTATCTGCAAAGGTGCGGCTTTTGAGCTTTTCCACCTGGGCCAAGACATATTCATCAGCGGCCTGCTTGGCAACCATGGATTCTTCTTTTTTGGACTGAATATTGTACTTTGGCTCTTCCACAGTGACCGTGGCCCTGCTGACATACTCATGACTCGCAAACATGCTCAGGGAAAACGCGATGGAAAAAGAAAAAAATACTATAGTTATAATCAATGCTTTTCTTTCCCGAAGGGGTGCTAGGTAGCTGGATGCGAGTGTGGCTAAATCTATCTCTGGTTTTTTTGGTCTGCCATTTTTCATGTTTTTTCTTTCTATGACATGGCCGATAAAGGATGTCTGTTGAATACAATTCCGCTCACTTTTCCTCCGTTATCGACCATATCCGCGATTGCCCTTTTAAGCTGATTCTTTGAGCTCATTTTCTCCCGGACCACCATCACTACCATATCCGCGATACGGCTTAAAATTACGGGATCAACGTTATTTCTGTTATGTCTGCTCACTGGCGAGGTGTCAAAAATGATCAAGTCGAACTCTTCTTGCAATTTCAGCAGCAGCTCTTCCTGTTCCGCTCTTCCTTGAAAGCTTGATTGTTCCTCTTGTTGCCGACCGACGGTCATGATCTTTAACTGTGGGAGACTCGTTTCTTTGCAGGCATCCTGCCAACTGATCCTGTTATTCATGACATCAATGAATCCTTCTTCGGGCTCCAGACCAAAGGCACGATGAAGGCCGGGGTGATGCATGTTCATGTCCACCAGCAAGATCTTCATCTTTTTGAGAAGGGCGATATTGACGACCAGTCGCAAAATTAGCGTCGTGGTTCCTGCTCCTGCATGGGCTCCGGTCACCATGATTGTCTTGGTTTTCTTGTTTGGGCCTGAATTAAGGATCACCTCCCGGATACGTTGTATCTCCACAGACATGTATGGCGTCATCATATGGAAGTTTCTTTCCCCTTCCAAATCATGCACTAAAGAGGGCACTTCGCGGGGAATTACAGTCTCCTTTTCTCGGTGGAAATTTCGCGTATCGGCCATAGCTACAGAGCTTTTATTAAGCTTACTGCCGACAATAGCAGACCGACCTGTTAAGAAGCCCCAGCCGAGACCGGCGTGAATGGTAAAGAAAACAGGAATCAGATGTCCTAAATATTTGAAACCATGCCTGTAAGCGATTCCAATAGATGTGATGAGAGAGATTAAAAAATAAAGGCTGTACAGGATTCCGAAAATCAAACAGAAAAAAGGGGCGAGCAGGCTCAGAATCGGCCCCAGGATCAAACCACCCGTGAAGACGGCGGGAATGATGGTGTTGATGCTCAAGGCGCTCCGATGCTTTTTAATCAGGCGGAATCTCCCTCTCCCGTATCTTTTCATCTGCTGGAAAAGGGCCTTCAGTGTTTCCCGTGGATAATACTTAATGGTAAGGGAAGGACTCGTATAGGCTTTGATTCCAGCTTTTTCCACCCTGAAATTGAATTCCACATCCTCACAGGCGTCAAAGGACTCATCTACATAGCCCACCTTTTCAAAGACCTCTCTCCGGTAAATAGCCCCATGGCTAACCGGGCTGGCATATCCCTCCTCATCCGAAAAGATAAGCGAATTTCCGCCATGGCCAAACCAGGAAGCCCTGGCCAAGGCCACAGCCTGCTGAAATTGGTTGATGCCCGGAGGGTTCAGTGGTTGGGATCTGCCGAGACACTCGGCCTCACTCTTCTCAAAACAGGCGGCAACGTTATGAAGAAGCCGAGTGGTGGGAATATGGCAATGACCGTCGACCACCATGAAAATGTCGCCTTTCCCCTTCCGAAAACCGATATTTCTTCCTGCGCTTGAGAGTCGCTTCGGGTTATCAAGGAGAAGAACGTTCGAATACCTTTTGCTGAAGTCAGTTACAATTTCTCGGGTGCGATCATCCGACATACCATCTGCCACAATGACCTCGAACCTCTCTTGAGGATAATCCTGGCTCAATAGACTCTTCAACGTTGAGGTGATATGATTTTCCTCGTTCTTTACCGGCATGACAACGGTAATGAAAGGTAACGATAGCATGTAAATCACTCCTCATAAATATTCTTGGTGTGCGAACTTTGCTCCACGCTGCCACTGGACACATTTGCATCATCAGTGCCAATCATAACAGAATGCCGTTGTTGTTGTATAACAGCATTATTTTAAACACTTGGAGAACTATCTATCTGATGATGGAGAAAGGACGATCATTATATGCGTCTCTATATGAAACGGGAAAGCGATTTAACTACATAGACCGTACTGAAGTGAGACGTTTTATAAATTTTTCCGATTCTGGCTCCCATTTCATTGATCTTTACTGAAATGATTACGTTATCTAAAATACGGGTCTTTATGAAATGAATACGGCCGATCACACAATCGTAGTGCCTGTTTTCGCACTGTTGTAAAGGAAAATTAAATATTGATTGTTAGGACTATAAAGCATGGCATATTTGGTGTCACTTGTCCTCAATGCGATGAAACCGCATGTAACAATATGGTAGCTCACAAGCGATGCTCCCCGCGCATACCTTAAATGAATCTCTTCATCGTTTCATATCGAGACGCTGATACCGAGTTGCCTCTCACTGTGCTGATTAGACAGCTTCCTAAGTAACATAAATCTTAATAATGTCAGCTATGAAGCCATTCTTCAAGCGGTGGCACTAAAGATGCAAATGGGTCACTGACATTGAGAAAGTGACATACTTGCCGCGTATTAGATGATGGTTTTAGTCCATCTTGGTCTGTCAAAAAATGGGGTCTTTAGGTGCGAAAAGGGGAATAAAATGTTGAAAATTATAAAAAAAGGATCTTTTATGTTCAATGTTGTTACGATTCTGTCTTTCATGATGGGCTGCCTCTTGTTCATGACAACAGGGAGCGCATTTGCGGTTTCTTATTACGAGGCAGGGTCGGTGGACAACAAAACGTACGGACCAGGGATCATGGAGTACTACTTGTACAAAACGACAACGCCGACCATCTCGTTCCAAGCCAATCAGATTTCTGGTCCTGGCGGTGACAACATCGTGGGTAATTATCAAAGCATTCCAGGTATTTACACCCTTGTAGACTCCAGCACGTCGGGCGTGTATAACCTAGTGAAAAACGGCGGTGGCACCAGCACGGTAATGGCGAATGACGGTGGAGTCCCTCGGAAGGATTTTTTCGGGGCTTTTGCGACAGCCCTGTTGATCAACTTCAATGACCACACCATCACTTGGACCGACTTTACCCACCCAACCTACCAAAATACCGATCTCAAGTCATCGTCGTTAACGGACATGGCGGCACTGACGTCTACTGGCAGCAGCCTGCGTTTCACTACGTTCACGTTTGAGCAGAGAGATGGTGAACTCGCTTGGCTATCGGGAACAGGTGTGGCGGCAAACGTCCGTTATTACTCAAAACTGGAAGGGGGGGGCATTGCCGCAGTGCCTGAACCGGGAGAATGGGCCCTCATGTTGATTGGTTTATGCTTTTTATTTATGTGGCCATTAAATAGGCTACGTTCTTATCCTGAATAGCTGCTATGTTCAACGCTGCCTGCTCCATAAAAGGCTGCTGGTATTGGAAACAAGTTCCCGCACATTCCTGGTCTGCACGGAATATACCCTCGTTTGTCATCATCATTCATTGTCCTTAAGAAACGGACTCAGTTCATGGAGGGCGTATTTGTCGATCTTTCTGTAAAAAGTGGCCCTCCCCATCCCCAATTGCTTTGCCGCCATCGTCAGGTTGCCTTGGGTTCCCACAAGGGCTTGGAGCATGGCCTTTTTCTCCAGTTCTTCCATAGACAGGATTTCGGGTACGGATTGCAGATCTTCTGTGTTTGTTCTGGTCGGTGCTGCTGATTCCATGTTTGTTCTGCGAAGTACTTGGGTGAATTGCGGAGGGAGGCAGGAGAGGTCGAGTTTTTCCGCCTCACAAATGACCATGGCCCGATAGATCACATTTTCCAACTCCCGCACGTTGCCGGGCCACTCATAATTCACGATGGCCTCCATTGCCCGATGGTCGATCAAGCGGATCTCTTTTCCCGTCTCCTTTTCATATTTTCTGAGAAAATGGTTGATCATGGCGGGAATATCTTCTTTTCTTTCCCGCAGTGGTGGAATGGTGATCGGGAATACCACCAGTCGATAAAAGAGGTCTTCCCGGAATCTCCCTTTTTCCACTTCTTTCTCCAGGTTTTTGTTAGTCGCTGAAATAATACGTACGTCGATCTTGATCTTGTTTCGCCCCCCGACGGGTTCGAAGGTTTTGTCTTGAAGAAAACGGAGTAGTTTTATCTGCAGGGCCGGCGTCATCTCCCCTACCTCGTCCAGAAAGAGAGTGCCACCTTTCGCCATCTCAATTTTACCTATCTGTGACTGCGTTGCCCCGGTAAACGCCCCTTTTTGATGACCGAAAAACTCGCTTTCCTGAAGGTTTTCAGGGATGGCGCCGCAGTTGACCGCTTCGAAAGGACCGCCTTTACGCGCGCCATGATAATGAATGGCCCTGGCCACAAGTTCTTTACCCGTTCCGCTTTCACCATTGATAAATATGTTGATGTTGTTGTTGAGAACCTTCTCTATCTGAGTGAATACTTTAGTCATGGTCTTGGATTTACCAATGATTTTATCAAATGAATAGGCATGCCCCAACTCTCTGCGTAGTTGGCCGATCTCCCTAGCCATGGCATACTTTTCCATGGCCTTCGCCAGAGTGGCTCGCAGTCGATTCCGATCAATAGGCTTGGTAATATAGTCGTAAGCACCCTGTTGCATCGCCGTTACTGCATCTTCAATATTGTCTTTGGCCGTTACCATTATGACAGGCAGTTGGGGATCAAGAACCTGGATCGTTTTGAGGACCTCAATACCGTCCATGCCGGGCATCATGACATCCAGGCAGATAACGTCCGGCCCATCCTCTATTGCTGCAAGACATTCCGCGCCATCCTCAAAGGCCCTTACCCGGTGCCCATCCGTCTCGATCCAGTAAGTTAGCAGTTTTCTCAGGTTGGGTTCATCGTCTACGACAAAAACCAGTGATTTACTCATTGCCTCAATCCTTGTACATCAATGTTTGAACAGATTTATTACTAACACAAATCATGGCGCCGGAAAAGGATTTAAACCCCATGGCCCAAGGCGCTCATGAAACAGCTGAGCCCCGGAGATATTCATCGTAGCCAACCAGTACCTTCCCCTTCGGCTCCGGAAAGTTCTTCAAGGCAAGATCTACGGAGGGGTATATGTCAAGGGCTTTATCCAACCCCGCCATCCTGAAGACATCCTTGACCATTCCCTGGACGTTGGCTATTTTGACTGCACCACCGGAATGGCGGCACTTTTTTACCAGATATACAACGGCGCCTATGCCCGCGCTATCGATAAATGCAACACCTTCCATATCAAGGATCAGCTTTTGTCCATCTTTTGCCACCAGGCTTTCAATCTCCCCTCTCGTTTCCTCTATGGCATCGGCAGACATGTTTCCCCTTACCGTGACAATCCCGATATCGTCTATCATTATGTGATTGATATTCATAAGCAATATCCTCCTATATTTTTTCTTTGAATCAAGATCTACTGATTACCATGACGGTGACATCGTCATTTGCCGGTGTCCAGCTACGAAATTCACTCACCTCGTAAAGAAGTGATTTAGCAAGCGCTTCCGGATTAAAGCTGCCGTTTTTGCTAATTACGTCCTGTAGTCGCTCCATACCGTAGAAAAATCCCTCCTTGTTTAATGCCTCGATGACGCCGTCCGAGACAATAACGAGCCTGTCATTAGGGCGGACCAGCGTCTCTATTTCAGGAAACACCGCCCCTTCATGAAGCCCCAACAGTGGTCCCCGCGCTTCAATATGCTCCAATTGCCCTTCATCGGCGCGCCACCATAAAACAGGAAGATGACCGGCGTTAATGGACGTGATCCTGTTTCTGTCCTTGCCCAGCTTGAGACAGATGAGGGTGGTAAAGATATCTTCCAGGGACGGATCATTGCACAGCAATCCATTCAGTTGGATGAGACCGTTGGTGAGGGAATTGCTGTTTCTTAGATAAATATGGAAAACGGTCTTTAGATAAGCCCAGTACGTACTTGAAAAATATTTGGCTTTTAGCCCCTTGCCTGCAATATCCCCCAAAGCGACAACGGAATCCCCATCCCGGCAGGTAAAAATCTCCACATAGTCTCCCGAAGCAACATCGGCCGGAAGAATTTGAAAATAAAGGTCAAAGCCATTTGTAAGCGCTAATGTTTTCCCACCGCAATTCTGCCTTACATAATTGGTTTGTAAATCCTCGAAGAAACTCTGTTTGTAGATCTTGGCCCGGTCGAGGATCTGTCGAACCCGACTCAGGAGTGTTTCACGTTCGATGGGCTTTACAAGGTAATCATCAATCCCTAAAGCGAGCCCCTTTTGCCGCTCATTATTTGTACCCTTGGCCGTTATGAACATGAACGGGATGGCATCCGTTCCCATCTTATTCTTCAGGGCCTCCTTAAGGGTATATCCGTCCATTTCGGGCATCATAATGTCGGAGATGATCATGTCTGGCGCTTTTTTTCCAATTGATTCGAGCGCCTGAATACCGTTTGCAGCATTGGTTATCTGGTAGTATTTCCCCAGGTTATACTCTAGGAGCTTCATGAAATGCGGATCGTCTTCCACGATAAGGATACTTTCCCGTTTCATCATTTCGCCCCTTTTCCCGTAAAAACCACCTTGATAGTGGCGAGGAGGATGGAAAAATCTACAATTAAAAAACATTTGAAGCGTGTCAGGCATACGCCATAGCCGTGATCGTACATGAGCTTTTCCTTGACGCTTTCGATGGATGTGTCGTAGCCGCTGTATATCTGCGCCAGCCCCGTAATGCCTGGTTTTACATTCATCATGCGCTCTTCATAAAAAGGGATTTTCGCGGCAAACCGATCGACAAAGAACGGCCTTTCCGGACGCGGTCCAACCAAACTCATTTCCCCTTTCAGGACGTGGATTAATTGGGGAACTTCGTCGAGACGCGTCTTGCGAAGAAACGCCCCCACCCGGGTCACACGCTGATCATTTTCCGTGGCCCATACCGGACCGGTATGCTTTTCAGCATCCGTGAACATGGTTCGGAATTTCATCATTCTTATGTTCCTGCCGTCCAAGCCAACCCTTTCTTGAAAGAATAGGACGGGACCTTTTGTTTCCAGTTTAATCGCCAAGATAATTATAGGCCACAATGGAAGCAAAAGCAGCAGCCCGATGGTTGAAAAAATGATGTCCATGCTTCGTTTCATGATTGAGACATATGGCTTCATATCTTGATCCTCCTTCCCATACTTAGAAGTTACATGCTTCCTGAAGCAACACTCCACGGACACGCCCCGCATTGTCCGGCACCAGTAAAGATCTGCGATACCAGTTGATGGTCCGCAAAATGCCTTCCGTAATGTCTACTTGGGGTTTGTATCCCAAGAGAATTTTCGCTCTTGTAATGTCCGCAAGGGAATGCTTGACATCCCCGGTGCGCGCATCTACATAATGGGGCAGGACATCTTTATTCAGAGCCCTGCCGATGGACTCAACGAGCTGATTTAGGGTGATGCGTTTCCCGCATCCCCCGTTGAAGACTTGACCGGCCACTCCCATGGCAGTAGAGGCCCGGATGTTCAAATCTACAATGTTTTCAACGTACGTGAAATCCCTTGATTGCTCTCCATCCCCGTAGATAACGAGCGGTCTATCGTTCAGCATCTCGGTAATGAATCTGGAAATCACTCCGGAGTAGGTGGAAGAGGGGTCCTGTTTAGGCCCAAAAACGTTGAAATAGCGGATCGCGACAGTCTCAAGTCCGTACAGGGCATGGAAGAGCCGACAATATGATTCCCCGACATATTTGGTCAGGGCGTAGGGCGAGAGGGTATCCGGAGGCATGTCTTCCCTTTTGGGTAGCTGATTTGAATTTCCGTAATAGGAAGAGGAAGCGGCGTAGACCAACCTGCCGACGCCAGCTTCCCGGGCAGCCATGAGGATGTTCAACGTTCCTTTGATGTTAGATTCCTCGCTTTCCACCGGATTTTCAATGGACCGCTGAACCGAAGGAATAGCGGCCTGGTGAAGGACGTAGTCTATGCCGACGGTGGCCTCTCTTGCTTCCCCGGAATTCCTGATATCACCATAAATAAACTCGATGTCGTTTAGGAAAGGCATGATGTTTTCGATCTTTCCCGTAGAGAGGTTGTCGATGACCCGAACCATGTGCCCTTCCTTGAGTAGTCTTTCGACAAGATTCGAACCGATAAAACCGGCGCCACCTGTAACCAGATATTTAGCCATTTTCTTTACACCCTTTCTTGTTTGTAAATAAGATCGATTCCTTGATTTCCTCCCGGAGGCAGAAATCACAATAGGTGTGAGACTCCCTGATGCCGTCCTTGAAGTCATCTTTTGCACAAATCCATGCCCTGCACTTGCAACACCTGATGATCAACATATTTCTTCTCCTTGTAATCCGAGACGATGTTGGTGCATCGGCATGAGCATTTGCCTAGGACCAGGATGTTTTAGAGGCACCAATATTCGATACCCCTTTCTTTCGCCGCACTTGAATTGAACGTGCCTTTGACGTCCAGTATAATTGGGCGGTCTTCCCGGCATAACCCGGCTATGTGAGATAGTCCAAGGTTCTTGTAATAGTGATGGTTTACGGCAACGATGACCGCATCCGACCCGTGGAGTTCATCCAATTCCTGCATTTTCAGGTTATGATGGTCCAAAACATCTCTTTTGTCAGCCAAGGGATCGTGAACACGAACCTCTATCCCGTAATCCCGGAGCTCTCTTATGATATCGACCACTTTGGTGTTTCTGATGTCCGGGACATCCTCTTTAAAAGTCAGACCTAGGACGGTCACCTCTGCCCCCTGAATCTGTTTCCCGGCGCGAATGAGCATTTTTACCGCATGTTCTGCAATGTACTTGCCCATGCCGTCGTTAATCCTTCGCCCCGCTAGGATAATCTCCGGATAATAGCCAAATGATTGGGCCTTGAAAGTCAAGTAGTAAGGGTCGACGCCAATACAGTGCCCGCCCACAAGTCCTGGCCGGAAGGGTAGAAAGTTCCATTTGGTGCCGGCAGCAGCGAGCACGTCGCTTGTTTCGATACCCATCCGGTGGAAGATAATGGCAAGCTCATTCATTAGTGCGATATTCAGGTCGCGCTGGGTATTCTCGATGACCTTGGCAGCCTCGGCCACCTTGATTGAAGGGGCCTTGTGAATGCCCACCGCTGTTACCTTTCCATAGACTGCGGCAAGAAGCTCGGTGGTCTGACCGTCCGAGCCGGAAACGATCTTTACGATCTTATCAATAGTATGGGTTTTATCCCCCGGGTTGATCCTTTCCGGGGAGTAGCCGACGGTGAAATCAGTGCCGAGCTTTAATCCGGAGACCTTTTCTAGAATGGGAATGCATACCTCTTCCGTAACTCCCGGATAAACCGTTGATTCATAGACGACACATGATCCCGCTGCCAAGTGTTCTCCTACCGTTGTTGACGCCCCTGCCAAAGGCCGCAGGTCCGGAGAATTCTGGGCGTCGACGGGCGTCGGCACAGCAACAATGATAAGCCGTGACTGATAAAGTAGTTTTGGGTCGTCGGTAAAAGTAACTTTTGCCTCCGGAAGATCTACTGCGGAAACTTCCCTGGTCCTGTCATAACCGGACATCAGTTCCTGGACCCTCTTCCTGTCTGCATCGTATCCGATGACATTAAAATGTTTAGATAGATGCACGGCTAGGGGCAGTCCCACGTATCCGAGGCCGACAACGGCAATCCTTTCTTTCCTGCTTACTAATAAATCAAAGGTGACCATAACGTGACCCTCATTTTATAAAAATTTTCCATTTCCATGATTCATAGCCTGCTTCCATCATGAGCAAACGCCGTGCCATCAACCGTAAAAGTTGGCATTCGCCAATCATTACAGTAGATTACCGCTATATAAAGCACATTTAGCGACTGGTGCGATGGGGGATAGGCGCCTCATTCTGAGAGGCAACGCAAGTTGCCTCGTCTCATTCCCGGTCCCTTGAACCTTTATGCTTCATTTTGAGACGCTTATTCGTAAAAACCCTTACGAAAGGGCGGTGAACCCACCGAAAGCTAAAGGTACACAGGTGTAAATTGTTGAAATGTTAAGATTATCAAGGATTGGCAGATGATGGCACAAAATGTGCTGAGTTGGAAGCAGTGGATGACAACAGGTCCCTATACAGAGCTGGTGGAACGGGATACAACAGAATACACGACGGAGAATAGAAAAGCCAATGGAGGCATTAGTAAACCAATTCGTCATGCTGACTTTTGATGTGGAAGACTGGTTCCAGGTTGAAAATTTCAAGCCCTGGATCCCCTTCTCCACATGGTCCTCACATGAGCTGCGGGTGGAAAAAAGCACCTATCGGCTCCTGGAGCTGCTCGACTTAAGGAGCTCCTGCAAAGCCACTTTTTTTGTCCTGTCCTGGGTTGCCGATCGACTCCCCTGGCTCATCCGGCAGATTCATGACCGGGGACACGAAGTGGCCTCGCATGGGTGGAAACATGCACGCTGCGATCAGCAGAATGCAAGCGAATTGAAAAGGGACCTTGAATATAGCAAAAAGGCGTTGGAAGATACGATCGGCGCGCCGGTCTATGGATACAGGGCCCCGAGCTTTTCCATCAACGAGGATGTTTTGAAAATCATTGCGGACTGTGGTTACCTCTACGATTCAAGTTTCAACTCCTTTTCCGTGCATGATCGCTACGGGATGATCAATCTGGCAGAGAAGGAGCGCAAGGGGATCTCGGCGAAGGTATCAGATCATTTTTATGAACTCCCGGTCAGTAACATAAGCATTCGCAATCGGATTTTTCCATTGGGAGGGGGGGCCTACTTCCGCCTCCTGCCTGCAGCTTTGTTCACAGCAGGAGCCCGGCAGGTTATAAACAAAGACGGCGCCTTTCTTTTCTATGCGCACCCCTGGGAGATGGACCCAGATCAGCCGAGGCTCCATGAGGCCGCAGCTTTTGCCCGTTTCCGGCATTACACGAACCAGAAAAAAACTGCGTCTAAACTGAAAGATCTTATCGTATCCATGGATGGACGACGATTCTGTTCATGCAGTGAATACCTCCGCGTTCAGGGTGCCGGGATAACGACCTTCACCCGCTTCCGTGATGATGGAACGGGGGATGACCTGCCTAAAAACATACAGTCCGAAAAAGGACGCTCCCTAGCACCGCATATCAATATCCTTGACCAAATGCTCTCGGAAAGCACCGATTGCGAAACAAGTAAATTGCCGAATTATAAATTGGATGAAATCCCTGACCGGGGCTACGGCCTAATCCTGTTGAGGCAGATTATGGACAGAGTGAATTATCTCGAAGGCCTGGGAAGCGATGGTCATAACGAACTGGTCATGGAGAAGAGGTTCATCAGCAGGGTCACGGAAGATGAAACAGGGGAATCCTCCGTGTTGAGACTGGCCCTGGGAAGCAGCCTTGCCTGCATCAACCGCATCAGGGAATATTTTATCGCATCCGCGTTGGAAGTAGAGAAGGAGCAGGGGATCCCGTTTTTCGCACATCATCTCATCCTAGCCATCATTGAGGCCTTTGCTAATGCCGTTGAGCATGGGCACGGCTTCGATGAGAGCAGAACCGTTTGGATCCTTTTTGAGAAGAATGATTTCCGCCTAGTCGTACGCATTACGGACCATGGAAAAGGTTTTATCAACAAGCCCGTGTATTGAAATGAAACTCTGCTTGAAGGAGTAACCGATGAATATATATGCACCCCTGTGCCGGAATATAGTGGCACCTCTCTGGGCGCGAAGGGAAGCGAGTCTCTATCTGCGGCATCTTGCATTTCTAGAAGCGTCACAGTACAGGCCGCTTGAAGAGATCAAGCTCGACCAGCTTGCCAGACTGAAAGCCTTGCTTAGCCATGCGCATGAAAACAGCCTCTTTTATCGGGAAAAGTGGCAAAATATCGGGTTTCACCCGGAAGATTTAAAATGTCTTGCGGACCTTGATAATCTTCCAATGCTGACCAAGGACGACATCAGGAACGAAAAGGACCGAATAACGGCTCGCAATGTACCCACAGCCAGCCTCATACCAAGAGAGACTTCCGGGTCCACAGGTGTGCCGCTACGTTTTTTCGTGGATGACGCGAGCCAGCAATTCAAACGGGCCTGCACCATCCGCAGCAACCAATGGACAGGCTGGCGTCTGGGAGAAAAGGCAGCCGCCATATGGGGAAACCCGGAACCCGGGAAGAACTTCCGGGCCTGGCTCAGAAATCTTCTGCTGGATCGGTATGACTATCTGGACACCCTGAAAATGGATAAGGACGATATGCTTGCCTTTTACCAGCGGCAAATCCAAAGAAAGCCGACCCTTCTCTTCGGTCACGCCCATTCGCTTTATCTTTTTGCCTTGTTTCTGGACAGTGAACGTCTTCCTGTCTTTCCGGTCAAGGGTATCATCAGTACGGCCATGGTACTCCACGATTTCGAGCGGAATAAAATTGAATCAGTATTTGGCCGCAAAGTTAGTAATCGCTATGGATGCGAAGAGGTCAGCCTGATTGCCAGCGAATGTGAAGCTCACGAGGGACTTCATGCAAATTTGGACACCCTGATCGTGGAGCTGGTCCGGGAGGGCAGAGCAGCGCCCGCGGATGCGCCCGGGGATATTGTGGTGACCGACTTGACCAACTACGGGATGCCTTTTATCCGTTACCGGGTTGGTGATGTGGGTTTGATGTCCCGGCGGAGCTGTTCATGCGGCCGGTCTTTGCCGCTCCTGGAGCGGGTAGAAGGGCGCATTGCAGATTATGTGGTCACCCCTGACGGAAACTTTATCTCGGGCATTTCCCTGACGGAGAACTTTGCCACTCGGCTGCCGGAGGTTCGTCAGATGCAGATTGTCCAAGAAAAGATCGACTTGCTGGTTTTCAATATTGTCCGAGGGGAGGGCTTCAACAAGGACTCGGAAGATCGCATTGCCTCCCTAGTGAAGGAAAGATTCGGGGCGAAAATGACGTACCGCCTGCATGAGTTAACTCATATTCCTCAGGAGGCATCGGGCAAATACCGTTTCTGCATTTCCAAGGTAAGTCATGAATTTAACGACCACTGAACTTATAGGACTGAATGATTCAGGATTGGACGAAAATATCCTCGATTACAAGGATGAGACGGAAGAGACATTCAACCCCATGCTATGGGGCACTATCGGGTATCTTTTCCTCTTTATCTTCAGGCCCTATGAAACGCTGATCCCCCAGTTGGGAGCCATTCATTTCGAGCGAATCTACATGCTCTGTCTGCTGGCCGGACTCTTCAACTGGTCCGAAAAGCGTTACATTCCCCATAAGCTCAACTATGCCTTGCTGGCCTTTTTTGGAGTCCTGTGCTTTTCATACTTTATTGCCTACATGCCCGACAAGGCCGAAGACTCTATCTGGGAATACTTCAAACTTCTCGTCCTGTACTTCGTGATCCTCCTGAGCATTAGGAATGAGAAGGAATTCAGAATACTGCTTTTGTCTTTTATCGTCATTATGGCCCTTTACATCGGCAAATCAGAGTGGGAATTCTTTGTCAACGGGAAACACACCTACCGCATGGGAATAAGGAGACTCATCGGGATCGATGAAACCAACGGCTCGCCAAACTCATTTGCTGCGACCATCGTCTATTCCCTGCCCTTTGCCTGGGTGTTATGGAAAACATCTTCCGCCACCTGGGTAAAGGTCAGTCTGGGCTGCTATGGCATCATGTCTCTGTCAGGCGTAGCCCTCACAGGGTCCCGTGGGGGGATGCTGAGTGTCATATTCTTTTTTTCGCTGGTCTGGATGCGAAGCAAGAGGAAAGTAGTTGGGTTGATGTTGATTGTTGTGGTCACCAGTATGTCCTGGATATTCATGGGTGGAATCCTGCAGGATCGTTTCCGGACACTCTATGACGATAAAATCAACGCCACAGCCACGGCATCGGCTGAGGGCCGAATAGAGGGAGTCAAGCGCGGGATCGAACTTTTCTCACTCCGCCCCGTGTGGGGCTGGGGAACTGGAAACTTTGCTTTCGCAACCTACGAGATCGGGGTTACAGACGGGTTGCAGTCCCATAACATGTATGCCCAGCTTCTTGCTGAACTGGGAATTCTCGGAACGATTCCCTTCCTAGCCCTTGTCCTGTTGCTTTTCCTGACCAAGCGGGAGGTTCTTTCGCTGTCCCCCGCCGCCACTGATGACGATACGGGTGATGATGAAGGCGACATGAACCAAAGTTTTCTGGCGTTAACTGCAGTCGCCTGCACCGACACGGTCCTGCTTTTACTCTTTCAGGGTAATTTCGGTCATAATCTTTACCGATACAACTGGATACTGGTCAGTGCATTTCTGGTCCTAGCCAACCATTTTTCCTGGGGGGAGGAAGAAAGTGAGAACACGTCTCATAACTAATAATAACAAACAATCAGCAAATATAGAGCAAAATTTTCATGAATAGTGTCATTAAATGGAACGCCTTGTCAGGTACGATTCTATATATCGTAAATGTCATTGTTGCATTTTTTATGAGCCCCTTTTTGTTACAGATCCTTGGTAATCGTGACTATGGTTTATGGGATGTAATGTTGGGAATCATCGGGTATATGGGGTTACTTGATCTTGGCATGGGGCCGGCATTAGTGAGATATGTGGCTGTAGCCGAGGCCAACAAAGACGTCCCTCGGTTGAATACATTACTCAGCTCAGCGTTTTTCTTTTTTTTGCTCGTGGGTGTGGCGGCCCTAGGTATTCTATTCCTGCTGAGCCAATATCCAGCGTTGATTTTAGGCGCGCAGGTTCACGAAATATCCTCGATTCGCATGGTCTTTCTGATAGTCGGCGTCAACTTACTGGTGCAATTTCCCGGGACTGTTTTTGTCGGCACATTGATGGGATTACAGCGTCATTATTTGATTAACTCGGTCCGGGCTTTTCTTGCCGTCGGCCAAGCGCTGCTAATTGTAGTGCTGATGAAAAAGTATCCAGCTTACGGATTAGTCATATTGGCAGCGATGGAAACCATTGGCTTGCTCGTTCAATATTCACTTTTCTGCTTGCTGTTCATTACTTATCAGCATCTTCCCAGACCCTCGCTACAGAAGTTTTCCTGGGAGGCAGTCAGGGAAATGTGGTGGTTTGGAATCAAGAGTTCGATTCTTATGCTTGCGTCCAGACTACAGAAGCAGACGGTACCGTTAGTGATTGGACGCATACTCGGTCTACAGTCGGTGGTATTCTTTTCAATGCCAAACAGACTAGTGGAATATGGCCGTGGTTTGTCGATGTCGATGGGGTTCCCGCTTATGCCCTACTTTGGTGCGCTTTCGCAGTCGAAGGATGTTTCATCAATCCGTCATAACTGGAAGAAGTCATCTTATGCCCTTCAGGTTGTTACCCTTGCCATGCCCGTTTTCCTCTTGTTTGCCGGAGAACCATTTTTAGGAATTTGGATTGGTCAGGAATATGCGGAAAAGGGAAGATGGGTCCTTAGGTTTCTGGCTATGGGCCTTGCGGTTGAGGCTATTTCTCCCAATGCGGGAAGATTTCTGGTCGGGGCTGACAAGCATGGAGAAGCAGCAAAAATATTGCTGCTAATTTCAGTTCTTTTTATCCCCTGTGCCATAGCGGGTGCGTATTGGGCTGATGTCGCCGGGGTCGCCGGGGCAAGCGCTATCGCATCATCGTGTGGTGCTTTTGTGACGCTCCTCCTGGCGTGCCGTCAACTTGGGATAACTGTGAAAGAGCATTTTCTTGAAACTGTGATGCCGCTTGTTTTGCCGCTTGTTGTGGCAGCGTCATGTCTCTGGATAATATTCAAGGTTTGGCCTCCCCTATCTTATGGAATTATTTTTTCCGGGTCTTTGGCTACGTTGTGCCTGTACCTGGCTATAGTGATGCTACCGATGAAATATCGCAGAAATAGCGTGCATGTATGACGCTATCGCCTGAAGAGTCTGGCGCAAAGCTATTTGGAGGTGCCGATTACATGCTGAATACAATAAAAACTCCGCCACGAGTTTCCGTCGTTATTACTTGCTACAATTATGGTCCTTACTTGCCATGTGCCCTGGATTCAGCTTTGGGGCAGACATGGCAGGACATTGAAGTGATCGTGGTCGATGATGGGTCGACAGATAATACGCCTGATGTTATCAAACCATACTTTGCTGATTCCAGAGTTCGTTACTTCCGTCAGCAGAATGCGGGGCAGCCAAAGGCAAAAAACAGGGGGATCGCTGAAAGCCGGGGCGAATTCATCGCATTTCTTGATGCAGATGACATCTGGTTTTCTGACAAAATAGCGCAGCAGTTGCCACTGTTTGCTGATCCTGCAGTTGGCGTTGTTTATTCACGGCGCAAATGGATCGATCCACAGGGAAATGAGATGTTAGGAAACGAGCGTATTCTTCGGCGCGGTTTCATTCTCGACTATCTCTTCATTGATAATTTTGTTTGCTTTTCATCTTCCATAATAAGGAGATTTTTTTTAGAGGAAGTTGGCTGGTTTGATGAAAGCCTGCCTATGGGAATTGACTATGATCTATGGATACGTCTTGCTGCCCGATGTAAATTTGATTTTGTTGACGAGGCGCTGGTAAAATACCGGACTGGTCATGCGAATCTTTCGAAAAACGTATGGAGGCGTTACGAATGTGCCCAAAAAATAATGAACAAATCACTCCAGAATCCGGAGATCGGGAACAAATTGTCTCCGTGGGTACCAGACAGCGCATGGGCGGATACTTGGACCAATATGGGCAACTATGCCCGCTTACAGGGTGATCGTTCCAAGGCCCGGCAATACTTACTGAAGGCAATAAAAATCAAGCCCTTGTTCCTTCCAGCCTGGAAGGGGCTCATGAAAAGTGCAGCTTTCCCGGGCCGCATGAAGTGATGGAGTTATCTCTAATGAGAATGCGAAGGTTGTGTAACAGACTTGAGTCGCTGATCAATAAAACGGAAATCAGATCATTATTTGTGGTGTTATTTGTTATTATGGTCGGTGTGACATTGATTGACCATGGTATGGCAGCGAATTTTTCACCACTGCTGACATCGTCTGCCGACGGAGCGCCTCCTATCGGACAAACGACCATTCTCTCCCGGAAGTTTGTAACGAACACTGTACATATACCTGGAGGACACTACTCTCTTCCAATTATATTCGCAAAAGACCATACCGAGTATATCCTTGACGGGGACATTACCGCAACAGGAACGGCGATCCTGGTCCGCGCCTCTAAAGTGATTGTCAATCTCAACGGCAATACCATTACCTATAACCAGACCATTCCAGGGGATGGGGTTTATGTCGATGTGTATAACAAAACAGATATTGCCATCACCAATGGTGCTATTATTCAAGGTGCGGCAATGTCTGAAGGGGATCAGTACGGTGATGGTAATAATCCCGTCAGGTCAAAAGGCACTACCCGGTTGCAGATCGCGCTGATAAAGGTGCGCTACGGAGGAAGAGATGTGGGTGGGTTTCATGTTTCAGCGGTCAACAGTATTTTTGAACAAAACATTCTTGAGGATACCTGGACTGTTGGAACATTTAAAAACAGACACCAGGGGATTGATGCTATATCTGCTGGAAAGGGCGATACAAGTAATGTGTATCGAAACAATGTTATCAAGAACTGCCGGCACCGAGGCATCAGGACGGGAAACTACGACGAAGTGTATGGGAACATCATAACCATCAACAGCCTTGCCGCAAACTCTTATGGCATTATGGGGTATCAGGCACGGCATGTACAAGTTTATAATAATTCAATAGTCGGCAAGGGAGAACACCCGATAGGCATCGGATTTGTCTCTGCTGGCACGCATGATATTCTTATTTACAAAAATGTCATAGATGTACAAACTACGAGCATCGGAGAAGAGTACGGAGGAAGTTCTGCATGTTTTAACCCTGCGACACCCTGCGGCAACTACGCAATCGGGTTCCGTACCACGTGGGGCGCAAATAACATCGACTTCCACGACAACACGATTACGGTTCATAGCGATTCCCGCTATCGAGGGACCTATGCACCTACCGGTAAATCGGTCCTTGTCAGCGGGAAGGGGCGCGGCCTGATGGTGGCGATTAATGCCGGCGAGAAGGCAAAGTTTTACAACAACACCATCACCTCACTAGACAAGGACGGCACAGGAAAGGCCTACGCTATAGCCTGCACTGGTGGCAATTCAGGTGAAATGATATTTGAAAGTAATACAATTACCAGCAACATCCTGAACGTTGCCTTGAGCGATGAATATGGTGCTTGTGCCGGGTATCCGCTTTTCATACGGAATACCTTCATTAAAACAGGCAACTATCCTTCTTACAAGACCGTTGCTGCCGAACTTGGTGGCTATTCTGAGGGGACAGGTCGCTTTGTGTCAAATGCATACAGGGGAGGCGCATCGCCGCAGAGTATAAATATCAATGCTAGCGGTAAGTCCAGAAAATCAATCTACTTCGGGAGAGAGATAGCACTCTCACTCTTAACTTTGCCGGCGCTTAGTCCGATCACGACCGCTATCTTTACTATCCAAAAGGGTAGAACAGCATTCAATTCAGCAGGAACCATTGGGCCTAACGGCACGGCCAAGGCAGTGATCTACAATCACGAACTGCATAATGATAACGGGACAAGCCATGTAACCCTCACCCGTCATCTGGCGCCTCATACGCTTTCCTTCAGTATGTCCGCCGCCGTTTTTGTAACCAAAGCTGATAGTTCTTCACGCGCATGGGATGCATCGTCAACTTCAGGCAGTTATGTACTTCCTCTGTATGATGGGTCAGGAAAAGTGGATTACTCAAAACAGCTGATAATAACTATTGATTATTAAAGGAAACAAAATTTTATTTTAACCAGGTAGTGGCGATCTCTCGTTGCCTCGCAACACAGGGTTATTTATACTTCCGGACAGAATTTGTGATCAAAATCGCCTTTATTATCGACACCATAGAATCGCCGACTGCGGGAACTGAAAAGCAACTGCTGATGCTTATCAAGCATCTAGATCGTTCAAAGTTTCAACCTTATCTATGTGTGCTTCGGTCTTCGCAATGGTTAGAGAAGGATTTTGCTGACTGTGAACTTGTTGATATGGGTGTGTCGTCGTTTGGAAGGCTCACTACTTACAGAAATATCTGGCTATTTGTCCAATATCTGAAGAAAAATTGCATAGATATAGTGCAGACGCATTTCAAGGAAGGTAATTGGGTTGGCGTTGTAGCAGCATATCTTGCGTCCACAAAAATTATAATCTCAACACGCCGAAATCAGGGATATTGGTATAATGCATATAAGCTTTCCTTTTTGAGGATATTAAATAAATGTGTAACATACTTTATTGCAAATTGCGTAAGTACCCGTGATTGGGCAGCAAATGTCGAGGGGATTGATCTTAGCAGAATAGCGGTAATACATAATGGGCTTGATATTGAGTTGTATAAGGACGGGACGGAGAAGGAAAAAAGATCTTTTAAAAGGAGAAATGGTTTTCCGATGGACGCGGTTGTGATCGGAATAATTGCCAATTTGCGACCGGTAAAGGCGATAGATGTTTTTATTAGTGCAGCAGAAATAACCTTTAAGAATAATCAGAAGGTGCGTTTTATCATAGTTGGTGATGGACCCGAGAAAAACAAGCTTGAAGCTATGGTTATAAAATCAGAGCTCGGTGAGGTAGTCCGTTTCCTGGGCAAGCGTCAAGATATTCCAGAACTCTTAAGTTGTATCGACATTGGGGCTTTAACATCTTCTTCAGAGAGTTTTTCAAACTCGATTGTTGAATATTTGGCCGCCGGAAAAACTGTTGTCTGCACGGATGTCGGTGGTGCACGGGAGGCGGTGGCTGACGAGATTAACGGATACCTGGTGAAACCAGGAGACCCAAGCGCTCTATCAACGGCTTTTTTGAAAGCCTTGGCATCAAACCGTATATCCATGGGGTACGCCAGTCGTAAACTTGCAATTGCCAATTTTTCGCTGAAATCTATGATGAAGGCTACGGAACAGTTCTACATAGAGGCAATAAGCAAGACAGGGGGATACCCAGCAAGCCCGGCAACTGATTGTATCCAAATGACTAATCAAGCAATAGGGAAGGATTGTCCCAAATGAAGAATATTAACACAAATGTTTTAATAATTGGCGGAAATAGCTCGCAAGGCATTTCTATCATTAGATCAATGGGGGCTCTTGGCTTTAAACTTTCTGTGTTAAGCGATAAGCATTTAAGTCCAGGCTTCTATTCCAGATACACTTACAAGAAATATTATTATGATTACAGATCAAAAATTCTTGATGATAGCGATGTCTTTGGGTTGATAAATAATATAATTGTTAATGATAGAATAGATTTTGTATTTACCGTAGAAGAAAAAATTATAAAGATATTAAATGATTATAAAGATAAAATGTATAAAAATTGCATTTTTTTGATTCCAGAGCAAACTTTGTTCAATAAGGTACTGCGAAAAGAGCAAACTGGGAAATTGTTTGAAGAATGCGGCTTTAAACATCCTAAAACAATTGCGGTGAACACTAGAGAATCAATGCCGTCGTTTTGTGAAATGACCTTTCCGGTTATTGTCAAGCAATCATTTAAGTCAAAGATTGAATATTTAAATGACTCATCACGTGATTCCGTTGTAAATAGAAAACCGGTTTTGAATGTTGAAGACTTGCAGGTAATTTTAAGTAACATAATTGCCGAAGACCAGTTAATCGTCCAAGAATATATTTCCGGCGACGAAGGTTCGATAATGTTTGTAGCTGAAAATGGATGTCTGCGCAGTGCGATTCAAAGTGTATATACAGCCGAGATATTAAGGGGATTGTCTATTTCCAGAAAAAGCATCGCTTTAGATAAAGAGTTGAGCGCAATGTTATCAATATTTTGCAAAAATACTAATTGGGTGGGTGTGGGAGGCCTTGATTATATTAAAGCAGAGAATGGATATCATATATTAGAATGCAACGGAAGATTTACGGCTAGTACAAATTTAAGTTTATGTTTGGGTATTGATCTACCCTGTATGCATTTAGAGGCGTTCACTCACAAAGGCACTTACGTGTGCAATAATCGCACAGCCGAATATGACAGCGAGTGCCACGACGCGACTCTAAGTGGGTTAACATGGTGGTTGATATATGTAATTTTGGGGAAAGTTAAGCATTGTGGCGGTAAATTGAATGCTTTATTATATTACGCTTCTTTTTTCATATGTAATAAGCGAAATTTTGATATGTTTTTAATAAAAGACCCGGCGCCAGCTTTCATTGAAGTATTGTCTATGTTATCCAAACCTTTTACTCTGTTGGCTAATAAATTTTATATGAAAAAGCGCCTGTACCTTTGAATCATTTTTCCCACTAACACACAAGACACTTATCTTATGATTCGTCCACAAAATTTTAATGCATTATCAATATATAACAATAATTTTTCTGCCACGCACAATACTTTGGTATCGCTCATTGACTCCAAAGCCAGGAGGTTACCGGCTTGATAACTCTTTTCAATTCTATGGTTACGTTTTTTCTGATCGCGGGAATGGCAGGTATAACAGTTCTTGTGCTTTATTTATGGTTTTTTGCTATCTCCTATATTGTCGTCGGCAAACGCGACACCCCTCTTTCAATAGTTCCACAGTCACGTTTTGTGTTTGTTGTCCCTGCCCATAATGAGGAAAATGGAATTACTGCTACCGTGCAGAGTCTTTTAAGCGTCAGTTACCAGCGCACCTTGTTTGATGTTGTGGTAGTCGCTGATAACTGCACAGATCAAACGGCCAAACAGGCACGGGACGCCGGTGCTGAATGTATTGAACGTTACGACGCTGAATTGCGAGGTAAGGGGTATGCACTAAGTTTAGCCTTTACCGAACTGCTTCCACGTGGATATGACGCATTTATCGTTATTGATGCTGACAGCATCGTCAGCCAAAATTTCCTCTCGGTTCTTGATGCCCGTTTGGGTCGTGGAGAGAAGGTCATTCAGGCGTATAATGGTATGGCTAATCCCGATGCGAGCGTTCTGACGTATATGTTTCAGGTAGGGAATCTAATTGAAAACAAACTATTCTGGGAGCCAAAGCAAGCTTTTGGACTACCGATAATTCTTCGTGGCAATGGCATGTGCTTTGCCCGTGAAATATTGGAAAAATATCCATGGAATGCTTTTTCTATTGTCGAAGATACAGAGTATGGCTTGACATTGATCGCTAATGATATACGCATACATTTTGCATCTGATATGGGGGTCTATGCCTGTCAGCCGGAAACATTTCAACATGCTTTTGCCCAACGTGTTCGATGGGCTGCCGGCAACGCCACTTTGACCAAGGGACGGGCAATCAAGATGATCGTATCGGGTGCTTTCCGGCGCCATGAAGCATCAATTGATCTTGGCGTCAGCCTTCTCGCAGGAAGCAGGCCATTGCTGCTGGTCACAAATATTGCAATTCTTGCCATGGCACTTATTATCAGATCGCAAATATTGATGTGTTGGGCAGGTTCGGTCCTAGTGGCTCAAGTTCTCTATATTTGTCTTGGAATCGCGTTGAATGGTTTTTCGCAACAAAATATGTTTCGCTTGCTTCTTTCACCTTTTTACCTCACATGGCTTTGTATTGTTTCGTTACTTGGTGCAGCAGGATTCCGGAAAAACAAGTGGGTTAGGACTACTCGTTTATGATAAAACCAATCTGTATTGCCCATCTCATCGCCACAAATTTCTATGGCGGGCCGGAAAAGCAGATTCTTACTCATGCTCTTCAGTTAGATAAGGCTCATTTCCGCTTTGTTCTTATTTCATTTATTGAAAATGGTCAGCCAAATCAGCTTGTGGAAATAGCCCGATTAAATGGAGTTGAAGTGGTTGAAGTTCACGTCCAAAACCCTTTTGATCCCATCACCATCGTACGAATAGTCGGTATTTTGCGAAAGCTGAATATTCATCTTCTTTGTGCCCATGGCTACAAATCTAATGTAATTGGCCGTATATCCTCATGGTTGACTGGAATCCCGCAAATATCCATCTCGCGAGGATGGACTGCCGAAAACAAAAGAATCCGCCTGTACGAAAAGCTGGATAAATTATTTTTAAGGTTTGCTAACCATGTCGTTGCAGTATCTCATGGTCAGCGTGAGAAAATACTTGCGCTGGGGGTATCACCCGACAAGGTATCAGTTATTCACAACGCCATCAACCTGTTGGAAATGCACACAAAATCTTATCCATCGTTGCGACTACAATTGGGCTTTCCGGACGACGCCTTGATTGTTGCTTCCGCCGGGCGGCTCAGTCCGGAAAAAAACTATGGCACCATGATCGATGTGTCCAAAGAGGTTGCATCACATAACCAATCGGTTTATTTTGTCATTTTTGGGGAAGGCTTTCTACGGCCGGTACTTGAAGAACAGATTGCATCAATGGGGCTAACCAGACGCTTTCTCCTTCCCGGCTTCCGAACCGATCTACAGGTGGTTCTACACGATATAGATATATTTATGCTTCCTTCATTCACTGAGGGATTGCCAAACGTGATTCTTGAAGCTTTTGCCGCCCAAAAACCGGTGGTGGCAACAAGGGTGGGTGGGACGCCGGAAGTTGTTCAAGAAGGAATATCCGGTTTTCTCACCTATCCCGATGAGGCCGCTTTGATGGCCAATCACATTCTCGCCCTTGCAGGCGATCCACTTCTGCGAAGGCAGATGGGAACAGCCGGCTATGATTATATCCATGCTGAATTTGGTTTTGAAAAACAGGTCATGATGTATGAAGCGCTTTATAAAGCCTTGTCTTCGTCCCGGCGAAGGAACGGTTCATCGGTAGCTTTTGGCAAGAAGAGACTTTAGCTCGGGGGAAGCTTCTTGTCTATCTCCGGCTTCTCTGTAATTAGGCGCCGTGACTCTGTAATTGATATAATCAAAGGGGTCAGCAATATGTGCCTCAAATTCAATTGCCTTAATGATATTATACATTTCTCTGGCAGTAACATAATGAAGTCTAAATTGCCTATTGTCGCTATATTTATTCTCAAGATATTCCAGTATATATTCTATCTCACTTCCCAATACATGCTCTGCGTCAGTTGCTCCGTGGGTATGTGTTTTAACAAAGATGAAATTTCTTTTTCCTGCAACATGTATAGACGTATCGACCCACTTGTCAATTCGTTGGGAAGTGGTGCGAGGATCACCGTATATTCCATCGCCCATGATCCGGAGGCTAAATATATTATTTCTTATAAAGAGTGGGTGCAATGGACCTTGGATTATCATTAATCCCTCGCCATGAACGCCAGCCCTGACTTGTTTTCCCCGTGCATAAGATTTTGACTGGCCGGGTCGACCAACAGCATAATAAATGGAATTAATCTGTTTAGGATTACTTTCCACTATGGATGGATGCGTGAAGTCGGCAAAGCATCCTGTATTTCTCAATACGTCTATTTCATTGTTGACGCCACAGAATTTTCCATTTCTTGAATTATCGAGGGCCCAATCTCCATGAATAAATGCGTACTTCTTTTCTCCGTTCTCCTCTCCAAAAATGCCAAACTCTGAATACTCAGATATTGTCTTTCTTATTGTGTCTTCAAGATTTTTCGCAGTATCTGGTTTATGTTTCCCGTGATGAAGGTGTAATTCAATCTCGCCATATCCTTCTGAACATAGCGTCACCAATCTGTTTAGGTTCCCGAACCGATGGTAATGCGGCGGGAAAAACCAAGTTCTTCGTGGTTTCCTCCCATCAGAATCTAGATGCTTATCCGCTAATTTGGGATATTTTTCGAGAAGTTCTTCTACTCGTGATTTCTCGACTTCCTTCGTAACAGCGCCTGTTCCTGGCTCGTAATGATCTACAAGCGCAAATAGAACGTGTATCGTACTGTGATTATTATCAAATTTGATATTTGTTTTGAAAAGATATTTAAGTAGGACTGACATAGCGAATGTTAGTTTTGAAAAGTTGACCATCTTCATGCCATCAAAAAATAATTAGAGAAATCCCCAAAACATATTTTGTTTTATCTGGATCCCTTTCAAGGATTATTTATTAGCAGCTTCCATTTGCCCATGCTATTAATGATTTTCTTGGCCACACCACCATATATTCTTTTGGAATATATTTGCCAGATTCATAAAGACTTCTCCTTTTTTCCGATTTAAATGTTGAACTTTTTATCGCATTCATGCTGGGTCCGATATAGAAGAGATATCCGCCATTTTCTGTTACCAGTTTTCTTAAATATGCCTGCCTAGGGCTAATATGTTCCAGTTGAGGATCAAAGGGCCATCCAATACCATATATGCCGATGATATTGCTATTTACTTTCAATAATTCAGCAACCCTTTTATAAAAGCGAACCCATCCATCATAGTGCCATTCACTGATCAAATGAGGGTCATGTGAATCAGTATGCATATCATAGATCGGTTGAAAGCCTTTAAGTGTTAACATCGCCATAATCGTTCCTCTGAAAAATTGAAGAATCCCATTACTGAACAAGAAACGCCTTGGTAACCTATAGACGTTTATTTTCTGGGCGCCGGCCGGAATTATTCTTAAACTGCATACCCCAATGTCTTTCATGAATTTGTCCTGTGGGTATAAATAGAAACCTTCTTTATGTGTATTCATTTGAATGTCTTTAATGATTCTGGAGAAATCCATCTCGTACAAACCTTTAATATCTTCCGATAACGGTGCATTCTTCAGCTTTGCTCGTGAACGGTTTATTAGCGATATTAGTACATCTTTATGATATATTTCCAATTTTTGCTCCCCATATTCTGTGATGATTTCTCTGCATAATTGTAATATATCTGCACTCGCGTATGTGTAAATCTCTATTCCTGGATACTGATCTATAAGATCTAAATATTTGCTGACAGGATACTTACTTAGCAATTTTCTATTATATGTCACCAAACCCCTCCGTAATTCTTGGATGTTTAAAAGATTATCATAAATTTATCTACACCTATTACACCGGCAAATAAACATGACTATCATTTCTCCACAATGCACATATTTACTGCAAGTCAATGTCCATAATGGCTCTAATGAACTACCCCGCAGCAAGCTACGGGGTATCTAAAACCCAAGGAACGAAGCAAGCTTCGGGGAATATACCCGGAGAGATTTAATTGCCGAGGTAATAATAATTTCGTCGTTGATTATGGACATCGCCAATATCTTTTTGAAGCAAATCATTAATCGCTGCTAAATTTAGGGTAGAGTTTTTATATGCAAGCGGGGCAAATACCGTAAGAAAATTGCACGTTAGTATGCCTAGAGACATATGCTTCAATCCAATGAAAGTGATTGATCATCGTTTAGCTTCAGTAATTGCCTCTGATACAATTCAATATTCAGTGGAGTATCTAATACATTCATATTTAATGCATTATATGCTGAGGTAGTTGATCTAGAACAGTTTTTAGGAGAGTCAGAGAGATTTCAACACCAGAGGAGGTTTCCCGGAGATCGACGGACCCTCCCATGGCGCGGACAAGATGCGCCGCCAGGGGGATGGCTAGGCCGAGATCTTCCACACAGGAACTGGAACGATCGTAGGAAAAGGCATCAAAAAAGGTGCGTTGCAGCTCGTCCGTAAGGGGCGAACCCTGAAAAACGAGACGCAAGATTGCCTGCTCCTGTCCTTCTCCATATTTTGCAGTGACGGGTGTACCGGGGGTCGCCATTTTCAATGCGGTTTTCAGGAGGGTTGTAACGCTTTGGCGCAGGAGTTCTTCATTGCCGAGGACCAGGCCTGGTTTTGCTTGGGGGGCAACGATGGACAGCTCGCTACAGAAAAAAGCTCCTCGGATAGAGCACCAAGACTTTGTGACGATTTCAAAGAGATCAACTGGAAAGGTCGGGATTGAGGTTCCTTTTCCCAACATATTGGCCATAAGCAATACATTGTCAACAGCCATGAGGAGACGACGCCGAGATGGCTCGTAGATCGCCATATACTCGTTTCGCTGCTCCTCTTTCAGATCATCGAGAGCCATTTCCGCTACGCCGAGCACAACGTTTATCGGTGTGCGCAGTTCATGTGAAATGGCATGTAGATAATCATGTTGGACAACATCATGTGATTTAAGGTGGTTGCGAGCCTCGGTCAATTCATTGGTCTGCTCTACCGCCGTAGCCGCCAGACGATCTCTGTTCCTTTTCAGCTCAAATTGGTTACGAATGCGGACCTTAACGACGGCCGGGTTGAAGGGTTTGGTGATGTAATCGACAGCCCCTAGTTCCAGGCCACGGGTCTCATGGACATCCTCGTTCAGGGTGGTAAGAAAGATGATTGGGATGTCCCGCGTGGTCAGATCATTCTTCAAAAAGCGGCAGACCTCAAAGCCATCCATTCCCGTTATCATTGCCTCCATGAGGATTAAATCCGGAGGGATATCCACTGCGCTACGTAATGCGGACTCTCTATCTATGGACACATGAACGGCGTAATCACCGGCCAGCGCTTCCGCGATAAGGCCAGCATCGATTTCTGTGTCAATGATTAGCAAAGATTTTTGCAAGTTTGTTTGCAACCTATTGCCCCTAAAGATAACCCATTATTCTGTTAATCGTCATCATTACCGCATGGCCTCGACATCTAATCTACGCCGTAATATCCAACCTTCTATAACCTCCATGCAACGGAAGCGTTTGAGCTACGTAATAAGCTTGAAAGGACAAGTTAACAGCATTTACCTGCGTTCGCCCCTGCTGTGCTTTTTAATGAATCCTGCTCTCATGTATAATTGACATTTCTGCATGACTAACATTTTCCGTGGGCATCCGCATTAATTCAAAAACCGGATGAACTTTGCTCGCCTTTGTTTCGATCTCCAACGTATACTCCAAGCAATTGGCAAAACCTCGGACAGAGGGATAAGTCTGAAATTTACTGATCTTTGAATTAAACGTCAATATCTGATTCATTGTTTGCAACCCTTAGACATCGATACTCTTGATGAAGGGAACAGCAAATACTATGCCGCGAGCCAAAGCACGGCTTATTCGTCAATGCATCTAATGTGTTATCAATTCGTAAAACCTGGAATACAAAGGGCAGCTTGATATTGACGCCTCATTATGAGAGTAATGTGTAATTGGTAGTGTCTCATTTCCGTTTTTTTTAATCTTCATGCTTCATTTTGAAACGACCGTCCATGGAAGCCCCTACTGGAAAATTGCAATAGCGTAAGATAAGGCACCAATGCCCCTTTAGGCGAAGAAAGGTTTTGCGAAATTTCGAAAAGGTATGGCCCTCGATCAGTCGGACGTTTTAAAGAAAGTCACTCTCCATGTGTGACAACTCCCTTAGAACCTCTGATTACAATGTGTGAACCCCAAAGACCTTAATATTCCTGCTGGTTTATGCTTGACAATCCTATTTCCCATGCAGGATACGCACCTTGTAGTATTCCCCCATGCCATAGAGAAGGATGTCGATATTGGTCTCCGCGTCATCCACCACCAGCAGTGTAGGCCTTGCCTCGATCATCTCCCCTTTCCATCCTTTCTCCTGCTGCACAATGTAGGCAGGTGTCAAATATACGATCTCGTCCTGTGCAGATGTTATGTTTCTTTTTGATCGCAGCTCTTCAGAAGGGCCATGAGTATTTCCATTCCGGTGGAGGTTTCCCGAAGATCGACATTGCCTCCCATGGCCCGAATAACATGTGCTGCTAAGGGGATAGCCAGGCCGAGTTCCTGCACACAGGAACTGGAACGAGCGTAAGAAAACGTGTCGAAAAAGGTACGCTTCAGCGTGTCCGGCAGCGGCTGTCCTTGAAAAACGAGTCGTAGAATTGCACGGTCATGATCTTCGTCAAATTGCGCAGAGATGGGCGTGCCGACGGTCGCCATTTTTAGGGCGGTTTTCAGCAGGGTTTCAGTGCTTTGGCGCAGGAGATCTTCATTGCCGAGGACAAGGACTGATTGCGTTTGCGGGACGACGACAGACAGGTCCTTTGCGAGAAAGGCTTCCTGAAGTGAGCATGACGAACACGTAACGATTGCAACCAGATCGACTGGAACTGTCGGAAGAGTTGCGCCTTCTCCCTGCAGCTCCGCCAGGAGCAATGCACTGTCAACTGCCATGATGAGACGATTTCTGGAACTCTCAAAGATCACCATATACTTGATTCGCTGCTCCTCACACAGTTCCTCAAGCGCCAACTCCGCTATACCCAACACCCCGCTCATCGGCGTGCGCAGTTCATGAGAAATGGCATGCAGATAATCACGTTGGGCGTCGGCCAGAAATTTCAGTCTGGTGAGGGCCTCAGTTAGAGCATCCTCCGCCCGCCTTCGCTCGGTGATATCGACGATCACGATGCGGCATACGGGAGCATCGTCATCGTCCGACGCTGCGTTTGCTTCCATGTGCGCCCAGAATGCCGTCCCGTCCTTTTTAACCATTCTCATTTCGCAGACCTGCGGCGCTCCTGTATCAAAGAGCAGTTTACGACGCGGATAGTAGACTTCCTGATCTTCCTTGACGATGAACCGGGAAAACGGCAGCCCGACCAGATCGACTCTCCTTACACCCAGCAGGGTAGCAATGGTGAGGTTGGCCTCAAGGATCAGCCCCTTCTCGCTGATTGTGACATAGCCCGCCGGCGCCATGTCATAGAGGTCGAAATAGCGCGTTCGTGCTGATTCCAGTTCCTTATGCATCAGGCGCAACTCCTCGTTCTGAATCTCCAGCTCAATCTGGTGGACCCTAAGTTCATGGAGTGTCTGCCGGGTTTCTTCGAATGACAATAACTCCAGATTTTCCGGCGACTGGGCGGCTTTCCCCCGGGCGATCTCTTCGGCCTGTCGGCGCAAATCCGTTACCTGCTTTGGATGGGTTTCCTTCTTAGTCATGAACTTATTCCTCAATCATTTAAGATCTTTCACTACCCCAGAGAGGCGGAGCAGTTCATTGGCTTTACTAAGTGCCTCCTCAGTCTGCTTGCGTTCGGTGATGTCGCGAATGGCAACCTGAACGGCCGGTAGTCCATCGTATGAAATTGGTGTGCCCTGGACTTCGCCATCGATTATCGTTCCATCGAGCTTGACATATTTCAGCTCGATCAGCGGCACGCTGACGCCCTCATCGGTCATCTTCTGCACCCGTGCCAGCACGGTTTGATGATAATCCGGATGAATCCGATCGAAGATAGGTTTGTCAAACAGGTCTTTCAGAGACGTTGCGCCAAACATCTTAATGGCTGCCATATTGGCATAAATTATCTTTCCGTCCCTATGAACGACGATCGCGTTGGGAGACCACTCAAGCATGTTCCGGTAACGTTCCTCACTATTCCTCAGCGCTTCCTGAGTTTTCTTCGCCTCCGTGATGTCCACAAAGGTGATCACGGCGCCCTCGATCACGTGGTCCATAGTGCGATAGGGCATAATGCGCATCGTGTACCACGCACCCGCAGTTGTCTGCACCTCCATCTCTTTGGGAATTAGATTGTCCAGCACCGCTTGTGTGTCCGCCACCAGGCGATTGTAGCCCACCAGATTGGAGACGATGTGGCCTACGGGCCGCCCCACGTCGGAGAGGATCAGGTTGATGATCCCGGTGGCGGTGGGGGTGAAGCGCAGGATGTGAAGCCCGTGGTCCACGAAGACGGTGGCGATGCCCGTGCCGGCCAGGAGGTTGTTCATGTCGTTGTTGGCCCGCGACAAATCCATTACCTTGGTTTGCATTTCATTGTTGACAGTGGACAGCTCCTCGTTTACCGATTGCAATTCTTCCTTGGAGGTCTCGAGCTCCTCGTTGGTGGATTGCAATTCTTCATTTACCGACTGCATCTCCTCGTTGGAAGACTTGAGTTCTTCGTTGGAGGTCTCCAGTTCCTCATGGCTGGTCTGGAGATATTCCTCTTTAGCCCGAAGTTCCTGCTTGAGCAATGCGATGCGCACGTCGGTGGCGATACCGGCACCGTCCTCCGGTACTTCAGTAACTTGCAAGGCGGCGGCTTGCTGCACCTGTACGGGGTCGAGAGGCGGAGCATGCTCGAGGATGACAAGATACATGGGCGCATCAGGAGCCGCGGCAGGGCCTATGGATACAGGGCGGATCGTCAGGTTGACCGTGGTGAAGTCGCCGTTGGTTTTGACGCGCAGCCCCGGGTAGCGCACGATGTCTTTTGTCCCCACAGCTTTGTGCAGGGCCGTGGTCAGTTCGTGCCGCAAACCTTCGCGGGCCATCTTCAGGATGTTGCTGGAACCCGCCTCGCCTGGGGCCGGTTCCAGATACAGGCCGGTGCGGCCGTGGAAATAGAGAATATCGCCATGGGCGTTGACGAGGGCGCCGACCTGAACAACCTGCTTCAAAAGCGCCTGTTCAGTCAGCTCGCGGAGGGGCAGTTTCTTTTGCCCCATCGGCTTTTCGATGGTCCGGGGGAACGCCACATCCAGCGCCGTCATGGCCGGGAGAAAACGGCCTTTGACTGCTCTCTGTGCGCTGTGAATATCCTCACGGCGCTGATACAGCTTCAACTTGCGATCCACCACGGCAAACAGATCCATGAACTCGCCCACGGTCTCCGAAGTGCCCAGGAAAAGAAAACCGCCCGGGTTCAGGGCGTAGTGGAAGAGGGGCATGAGTTTCTTCTGCAAGTCGCCACCCATATAGATCAGGAGGTTACGGCAACTGATGAGGTCGAGTTTGGAGAAGGGCGGGTCTTTGATCACATTCTGCTCGGAGAAGACCAGCATGTCGCGGATGCCTTTATGGATGCGGTAGGCGGTGCCGTCGGGCTCGGCTGTAAAAAACCGTTTCAGCCGCTCCGGCGTGACGTCGGCGGCGATGCTGGCCGGATAGAGGCCGGTCCGGGCCGTGGCAATGGCATGGATGTCTATGTCGGTGGCAAATACCTGGACCTGGAAACTCTGCTTCATCGCCTCCTGACGTTCGGCGAGGAGAATAGCTAAGGAATAGGCCTCCTCGCCGGTGGAGCAGCCCGGCGACCAGACGCGGATTACAGCGTCCGCACGTTTGCCGGCAAAGAGCTTGGGGATGATCTGTTCTTCGAGGGCCTTGAACGCCTCCGGATCGCGAAAGAAATTGGTTACGCCGATCAGGAGATCGCGAAAGAGGGCTTCCACCTCCACCGGTGTCTGCTGCAAATACTTGACGTACATGTCCATCGTTGTGATCTGGTGGACGGCCATGCGCCGTTCGATGCGGCGGTGGATGGTGGAGGGCTTGTACTGGGAAAAGTCATGAGTGGTCTGGGCGCGCAGCAGGATGTAAATTTTCTTCAGCGCGTTATCGGCCTTGGGCGCCGGGGCGGAAGCGGTCCGGGGCGGCTTGCCGAAGGCATGGGCCACATAGGCGATGAGCTGGGCGGGCATCTCGGCAGGCGGCAGCTCGTAGTCCACCAGACCCGTAGCGATAGCGCTCCGCGGCATGCCATCGTATTCGGTAGAAGCCGGGTTCTGGACCATGACCATTCCCCCCTCGCCCTTGATGGCCCGGGCGCCGAGGGTGCCGTCACTGCCTGTGCCGGAAAGGATGATACAGATGGCCCGTTCCCGCTGGTCCTGGGCGAGGGAGCGAAAGAAGAAGTCGATGGGCAGGCGCTGGCCACGGGGGAAGGCGGGTTCCAGCAGTTGGAGTGCCCCGTTCAGAAAGGCCATGTCGCGGTTGGGGGGGATAATGTAGGCGCAATTGGGCTGCACTACCATCCCGTCCGTGACCTCGGATACCTGCATGCGGGTGTAGCGCCGGATGAGGTCGGTGAGGATGCTCTTGTGATCCGGGGCCAGGTGCTGGACCAATACAAAGGCCATACCCGGATCGATGTCGGCGGGCATGCCGGAAAAGAATGCCTCGAAGGCCGCTAACCCGCCTGGCGGAGGCGCCGATGCCGACAATGGGGAAATCCACTTGCCCGTGGCTGAACGTGTCTGCCTCCGCCTGGGTGCTGGGAGATAGATTTAAATCTGTCCCTCCCGCGACCGTGTCTGGTGGTTCCTCGATTGCCTTGGAATCAAGTGGTGCAACGGATTTTTTTACTTTGGTCTTTTTACTTGCTGTCATAATTGCCTCCGGTTATGGTCTTGCCCTTTCGGAATATTGGCCTTCTACCACAAAAGCCGCGCCGACTGTACGGGTTAGCGTATGGAACCTTGCAGATGTAGCGAGAAATAATTGCCGTGTGAAAACAATATGTTAGAACGTCGGGGGGGGGGGGTAACTACTGCCGCTGTCTGGAAGGGGGCTATCCAAGCAACTGGGATTATCATCTGGTTCCTTAAACATTAACCCACCCGCTCGACATCTAAAGATGATGAAAAATTCTGAGACTCAGAATCGTTTATTTATGCGTTCATTATTCGAAAGGATAAATTCGATATTATTCTATGCCGCCAGTTGCTGCTTTTCACTTGTGATCTTGCATTTTCTTTAAGATTGACATTTTGCTGATTTCAGGAAGTTACACGTAACATCGCCACCCCGAAAAATCACCCTTCTAAAATTCAACGTTACAAACGGTTATACTCAAAACACAGGAAAGTCCACCGAATTTTTTATCACCGGTTTGCTAACCAGACCCCATATTACCTGACG
>CAISJV010000028.1 GCA_903885795.1 uncultured delta proteobacterium | reverse complement strand
GGCTACTATCCCCTCATCAGGGGGTGGCGGAATGTATCATATTCCCATGGCGGATTCCTTCGGAATCGGGTGGCGGAATGAATCATATTCAGGTGGCGCTTTCAAACATATTCGGGTGGCGGCTTGGATCGGAATACTCAAGAAGGATCATATCCTTGCGAAATTCACGATAGGCATCTGTCTTATGATAAATTCTGATCGTTATCTTCCAGGCAGTGATAAAAATTGGAACAGCCGCAGCATAACCGATATGGATAACCCGGATCAGTTGGAACATCACTGCTGCCTTTATCGTCAACTGTATGACCGTACTCAGATCTCTTGGGAAGACATGCTCAGGATCGGCAGTGCTTGGGTGCACATCAATATCACGCTTCATCATCATCTGAGATTTCCTTGAAAGGAGCATCAAGATGACACGAATAATCATTGAACTTGAAGGCGGCTTGATTACGGAGGTGTATTGCTCTGATCCTGATGCAGATGTTTCCGTGATTGACAGAGATGTCCTGAAAGATAGCGACATGGAATCAGAAGAGGCAGCGGAAGAACGTGCCGTGATAATGAAGATCGAAGAGGAGATCCAAGAGAAAGGCCTCACTGCTGTTTAGTCTTGATAGAAAGGAGATCAAATAATCGTGAATACAATACGAGTCGTCAACACCAGAGATGGCAGAATGGCAAAGCTATTTGAAACTGTCCTATGGTGCATGAAAGCCGTTTCAGGGGATGATATCAGAGAAAACCTGAAGCACCTCTACATTGATAAAGATTTCATGGTCGGCTGCGATGGGCACAGACTGCATATTGCATTGAACGACTGGGATTTCGAGTCAGGACTTTATGAAATTCTGACCGTTAAGACTAATGAAATCCTTTTGGCTAAGAGTGAAACCCTCTCTCTTGAGAATTACCCGCCCATATGGAACGTAGTCCCCTTTCAGTGTAAAAACGGCATCCCGCCATTCCAATGTTATATGGACAAAAAACAGGAACCCATCAACAAATCGCATTTTGCATATCATGTCTTCATGAACACCCGACATTGCTACAACCTCAAATACCTGGAAGACATTCGTATGGAAGGGCACATGCAATTCGAGATGGGTGAAGAGAGTCCCAAGCTTGTTATCGCTTCCGAAGACCATGATCGTTTAGGGATAATCATGCCCCTGAAAATAGGCGGCATCTACCAACAATAATCAGGAGGCTTATGATCTATACAATAACTTTAAAAGGCTGTGATGACGAAACCACCTTTACAATTGAACTCACCAATCAGGAAAAGAGTCTGATTGATCGTATCTCGAAGTTGAGTCTCTTGAACAGTAATTGTGCGTGTATGCCGAAGATGTACGTTGAAGTTGCATCACGGGAGGAATGACAATGAACACAGATCTCATGAGATTCGTACCGATCAATACCATGATCAATAGTTACCAGATGGCCATTAAAGAGGTCGATGAAGCATTCAATCACCTGGCTGCCGCGAAGAAACATCTTAATGATATTTACGGAGACAACGGTGGGAACTGGAGAGCCGAAGTTATGAAGGCAAATCTCTATTATGGGGACTTAAATCAAGCCGCCCAGCAGAATAAAGATGCGATGAAAAAGACCATGTGGGGCTTCATCGTTGAAAAAACACAGATCCGGCATCTGCTTACGGAAAAGAAAAATAAAGACCTGGACAGGATGATCGAAGATGAAAAACTTCCAGAAGTGGAAACAGAAACCGTTCAGGCATTTATCTCTAATCTCGCATGTAACCTCCCCAACTTATTCAAGGAAGCCTGTTGTGAAGTATTTGACATGCTTCGGCCACCGAGATCCGAATACAAGACCAATACAGAATTTGAAATAGGGTCAAAGGTGATCATGAACTACATGGTTGATTGCTCCTATGGAAGCTGTATGCTTGAATATCGCCGTGAACAGAGTTTAATCAACCTGGACAATGTTTTCCATCTCCTAGATGGCAAAGGCAGCACAAAATATCCTCACGATCTGGTCACTACAATCAAGACGGCAATCAGAGAGAACCGTTGGGAAGCGGAAACAGAGTATTTTCGCTGCAAGTGGCATAAGAAACGAAGCCTGCACATCACATTTAAGCGCCTGGATTTGGTTCGAGAGCTTAACCGCATAGCTGGCGGCAATAGAATAAAATCCATCTAATCCCATTCAGATTTCATAAACAATTAACCTTTCAAAGAGGAGGAAATACCTATGTCACACATGACAACCCTTGCCAGGGTCCATGAAAGAGTTGAAAATATGTCCCGTAACCATGTTGATGAATTTATCAAGGTCAAGGACATATCCTTTAATAACCTTGACACCATCAGGATCGGAGGCAGGACACACCTTTTAAGACCAGTTGCCCAACAGTCCATATCATGCCGTTTGGGGATTCCGATTAACTATCTGAGACGGTGTCCGCAGGATATTCAGGCATTGAATATGAACCATTGGATACAGGAAGAAACACATGAGAAATTATTCTTCCGATTCGATGGCCAGGATGTCAGAGCAATCTTCACTCCGAGATATATCCCGACCGATAACATGGAGGTCATGGATAAGCTTTATGACATTGGTTATGACCCGGCAACCAGAGTCCAGTGCAGTCTGGATAATGAATTCATGTCATTGAACATTCCTGACGGTAACATGACTTTTCAATTTAATGGCGAGAGGATGACCCCCGGCATATCTGTGAGCAATTCTGAAGTCGGATTGTCTTCATTATCAATAGCCGCTTTCATGTTGAGATTGGCCTGCACAAACGGGATGATCTCCAAGACTGAAGTATCCGCTTCATATCGCCATGTATCAACCAAAATCCTTTCAGAATTAACGGATGTCATGAGCAACATTTCTCATGAATTGGGAAAGCATAAAGAGCAGGTCCGGTTATCTCTGGAGAGCAAAGTTGAAAATCCGGAGAGCACCATCAACAACTTCAATCGGCAATTCCTGCTAAACAAGGAAGAAAAAGAAGCCGTATAATGGGCAATGCCTCTGGAATACGGGCAGACGATGTTCAATGTGGTCAATGTCTATACCAAGGCCGCCCAGTATCAGGAATTACCGGCAGAAAGCAGCTTTCGATTGCAGAAGGTTGGCGGGATGATCATGGCGATGGTGAAGTAGAGATTTATCAGAGTGAAATGAAATGGCCGGCATGGAGGTCGTGAGATTTCTGTGCTGGCCATTGTAAAAGGAAGAGAGGGTCTCCCAATGTTTAATTATCCCAATGCTGGAATAGCACGTAAGTTTAAGGTTGTATTTGGCTGGCAGATCATGAATTACTTTGATCCCTTCTACGGGTTTGATATCACCAAATTTGATGATGCTTTGAAAGAACGATACGGGGATTATGAGGACGGAACTACCAGTCTGAAAGATTTTGTTAAAGATAAATTCGGAGAAAATGCGGTGGGTATTATTGAGAAATTGATATGCGGCATTGAGTAGATGGGGATGTGATTATTTGCCTGTCTGTACTGAATTCCAATATAAACTCGTTTCATTGCAGGAGGAGGGAAATTGATGGATGATCAAGGGAGAAAAATATTAACTGAATGGTTATTGCCCACAAATAGTAGATGTGAATTTCTTCCGTACCCGAAAGACAATCTCTTGGATGATAGCAGCCCCCTAACCATGATGGCCTTGAAAGATAAGCTGGTAGAGGATTTCGATGATATGGCATTTGAAGAATACTGTTATTTAAAGTGGGAACCTACAAAAGGGAAATCATGGCTTGACTGGCTCCTTAATCCTGAAAGATATTGCTCTGTTCTACTGGAGTTTAAAAGGAGGGAATATGAAAAGCTACCTCGGTGACGGTGTGTATGCCGAGTGGGACGACTGCTCAAATCTGATTCTCACCACTGAGAACGGGATTTCTGTGGAGAATCAGATATACTTGGAGCCACAAATATTTGCGGCCCTTGAAAGATTTATGAAGATAGTGAAGGAGGTCAACGGTGCTACGGAGAAGGAGGAAGCGAAATGACAAAGGTAACTATAACACGCACCGATCCTGGATTGTCATATTGTAATAACCATTATGTAGTTGAGTGCAATGGAGAAAAAAGAGAATATTCGCATCATTCCCCCATAGAACACATCAGAGATGTATTGTGGATGCTGAATAAAGGAAAGAAAAGAAAGGATCAAAAGATTGAACTGATAGTTGTTGATAAGGGGAAGGAGGGAGCATGAGCAATCCTCCTTAGAAAAATAGCCAGAGATACAAGAAAATCGTATCGCTTGATTGCAAGCTCGACTACTCAAACACAGACTGGGGAGAAGAGTATGACTGTGGGCATGGTTATGAATGGGATTGCGATTATTGCCCATGCACCATTGAATATCAAAAGGCGCGAATGGCAGCACAAGGGGTGGGAGAATATCCCCATAGGCCAGTCATAGTAGGTATCTTGGAAATAGGTGATTCTGATTAACAGTTATAGGAAAGCCGCACAAAGAAACGGACTGTAGACGGAAAGCAGCTTTCGATTACACAAAGTTGGCGGCATGATCATGGCGATGGTGAAGTAGGGGTGTGAATGAATGAGAATGAAAATGGCCGGCATGGGTTTCCTGAGATGGGAATCTGTGCCGGCTATTTTTTTGGGTGATTATTTAATAATGATGGAAGCGCATATATTTTATCCAATTGTACACTGAAACTGAATAATATTTATCCACATTCCTGCTGGATGGCGGGAGATAAAGAGGTATATTGAGGCACCATTTTGTAAATAAGCTTGCAATATTATAATGATGCGCTGCTCACAAATTTCTTGGCACGGCATATGCTGTATTCAAAGCTAAAACAAAACATTCTCGAAAGGAGAAATCTAACCATGAAAAAAATAGCCATGACCTTTATTACAAGTCTAATTGTGATGCTTTCTGCGGCTTCCGCTTTTGCATATGGTCCAGGCTGGCAAAATGACAACAGGTATGACAATCATGACAGGTATGAGAGACCACATTACCAATATGACAATCACGACCGTCGAGTGTATTATCAGCATGCCTACTATATTCCCGTTCGCGCATCTCAGCCGGTGGTATATGTTCCAAGACCTTTGATGCCTGGTATAACCATCTCCTTGCCAAATGTCAGCATTCAGTTACGCTAGGAGATATAAGGGGGGCAGTCATTGGTTTCAAACTAAACCTGCCCCAGTATCACAACAAAATGCTCACAAACAAAAGCCCCTCGAAGAATTTTATTTCTTGCGAGGGGCTAACGAGATCCACCTATGCCGTCTTGTCATTTACTGGAGTCCATCATTTGAATTCTTGGTCTTTTACGGGTGATAATCACCACTAAGACTCTGTGTT
>CAISJV010000027.1 GCA_903885795.1 uncultured delta proteobacterium | reverse complement strand
CACGCGTTACTCACCCGTGCGCCACTTTACTCAGGCCCGAAAGCCCTTTCGCGTCCGACTTGCATGTGTTAGGCACGCCGCCAGCGTTTGTTCTGAGCCAGGATCAAACTCTCCAGTTTTAATCCTTGCTGAGATTTTATCTCAAGTTACTAACTCAAATTTGTGTTTATAAGGACCCACAAATCAATCATCCCACTATTCAATTGCCAAAGAGCCCACAGGAAACGAGCCGCGGTAACTAACTCAACCCGCATCCTATGTCAAGTCTTTTTTTCAGCGCTTTCAAAAAATCATTCGCGCCAAGATTTGATTTTCTACAGAGATTTCTTGGGAAAGTCAAGAACTAATTTTAACGAACTTGTTTCCCCGTTGAAGACCGATGTAAAGAACAGACGAGGTTTCTACTTCGGATCAGCAGAAGAGTCAAGAACTTTTTTCCACTATTTTGCAATGACCAGAAAATGCTTCTTCTTTCCCTTCCTTAGGCGGATCATACCCAGTTCATCTGTATGGTGCATATGGATTTTTTCATCATAGGAAACAATTTGAACATCATTGATGTATGCCCCACCTTGTTCAATGAGACGTCTTGCCTCCCCGCGGGAAGAACATAATCCGGTCTCATGAAGAAGCTCATAGGCAGGGATTCCCTTTTCAAAAGCCGCACGTGCTTTTTCTAGGGATGGTATTGCGGAAAGATCAGCAGAACTCTCTTTTCTCGGAATTGTGCTCGAAGGTAAAATACCTTCTGCTACCGGTTTCGGCCGAAATGCCCGGGTCGAGGCCTGCCAGGCGTCAGTGGCGTCTTCTTCGCCGTGGGTTATGCTGGTTGCCTCAAAGGCAAGAACGGCCTTGGCCATGTTCAGACGTACATCGGTCAAGGCCCGGACCTGCCGGATTTCCTCAATGGGAAGAAAAGTGAATAAAGCGAGAAACCTCTCCACATCTTCGTCTTCAGTATTTATCCAGTGCTGATAGTAATCGTAGGGAGATGTCAAGCGGGCATCAAGCCAGACCGTCCCTTTTTCCGTCTTCCCCATCTTGTGTCCAGCAGCAGTCGTAATCAGAGGAAAGGTCATGCTATGGGCCGTCTTACCCTCCATACGACGGATAAGATCACTTCCCGCCAGCATATTGCCCCACTGGTCGTTGCCACCCATCTGCATAACACAGTCATGGTTCTTGAAAAGATATAGAAAATCATAGGCCTGCAAGAGCATATAATTGAATTCAATGAAGTTGAGCCCTTTCTCGAGACGAATTTTATAACTCTCGGCAGCCAGCATCTTGTTCACACTAAAATGTCGTCCGATATCTCGCAAGAATTCTATATAATTAAGTTTTGTCAGCCAGTCGGCATTATTGAGCAAACGGGCCTTCCCCTCAGCAAAATCAAGATAGCGGGATAGTTGTTGCTGCAGGCACTGGGCATTGTAATCGATCTGTTGCCGGGTGAGGACCTGGCGCATTTCCGTCTTGCCGCTCGGATCGCCGATCAAACCCGTTCCGCCACCGATCAGAGCAATGGGATGGTGACCATGACGCTGCATGTGGGCAAGGGCCATGATGGGGACCAAGGAACCAATATGTAGGCTCGTGGCAGTGGGATCGAAACCGATATAACAGGTAATTTCTTGACGATCGAGAAGCTGGCTGATCGCTTGATCATCCGTCGCCTGTTCAACAAAGCCCCGTTCCATAAAAACATCATAGACATTTTTCACCTTGGCATACCTCCCCGCAACCCGATTTTCATCAAAATATTCACCTTGACCATCCCCTTCAAGTGGATGGTCAAGGTCGAAACAATAACTTCATTATTGCATCATCCGTACGGCTGATGCAGGGGCAGTGAGAGTCTCTCGATGCTCAGGGCGCGGCCGGTTTTCTCGTCAACATCTATCAGGACTGCCTGAAGGCGGACATCTCCCTTGGCTACATCAAATTTGTTGGGCATCTGGGTGAGAAATCTCTCCAGAACGAGTTCCTTGCGGGTACCAATGACAGAATCAAAAGGTCCGGTCATGCCTACATCGGTGATATAAGCCGTTCCCCCGGGGAGAACCCGGTCATCAGCAGTCTGGACATGGGTATGGGTTCCCACCACCGCTGTTACTTTTCCATCCAGAAACCAGCCCAGGGCGATCTTTTCCGAGGTCGCTTCCGCATGCATATCGACAAGGATTATCTTTGTACGTTTCCGGATTTTTTCGATTTCCTGCTCTGCAGTCCGGAAAGGGCATTCGAGGGAGTGCATGAAGACCCTTCCCATCAGATTAATGACCCCAACATGATAGCCCTTAGCGCTTGGCATCACTACGCTGCCCCGGCCAGGGACCGACCCCGGATAGTTGGCCGGACGGATGAGGGATTCATAGTCACCGATAAAATCGAGGATTTCCTTCTTGTCCCAGACATGATTTCCCATCGTCAGTACGTCGATCCGGGCATCGAATAGGTCTTCCACAATCTCTCTGGTTATACCAAAGCCCGCGGCGGCGTTTTCACCGTTGGCAATGACAAAATCTATCTGGTAACTGCTTATTAGTTCTGGGAGCAGTTCATGGACAGCCCGACGGCCGGGTTTGCCGACGATGTCTCCAATAAACAATATTCGCATAGGCGCCGCTCATTCTATTTCGCATAATCGGTGACACGGGTTTCCCGGATTACCGTAACCCGGATCTGTCCGGGATAGGTTAGATCCGCCTCTATTTTCTTTACGATGTCCCGGCAGAGCATAACGGCGTCATTGTCGGAAATCTTCTCATTTTCCACCATGATCCGGATTTCCCGCCCCGCCTGGATGGCAAAGCATTTATCCACGCCATTGAAAGAATTGGCGATGGCCTCGAGTTCTTCCAGACGTTTTACATAGGACTCCAGCATCTCCCGTCTGGCCCCGGGCCGGGCAGCCGACAGGGTATCCGCCGCCTGAACAAGGACCCCGAGAAGGGTATTTGTTCTCCCGTCGTCATGATGGGTGGCGATGGCCTGGACTATCTTGGGGGCTTCCCCGAAACGGCGGGCAAAATCGGCGCCGATAGTGGCATGGGGACCCTCGATTTCATGATCGATGGCCTTGCCGATATCATGGAGCAGACCGGCACGCTTGGCCTCTTTCACATTCATTTTCAATTCCGCCGCCATCATCCCGGTAAGGTGGGCAACCTCGATAGAATGCTGCAGAACGTTCTGGGAAAAGCTTCTTCTGAACTTCAAGCTCCCAATAAGAGTTACAATCTCCGGATTTACATCGTGAACGCCAACATCAAAACAGGTTCTTTCCCCTGTCTCCCTGATGATTGTATCCACTTCCGTACGAACCTTCTTAACTATATCTTCAATACGTCCCGGATGAATCCGTCCATCGGAAATAAGCCGCTCCAGTGAGATCCTGGCCACTTCCCTCCGGATCGGATCGAAACTAGAGAGCACCACGGCCTCAGGTGTATCGTCAACAATTAGGTCAATCCCCGTTGCCGCCTCAATGGCTCTTATATTCCTTCCTTCACGGCCGATAATTCTCCCCTTCATCTCATCGCTCGGGAGATTGACGACAGAAACTGTATTTTCGGCCACAAATTCACCTGCATACCTCTGAATGGAGTAAGAAATAATCTCGCTGGCCTTTTTGTCAGCCGTTCTTTTTGCCTCTTCCTCCACCTTACGAATAGTCGTCGCTGCTTCAATCCTTGCCTCACTCTCCATGGACTGGATAAGCATATTCTTGGCCTCTTCGGACGAAATTCCTGCTATCTTCTGCAGCTTCTCCTTCTGTTCCTCGATATTCCGGTTCATTTGTTCATGCTTGTCATGAAGGGATTGTTCCTTTTGAATCAGCCCCTTTTCCCGGTTCTCTATATTGCTTTCTTTTTGAGAAAGACCATCCAAGCGCTTTTCAATATTTTCTTCCTTTGAACGAATCCGTTTCTCGACGGCATCAAGCTCCCCTTTACGTTCCCTGGTATCCCTATCGAATTCCGTCTTGACCTTGAGAAGGTTTTCTTTTGCCTGAAGCATCGATTCTTTTGTAATATTTTCAGCTTCCTTTTTTGCTTCATCAATGATTCGGGAAGCAAGGCTTCCCGAAGAGGCGATCTTCCTTTTTGACAGGACATACATCGCCATATAGCCCACAACCAAGCCTATACCGAGGGCGACCAATAACAAGATTATCATCATGAGTGTACTCAATTCTATTCTACCTCCTCATTACGTATATCCACGATCCAGGTCACATGAATAAGATCTGGACTCATTTCCGGTGCTTCCCCGCATCAGACGACGGGGGACACAACCTCTCGAGGAAGGAACAAATTTTATAAAGGGATTTCACTAAGGAAAAATCACTGGGGCTTTTGCCAAGGCAAGAAGAACCCCCGCTAATGCCGTGTCAACCACCTTTTTGAAACGTTCCTAAAAGTGGGCGCCTTATGTTGTTGCTTCAGGCTTCCTGCCCTCCGTTGCTACGGATGCCGGCAGACATGCACACGGCGAAAAAGGACAGACCCCGATTCCAAGGTGTTGGATCAAAAGACATCAGTTAATCACATGCATTACAGGGGATGATCAATAAGTTCAAGCAGTCTCGTTGATCAGGCTGATTAACTTCTCCGACCTGCTCTCAAGTTGCTTATGGATAATTTCCTCAGCAACTTTTACTCTAAAATATTCATCTGCAATATTCAGGGCCGCCAGTATGGCTATATTCAGGCTGTTGAAATGGTTCGTTTGCTTACCAATCTCTTCTACCTTGTCATTGACATACTGGACAACCTTCGCAACATGCTCCTCTTCTGCATCACTCTCAACCGACAAATCTTGTCCCATAACCTTGATATAATAACGCTTCTTCAAGCTGCATAACCCCAGAGAGAGCTTATTGCGGAGCTTATATATCCTGAAGCAAATCGAGTAACGAATCTACCTTGGTGCGTACGGTCTCCCTTTCCTCGTTCAATCCCTTTAATTTTTTATTTGCCTCTTCCAACTCTCTATCTTTATTTTTAAGGAGTTCTTCCAACTCCTGACTGCGCGTTTTTAAAACCGCCTTTTCCTGAAGAATCTTTGTAATTTTCTCTTCCAGTTCCTTAAATTTTACAAATTCCACAGACTCACCCTACCTTTTCTCATAATCAACTGCCAGCCGACTATGCCAAAAGGACATCTAAAAGTCAAGGGTATTATTCACTTCTTCAAAATAGGCATGCAGTGCTTCCAACATGGGTTCCCGTTCGTGGAACCCACCGATTTTCTGTCTAAAGGGTGAGCTGCCGCGCAGACCCTTCGTATACCAGAGGAGATGTTTTCGAAAGATCTGAACACCTCCCCGTTCTCCTGAGTACTCCGTCTCAATTTCCAGATGATCCCGTATGACCTGCTCTCTCTCCCTAAGGGACACGGATGGACAATTTCCACCTGCCCCCCCCTCCCCCGATAAGTCCCTTATCTTTCTGAATATCCATGGGTTTCCGAGCGCGGCACGACCAATCATCACCGCATCGCAACCGGTAATTCGCATCATTTTACGGGCATCACCGGGATTGTGAATGTCGCCATTACCGACTACAGGAATATGCAGGGCCTCCTTCACAGTCTGAATGACTGTCCAGTCCGCCGTCCCGCTGAAGCCCTGAACCGCCGTCCGGGGATGAATGACCAGGGCATTGGCTCCCTCGTCCTCAGCAATCCTGGCAATTATCGGGGCGCTAATTTCAGAAGAGCGCCAACCGGTGCGGATCTTAACCGTCAGCGGCAATGGAGTCGCTTTGCGCACGGCCCGTATAATCATGCCCGCCTTTTCCGGGTCCCGGAGGAGGGCAGCCCCCGCCCCCGCCCGGACCACCTTTTTAACTGGACAACCCATGTTGATATCAATAAGATCTGCGCCCCGGTCCGTGACGATACGCGCCCCTTCGGCCATAAGGGCCGGGTCATTTCCGAAAAGTTGAACTCCCAAAGGCCGGTCATTCTGGTCGCTATCAAGATAACGGAAGGTCTTCTGCGAACCTCTGACCAATCCATTGACGCTGATCATTTCCGTAAAGGCCAGTCTGCAGCCGAAGCGGCGGACCATGATTCGAAAGGGAAGATTCGTAATCCCTGCCATCGGGGCCATAAAGATGGGGTGGTCAAAAGCCAGTGTACCTATTCTCAAAAATCAACTCTCCCTCGTTCCTTCTTTTCCATGATGCGGCAGGCATAATCGAGGTCCTCCGGTGTGTTTATCCCCATAACCTCCGTCTCATCCCTGACGACATAGGCCGACACTTTATGCCCATCCCGCCGCGCAATCTCCATGATGTCCGTCAGATAGTATTCTTTCTGGACGTTGTTGTTCTCGATCCGTCCCACGGCATTGAAGAGGAAGCGACTATCGGTGCAATAGATTCCCGTGTTGATTTCCCGGATCGCCTTTTCCCCCGCCGTGGCGTCCTTCGCCTCCACGATCCTTAATACCTCTCCGGCGTCATTTTTGACAATCCGCCCGTAACTTCCCGGATTATCCAGGATAACAGTCATCACAGTAACAACGGCGCCGGAAGCGTCATGGTTGGCGATAAGGGATTCGACGGTTGATCCCTTCAAGAGGGGAACGTCGCCACAGAGGATCAAAATCAGGCCGTCATAGTCCGCAAAGGCCTCCCGCGCCTGGAGGACGGCGTGTCCTGTTCCTAGCTGCCACTGCTGTTCCACAAAGATCACTCCCTGCTCTGGGCAGGCTTCACGAACCCGCTCAGCCTGGTGACCGATCACCGCTGCGATCCGGTCCGCCCCTATCTCCTTCGCCAGCTCAACGCTGTAAGCCAGCATGGTCCTCCCGCAGATGGGATGGAGAACCTTGGCCAGCTCGGACTGCATTCTCGTTCCCTTGCCGGCCGCCAAAATAACCGCACCTATTCGCTTATTTTTCATTTTTTCTGTCGCTCCTTATGAATGACGGCTTCGAAAAAGCTCCATAGGCGAGGCGCACGAATTATGGGGAATGAGGCGTAGTTTTGTGTACGTCGCACTGACGAAGAATGAAGCGCAACAAAGCATATGAATTTTTGCGAAACCGTCATTGACTGAAATGTCCTTTTCCGATATTTAGCACGACACTGGGTAATCAACAACCCGAAAAGAAAAAGGGAGGAATAAATACCATGCCCAACATTCTTCTCATCGGCAACGGCGCCCGGGAACATGCAATTGCGGAAGCCGTGGTCCGTTCCTTGAAGAACCCCGGACTATTTTCCTACATGAAGGCCAATAACCCCGGAATAGCTAATCTTTCCAAAGGCGTGCGCCTCGGAGGATACGGCGATATGGCCGCCATTCTTGATTTTGCCCGGGCCAATGAAACGGCCTTTGCCATTGTGGGCCCTGAAGACCCCCTGAACGAAGGGGTTGTCGATTCTCTTTTAACGGCAGGAATTCCCGCGGTGGGACCCACAAAATCCCTTGCCCGGCTGGAGACGTCGAAGTCATTCACCCGCAATCTCGCGGAAAAATACGGCATCCCCGGAAATGTGCAATTCCGCGTTTTTACTTCCCCGGAGGGCATTCCGGAATTCATCGCCGCCCTCGATGAGGTGGTAGTGAAGCCCGACGGACTGACGGGCGGGAAAGGGGTAATGGTTCAGGGGGATCATTTTTTTAAAAAGGAAGAGGCCCTGGAGATCTGCCGTCAGATCCTTGGGGAACATGACCGGGTGATCGTTGAGGAAAAACTGACCGGGGAGGAATTTTCCCTCCAGTGTCTCTGCGACGGCAAGTACGTTGTCGCCACCCCACCGGTCCAGGACCATAAACGGCGCTTCGTCGATGACAAGGGACCGAATACGGGCGGCATGGGGTCATATTCCTGCGAAAATCATTCCCTTCCGTTTATAAAGCCAGAGGATGTCTTGGCGGGTCTGGAAATCACCCGCCAATTCGCCGACGCCATTTACCGGGAAACAGGCACATATTACAAAGGCGTCATGTACGGTGGTTTCATGATCACCCGGTCCGGCATCCGGCTCCTGGAATACAACGCCCGCTTCGGAGATCCGGAGGCCATGAATATTCTTCCCCTCCTGCAGACGGATTTTGTGGACATCTGTGAGGCCATTATCAACGGCGGCCTCGACCGCCTTCCCGTAACCTTCGACAAGAAGGCAACGGTATGTAAATACATCGTTCCCAAGGGATACGGCCTCCCCAAGGACCATCCCGACGCCCAATCGACGGCAGCCAGAATCGAAGTGGGAGACACGGGTCAGGCGAGACTATATTATTCTTCCGTGGACAAAAGGGACGATGGCCTGTATATGACCACGTCCCGGGCCATAGGTGTTGTCGGCATGGCGGATAACCTGCATGATGCCGAAATCATGGCTGAAAATGCCGTCTCCGCTATTCAGGGGCCCGTCGCCCACCGGTCGGACATCGGTACGGCAGCCCTCATCGACAAGCGGGTCCGCCACATGGAGGCCATACGAGGAAACCTCTGAGAAACGGCTTCGCAGCGGCTCAAAAATCTTTTTCGCTACTGGTTAGTTTGCATGTACCTATAATAAAAACAGGGAGATAATTTATGCATTTGAACGTCATCAAGCGGGTACTGATCAGCGTCACCGACAAATATGGCATCATCGATTTTGCCAGGGAATTAAATAAATTTGGCGTGGAAATCCTTTCTACGGGGGGGACGGCGGCGCAGTTGCGGAAAAGCGGTCTGGAAGTGCGTGATGTGTCCGATTATACTGGCTTTCCGGAAATGATGGACGGTCGCCTCAAGACCCTTCACCCCAAGATTCACGGCGGACTCCTCGCCCTCAGAGACAATTCCAAACATATCGAGGCTGTGCAGGCCCATGGCATTGACCTCATCGACATGGTCGTCATCAATCTCTATCGTTTTGAGGATACCGTGGCCAAAGAGGAGTGCACCCTGGAAGAAGCAGTGGAGAACGTCGATATCGGCGGCCCCACCATGCTCCGGGCGTCGGCCAAGAATTACCGTTTCGTCAGTGTTGTCACTGATCCCGGCGATTACTCAAAAATAATTGAGGAAATGCAGCGGACCGGCGGGAAGATCTCGGAAACGACAAATTTCCGCTTGGCGACCAAGACCTTTCAGTTAACGGCCCGTTACGATGGCGCCATCTCCAATTATCTCGGCAAGATAAACCCCGACGGCAGCAAGAAGGAATTCCCGGAAACCTACACCTTCCAGTTCGCCATGGCCCAGGATCTCCGCTACGGGGAAAACCCCCACCAGAAGGCGGCCTTCTACACGGAAAATAATCCCCTCCTGTCGGCCGTCGCCAATGCCCGGCAGCTCCAGGGCAAGGAATTGTCCTATAATAACATCATGGACTCCGACGCGGCCTGGCAGATGGTTTCGGATTTCAACCTGCCGGCGGCGGTGGTAATCAAGCACGCCAATCCCTGCGGCGCCGCGACCTCGGACGGCGATCTCGTGACAGCCTATCAGAAGGCCTTGAAGACTGACCCCGTGTCGGCGTTTGGCGGCATTGTGGCCCTCAACCGGACCGTGGACGCGAAGACAGCGGAAGAATTAGCCAAGGTTTTCCTAGAAGTGATCATCGCCCCCGCCTTCGACAATGAGGCCAAGGCCATTCTCGGGGCCAAGAAAAACGTCCGAGTCCTGGAAATTCCTCAAAGCGTCCCCTCCTCCCATACAGGCTATGATTTTCGCCGGGTTATTGGCGGACTGCTCATCCAGGAGCGGGATACAGATGATCTCGACATCCGCAAGGCCCAGATCGTCACCAAGAGGCTGCCCACGGAAGAGGAATACCAGGCCCTCGATTTCGCCTGGCGGATCGTCAAGCATGTCAAATCCAACGCTATCGTCTACGCTACGAAGGATCAGCTCGTCGGCGTCGGGGCCGGCCAGATGAGCCGGGTGGATTCCGTCAAGATCGCCAAAATGAAGTCACTGCTGCCCACGGAGGGAACAGTCCTGGCCTCGGACGCCTTCTTCCCCTTCCGGGACGGCATTGACATGGCTGCCGTAGCGGGGGTTACGGCCATCATCCAGCCAGGCGGTTCCGTCCGGGACGAAGAGGCCATCCAGGCGGCAAATGAACACGGCATCACGATGATTTTCACGGGGAAACGGCATTTCAAACACTAAATAGATTTCCCCTCTCACCTTCAAGGGAAGGTCTGGGGTGGGGATGGGTTAAGATTTAGGAATGACTACATAAACCCCGCCCTTACCCTCTCCCCGTGGAGAGGATAAGGGGACTTATTTACGAACACGTGATCTCTAAAGTTGTAGGAGGAATCGTATCAATGAAACCTAAAGCCAAACCCATCGTCAGCGTTGTTATGGGAAGCGACTCCGATCTTCCGGTTATGGAAGAAGCCACAAAAATCCTGGAGCAGTTTGATATTCCCTACGAATTATTCCTGACTTCGGCCCATCGCTCCCCCGCGCGGACGACGACGTTCGCAAAAAACGCTTCTCAACGGGGAATAAAGGTCATCATCGTCGGGGCCGGGGCGGCGGCCCACCTGGCCGGCGTTATCGCCTCCGAAACACTGCTGCCAGTTATTGGTGTTCCCATCGATGCGACATCTCTGCGGGGACTTGACGCGCTGCTGGCAACCGTACAAATGCCCGGCGGCATTCCGGTGGCGACAATGGCCATCGGTAAGGCCGGGGCCAGAAACGCGGCCTTGTTCGCCGTGAGGATTCTGGCCTTGGAAAATGAAAGCATGCGAAATAAATTGATAAAGTTCGTGGATGATATGGCTAGGGATGTGGCGTTAAAACACGATAATCTTATGGGGATCAGGTCTTGATAATTTATGGCCATTATCTATATCGATCCCAACGATATTGCTCCCTCAAGTATTGAAAAGGTGGTGACAATATTAAAAGCAGGGGGCGTTGTCGCTTTCCCGACGGAAACCTTCTACGGCCTCGCCGCCGATGCTGCGAACGAAGGGGCTGTTGATCGCATTTTTGAGATCAAAGGACGCTCATTTAATAATCCCATCGCCCTGATCATTTCCAAAAAGGATGATCTTGATCTAATTACGAACAACATCCCGGAAGAAGCCAAAACACTTATGACTGCATTCTGGCCAGGGCCTTTGACCATAGTATTCGAGGCATCCCCATCGGTCAGCCCGCGTCTGACGGCAGGTACCAGTAAAATTGGAGTTCGCATCTCCAGCCACCCCATCGCCAATGCCCTAGCCGCAGGTCTTGGCCGTCCGATCACCGCCACCAGCGCGAATCTTTCCGGGGAAAGAGAATGCACATCCGCCGAAGAGGTCAGGGGGCAAATGACAAACGTGCAAATCACTGTCATCGACGGCGGCCCCACCCCTGGCGGCAGGGGATCGACTTTTCTTGACGTAACCGCCGATCCCCCGGCCCTGCTTCGGGAAGGGGCGATCCAAGACGCAGCGCTCAGAGTCGCCTTGAGGAGGTAAATACAATTCTTTCAAATATTTATTTCAAAATTTCATGCTGAAGCATATAAACCTATTGACAATTTCATGAAGTATACTCTATATGACAAGACACAAAGCAAGGGAGGTAAGGTTCACCGCCATTAAAAGTCATTGCTGCCATACGGCGTCATGATTTCTTTGTGTCCTTTGCAGCGTGCGAGCATTTGGAACATTTTTTGTTAAAAACGGAAATAATTCCAAACATTCTTTAAGGTGACTCTCATGTATGAACGGCTTTTTCCATATCTGCTCTGCTTTATCCTCCTTACCTCCATTAACCTCACCATAACCGTAAAGGCCCATTCCCAAACGCCCAACACCTCACCGGCCTTGGCAGAAACGGAAAAGCCCACCGGGGATATGGATTTCCAGACGACCAACAAGGAGGCCGTCGAAAATCTTCGCAAGATGTCGCCGGAAAAGGTGGCAAGCCTGGATGACAAGCTTGCAGAGGCCCTGACCCTTTATTACGACGGGAAATTTGCCCAAGCCCTGCCCATCTTCAACAGCATTTCCGCCGACGTGGAAACGATGGATCTCATGTGGTGGCTGGGAACATCCGCCATGAATACCGGGGATACGAAGCTTGCCATCGTGAAATTTCAAAAGATGCTGGCCATTGACCCCGGGCTGCACCGGGTACGCCTCGAACTGGCAGCGGCCTATTTCCAGGCGAAGCAATACAACGAGGCCCGCCGGGAACTGGAAATCGTCAAGCAGTCCAAGCCGCCGCAAGATGTCCAAAAAAATATCGACCGCCTTCTTGCCGCGATCGACGAAAGCACCAAAACTGTGTTCTGGAATGTTCGATTCTCCCAGGGTTTCCAATGGGACAGCAATATATCGAGTGGACCGGACCAGAAGGAACTCTCTGTGACCGGTGGAACCCTGACCCTCAAAGACGAAACGAAAAAGCTTGGCGATTGGGCCTCCATCGAGAATTTCTCTGGAAACGTCCTCTATGATTTCGGAGATAAAGGGGGTTTCATGTGGAATACTACTGCCGATGTTTACAACCAGGCTTATTTCCACTACGGGCAATACAACTACCTCCTCGGAGACGTCTCGACGGGCCCCTGGTGGGTGGGACCAAACGACATCCTGAAACTGCCCGTTGGTTTTGCCAAACAGGAGTATGGCAGTTCACCACTGTCAAGTATTTCTTATTTCCGGCCGACCATGGAACACTATTTCACGCCTTATTTCAGTGTCAGGGGCTTGTTTTCATGGAGCAAGGAGAGCTTCATGGATAGCGACAACTACAACCTGAACAATACTACGACGCGCTACGAGATCACACCGAACTTCTTTTTCATGAACCGCCGCCACATCGTTTCCCTTAATATCGGCTATGAATTATCCATCGCTGATGCCCGAAACTTCACCTATACGGCGCCTTATGGGGCAATATCTTACTATACCCGCTTTCCTACGAAGACGGATTTCTTTCTGAGATACCAGCTCGGCGAAAGAAACTACAAGGCGGCGCCCGTCCTTTATAATGACTCCCGGGTGGACCGCCGTCAAAGCGTCTCCGCCGTCGTAAGCCAGGAGTTCCTGAAGCATTATTTTACATCCTTTGCCTTCAACTATATCGACAATCATTCAAACGATGAGCTTTACAGCTTTACCAAAGAGACCTACACCTTGAGTGTCGGGTTCTATTTCTGATTATCACGGGAGGTTACGATGAACTGCCACAAGCGTATTTTCACCCTGATCATCCTCGTCACGATCATCGCCTGCGTAGGGATGGCTGGCGTCAGCCTCGCCGCTGAGAACCGGGGTCGCGTGGCCCCTGCAGATGCCCTGCCCAGGGAATTGAAGAACGTCAGCGTCAAGGACTACTTCCTACCGGGAAAGACCAAAGAAGCCGGGGTGATTCAGACGGCTACAGGCCATGTGGTCGTGGCCCGCGGTGATCTCAGCCAGGCCTATTTTGCGGCAAACGGCGACAAACTTTACGAGCAGGATATCGTCCTTACATTGAAGGCCTCCAAATGCCGCGTCAAGCTCCTTAACAACGACATCATCACCCTCGGTGACCATACCCGCATAACCGTCAAGGAGGTGACGGGAAATAAAAACATGACAGAAAAGAAATCTGACCTCTCCATGGCCCGGGGCAAGGCCATGTTCTATGCGATCCGCCTCCTCAGCCAGAAGGGCACGACCATGACCGTGGGAAGCCCGACTGCCGTTGCCGGCGTCCGAGGGACGAAATTCGGTATGGAGGTAACCATAGAAGGCGAAAAGACTTTCGGGGCGCTTCCCCTCCTTCTTGCCGACGCCTCTGACGATTGGGGGCGCCACCTCCTTTTGGCCCAGGCGAACCAGCCGCCGGTTATCACGACGACAGTCCACGGCTTCGATGGCACGGTGGCCGTCACTTCGACCGTGGACGGAAGAACGCAGAACGTGGGACCAGGGCAGACGGTGTCGTCCTCTCCCCTGGGAATCGGAACTCTCATGCCTACTCCCCCCCAGGTTTCCCAGCGCTTCCAGGCCGAAACAAACGTGCCGCCGCCGGGTGGCGGAGGCAGCGACGGCCAGAGCAGTGGCGGTAGCTCAAGCGGCAACGCCCCGAATGCGAGAACAACTGCGGACGGCACGGGGGCTCCGACAACCAATACGGTTGACACATCGAGTATAGCCCAGCAACAGAATGACAATATCTTACAACAACAGGCCGCCGCAAAAGATCCCGTGACAGACCCGAAAACGAACGCCTCGGGCAACAAAGTCGGGTACTTCGCAACTATGCTTTCGAACCTCACGGGTGGCACCCTCATGGAGGGATTCGGCAGCCGCTACCGCTACGACATGAATTCCAATATCTGGGCTGAAGGGGCTAAAAGCAGCACGGATTATACCCGGGTTCTAGGCAACAGCGGCGGGGGAGGATTCGGCACCCCCACCTTGAAGTGGGTAGTTTTCGATTCAGGGACCAAAAACTCGGGAGAGTTGAGTTCCGCTATCTCCAGCACCACGATTGGAGAAAACTCATACATGGAATGGGGATACGCGACGGTCCCGGGTTCCTTTACCGTCGATAACACCAGCTACGCCTTCGACAACCGGACCTACTGGATTTCCGGCTACAATACGCCTTCCCTGGTGACAGCCTCAGTGGTAGCAACCTACAGCGGTCCTGCCTATGGCACCTACTGGACATCAGCGGGGGGCATAAATATGACGGGTAGCTTCAGCAGCGATGTAAACTTCACAAGCGCCAGAGTGACCAATTTTAAACTTGACGTTTCGGGCCCCGGGGCCTACGCCTCCATTAACGGCGCCTACGGAACTATCGCGAGTGACGCCTCCCTCCAAATGGGACAAAGCACCGGCACCTGGAACCTGAACGGCGTTACCCCCGACAAGACTTACTTAAACGGCTCCCTCTACGGGCCCAGCAGCGACAACATGGGCGGCGCCTGGGGCATGGGCAATAGTACTAACAATACGGGGGCCGTCGGTGTTTTCCAGGGCAATAAATCCGTTATACAAATGGGACAGATGGGCCACTTTGCAGGGATGCTCGAGTACACGGGGGGATCTTATGCGGATACGTATTTGACCACGGGGCTAGAAGACTTCAAATCGAGCAACGCCTACGCCATGAATAACGCCAACACCTATTCCACCCAAATAGACGGAACGGGCGCAACAAAGAACATGGTAGCATTGGGTACCAGTGGTGGCACATGGACGGGAAGTCAGCCCGTCACGATCTCCCAAGTTGGCTCCAATGAATATATGGAATGGGGAACCTGGACGCAGAGCAACACCATGTCAATGGGCGGTAGCGGATCGAGTTATGACTTCATGAATCAAGGGGCCTACGTCTGGGGCAGTGCGACAACGGACAGCGAAATGGCTACATTGAAGTCTAACATGATTACGGCCAATTATAGCGGCAACGCCTGGGGGACGTACTTCGTGGGTAACAGTCCCGGGACGGCCATGACCGGAACCTTCAGCGGCACTGTCAATTTTGCAAGCCCGGCCGTCACCGGCTTCAACGTCAACGTTTCCGGCGGTGGGAACAGCGTCGCTATAGCAGGCGCCAGTGGGAGCTTCAACAGTGGGACCGGTCAGACGAGCACCTTTACCATCAACCCTAGTTCCGGTACTTGGATGATCAACGGCATAGGAACTGCCACCGAAAAGGGCGCCTCCGGGACTGTTTACGGAAACAAGGCTGATGCAGGAAAATACATAGGCGGCGTCTGGAAAGCCGGCGACTCAGCTTACGGCCGTGCAGTCGGAGGGTTCCAGGGGAGCAAGTAAGGGGGAGGTCATTACCCTTTTTATGACTCTCCCCGACGACAACTTTCCATGGGGGGAAACAGACCGACATATCTGTTTCCCCCCATTTACATTCATGGGCAAAAGAAGTTAAGAGCATCCCAAGCCAACGAAGGAGGAGTCAGGATAGTGAAAAAAGAGATGAGATGTTTAGTGTGGATGGCCTTTTTATTGATGATTATGCTACTGGCCCTGCCTGCCGGGGCGGCGCCAAAGGCGGCGGTCGGCGGTGGGCCCCAGAAGATCGGCATGGTGGATATGCAGAAAATCCTCAGGGAATCAAAGAACTCCCAGAAGGTCCGTAACGTCTTCATGAAGGATGTTGAGAAAAAACAGGCCGCCATTGTCGCCAAGGAAGGGGAAGTCCGGAAACTGGAGGAAGAATTCAAAGGCCTCGAACCCGGCGCCATGGATGCGCGGAAGAAAAAAGGAGATCAGATCAAGCACGAAATGCGGGAACTTCAGTACCTGCGCGAGGATGCGGAAGGGGAACTCAAACGTAAAGAAATGGAAATAACCCAGAAGGTTATCGGCGAGATCATGCAGGTCCTGAGGAATTATGCCCGGGGTGAGCGTTTCACCATCATTCTGGACCGCATGGCCGTAATTACCGCGGAGGAAAGCATCGATATCACGGACAGGATACTAAAGCTCTACGATACCCAGAAAAGATAATTACGTTTCTAAATCAAAGCGCTATCTTCGTTGGTGGGGGAATATCACCCGGAGATATTTACGAAGAAAGGAGCCGTTCAGCGGCGATGGGCAGAACAAGTGTCCTGATCACCCCTGGGGGCTCCCGGATAAAGACGATCATAAAGAGAATCGTTCCATTCGGGGCGATCTTGTCATTGGGTATGTCGCTGCCTTGGGGATTGGCCAACTCCCGTAAAATCTGTTCCTCCGACATGATCCCCAGCTCTTCATCTGTCAGCAGATTCCCGCAAAAGGCCGAGCTCTCCCGCACCACTGTCCCGGTCGTATCCGAGAGTTCCCCCCTGACCTTTATCCTGGTCATGGGATAAGGGGAGGTGTTCATGGCAACGCCTTCGACAATGCGGACATTGCCGAGGAGGGCATTGCTGACGAAACGTTGTTTCACATCCACAATTTTGACCTGGGCAGGTCCGACCAGAGGCGCCGGCGCTTCCTGGGAGATAAGCGACGCCAGACCCGGGAAAAGGGCATTCAATTCCTTTATTGCCATCCGACCGTATTCCGGGAACAGGAAAAGACTGCCTCCGCCCGCCGCCAGCAACAGCAGGATCGCACTCAGAACCCAAATCCATGCCCTTTTTGCGGAGGGGCGGGGATCGGAAATCCCGGAGATTTCGGAAAATTCTTGAATTTCATCCAAATTGCCCATATCCATCGTTTTCAGGTCCGCGGTAACGGCCTGATCGGAAACATCGCGCTTATCCGCTTCCAACGTCAGCAGGGGCGGATGCTGAAGAAAGACCTTCTGGCAACGGGTACAGCGGACCCAGGCGCCATCATGAGGAATCTTGGCTTCATCAAAACGGTATTTTGTTCGACAGGTTCGGCATTGAATAATCATAAGGCCTCTACAAATTCGTCACGATGTAAACATCCGGAAAATATCTTGCCTTCTCATTGAAATCGAGACCATAGCCGACCACAAAACCATCGTCAATGGTAAAGCCTACATAATCCGCTTCGAAGGCAACCTTGCGGCGCAACCTCTTATCCATGAAGGCACAGATCTTCAGGGAACGAGGGTGTCTCTTCTTAAAGGCCTGGACAAGGAAAGACAGGGTCAGACCCGTATCCACGATATCCTCAACAATCAAGACGTCCCTGTCTTTAATCTCCATTTCAATGTCCTTGGTAATGACGATCTGACCGGAACTTGTCGATCCCGATCCGTAGCTCGCCAATCTCGCAAAATCGATGACACAGGGGGTCTGGATGCAGCGAATAAGATCGGCCATAAAGACGAAGGCCCCTTTGAGGACGCCGACAACGACCAGCTCTTTCCCGGCGTAATCCCGGGAGATGTCGGCGGCAAGCTCCGTTACGCGCTGATTGATGTTATCCCGGGAGAACAGAATCTCCTTTTGCATAGCTTCCATGTGATCCCCCCTTGGAACCGTTCCAGCATCCAGATAATGCGAGGGATGCTAATCGACATGACGTCCTTTGTCAACGAAAAATCAATGGTTATCCTGATAAGCATGGATAAAGGCATCCAGATGACCCTGAATCAGGTCTTCCGCCTGCCGGAGGTCTTCCCGACTGCGAAAATCGGAGGTCAGGCTCAGGAATATCCTGTCGAAACGAGATCTTTCCGAATCAAGGTCCTCGTAATCGATATGGTTGATCATGTACTGGGAACCGTCAAAATAATATTTCCCCAGGCGATGTACATCGGCGGAACGGAAGGGCCATGATAGCTTGAGATCAAAGAAGGACAAAACCTTTTTGCGGAGCAGGACTTCTTTGAACCGTTCCGGCGAGGGCGTCTCATAGACCCCGTCGCTGATCAGCTGGAAATATGATTTGACCAGATCGATATCCGTAATGACCAGTCCGAAGAGGTACCAGTCATCGATAGTATTCAGGAGCGACTGTTTTTCTTCCCGGGAGATATAGTGATAACTTGGGCAGAAATGGCCATCACAGAGCTCACGGCCGTAAAAAGAGACCTCCCGGTGATCCACGCCGCCATTCTGAAGGGGGTGGAGAAGACAGCCGACGCGCTTCTCTCCCGCATCGAGAAATCCCAGGTACTCACAGCAGTAGATAACCTCGTAGCGCTTGGCCATGTCTTCCGCAGCCTGAATCATGGAGGAGAAAGCCTGAAGCCCCTCCGGGGATTTATCGGCGTGGCGAAACAGTTTCGTTCTCCGCCTCAGCCGCAAAATAAGCGATTCACGGGAAGAGTCGGCATAGTTATAGAGCCCACAACAGGCCCCGCAGGATTTACACTCGTCGGGCTGACAGAGATGGGGGTCGGAATTTTTCATCATTTTGAACAGTTATTCGAAAACGACGGTCTTGGAACCGTAGGCCAGGATCCGGTTCTCGAGTTGCAGGCGGACGGCTTTGGCCAGGACCGTTCTTTCCAGATCCCGGCTTTTTAGCTTGATATCATCCAGGGCATCCCGATGGCTAATCTTGATGACATCCTGGGCAATGATTGGTCCGTCGTCAAGCTGTTCCGTCACATAATGGCTTGTGGCGCCGATGATCTTCACCCCCCGGTCATAGGCCTGCTGGTAGGGATTCGAGCCGGCAAAGGCGGGAAGAAATGAATGGTGAATGTTTATAATTTTGTTCGGATATTCCCCTACGAAGCGGTTCGACAGGACCTGCATGTACCGGGCAAGGACAATCAGGTCGATATTGCGTTTCCTTATTTCCTCAAGCTCTCGCTGTTCCTGCTCCTCCTTGTTTTCCCGGGTAATGGGAAAGTGCATGAACTTTAAGCCAAACTGCTCGATCATGGGCTTAAGATCCAGATGATTGCTGATGACCAAGGGGATCTCCGCCCGGAATTCTCCCATCTGCCGTCTCAGAATGAGATCGTAGAGGCAATGGGGATGGCGGGACACGAAAATTGCCATCCTGGGAATCGTATCGGTGAAATGCAGCTCCCAGTTCATATCGAACTGGCTGGCCACATGCCTGAAGACCAGGGCGATTTCCTCGCGGGGAATGACAAAGCCGTTTAGTTCCCATTCGATCCGCATGAAAAAGATCTTTCTTGTCACCGAGGTGTGCTGCGCCGCATGGACAATATTGCCGTTATGGCGATAAATAAAGTTGGAGATATTATAGACCAGGCCCTTCTGGTCTTGACAGGAGAGCAATAAAATGGCATTGGCGCTTCGTTCTTCGGTCATGGCTTCCTCTCATCTGTTCCCCTAATGGGAATGGTAAGAATTGTATATGATGAACTCGTAAAAAGTCAAAACAATAGTCATAATCGACGGCTTCGCAAAAAGATCCGCAGGCAAGGCGCGTAAGTCCTGGGGAATGAGGCGTACTTGTTGTACGTCGCAGTGACGAAGGATGCATCGCAACGCAGCATCCAAACTTTTTACGAAGCCGTCATATATGAGGATTGACATTGCAGGTCAAGATTAAAGATGCTAAGGGACAAGGCATCTCAAAGAAGGTGTGTCGCCATGAAACATATTGAATATTTAAACCTTCCCAACGGTCTGACCATGGAAATCTGGGATGCTTCCCGTCAGATTGCCGCAGATACGGTCAAGGTGGAACTGGTCATCAAAATGGACGTGGCATTCGAAATCTCCCATTTTGAGGAAGAGGATCACTATTTGAAGACCCGCCGGGTCTTCGGACCGGTGGGCAATTACGAATACCGGAAGGAAAGGACCTTCGTGCATAACGCCGAAACTGAAACAGTCTTCCGGAATCTTGTCGAAGACTTCAAAAGGGACGCCCTGCCCTATCTGGCCAAGGACGAGTTCCCCCGGCGGTATTCCCGGTCAAAATATCGCGACATCGTCCAGAACCCTTATAAATACAAAGATCTCCTCGGAAACATATAAGATCTCCCATGCCTGATTATCAAAAAACACTGGACGACGTTCTGCTCGCCTGCTCCAAGCCCAGTCGCTATATCGGCGGGGAAATCAACGCCGTCCACAAGGATCGACATTTCTGCCGGCTCAGCGTTGCCCTTGCCTTTCCGGATACTTACGAAGTCGGGATGTCCCACCTGGGCATCCAGATCTTGTATGAGATCTTGAACAGACAGGACGATATCGTCGCCGAGCGCTGTTACGCCCCCTGGCCCGACATGGAAGGCCAGATGCGCCGTTACGGCATCCTCCTCCCTACCATCGAATCCCGAACCCCCTTGCAGGCCTTTGATCTGGTAGGGTTTTCCCTCCAATATGAGCTCTCCTTCACAAATGTCCTCGCTATGCTCGACCTGGGCGGTATCTCCATCCGCCGCGAAGACAGAAGGGACGGCGACCCCGTCGTGATCGCCGGGGGGCCCTGCTGTTTCAACCCCGCCCCCATGTCTGCCTTTATCGACGCCTTCGTCATCGGCGAAGGGGAAGAGGTCATCATGGAGATTGCCGCCGCTATGATCAGGGAAAAGGGAAGGAACACACGCCGGAACGTGATCCTTGCCGCCCTTGCCGATATCGAAGGGGTATATGTCCCCGCCGTCCACAGCCCCGAGCGGAAGATCGGGAAACGGATTGTTGCCGATCTGAACGCCTGGATAGGGCCGGTAAAACCGCTGACCCCTCTGATGAAAACCATTCACGACCGGGTAGTGCTGGAGATTGCCCGGGGCTGCACCCGGGGCTGCCGGTTCTGCCAGGCCGGCATGGTCTGGCGCCCGGTCCGGGAAAGACATCCCGCCCTCCTTCAAAATATGGCCGACGCCATGCTCGCCGCCACCGGACAGGAAGAACTATCCCTCCTGTCCCTGAGTTCCGGCGATTATTCCTGCATCGAGACCCTCCTGCCGGTGCTGATGGATCGATATTACTCCCAGCGGATTGCCCTCGCCCTGCCCTCCCTGCGCGTCGAGACCTTGAGCGTCTCCCTCATCGAGGCCATCAAACGGGTCCGAAAGACGAGTTTCACCTTGGCCCCCGAAGCGGGAACCCAGCGGCTGAGAAATTCCATCAACAAGGGAAACACGGAAGAGGATCTCCTGAAAACCTCGGCATTGGTCTTTGATGCGGGATGGCGGGCGGTCAAGCTCTATTTCATGATCGGTCTCCCGGGAGAGGAAGCTGCGGACCTGGAGGGAATAGCGTCTCTGGCCCATAAGGTGCTGCGGACGTCAAAAAACCGTGGGCAGGTCACGGTCAGCCTTTCCACTTTCGTCCCCAAACCCCACACCCCTTTTCAATGGGAACGCCAGGTCGGCCTGGAAGAAATCTTCGCGAAGCAGTCCTTTTTCAAATCCCGATTGCGCCATCGCAACATCCAGATCAAATGGCATGACGCCCGGATGAGCCTTCTCGAAGGGCTGTTTTCCCGGGGAGATGAATCCCTGGGCCCACTTGTTGAGGCCGCCTATCGCAACGGCTGCCGTTTCGACGGCTGGAGCGACCAATTCCGCAATGATCACTGGGAAAATGCCATAGCCCAGCTCGGAATCGAACCAGCCGCATTTCTTTGCGAGCGCCCCCCGGAGACTGCTTTCCCCTGGGACCATATCGACTGCGGTCTCGACCGTCAATTCCTCCTGGAAGAAGCGCAAAAGGCACATAATGAAACTCTGACGGCGGACTGCCGCCTTGACGGCTGTTATCAATGCGGCGTCTGCGACCATATCGACATCCGGCCCGTCCGCGCCGAGGAAGAAGCGGCGGGAGCACCCGCCCCCATCGGTGACACCACCCCCGCTGCTGAACCGGCCACCCGGGAAACGGTTTCCCTTTCTATAGATTCTCGCCGGTTCCGATTAAGCTTCAAGAAAAAGGGTCTGTCCCGCTATCTGTCTCACCTGGAGAGCGCCTCCGCCCTGACCCGGGGGATAGTCCAGAGCGGCCTGCAGTTCATCTATTCGGAGGGTTTCCACCCCCATCCCAAGATCTCTTTTGCCGTCGCCGCCGCCGTTGGACTGGAAAGTGAAGGGGAATATTGCGACATCCAGGTTATCAAACCGGCGTCGGCAGTCGCGGCGCTGCCGGAACTGATCAATCGTTATCTTCCTGAGGGGATGACGGTGTTTGAAATGGCGGAGCTTCCCCAGGGTGCCCGTTCTCTGAACGAATTGATCCGGGGTTTCCAATATCGCGCCCTCCTGCCGGACACCCTTGACGAAAATAGGCTGGTTTGTCTGGAAGAACATATAGATACCTTTTTAAATACTCAACAATTTCCTATCACGAAGACGATCAAGGAACGGACAGTGATCAGGGATATCCGGCCCCTCGTTTCCTATCTTGCCTTTGATCGTTCCGTCCGCGAGATCATAATGGATGTCCGTTTCTGTAACGAAGGCGCTGTCCGTGCCGAGGATATTCTTGTCCATGCCCTTTGCCTGGATGTTGCCACCACTCTCGAAACCAGACTGACGAAAACGGCAACTTTTTTTGTTGACAAATAAATGCCTTTTCGAGTAGATAACCTGTTCAAAATTTTTCAACAAGGATGAAACGATGTACGCAGTGATAAAGACAGGCGGAAAGCAGCATCGGGTTTCCGTGGGAGACATGGTTGCCACAGAGAAGCTCGACGGAAGCAAGGGAGATACGGTGGTGTTTGATAACGTCCTTATGGTTGCAACGGACGAGGCGATCTGTATCGGAACCCCCACGGTAAACGGGGCAAAGGTTGTGGGAGAAATCATCGCCCAGACAAAGGCTGAGAAGATTGCCGTTTTCCACATGAAACGGCGGAAGGGTTTCAAGAAAAAAACTGGCCATCGCCAGCCGCTGACCCGTATGGTTATTCGGGACATTTCTTTTTAAGGTAATAGGGAGAGATTCATGGCACACAAAAAAGGACAGGGAAGCTCACGGAACGGCCGGGACAGCAACTCCCAGCGTCGGGGTGTGAAGGTCTTCGGTGGTGAGGCAATCAACGCCGGCGGGATTATCATCCGTCAGGTTGGAACAAAGGTTCACCCCGGAAAAAATGTCGGCCTCGGCAGAGACTACACCATTTTTGCAAAAATAGACGGCTTCGTTAAATTTGAAAGACTCGACAAAACAAGAAAGAAAGTAAGTGTCTACGCGGCATAGACGTTAACGTCAGCCCTGAAGAGGACACAGTATCCCATAGCGGGTATCGCAAATACTATCACCATCAAAAGGCGCTTGATATGAGCGCCTTTATTTTTTTATGAAAATCAAGATATTAACCCATCCCCACCCCAACCTTCCCCTTAAAGGGGAGGGAGATTGGTGTATTTTCAGATGAAATTTATCGACGAAGCGAAAATATACATCCAAGCAGGCCATGGCGGTCGCGGTTGTGTGAGTTTTCGGCGGGAAAAGTTTGTCCCCAGAGGGGGGCCAAACGGCGGCGACGGGGGCAAAGGAGGAGATATTACCTTTCACGCCTCCCACAATCTCGCCACCCTGCTCGACTTTAGATACCGTCCGCGCCACGCCGCCCCTAACGGTGCAAGCGGCGAGGGGAACAATCGAACGGGTCGCAGCGGGGAAGATATAGAGATCGCTGTTCCTGTCGGCACTGTCTTCAAAGAAGCCGAAAGTCAGACAATACTCGCGGATCTTACCCATGACGGTGAGCGGTTTATCGGCGCCAAGGGAGGAATCGGGGGCAAGGGTAACGCCCATTTCACTTCTTCCACAAATCGCGCCCCCCGTTTTGCTCAGGATGGCATGCCCGGCGAGGAGCGATGGATCATTCTCGAACTTAAACTACTGGCTGATGTAGGAATTATCGGCCGTCCCAACGTAGGAAAATCTACATTTATATCAAGAGTTTCGGCGGCCCGACCGAAGATTGCCGATTACCCGTTCACTACCCTTGTTCCCAACCTTGGCGTTGTTTCTTATGGACAGAATCAGGGTTTCGTCATCGCCGATATTCCCGGCCTGATCACCGGGGCTCACGCTGGCGCCGGTATGGGCGTCCAGTTTCTGAAACATGTGGAAAGAACATCAATCCTTCTTCATATTCTCGATATTTCTGATGAAGATTACCAGGGGGCATGGGATCTCTATGAATCCATCAATCGGGAACTGGGACTCTTCAACACCACCTTAATAAACAAACCACAGATTGTTGTCATTAACAAGATCGACCTGCCCATTACCCGGGAAAGGATGAAAAAAGACATTGACATCTTTCGTGAAAAGGGCATAGAAGTATCCACTTTTTCAGCAGTTACGGGTGAAGGTCTCGACGGAGTACTCGGTCGTATCACGGAGCAATTAGAGCGATCCGCCCAAGCACGGGAAGAACAAATAGGTGAAGGGAAGCCTGATGACGAGAAAGGAAATCCTTAAGGACGTCAAAAAAGTCCTGATCAAGATCGGTAGTGCTGTCCTAACGGGAGATAACGGTCTTGATCTTGATATCATCGAACAACTTGTCGATGACATGGTTGATCTGAAGAAGCGCGGATACCACATCGTCATTGTCACCTCTGGGGCAATCGCCTCGGGAAAACACCGTATGGGCATCAGCGGGCCGTTGAAAAGCATGCCCCAGAAACAGGCGGCCGCCGCTATTGGTCAAGGACGGCTGATGCGCGTCTATTCCAATGCCTTTGGCAAGCACGGCATCTATGTTGCCCAGATCCTTCTCACCATGAGCGATCTTACGGATCGGAAGCGTTTCCTTAACATCCGCAATACCCTGACAACCCTTATGGAATGGGGAGTGATACCCGTCATCAACGAAAATGATACCGTCGCGGTCGATGAAATCAAATTCGGAGACAACGATCAGCTGGCCGCCATGATTGCCAATATTACGGAAGCCCATCTTCTGATCAACCTGACCAACACCGACGGTCTCTATGACCGTAATCCCAATCGCTCCAAGAAGGCCAAGGTCATCCCTATCGTCCATGAGATCTCCGATGTGATCGAGCAGGCGGCAACGGATGAAACCTCCGATGTCGGTTCGGGAGGCATGAAAAGTAAAGTCCTGGCCGCCAAGAAAGTTACAGCCTTCGGCATCCCTTATATCATCGCTGCGGGCAAGGAAAAGGGGATACTCAGGGATCTCTGCGCCGGAAAAGAGCGGGGTACCCTCTTTCTGCCTATGAAAGAACATCTCAACAGTCGTAAATACTGGATTGCCTTTACCCTCAGATCCCGGGGGAAACTGACTGTCGATGACGGTGCGAAAAAGGCACTCATCGAAGAGGGCAAGAGTCTACTTCCTTCCGGCGTTATCGATGTAGAAGGGGATTTCCATGTCGGCGATCCCGTCCTCTGTTTAGACACCAGTGGAAAAATACTCGCCAAGGGACTCACCAATTATGGTGCAGAGGAAGTTCGCAAGATTATGGGACTCAAAACTTCTAGGATTCAGCAGGTACTGGGGTATAAAGACTACGACGAGGTGATTCACCGGGATAATATGGCGGTGGACAAGGAACTCCAGCACAAATAGGCACGGACCTTTACGCCTGAAAACGCAGGTATCCCTCCCCTTCGTGCATTCACACTATAACAACTTTGACAAAATGATTATTAAATTGTACTTGTTGACAAGCAGGGGCCGACAGCCCTTACAAACCAGCAGATAAAAAGAGGTAATTTATGTACGAAGTTACGATCAAAAAATATTTTTCCGCCGCCCATGTCCTCAAGGAGATCGGTGGAAAGTGCGAAAGCCTTCATGGACATAATTTCCTCGTCGAGGTTACAGTGGCGGGCGACGCCTTGAACGGGGAGGATCTCCTCATCGATTTCCGGGATCTGAAAAAGTGGATCAAGGAGATTCTTGAACATCTTGATCACAAATATCTGAATGAAGTAGAGGCGTTCAGGGACATAAACCCCTCTTCGGAGCGAGTTGCGAAATTTATTTATGATCTCCTGACGGAAAAAATCAAATCCTTGAACCTGAGTTTGATGGTATCCGGAGTGACCGTATGGGAATCGGACAACGCCCGGGTGACGTATACCGCATGATCGACGTACAAAACCTCAAAGATCATCGGAATATAGAAATTACCAAGGTGGGGGTAAAGGGGATCAAGTACCCCATTATCGTCCTCGACCGCGCCCAGGGAACTCAGGCGGTAAACGCTGCTATCAACATGTATGTCAACCTGCCCCATCATTTCAAGGGGGCCCACATGAGTCGCTTCATTGAAATCCTCAATGAATTCAGAGGACAGATCAACATCAAGACGTTTCATCTGATCCTGGAAAAAACACGACAGAAACTCAAGGCCCAATCGGCCCACATGGAAATCCTATTCCCTTACTTCATAGAGAAAGCGGCGCCCGTGACGGGCGCAAAAAGCTTGATGGAGTATAAATGCCTGTTTTGCGGCGCCCTCAATGACAATGGGGCGGACTTCCAAGTAGGCATAATCGTGCCGGTGACAACGGTCTGTCCCTGTTCCAAGGAAATCAGCAATATGGGAGCCCATAATCAGCGCAGCATGGTAACGGTCAAGGTCCGTTTCAAGAAATTCTTCTGGATCGAAGACCTCATCCGCATTGTCGAAGAATCAGCAAGCGGCGAAGTGTATTCCCTCCTCAAAAGACCGGATGAAAAATTCGTAACGGAGCGGGCCTATGAAAATCCCATGTTCGTCGAGGATGTCGTCCGGAATGTCGCCGCCCGTCTGAAGGCACATGAAAATTTCCCCTCCTACACGGTGGAGGCGGAGAATCACGAAAGTATCCATAATCATAGCGCCTACGCCTATGTAGAGGGAGACTCATGATGACGATGAATAATTATTTCAATATATACCGGCATGGATTCATCCGTGCGGCAGTATGCGTCCCGGAAGTAAAGGTGGCGGATACGGAATTTAACGTCAAGTCAACCCTGAAGATGGCCCGTAAGGCGGCGGATAACCATGCCGTCTTCGCCCTTTTCCCGGAACTTGGGATCTCCGCCTATTCCAATGAAGACCTTTTCCACCAGGACGCCCTTCTCCATGCTGTCCAGGCGGCACTGCAGCAAATAGTCGCGGCTTCACGGAAGCTGAAGCTCATCGTCGTGGTCGGCGCTCCTCTACAGGCGGATAACCGCCTATACAACTGTGGAGTGGTGATATACCGGGGACGTATTCTGGGTGCGGCCGTCAAATCTTATTTGCCGAATTACCGGGAATTCTACGAACGCCGCCAGTTCACACCGGCGGAAGAAGCCCTGACAAAGACAATCGATCTTTGCGGCCAGCAAGACATCCCCTTCGGGGCTGACCTTCTTTTTCATGTTCGGAACATTCCCAATTTTAAATTTTTCATTGAGATCTGCGAGGATGTCTGGGTCCCGATTCCCCCCTCAAGTTTCGCCGCTATGGCCGGAGCGACCTTGATCGGCAACTTATCGGCGTCCAATATAACCATCGGTAAATCGGAATATCGCCAGAGCCTCGCCGCCAACCAGTCGGCCCGCTGTGTGGCCGCCTATCTGTATGCTGCGGCAGGCCCGGGAGAATCGACGACGGATCTTGCCTGGGACGGCCATGCCATGATTCATGAAAATGGCAATCTCCTCGCTGAATCGACGCGCTTTTCACAACAGCCTCAGGTAATCTACTCGGATATCGATCTCGACCGTCTGGCACAGGATCGGATGCGCCTGACCAGCTTCAGCCAGAACGCCCGAACCCACCGGGACCGTATAACCGCCTTCCGCAATATTGACTTCGCCGTTGACCTGCCGGAAACACAACGCATCCTCCTTGTGCGTGAGTATCCCCGCTTTCCCTATATTCCCGCCGATGCGAACAAGCTGGATCAGCGTTGCTACGAGGCCTATAATATCCAGGTTCAGGGATTGGCGAAGCGACTTCAGGCTGCGGACATCAAAAACATCGTCATCGGCGTCTCCGGAGGACTCGATTCAACCCATGCCTTGATCGTCACGGCGCGGACCATGGATCTTCTCAAGTGGCCCCGCGCCAATATCAAGGCCTATACAATGCCCGGATTTGCAACCACTGACAAGACTTACACCAACTCCATCCGGTTGATGAAGGTCCTGGGGGTGGAAGCTAACGAAATCGATATCAAGCCCAGTTGTATTCAAATGCTGAAAGATATCGGCCATCCCTTTGCAAAAGGAAAACCTGTTTACGATGTGACTTTTGAAAATATCCAGGCTGGGGAAAGGACTTCCCATCTGTTTCGTTTGGCCAACATGCGGAAGGCCCTGGTTGTCGGAACAGGAGACCTCAGCGAATTGGCTTTAGGCTGGTGCACTTACGGCGTCGGGGATCACATGTCTCACTACAATGTCAATGCTAGCGTCCCCAAGACCCTCATTCAACATCTTATCCACTGGGTGGCGGATTCAGTTGTCTTCTCGAAGGAAACCTCCGCGATTCTAATCGATATCCTCGCAACAGAGATCAGCCCGGAACTTATCCCCGGTTTAGAGGGCTCCCAGCCAGCGCAAAAAACAGAATCGGTCATCGGCCCCTATGAACTCCAGGATTTCCATAATTTTTACATAACCCGCTTCGGTTATCTGCCCACCAAAATCGCCTTTATGGCCTATTGTACCTGGCGGGATGGCAACCGGGGCCTCTGGCCGAATATCCCGGAAAGCAAACGCCATGAATACACCATCGGGGAGATCAAGCACTGGCTGGAGGTGTATCTCTACCGCTTCTTCAAAACCAGCCAGTTCAAGCGCTCCTGCATCCCCAACAGTCCCAAGGTTGGTTCCGGAGGATCACTGTCTCCCCGGGGCGATTACCGGGCCCCCAGCGACAGCGAGGCCACCGTCTGGCTTGATAACGCAAAACTCATACCTGACAAAGACGAGGATGAAATACGATGAAAAGACAGCAATTCAAGGATTTTGACGCCACGGAACTCTTTTGTCCCCGTTGCCGCCGGGCTGTACCCGTCCGGAAGCGGCTACTGCTTGTCTTATCCGAGGGAGAAAAGTACGATTATACCTGTGTTTTCTGCGGAACGTCCGCGGGGGATAAAATCGTTAAGGAAACGGATGGCCCAAAAATCCTGCTCAGGTAAAACATTACCAGAAAAAAGGCCGCTGCTTGGGAAAGCAGCGGCCTTCGTTTTTTCTTCACTGAATTAAACTTATCCTCGATATTAATTCGAGGGACTTCAACCATCCCCACAGGGGACATTAAAGATTAATTAACGCCCGATGACATAGCGGTAGGGATCTATCTTGTCGCGGAGAATGGACAGCTCGTTCTCGCTCGGGCCCGGATTCTCGGCTATCTTCGGGGCCTTGAGAAGCTCGAAACCGCAATTGTCCTGTACGTCCTTCTCGGAATAACCGGGATTGACGGCAATGAGCCGCATCCGCTTGGATGTCGGTTCAAAGTCCATAACAGCCATATTGGTAATGATCTTGTAGGGGCCTGCGCCCAGGGGCAGACCGGACTTCGCGCGGGAGTCGCCGCCTTCCAGCCACCCTGGCGAAGTGATGTAAGAACACTTCTCGGTAAAACGCTTGGGGTCCTGAGGGGTCATGACCATCATGCGCCAGCAGAAGGACGCAAAGTCGTTGGCCCCGCCGCTCCCCGGGAAACGGACCTTGGGTTTCTGGTGATCATTACCGATCCGTGTGGAATTCAGGTTTCCATACATATCGATCTGCGCCCCGCCGAGGAAGGTGTAGTCGAGCTGCCCGCGGCAAGCGGTTTCCATAATTTCCGCCATGCTGCTTGCCATAAGAGCTTTCCAGGTCGTCCGTGAGTCGCCGACGGAAATCGGCATCTCCGGAATCAACGGGGCCGCCCCACCCGCCTCGAAAAGAATCACCAGGTTGGGAGACTTCGTCATTTGTGCAAGCATGGCGGCGGCACAGGGGGCGCCGGTACCCACGCCGACACTGGCGCCATCTTCAAGCTCCCTCGCAGCCGTACAAATCATCAACTCCATTGTGTTATAGTTAGCCATAATTCGTATTTATCCTCCTCTCTCTATGCCCTGGCGCCGACAAACAGCCACTCTTTTTGTCTGAGTCTGTTCATCTTACCAATGCCGCCGTTTCTTTCGATGTACTCAAAGTGATCCTTTACACCGTAAATGTTCTTGTCGAGGAACGCCTTGAACTCGTCCGGATCCTTCTCCACCTTCAGCCATTCCCGGAGATGTTCCTCATCCGAGAAATACTCGGCATACATGTTGCCGGGATAGCTGCCGTAGGGTACTTCAATCAGGGCATCGACGCACCAGTAGGGGATAAAGGTCGAGGTGGGATCTCTGCGGATTTCGTCGTTCGTGATCAGACGCTCGCAGGTCACAATAAGTTTTTTCGAGGAACGGGCAATGTCATAATCCGACATGAGAATGCCTTTGGTCCGGCAGTTGCCGTAAATGTCCGCCTCATGGACATGAATCAGTCCCACATCCGAATACAGGGCGGGAACCAGAGCGTAATTGACCCCTGTGAAGGGGCACTTTACTTTCTTGGCGCCACTGTACTTGAAGGTATCCGTACCCATCATATTGCGGATGGGGTGGAAAGAAACCCCCGCACAGGCAGCCTTATAGCGCACGGCAAGGGTATAATTGGTCCACTCGGAAACTTCAACCTCACCGCTTTCCATATACTGCCGGGCGTTGGGGGACAATCCTCTTGCTTCCAGGCCAATGATATAGGCCGCATCAACCTTGTTGAAACATTTTCCAGCGGAAAGAATCTGGAAGTCATGTGTTGCAGTATGACCAGCCAAGCCAAGATTCTTCTTGCCCTGCCTGACAATTTCATGAAGTACGGCTGCCGGGATTCTGTTAACCCCAAAACCGCCGATGGAGACATAATCACCATCGGTCACATACTTCTGCACTGCTTCTTTGACTGTTGTGAGTTTGCTCACGAGGGCGCGGCTTTTATGGCGGAAAAACTCCCTCGCCTTATCCGCATCCGGATCCGTAAAGATCCTTCCTACTCCTTGTTCAATAACATCCACTGAACCTACCTCCTTCTCTTATTTAGTGTTATCCTTAACCACCTTTCACTCATACAGTTTTTGTATGTTGCTTCATTCTTATTTGAATATGGGAAACCAGACGGGGTTAATATTAGTCACGAAAGCGGGTGCCTCCATAACATAAGAAACGGCGGGAATCAACTAAAAATTACACACCCGCCCCCTATTGTTCTTAGTGCAAAAGGTAACCATGAATATAATTATGAAAAGATATCTTAAGCTATTTCTTTCTTTGCAGTGCCTGTTGCAGTTTGTCTCCCAAAGCCGATCGTCCCGGAGACATATCAGTGTGCCCCACATCCCGATAAGCAACGCCGATCTCTTGTGAGCCGGGCGCCCCTTCCAGATAGTCACCCAGAAGACCGCGGCTGTGGGTATCGTCATGACAGTATACACAGAGATTTTCCCAATTACTGCCGTCAGAAGGATTATTGTGGTGGTTACCGTCTTTATGATGAACCGTCAGGAGCTGCCTTTGCACTCCCGAGAATTCCCGGGCGCACCGGGCACAGATAAGGCCATGAATGGCCAGGGAACGCTCCCGATAATCTTCGCCTGGCGACTTCTGATTCGCCTTCTTGAGTTCTCTGACGATATCTTCGACAGGCCGCGCTACAACACCGGCCGGTCTTTGGACTGCTGCCCGGACACGCCCCCCCTTATTGCCAAAGGTCATCTTTGCCATCGCTGCCGCGGACCCTATTGCCCCAATTGATGAGGTCTGGAGGTGTAGACATTCAGGAAGACCTTGACGCCTCTCACAACCGCGTTGGTATTCCGCAGGAATCTGAAGAAGGGCAATTTTATCCCCAGTCGCGCGACATTCTCCAGTTCCATCAAGACGCCCAAGACGGCCTGTAACCTTTTCATGGCCACGGCTGCAACTTCTACTTGCTCGTTGACGATATGAGCCGTTCTTTTCACCGTTACCAAGGATTCTTCCAGGTTTTGAAGAATCGCCGGCAGTCTTTTTTGGAGCATCTCCTGAGTCAAGGAGAGCCCCTGAACCACCTTCCTGACCTGCCAGAGAAGAGGAACTGTAAAAGCTACAATGAGAAGAACGGCCAAACTCAAACATAACAAACTGATTTCGACGTACATGATGATCTCACAAAAAAACAAACACTGTCGTTATGAAATGAACGGCGCTGCCGTCCGCTTTGGAAAAGACGGCGGGAATGCCCTTCTTATGACGATTTTTCTTCCTTGAAGGCTTCCACGCCCGCATCTATGGCCTTCTTTAAACGGCTCTTATTGTCTTCCAGACTTACTTTTCCCTTATCAACCATTTCGCCGGCTTTGGTTTCCAACTCGCCAACCTTTTCCCTGGCAACTTCTTCAATTTTCTTCAGGCGGCTGACAGCCGTCTCATAGGTCTTGCGGCTCTTTTCCAGGGCCTGTTCGTATTCCTCTTTCGCCTTGGCAAGTAGCTCTTCCGCTTTTTTCCCAATTTCCTCTCGGGTTTCTTTGCCGCTCTTGGGAGCGTAAAGAATACCGATGACGGCGCCAACGAGTCCACCGATAAACAATCCCTTTAAAAAATCACCTGCTCTGTCTGACATATTTTTCACCTCCCGTTTTTTCTTTTTTATTAAGCAATTGACGGGCAGCTGTCAAGCCATTTTAAGGCACTAAAAAACCGGGCATTCGAATATCAAATGCCCGGTCTTCAAGATGAACTTTTGGTTCTATATTACTTTGCCGCTGGAGCTGCGGGCGCCGGAGCTGCCGGAGCTGCACCAGGAGCCGCGGGAGCCGCACCAGGAGCCGCCGGAGCCGCACCAGGAGCTGCGGGAGCACCAGGAGCACCAGGAGCCGCGGGAGCGGGGGCAGGAGCCTCGGTCTTAGCCGGCTCAGCCGGTTTCTGCTCTTCGGCCTTCTTGCAACCAACGACTGCAAGCGAAAACGTCACAACGAAAAGCAGCGAAAGAATAATGGCAAATACCTTCTTCATTAAAGCGTCACCTCCTTTCCAATAATTTCATTACCTTGGGATGATACTAATCACCTTTAGTGAAGGAGACCATACGCTTTTTTTTTACCTTGTCAAGATAAATTTATCATTATATAGGGCAATGCAGATATTGATTTTCTTGGCTGGAGGAACAATGATCTTAGGGATTGATGTTGGCGGGACGCATACGGATGCGGTTCTTATCGATCATTTCAAAATCAGGAAGAAGGCCAAGGTTCCCACGGATGCTCACCATTTATTGAATTCACTGCTCCAGGTTACAACCACAATCCTTGCAGCAGAAGATCCGGCCAAACTCCAGCGGGTGGTTCTCAGTACCACCCTTTCTACCAACGCTATTGTTCAGAACAAGATTAAGAGAGTGGGGATGATTATTGCCAGCGGTCCCGGTTTGCCACCCTCCCTGCTCCCTGTTCCTCATAATGCCCACTTCATTGAAGGCTATGTGAATCACCGCGGTATTATCGCCGCCGATATCAATACGGAAGAGATTAAGGACGTCGGCGCCAAACTGAGACAGGAAGGCATTGATCATATTGGCATTGTAGGTAAGTTTTGCACCCGCAATCCCGAACAGGAGCTGAAGATTGCCGAGATTCTGAGCAACCATTTCTACCATGCATCCCTTGGTCATCGCATGTCCGGGCATCTCAATTTTCGGCGGCGGATTGCAACTACCTATCTTAACAGCGCCATCTGGGACCTCTACCAACGCTTCGTCCAAGACGTTCTTCAATTCGTCAAGCAGCAGGGAATCAACGTCCCCATCTATATATTGAAAGCCGACGGGGGAACCTTCGAAGTTGCCAAGTCGGCCGACTACCCGGCCCAGACTATCCTTTCCGGACCGGCGGCAAGCATCATGGGTGTTCTCAGTATGGTCAAATGCAACGAGGACGCTATCGCCCTGGACATCGGCGGCACAACCACGGATATCGCCATTTTTGCCGATGGAGTTCCGCTCCTAGAGAATCTGGGTGTTACTATTGAAGGCCATAAAACCTTGATCCGGGGACTGAGGACAAGATCTATAGGCCTCGGCGGAGACAGCATTGTCCGTTGTGAAAATGGGAAACTTATGATCGGTCCCCAGCGGGAAGGTCCGGCGGCCGCCTTGGGAGGACCTTTCCCCACTCCGACCGACGCTATGATCGTTTTGAATATGACAACTATCGGCGAGCGGGACAAGGCCGTAATCGCTCTGGAACCCATTGCCCGTCTATTGGGCAGGTCCGTTAAGGAAACGGCGCAGCAGATTTTTGAGGAAGCCTGCAGGAAGATTGTTGCTGCGGTGCTTTCATTCACCGAAGAAATAAATAATCAGCCCGTATATACGATTCACGAAATGCTGGAAGGGAGAAAGATCTCCCCCAAGGCCCTATATGTGGTGGGCGGGCCGGCAGCGGCTATGGCAGGTCCCCTGGGGGGCTATCTGGCCTGTACACCCTTCATCCCTGAGCATTCGGAAGTGGCCAACGCCATAGGAGCGGCCCTGGCCAGAACCACGGCGGAATTGACAATACTTGCCGATACGGAAAGACGTTTGTTGACCATTGGCGAGGAAGGGCTGCAAATACCGATCCCCTCACGATTCACATCTGAAGAGGCCATTGCCGTCGGCAGGGAAAGGCTTCGTGAAAAGGCCCTGGCCATGGGTGCAAAAGATGAAGACCTCGAAATCGAAGTCATTGAGAATCAGGAATTCAATATGATCCGGGATTCATATACGGCGGGAAAAAATATTCGGGTTAAGGTTCAAATCAAACCGGGGCTGATTTCAGGGTTCACGAGGGGTAAGATGTTATGAGTAAAAAGGAGCGCAAAACGGGTCTGATCTTTTTCCCCGCCTTCGATTGGGCCATCTCTCCGACCCATCCGGAACGGGAGGAGAGGCTTCTCTATACCCAGGATCAGGTTTTTGAAGAGGGGCTTCTCGATTTTGAGAACATCATCGAATACAAACCCGGGCTGGCAACAGTGGAGGACATTAACCGTATCCACATCTGCGTACCCCAGGCAAGCAGCGTCATTACGGAATCCCATCTCATCTCGGCGGGGGGCGCCATCACAGCAGCCCAAAAGGTCATGACCAAGGAAGTGGACAACGCCTTTGCCCTAGTCAGACCGCCGGGACATCATGCCATGAAGGTCGTCCACGGCGCCCGTGGCTTTTGTAACGTCAACATCGAAGCCATCATGGTGGAATATATACGGAAACATTACGGCCCCAAGCGGATCGCCATTGTCGATACGGATTGCCATCACGGCGACGGCACCCAGGAGATTTACTGGCACGATCCCAACACCCTATGTATCTCCATCCACCAGGACGGCCGGACCCTGTACCCGGGCACGGGGTCCACCGACGAATTCGGAGGGCCTAACGCCCTGGGGACAACGATCAATGTGCCACTGCCGCCCCGGACCTCGGACGAGGGATTTCTCTATGTCCTCGAAAACGTTATCATGCCGATCCTTGCCGAGTTCAAGCCGGATATCGTCATCAACTCCGCCGGGCAGGACAATCATTATACGGATCCGATCACCAATATGCGTTTCAGCGCCCAGGGTTATGCCCGACTGAATGAGCGCCTGGCACCGGACATCGCCGTCCTCGAAGGGGGCTATTCCATCGAAAAGGCCCTGCCCTACGTAAATGTAGGCATCATTCTGGCCATGGCAGGTCTGGACTACAGCGCCGTCCGGGAGCCGGATTATAATGCAGAGGCGCTCAGACAATCCGAGCAGATCACCCAGTACATAGAACGGACCTCCTCGGAAGTCATGATGCTCTGGAAAAAGCGCCGGGACATGAAAAAATCGCTTGTGGGAACGAATAAATATATCAAACGGAAGAAACAAATTTACTATGATACGGACGGCATCTCTGAACAGCAGGAAGAAACGGTCCGGGTCTGTGACGATTGCGGCGGTCTGGTCATGATCGATTCCTTTGCCGACACGGGGACGCGAATCCACGCCGTAATCATTCCCGGTCAGAGCTGCCCTGTCTGCAGAGAGGAGGGGGAAGCCTTTTTTGACAGTATGCAGAAGGGTAAATATCGTCACCTCTACTTCCAGGATCGGGACCGGGACATCTTCATCAATAAATAGACAAACAATAAATGAGAGAGGAGTACTTTTATTATGTCAGATGAAATTGTAAAAAGAACCCAGGAAACAGCAAAAACCCTTTTTGGCAAGGGCGTCAAGATGGATCCCCCCTATCTTATGTGGCGGGAATTCGACAAGGATCTGGCCAATGAATTCTCTAAATTCATTACGGGCAATCTTTATTCGCGAACAGTATTAACCCTCCCGGAAAGGCAGATGGCCGCCTGCGCCATGTTAGCAGCTCTGAGGGCAACGGGAGAGCTGAAGCTCCACGTGAATGCGGCGCTCAATGTAGGTTGCGATCCTAAAAAGTTGGCAGAGATTTTTTTCCAGGTGGCAACTTATGCCGGTATGCCTGCCGTCAACGAGGCACTCGAAGTATACCGTGAGGTTCTCAAGGAACGGGGGGAATGGCCCGTCAAATAGTATGAATAAAAACGCCGAATCAGTTAGGCCCCACAGGGTCCACTGATTCGGCGTCTCTTTCTTATCGAAACTTTAGGCGTTTATTCGAGGACGAGGAGCACCTGATTGGTATCAACCTTGTCCTTCTCGGCTACTTTGATCTCCGCCACTTTGCCGCCTTTCGGGGCAACAATGGGGTTTTCCATTTTCATGGCCTCAAGAATAATAAGTTCTTCATCAGCCTGCACTTCGTCACCAACCGAAACCAGAATCTCAGCAATCGTTCCGGGCATAGGGGCTACGACTTCTATTGCCATTTGATAAACCTCCTTGAAATTATTTAAAAACTTAAGCGTGGCTTGTCGCCGCGCCATGACAAAACATTTTAAAGATCAGGGGGAGCAAACAAGCTCCCCCTGATTAGTTTCTTTCATCCTAAAACTATTTCTTCCAGATAGGATCCGCAGGACCCCATTTTTTGGGGACAATAGCCTTGGCTGACCATTCCGCCGGAACCCGCTGACCGACCTTTTCACCGACTTTGTCGATCAGTTTCTTCAGACCGGGACGGGCAAATTCCATGTGCCCCGCCTTCTGCGTCCGGCCATTGTAAATGGCTTCCGAACGGAGTCTCATGTTCAAGGTCTTCTCCATCTTTTTGCCCAGCCACAGGACGCGGTCTACGTTAAAACCATGTTCAATGCCCAATTCATCGATCTGGACCAGGAGATCTTCAAAGGTGATCAGGCCGACGAAACGGGGATCATCATAGTAGTACTCGCCGGTACCCCGGATGGGGCAATCGTCAAGGAAGTTGGCCGGCTGCCCGCCCAGGCCGCCCAGAGTCCCCTCAAACCGCGTGAAACCGGCCTGGAGAGCCGCCAGGATAGACGAAGAAGCAATTCTCTTCGTCTCATGGAGGTGGAGCAGGTGGCCTTCCGGATTCGGCATGGCGTCTAGGATCATGGAGCAATAACGGTAAACATCCGCCGCATTGGCAGAACCGTCATGGTCGGCATGCTCGATATCATGGGCGCCGATCTGGAACCAGCGTTTCGTGAATTCCACGGCGTCTTTCAATTCCGTGGCGCCGCTGATGGGGCTCCCCCAAATGGTGCTGACGGTGCCGCACATCTTCAGACCCGCATCGCGCGCCTTCTTGATGCAACGCTCCGCCTCCCGCCAATACTGAGACAATGTCGTACCGGAATTGGCAAAATGATGCTCTGGATCCGTGGAGACCATCATGAGGATGCGGTCGGGACCGATCCCTTTCTTCTTTAATTCGATAGCCCGGTCCACAGCGGTTTCGCGGATACTGACCGCCGTCATGCTTAATTCATCGTAGTTGATTCCGGCGCGGGCGCAGGTCTTCTTGAATGAATCACTGCGCATGGCCGTCAGAACCTCTTCCGCATCACTGAACTGGGGCGTCGTAACAGCGCTCCCAAGATTGGTAATCTCAATCTCCTTTGCACCAGCAAGAATCATTTCCTGGCCGTAAAAAATCTTGGCGGCCGTGGAGACAAACTTCTCACAATGCTGAAAACCATCGCGGATCGTAATGTCGCCAAGTGTTACCTTCTTTGGCATTCTCGGGAAAATCTTCCAATAATCATACTCTGTCGCCATAAAAAACATCCTCCTTAGTTATATTTTGTGCTTTGTTAAGATTAAATTCCCCTCCTCCGGCGGCAGGATGGAGAAGGGGAAATGGTTAATCCGTCAACTACTCACCCTTGAAAACAGGTTTCCGCTTTTCTACAAAGGCAGCCAGTGCTTCCAGGCGGTCCTTCGTCGGGATAGTTACTTCATAAGCCTTCGATTCCAAAGGCAGGGCAACGCCAAGGCTTGCCTCCATACCATAATTGAGAACAAACTTTGCCTGGGCCACGCCGATGGGACCATTTTTGGCAATCTCCCTCGCTAACTCGAGAGCTGCCTCCATGAGTTTATCAGGATCGACAACCTTGCTGACCAGACCGATATCCAGGGCTGTCTGGGCATTGAACCGGCGGGCCGTGTAAATCAGCTCTTTGGCCTTGGCCACACCGATGATCCTCGGCAAGCGCTGCGTACCGCCGGCTCCAGGGATGATTGCCAGAGAGGTCTCTGTCAGCCCCATGAGGACATTGGACGAAGCAATGCGAATATCGCATGCCAAAGCCAGTTCCGTGCCGCCGCCGAAGGCAAAACCGTTGATGGCGGCGATAACTGGTACTCGCACCTGCTCTACCGCCGTGAAGGTGTTGCGGATCGTGAAGATGAAACGGCGAACCTGATCCTGCGTTAGTGTCCTTCTCTCCTTCAGGTCAGCCCCTGTGGAAAATGACCACTTCTTGGGCTCATCACCGGCTTTGCAACCAGTGATGATGATGCAACGGAGATCCATATCGAAATTGGCTTCCCGGATTGTGTCCGCCAAGACTGCCAGGAGGTCAAAATTGAAACAGTTCATGGCATCCGGACGATTCAGGGTAAGAATCAGGATGCCGTCTTCGGTCCTTTCCTTCAATAAAACATCAGACATGATTTTCCTCCTCTGTCGTTGAAACGATCCTAAACCTTCAGGTCGCCCCAGTCGGAATGGGCAACGGGAACGCGCAGGGCGATTTCGAAGGCCCGGGCAATCTTGTCACGGGCTTCACTGAAGGCGACGACACCGTCATGGAACAGGAGGGATCCCGTATAGAAGGGATGCCCTTCGGAGTCATAACGATCTCTCATCATCTGACGGAACTGGGTCATTTCATCTTCATTAACCGGCAATCCCTTGGCTTCGATATTCTTCCGGCGCACCGTCTCCACGATGAAACCCGCCGTTTCACCGGACATGACGGTCGTACGGCCCCGCATGTTCGTGAAAGCAAATCTTGGCTTGAATGCCCGGCCATTCATCCCGTAGTTGGCGGCACCGTGGTCGGGGCCGATAACGTAGGTCACTTTGGGAGACATGAGGCAACTGCAGGCCCTGACCATGTCTGATCCATACTTGCCGATGCCGCCCCACTCTTCCGCCTTACCGACCATGTATCCGGGGGAACCCTGGAGGAACAGAACGGGCAGATTGGAATTGCCGCAACGGATCATCCACTCGGTCGCCTTCCTTGCCGCATCGATATATATAACACCGCTGGCGTTGGAGGCTACGACGCCGACCGGGATGCCCTTCATCCACATCTTGCCGCAAACAACGGAGTCGCCGCGGCCGGGGCCGTAAGTCGGTTTGTACTCATGGAAATAACTGTCGTCGGCAAGACACTTGATCGTGTCTTTGATGTTGATGTATTGATACGTGTCCGTGGGGGTGGCGCGCATCATCTCTTTGAAATCGAATTTCGGCTCTCTCGTCTCGCGGCGATCAATGAACAACTGCTGGGAAGGCTCGAACTCCATCATATCACGAATTTTCTGAATACCTTCGTCCTGGGTCCGGACAATGTGATCGCAACCACCGGAGTGCTGGGTATGGACGTAAGCGCCGCCCAGATCTTCGGGGGAAACGGTCTCGCCGATAGCCGACTTGACCATGGGGGGACCGGCCAGGAAGGCAAAGGACATCTTCTCGATCATGATCGATTCAGTGGCCAGATAAACAATATAGGCTCCGCCCGCCGTGTTGCCACCCGTGGAGAGGGTAAACTGCTTGATACCCATGGCGGACATGCGGCACATGTTGTAGAACATGCTGCCAAAATGACCTTCGTCAGCGAAACAGCCGACCTGAAGAGGCAGATTGATGCCGCCGGAATCGGCGATGTAAATACAGGGAAGCCGTGAGGCCTCGGCTATAGCCTGAGCCCGCATGTGCTTCTTCAGGGTGATGGGGAAATAGGTCCCTGCTGCATAGCGGTTCTCATTGGCGAAAATCATGCAGTCTTTGCCGTGTACGACGCCAATACCAGTAACCATACCGCCGCCGGGGATGTTGCCGCGTTTTTCTGACTGATAGATCTCACCGCCGTAGAGGCGCTTTTCCCCGATGTCGTAGCCCGCATCCAGACCCACCTCAAAAAAATCCGTTCCCGGATCGATAAGCTGTGAAATGAGATCACGCATAGGCTTCTTGTTTTGCTTGGCCAGCCGCGCTACCTGGTCGTCCCCGCCGATGTTGAGAGCCTCATTCCGGTGTTTGAACAGGAGCTCGTCCTGCTCCAACCAGTGCTGAATATTCTTTTCCCGATCTTTCTCGAGTCTTTCAGCCCTTGTCAACCTTGGTTTTTTCTCTTCTTCTGCCATACCTACCTCCTCCTATTTATTGGATGAATCATCCAGTTTCATGACATTACACCTTTCCACCTTATCAAAGCCTCTTCGCAGAAATCACGAGGTTTTCTCGTTGTCGGAAGGAACGCCGTTGTTCCCTGTAGCAGCTCATGGGGTAGAAATATCGATGACCCTGAAAAACCGGGTCTACGTATATGAAACAGTCGACAGTGTCAAGTATTTTGTAAAAAATCATGCTTGGTCATTGTCACGGAAAGTCGAATGTGTTACTACGGCCTCCGTGAGGAGTGGTTTATGAAATTTTTTTTCTGTGTCATCGGCATGGTCTTTATAATTGAAGGCCTTCCCTACTTCGCTTTCCCGGAAAAACTCAAGGTTTATCTTGCCAAGATGGCGGAGGTACCAGATTCCTCCCTGCGCATCATGGGATTGACCGCCATTATTGCGGGGCTGGTTCTCGTCTATTTTGGAAGAACAGAATGAAGCTGTCGGAATTTGCTTACGATCTGCCGTCAGCATCGATCGCCCAGTCCCCTCTGGAGAAACGCGATCACTCCCGAATGCTCGTCGTGGATACGGGAACCGGGCAAAATCACCATCACCACTTCTATGAATTTCCCCACTATCTCAGGGCCGGGGACGTAGTGGTTATAAATGATTCCCAGGTAATTCCAGCGCGGCTGACAGGAAATAAGGACACTGGAGGACGGATCGAAATCCTCCTGCTTTCAAAAAGCCTGGACTCAGGGGGGGAAGAGGCTTGGGACGTACTCCTCAAACCGGCGAAACGGATGCGAATCGGGTCCAGGATTCACTTTGCGCCCGATGCGGAAGGTATCGTCGTGGACCGGCTATCGGATAAAAAATGGCGGGTCTGCTTTTTTTGCCCCGCCCCTTTTTCTGACTTTCTGCGCAACTATGGCCGGGCGCCCTTGCCTCCCTATATTAAGAGAGAAAAGGATGGAGAAGACGCCGCTTACGACCTGGACCGGTACCAGACTGTTTACGCCCGGGTTCCAGGGTCCGTGGCGGCCCCTACGGCAGGTTTCCACTTTTCTCCTGCCGTCCTGGCTGAACTTGTGGACAAGGGCATCCGCGTGGCTCCCGTCACGCTTCATGTCGGCTATGGGACATTTCTACCCCTCACCGTGACGGAGATCGAGGACCATGAAATGGAGGCCGAATATTTCGAAATCGGAGAGGAATCCGCGGAAATAATCAACAGCGCCTCACGGGTAGTTGCCGTCGGAACGACGGCCACCCGGGTAATTGAAACAGTTGCCGATGACAAGGGGCTGTTGAAACCTGCATCGGGATGGACATCATTGTATGTGTATCCCAGGTATCGATTCAAACGGGTACAGGCCCTTCTGACTAATTTCCATCTTCCGAAATCTTCTCTTTACCTCCTGACTTGTGCATTCGGGGGAAAGGAGCAGATTGAATCAGCTTACCGGCAAGCCATAGCTCTGGGTTACCGTTTTTATAGCTACGGCGATTGTATGTTCATACATTGAGATATTTGATTCGCCGATTGCGAACCATCTTTCTCCGGCTATGCAATAATTCTCACGGTAACAGGGATCAATAAATGAATTTTCGCTTTGATGTCACAAAAAAAGATACCCACAGCTCCGCCCGGACGGGCAGGATTCAAACCATTCATGGCGAAATCCATACCCCTGCTTTCATGCCTGTGGGTACCCAGGGAACGGTGAAAGCCCTTACCCCGGAAATGCTCCGAGACCTCGGGGCGCAAATCATTCTGAGCAACACCTACCATCTATATTTACGTCCGGGTCACAAGTGCATTGCCACAGGGGGGGGGCTCCATCGCTTCATGAACTGGCCGGGGCCCATCCTGACGGATAGCGGCGGTTATCAGGTATTCAGTCTGGGGGCTCTGCGCAAAATCTCCGAGGAGGGGGTGATGTTTCAATCCCACATTGACGGGTCGCGGCACTTCCTCACCCCGGAGCTGGCCACTGATATTCAGATTGCATTAGGGTCCGATATCATGATGTGCTTGGATGAATGCACCCCCTACCCGATTTCCATCCGGGAGGCCGAAATTTCACTCGAACGGACTCTGAGATGGGCAAGGCGATGTCATGAACAGAAGCAGAACTCCCCAGCAGCTCTTTTTGGCATTGTCCAGGGGGGAATGTACATGGATTTACGCAAGAAATCTCTGGAAGGGCTTATGGATCTGCCCTTTGAAGGGTTGGCTCTGGGAGGACTTAGCGTCGGCGAACCCAAAGAAAAGATGATCTCCATCGTTCGGGAAATAACTCCGCAACTCCCGGAAGACCGTCCACGCTACATCATGGGGGTCGGAACGCCGGAAGACTTAATCAATTGTGTGGCCTGTGGCGCCGATATGTTCGACTGTGTGATGCCGACCCGCTCAGCCCGACACGGATTATTATTTACAAGTGCGGAAAAGATTGTTATAAAGCACGCCCGTTATCGGGATGACCACTCGCCTTTGGACGCCCTATGCGATTGTTATACTTGCAAAAACTACTCGCGGGCCTATCTAAGGCACCTGTTCGTAAGTGGCGAAATCCTGGGGATGATCCTCAACACGATCCATAATTTACGACACTATATGCGTCTTATGGAGAGGATACGGGAAGCCATAAACAATGATTGCTTTAAACAATTTCAGGTGAGTAACTAGGGAAAGGGGATAATCCTCTCCCCCGGTATGAATCGATGGGGGGGATTCAAATTAAGGAGGAAAGGTAATTGATCGATACAGCTTATGCGATGGGGGGGATGGGCGGCGGCATGCCAGGGGCCGGAGGAGACTGGAGTTTCATGTTGGTGATGGCGATTCTGTTCGCCATCTTTTATTTTCTCCTCATTAGGCCACAACAGCAGAAACAGAAGGAATTGAAGTCCATGCTCGATAACCTGGCCCATGGGGATACGGTAGTAACCTCCGGGGGGATTCATGGGAAGGTCGTAGCATTGACAGACGCCATTGTTACCCTTGAGATTGCCGATAAAATCAGAATCAAGATTTCGAGAAGTTTCATCGGCGCCGTGCTCCAGAAGGCAAACAAGGAATAAGAAATGAAAACTTACAAACTATCAATTAAAGACGAGCAACGATAAGCGAGGTAAGGCATGATTAAAAGCATTAGCATTCGGGCGGCCATAACGGCTGTGGTCTGTCTTGCCGCCCTTTTTTATCTCATTCCATCCATGACGGATAATCTGCCGGAATTTTGGAAAAAGAATCTTCCGGCAGATAAGATTCCATTAGGTCTTGACCTTCAGGGAGGCATCCATCTGGTTCTGGAGGTAGACACCAACAAAGCGGTGGAAGCAATTCTGTCTCGGTCTGCGGAAAGCCTGAAAGAAACCCTTATGGAAAAAAAGGTCCGTTTCAGGTATGTCGAGAGAACGGGAGGTAATCTGTCCGCAGCCTATGAGTTTCCCGACAGCCAATCCAAGGCAGCATTTGAAACAATCCTGAAAGATTCTTACCCTGATCTGGAAGCTGGCTCCTCCGAAATCCGTGATGGACGGGAAACTGTTACTGTCCGCATCAAGGAAAAACGGGTCGGTGAACTCAAAAAACACGCCATAGAGCAAAGTCTCGAAACTATCCGCAACCGTGTTGACCAATTCGGAGTTACCGAACCGGAAATCATCCCGGAAGGAAAGGACCGCATCGTTATCCAGCTGCCCGGCATCAAAGACACGGTCCGGGCGAAAAACCTCATCGGCAAGACTGCCCTTCTGGAATTCAAAATCGTTGACGAAGAACACTCCCTTGAAGAGGCAGTGCGGGGAAACGTTCCCGAGGGCAGCCAGTTGGCCTATGAATACAGGATCGACCGGGCATCGGGGCGCCGAGCCAACAGCCCGATCCTGCTGAAGGCCAAAACCGTCATGACCGGAAGCGCCCTTGAGAGCGCCAAGGTCGCTATCGGCGATCGGTTTGGCGAACCCCACGTTTCATTGAAGTTTAATGCCCAGGGCGCCCAGGATTTCGACCGGATTACGGGAGAAAACGTCAAAAAGCGCATGGCTATCGTTCTGGACGGCGCTGTGTATTCCGCCCCGGTAATTCAGGAAAGAATTTCCGGTGGCAACGCTCAGATAACCGGGTCCTTCAGTATGGATGAGGCCAAAGACCTGTCCATCGTTCTTCGGGCGGGCGCGTTGCCGGCCCCGGTCACCATCCTGGAGGAAAGGACTGTCGGGCCTTCCCTAGGACAGGATTCCATAGACAAGGGCGCCTGGGCAGCCGCTATCGGCTTATTTGCCGTCGCCCTGTTCATGATCGTCTATTACAAACTCTCCGGGATCGTGGCCAATATCGCTCTGATTTTGAATATGGTCCTTCTCCTGGGGTTTCTCGCAGCATTTCGGGCCACCCTGACCTTGCCCGGTATCGCCGGCATTGTCTTGATCATCGGTATGTCGGTGGACGCCAATGTGCTGATCTTTGAAAGGATACGGGAAGAACTCCGAGCGGGGAAAACGCCCCGGGTGGCAGTGGAAACGGGATACGGCAAGGCGTTTCTCACTATTCTGGATACAAATGTCAATGCCCTGATTGCCTGCCTTTTTCTCTTCGGGTTCGGAACAGGGCCAGTCAAGGGTTTTGCCATGACCCTGAGCGTTGGTATTGTCGCCAGTCTTTTTACGGCGGTATTCGTCACCCGGATCATCTTCGACTACTTTATCTGGAATCGCAAGATCTCCGCGATTAGCGTATAACTAAGGAGCAGACATGGAACTCGTCAAACCAGGTATCAATATAAATTTCGTCGGTGCAATGAAATGGTGCATCATCTTTTCACTTGTGCTGACAATGCTGTGCGTCGTATCCTTTGTATGGAAGGGATTTACCTACGGGATAGATTTTGCGGGGGGCACCCTCGTGCAGATCAAATTCAAACAGGAGACATCTGCCGACGGCATCAGAAAGGTCATGACGGGAATTGGCATCATGGACGCTATCATTCAGCCCTTTGGCGTCAATGAAGTCGTGGTCCGAACCGCCGAATCCACTTCCGACGTGAAAGGACTGGCCGGCCGCATCGAAGAGGCCCTCAACGCCACTTATGGAAAAGGAAACCTGGAGGTCCAGCGGGTGGAGGTTGTCGGCCCGAAGGTGGGTAAGGATCTGACGAAAAAAGCCATTTTGGCGGTGGTCTTCTCCTGGGTCGGCATGCTCATCTATATCGCCATCCGTTTCGAATTGCGCTTCGCCGTGGGTGGCATCGTCGGGGTCATTCATGATGTCATCGTGGTCCTGGGCATCTTTTCCCTTTTGGGGAAAGAGTTCACCCTCACCATTGTAGCTGCTCTGCTGACTATCATCGGATACTCTATCCACGATACCATCGTCGTTTTCGACCGTGTCCGGGAAAATATCCCTAAAAATATGAAAAAGGACCTGCCTACGGTGATGAACGAGAGCATCAACCAGACCCTGAGCCGGACCATTCTGACATCATTCACCGTAGTTCTGGTCGTAGCGGTTCTATATGTATTCGGTGGGGCTGTGATCAATGACTTTGCCTTCGCCCTCCTCGTTGGAGTAATCTTCGGAACCTACTCCTCCGTGTTCATTGCCAGTCCCGTGGTCCTTGCCTGGGAAAAATACTGGCCATCGCGCCCAAGAAGGAAATGACAAATTGTCGCCAATAGAGATCATCGGCATAAGCCTGTTTATCATCGTTCTTTTCTCAGGGTTCTTTTCGATTATTTTCGGACTGCCGGGGACCATCATCATTGCCGCCGACGTCATCATCTATGCAGTGGTAACCGGCTTCAACCCGATTGGCTGGAAGGTGATCCTGATCATGTTGGTGCTCGCGGTCCTAGCAGAAACGCTGGAATTTTTTATCGGCATGTCTGTTGCCTTGCAGTTTGGCCTGTCTGTGAAAGGATTCTGGGCGTCTATTCTGGGAAGCATGATCGGGGCAACGCTGCTGACCCCCTTCTTTCTTGGCTTCGGGTCTATTGCCGGGGCTTTTTTGGGGGGATTCGCCGGGGTATTCGCTGTTGAAATGATCAGGCAGCGGCGTTTGAAACCGGCATTTCGGGCCGGCTACGGAATGATTTTAGGACGGATCGCGGGAATTTGCGTAAAGGGCTCTCTCGCCTTTACGATGGTTGTCATTTCACTGACCACTATCTACTCATAAAACCTTAAAGAGGAATTCTTGTCTGTTATGACTAAAACCAAATCGAAGATTCAGGAATACGCAGAAGCGATAATCATTGCCATTCTCATTGCCTTCTTCATCCGCACCTTTGTGGTACAGGCCTTCAAGATCCCTTCCGGTTCCATGAAACCAACCTTGCTGGTCGGCGACCACATCCTGGTCAGCAAGTTCAGCTACGGGATCAAGGTGCCCTATTTTCGGAACACCCTGGTGCCGATCAGTAACCCCAAAAGAGGAGAAATTGTCGTTTTTATTTATCCCGAAGACAGGTCCAAAGATTTCATCAAGCGGGTTATCGGGGTAAGCGGGGACACCATTGAGATCAAAAACAAAAAGATCTTCCTAAATGGCATGCCCTATGAGGATAAGCACGGCGTCTATGTCGATGACTTCATCATCCCCGGGGCCATCCAGCCAAGGGACAATTTCGGCCCCATAACCGTCCCCAAGGGCGCCATATTCACCATGGGAGACAACCGCGATCAGAGTTACGACAGTAGATTTTGGGGCTTTGTCGATCTCAAGGATGTCATGGGCAAGGCCTTTGTTATCTACTGGTCATGGAACAAGGAAGATAATTCTGTCCGCTGGAGTCGTCTCGGCAGCCTTCTTCATTAATTCCGATTCTAAATCAAAGCGCTATCTTCGTTGGCATCGTCATCGGCTCTTCGGCGTATAAACAATACGCCTGCGTCGCCTCTTCCTCGCCGCTTTGATATCGTCTTTGATTTAGAATCGGAATAACCACCATCATGAAAACACGGCGCTGATCACCATCGCCACCGATAGCATAATCAAAACGCCTACCGTGAGCCAGGTTACGCCATTCATGAATTTACTGTTCACATAATCGCCCATGATCCGACGATCGTTAATCAACAGGAGCATAAAAATCAGAATGAAGGGTAAAAGCATCCCGTTGATGACCTGGGAGTAAAACATGATGGCAACAAGGGGCATGTTCGGAAACAGAATAATCGCAGCGCCGAGAAAGATCATCAGGGAATAAAGCCAATAAAATTGAGGTGCTTCAGTGAACTTGTGATTTACACTGGATTCCCACCCAAAGGCCTCACAGATCGTATAGGCTGTCGATAAAGGCAGGATCGAAGCGGCAAAGAGGGAAGCGTTCAACAGGCCAAAAGCGAAAAGCCAGGTACAGTACGCACCGGCAAGAGGGGCCAAGGCCTGAGCCGCGTCTTTGGCTGTTTCAATCTTGATACCCTGCTGAAACAGCGTCACGGCACACAGCATGATAATGAAGAAAGCCACGATGTTGACCGTAAAAGAACCGACAATAATATCGACCCTTGTATAGGCATAGTCTTCAGCCTTGAGTCCCTTATCTACCACAGAGGACTGGAGATAAAACTGCATCCACGGGGCAATGGTGGTTCCAACAATACCAACGGCCATGGTCAGAAAAGCGGGATCGGAATGGATTGTAGGCGTGATCAGCGCCTTGCCAATCTGTCCCCAGTCCGGCTTCCCCATAAAACCGGAAATAATGTAAGAGACATAGAAAAGACAGGCAACCAGAAAGACCTTCTCAACGGATTTATAATTGCCTTTGACGACTAGCCACCAGACGAAAAAAGCCCCGAAAGGAACAGAGATATATTTACTGACACCGAAGATCTCCAGGCTGGCAGCAATTCCGGCAAACTCGGAAATAGTGTTGCCGAGATTGGCTAAAAAAAGGACGATCATAAGATAGACCGTAATCCTGGCTCCGAAACGTTCCCGAATGAGGTCTGACAATCCTTTCCCGGAAACGACGCCCATCCGGGCGCACATCTCCTGAATAATGATCAGGGCAATGGTGATCGGAAGGAGTATCCAGATGAGGGAGAGACCAAATTGAGCCCCGGCCAGAGAATAGGTGGTAATGCCGCCTGCGTCATTGTCCACGTTGGAGGTAATGATCCCCGGCCCGATGAGAGCAAAAAGCAATCCCATGGATCGCCAGAATCCCCGCCGGGAAAGGCGATGAAAGATATTCTTTGGTGATTTATCTTCATTTTCCGGCATTGATGACCTTCGCCTTCGTCCATGATTATTTCTTACCCAAGTGGGGGGCCACGACTTCGAGGAGATTCTTGAAAAGGATCACCCCCTTGATTCTATTCCCATCATCTACAACCGGAATTGCCATCATGCCATATTTTGCAAAAAGATCGGCGATTTCATCTTTATCCTCATCAAGATGGACGGAAACCACCCTGTCTTCCATAAGTTCTGCCAGCAGGGCCTCACCTGGCGCCACGAGGAGTTCTTTTAGACTGATCATTCCCAGGAGATGCTCGTCCTCGTCAACAACATAAACATAATAGATAAAATCCATATCCTCGGCTTCGTGCCGGATGGTTGAAATGACTTTGTCAACCGTCGCCGAAGGCAAGAAATGAAGAAAGGCAGAAGTCATCAGCCCCCCCGCCTCTTCTTCAGGGTGAGTGAGAAGCTCCTTGACGTCATCCGCCATATCCTGCTCCATCTCCTTCAAGATCCCTTCCGCCTTCTCTTTGGATAGATCGCCCAAAAGATCAGCCGCTTCACTCAAAGACATTTCTTCTATAATGTCCGATGCTTCGGCAGCATTCATGTTTTCGATCAGACTGACCTGAATCTTCGGATCCGTTTCCTCAAGAGTCTCTGCCGCTGTTTCCACATCGAGAGACTGGAAAACAGCGCTACGCTGACGCATATCAAGGTCTTCAATAATATCTGCCAGATCAGCCGGATGAATTCGGGAGAGACGGTCCTGAGCGATCTTCAGGCGCAGGAGATCAGGCGAGGAAATGGGTTGGACAAACCTCCATGAGATGAACTGATTGGGCAGGTCGTAGTCGAAAAGCCCACGGAGAAAAAGATCAACCACCTTCTCCAGTCCGGAGCGACGCATGAGACCCCGGAATCCTACATCCACATGAACCAGGTGGAGTCCCTGACGGGCCGTGAGAAACTGTAGATCGTTGACCCGGAGTACCTTGGCGCCGTGGGTATCCACAATCTGCTTGTCCAGGAGGGCATCCTTCAGGAGCAGCTCGTTGTCCCGCAAGAATGGCGCCCGGAAATCATCGGGACAGACGCTATTCGCCTTGAATGGACGCTGCCCTTCCTCAATACCGGGGAAACGATAAAACAGCGCCGTCTTCTGACCCTCCTCGGGGGAGAGCAGGGCGTCGGTGACAATGGGATAGGGCTCGGCCAGAGTCGCTACCAGATCCATAATCTTGCCCATCGACTGGCCTTCCGGCCCTATGATTGGTTGTCCCAGGATTTCGCTTAAAAACAAAAAAACCTGAGGCTCAGCATTTATAGCCACGATTCACACCTCCAGGCGGCGAGGTATATAGCACAGTCCCAAGCTCAGCGGAAAGACATTTTTTGGTGATAATGTCAATTTGATGTTACTCGATTCCCCTACCCGCTAGTCTTCCATATTCTCATCTTGACATTCAGGGATGAAGATATGACGGGTTTATCCTGCTAAAGAGCATTTACTGAAAACAACAGGCATGCCTTTCTTGCATGGGCAGAAGATTTAGATGCTTATTGATCACCCCTATCAAGACCAGACCACTCCCGGGATGGCTACATCCATTTATAACGCATCATGGAAAAAGGCGTGCATGAAAAATTGCGTGCATGAAAAATTGCGTTTGATAAAATGCGTGATCTGTTATAGTTGAGTGTCAGAAGACGTGCCGAGCGATTCAGGTCTACACACATTAGTTTGTCGATGGAACATCGCGTATCACAAGTTGGAGTTTCCAATACTCATGTGAAGGAGGAATTATGAGAGGTTTCCGCTTAGTTGATCTTTTAGCCCCTTGCTGTTTGTTGTTGCTCATAGCGATACCCGGCCATGCAGCCGAAAAAATCAAGCCCTATCCCCATTACTGGATGAGTATTGCCACAACCAATCAGAGTATCCCCGGGATGTCGGGACAGATGACCGGCATGGCAGCTCTGATGGGCGGGAAAATGGGCCTTGGTCCGCGTCGTGAACTGCTTCTGAAGACCGAATCACCTCTGGTGGTAACCGACAAGCCACAGGCATCTCACGTGATCCCTCCCGGCCTGAACATGGGAGCGTCGCTGCCTCTTGTGACGCCGCAGGTGGAGAAGCATGAATATATGCCGAGTAAGGGGGAAAAACCGGAGAAGCTTGAAAAACCGAAGGTACGCATGCTGATTTACTGGGGTTGTGGCGAGACAGTGGGCAAAGGCCAGCCCAGAGTGATTGACACTGCCAAGATGAGCCCCGCCGATTTCGGCAAGGCCTTTGCCGGCAGATCACCGACGCGCCAGATTCCGCCTTCTGCCCATAAGGGCTGGATATATGGAGAATGGCCCAATAGTGAAGAACGGACTGATGTTCCCAAGGACAGTTCGCTGGTTGGAAGCCATCTGGTTAAAGGAAATTATCTGCCGGATATTTCGTTTGTGCTGGACAAGAAACGTGACTTCATGGAATCGGTGGAGTTTTTACCGATCCAAGCGACTCCGTCCGGTGCCATGAAGGTGGAATGGCAGCCAATTACCACAGCAATCGGATATTTTGCCGCCGCCATGGGGCATGACCAGCTATCCGGTGACTCAATATTCTGGTCTGCCAGTGAGGTGCCCGAGATCGGTTTTGCGCTGCAGGATTATCTGACACCCGGTGATGTGAACCGTTTTATTAAGGAAAAGGTGGTGCTGGATGCCTCCCGCACAACCTGTACCATACCTCCCATCTTCAAGAATTCGCAAGGGGCCATGTTGCAGTTCATCGCCTATGGCGAAGAGCTGAACCTGATTCACCCGCCCAAGCCCAAGGATCCCAGGCAGTCATGGGATCCCAAATGGTCGGTCAAGGTTCGTCTCAAATCAACTGGTATGACTTCATTGATGGCAACTGATGATGGCAGCAGAAGAGGTAATTCCTCAACAAAAAGCAGACAACAACCCAAATCCCAGGATGATGATCCAAGCGGCTCCCAGACTGTGGACGAGGATTCTGGTTCCGATTCTGTAAAATCCAAAGAAGGAGTGAAAGATCGACTGCGGGGCATATTTGGCTTCTGAGTATATAACCAGATATCAAATCATAATAAATCAAGGGGCTATTTCTTGACAGGGATAGCCCCTTGATAGGCAAAATCGGCCCTTTGTGCTTCGACCCATGGAAAACAATGTCTTGTCTAATCGACAGTTACCACCTTGCCGTTATCATTCCGGCCTATAACGCAGAGACAAGCATCCGGTCGGTCATCCTTTCTTTGCCGGTGAATGTTGAACGGATCATCGTTGTCGATGACGGGTCGGTGGACCAGACGAGTGAAGCGGTCAGATCCCTGGATGATCCGAGGATCATACTCCTTTGTCATAATCGCAATCAGGGGGTAGGCGGCGCCATGGTAACAGGATTCAAGGCCGCCCTGGCCGCAGGGGTCGATCTTGTGGTGAAAATTGATGCCGATGGCCAGATGGAAGCGGATTACCTTAACAAAATGGCAGGACTTGCCATCGAGCAGAGGTATGACTATGTCAAGGCAAACCGCTTTCAAAAAAGAGGTCCCCTTCCGGAGATGCCCCCCATCCGTCTGGTGGGAAATCTCGTGCTGGCGTTCCTGACAAGGATGGCGTCAGGGTTCCGGGAGATCTCGGATCCCCAGAACGGCTACGTCCTCATCACTCGTCAAATGCTTTCCCGTATTCCCCTGAACAGGATTGACAGGGGATATTTTTTTGAAAACAGCATGTTGATCGAGATCAACGTTTTGGGAGGTCGTGTTGCCGAAATGTATGTTCCCGCCCGCTATGGCGGAGAGATGTCATCCCTGAGGATCTCCCAGATCATCTGGACATTCCCCCCCAAGCTCATCGCGGGCTTCTTCTCCCGGATCATCCGGAAATATGTCACGCCCCAGGCGGACAAAACCGGGCGTGGGGTAACCAGATGAACATGGAAACGATGCGCCGCTTCTATGACGGGGTGTATTACCGTGATGTTCCACGACCAGGGAAGATATCCCGGCATTACCGGCGTCTTGCCCTGCGTATGGCCGTATCGCAAGGGCAACGTATTCTTGACGTGGGATGCGGAACTGCTGAATGGCTCCGGGCCGCGCATGATCAGGGGGCGATTCCCATCGGGATCGATCTGTCCCAGCGGGCCATATCAATCGGACGAATCTCGCTGCATGAAGGCATCCTGCTGACGGGATGCGCCGAAAGCCTGCCCTTCGGAGAGGGGCAGTTCGATATGGTCACCTGCATGGGTTCGCTGGAGCATTTTATGGATATGAAGCAAGCCCTTCTCGAAATGGTCCGGGTGGCCAGAGATGACTCCCCTATCCTCATCCTTGTCCCCAATGCCGGTTTTCTCACACGCCGCCTCGGTTTTTACAAGGGGACGATCCAGAGCGATATATGCGAGGTCACGATGAACACTGACCAGTGGAAGCGGGTTTTTGAAGAGGCCGGACTTCATGTAAAAAAACGCTGGCGCGATCTCCATATCCTTTCCTGGCGTTGGATATCCCTATCGAAGGGGTGGCATATTCCCTTCCGCGCTCTACAGGCGGCGGCACTAATCGTCTGGCCCCTGAGCTGGCAGTTTCAGGTTTATCATCTCTGTGAAAAAAAACGCCTTCACGGTGCAGGATGATATGTCCCTGCGGATTCTGATTTTCAATCTAAGGGACAGGGCCAATCCCGAAGCGGGGGGCGCGGAGGTCTTCATACATGAAGTCGCAAAAAGATGGGCGGCGGGAGGACACGAGGCAACACTTGTTTCTTCTTCGTTCCAGAATGCGCGCCAACGGGAAGTGCTCGAAGGCGTCACCGTCATTCGCATGGGAAATTCTCTCACCGTCTATCCCCTGGCCAGAAGATTTTATAAGGAGAAACTCAGGGGCTGTTTCGATGTCGTCATCGACGAATATACTTGTCGTCCTTTCATGACCCCCCGCTTTGTCCGGGAACCCCTCGTATTTCTTGTCAACGAGCTGGCCGGGGAGAAGTACGGCCATGTTCTGCCGCCTGTCCTCAGCCACTTCTTCCAATGGTGGATCGAACCTTCCTGGATGAGGCACTACAAGGCCTTTCCCACGTTGACCATCAGCCGCTCCACGCAGAGTGATCTTGAGAATCTGGGGTTTTCGGATGTTACTATTGTGCCCATGGGGGTCGGGTTTGAACCTGTTGCCGAGATTCCCGCAAAAGAAGACCTCCCGACGCTGCTGTTTGTAGGATTGCTCAAGGAAACGAACCTGGCCGACCACGCCATCGAAGCTTTCCGGCTCGTCTGCAGGTCTTTCCCCCATGCCCGCCTCTGGATCGCCGGTCGCGGCCCCGAACTTGTCAGGCTCAAAAGGCTGGCTGAAGACATGGATGTGACGTTACTTGGTTATGTTAGCGAGGAGGAAAAGATCCGGCGGATGCAAAGGGCCCATCTGCTCCTCATGCCCGCCGTTCGTGAAGGGTGGGGTCTAGTAGTGACGGAAGCGAATGCCTGCGGGACCCCGGCTATCGGTTACGACGTCCCTGGCCTCCGGGATTCGATCCGCGACGGGCAGACGGGCTGCCTTGTGCAACCAAATCCGGAAGCCATGGCCCATATGGCGATAAAGCTAATTCGGAACTCCGGTCTCCGGACGATTTATGCCGAGCGCGCCCTGGCTTGGAGCCGGACGCTGACGTGGGATCGGACGGCGGAAGAATTTATTGCGATTCTGGAAAGGGTTTGCTTGAATAATACCAAGTTATAACCATTGGAAATATGACGATATGGTCCCTTTTGGTCAGACCGTCGATTGGGAAAAAAATGAAGAAAACCCGAAAAGAAAAAAAAGAGCTTGCCATGCCCCGCCCGACAAACTCTCTGACTCGTTCTTCGGGCGTATATTTTGCGGCATTATTCTTGATTGCTGCGGGTATTCTGGCCTATGGAAATAGCCTTCACGGCCCTTTTATTTACGATGACATCCCCAATATTGTCGATAACCAGGTCATACATAACATCCTCAAGTCTGTGAATCCATCTCTGGAAACGACCAGTGCGGGTCTCTATATCCGGCCTGTCATCCGGTTCTCTTTCGCCATCAATTACGCCCTAGGCGGAAATTATGTCCGGGGGTACCATATCCTGAACCTGGCCGTTCATCTCCTGGCCGGAATTACCCTTTTCGGCATTGCCCGCAGAACGCTCCTGACCGAAAGAATGAAGGCCATCTATGGACCAGCGGCGACTCTGCTCGGATTTGCTTGCGCCCTGATCTGGCTGCTCCATCCCATCCAGACCCAGGCAATTACCTATATCATTCAGCGCTGCGAATCGATGATGGGCCTGTTTTTTCTGTTGACCTTCTACTGCGCCATCCGTGGCTGGCAGTCATCACGATCCGGACCATGGCATGGTGCGGCGGTTCTGTTTTTTCTGCTCGGTGTGGGCAGCAAGGAAGTGATCGTCGCGGCACCGCCCCTGTTGTTCATCTATGATGCGATCTTTATGAAAAAAGGATGGAGGGAAACGTTCAGGACATCTTGGCCTCTCTATGGCGGATTGGCCGGCGGTCTGATTGTGATGGGCTTTCTTGTGATGATGGGATTGAAGGTTTGGCAGGGGGCAGGATTAAAGGAGTCTCTACCGCTGGTGGAGTATTGGCAGACACAACCAGGAGTAATTCTCCATTATTTACGCCTTGTAGTATGGCCAGATACCCTTTGTCTCGATTATGCCTGGCCCTTTACTACATTGCAACAGGCGTGGTCCTCCATTCTGATCTTGTCGGCGCTGATGGCGCTCACCGGCTGGGCGGTTTTAGGGCGCAAACCCGTAGGCTTTCTCGGGGCGTGGTTTTTTGCTATTCTTGCCCCTACGTCCCTTGTGACTCTTCCTGACCCCGCCTTTGAACATCGCATGTATCTGTCCCTGGCGGCGCTTGTCGTGCTGGGAGTTGTCGGGGTGTATCGGGTGGGTCTGATCTTACAGGCGCGGTATGCCGTGGGGAGAGACAAAACGCTTATTGCCGTGGTTATCGGCGTGCTCGTGTTGGCTCTGCTACTGGGTGGTATTACATACAAACGCAACAGTGTGTATGCCGATGAGGTGTCAATATGGACGGATACGGTGCAGAAAGCGCCACGAAACAGCCGTGCCCATCTGAACCTGGGCGTCGCACTGGATCATGCAGGAAATCCCTATGAGGCAATCCGGCATTTCGAGGATGCCATCCGACTCGAGCCGGATCAGGCTGGGGCCTATTCCAATATGGGAAATGTCCTGGCTAACCTAGGAAAAATAGATGACGCGATTCGCTATCTACAGGAGGCGATTCGCCTCAAACCGGATTATGCGGGGGCCTACAACAATATGGGAAATGTCCTGACGAACCTCGGGAAAACTGATGAAGGGATTCGTTATCTAAAGGAGGCGATTCGCCTCAAGCCGGATTATGCAGAGGCCTATTCCAACCTCGGGGTGGCTTTCGGCCGATCGGGAAGATTAAACGAAGCCGTGGTTCAGTTGGAGTATGCGCTACGCCTGAAACCTGACTATGCCGCAGCGCACTCCAATTTGGGATTGGCACTGGGACGCTTGGGCCGGAAGCAGGAGGCCACTGATCATCTCCAGGAAGCCCTGCGGTTAAAGCCTGATTATCAGGCCGCCCGAAAGAATCTGGAACTGCTGATGAGAATGGATAGATGACTTCGGATTGCATGTTGCCATTTTTTTATTCACTTTGGCCGGTCTCTTAAAAACTTGACAAAAAGTAATTGTTCTTTTATATGTGAGCCGGTTTTGAAGTGGTGTGACCTTTTAATTTAATCCTGAGAGATTGAAAAAGGAAATATGTGAGTGATGTGATAATCAAAAATTGTCATTAGATAGCCTCCCCGAATACCAAGGGGGGGCTTTTTTGTTTTTTAATCATACGCTCATATTTGTTGATGTTTTGTTGTTGCTAATAATGCGAGGACCCCATGAAAAATAAAAACCGCGTCGTCATGGATGCCGAAGGCATCGATCGATCAATGACCCGCATCGCCTATGAAATTCTAGAGAAAAACAAGGGGCTCGATGATCTCGTCTTGATCGGCATCCGCACGGGCGGTATCTATCTAGCCAACCGGCTGCAGAGGAAGATAGCCGCTATCGAAGGCATCGAAGCTCCCTCCGGCATCCTGGACGTAACCCTTTACCGGGACGACCTGCAGAAGAGCAACAAAAAACCCCGCATTGGCAAGACGGACATCGCCTTCTCCCTGGATGACAGGAAAGTGGTCCTCGTGGATGATGTCCTCTTTACAGGTAGAACCATCCGGGCCGCTATGGACGCCCTCATCGATTTCGGCCGGCCCCGTCTGATTCAACTGGCCGTCCTGATCGATCGCGGACACCGGGAACTTCCCATCCGGGCGGATTTTGTCGGCAAGAACCTGCCCTCTTCCCTGTGGGAAGATGTCAGCGTCAATCTCACGGAAAAGGACGGCGTCGATGAGGTCGTGATCGAGATGGATTCTGAGGAGTAGCGATATGATATTAGAGAGAAAAGACATCCTGGGCATCAAGGAGCTTTCAAAGGATGAAATCCTTCTTATCCTTGATACAGCCGATTCCTTCATAGAGATATCCACGCGGGAAATCAAAAAGGTTCCCACTTTAAGAGGAAAAACGATCATTAACCTTTTTTACGAGGCCTCTACGCGTACGAGGACTTCTTTCGAGATTGCCGGAAAGCGCCTCAGTGCCGATACGATCAACATCTCAGCTTCGACAAGCAGCGTGGTAAAAGGGGAAACACTTTTAGATACGGCCAGGAACCTGGAGGCCATGAATCCTGATGTGATCGTCATCCGTCACAGCGCTGCCGGAGCCCCCCACATGTTGGCAGGAATGGTTAAACAGTCCATCATCAACGCCGGCGATGGCGCCCATGAGCATCCCACCCAGGCGCTGCTGGATATGATGACAATCCGGGCGAAAAAGGGGCATATTGAAAATCTTAATATCGCCATTGTGGGCGACATCGCCCATAGCCGTGTCGCCCGCTCCAACATATACGGGCTCAAAAAAATGGGCGCCCAGGTCACAGTCGCCGGACCGGCAACCATGATCCCCAGAGATATCGAACAAATGGGGGTTGCTGTGCATTCCTCCCTGGATGAGGCCATCAAAGAGGTAGATGTAATCATGATGCTCAGGATTCAGCTTGAGCGGCAGCATCAGACAATTTTCCCCTCAATCCGTGAATATGGCCAACGTTTCTGCCTGAGCAAAAAGAATATTTCCCTGGCGAAAAAGGATGTCCTCGTCATGCATCCGGGACCAATCAATCGGGGGGTGGAAATCTCCTCGGATATTGCCGATGGTCCCTACTCGGTCATTCTCAATCAGGTCACCAACGGGGTGGCGGTACGCATGGCCCTTTTATATCTTCTCACAGGAGGCAAAGCATAATATGAACTGGCTTATCAAGGGCGCCCGAATTATCGACCCGTCCCAACATATCGACGACAAGATGGATATCTTGATCGAAGACGGCAAGATCGTCAAACTCGGACACAACCTGTCGCCGTCAAAAAAAAGGGGGATGGAGATCATGGAGCTTGCCGGCCTTGTCGTCACCCCTGGACTTGTCGATATGCACACCCATCTGCGGGAACCGGGCTTCGAATACAAGGAAACCATTAAGACCGGCTCTGAAGCCGCCTGTGCCGGGGGATTCACTGGCATTGCCTGTATGGCCAACACGAATCCAGTGAATGATACCCGTTCCGTTACAGAATTTATTCTCAGAAAAGCGGCGGAAACAAATCTCGTCAATGTTTATCCCATTGCCGCCATTACTATGCAATCTCAGGGGAAATCACTTGCCGAGTTCTGGGATCTCAAAGAAGCTGGGGCCATCGCACTGTCCGACGATGGGAAACCGGTCATGGATAGCGCTGTCATGCGCCGGGCGCTGGAATATGCCGATTCCCTTGGTCTCCCGATCATCTCCCACTGCGAGGATACCTGTCTCTCATCCGGTGGCGCCATGAATGAGGGATTCCCATCCACGGAACTGGGCCTGCCGGGAATACCGGGCATTGCCGAAGATATTATGGTGGCCAGAGACTTGTTGCTTGCCGAATACACCCGGTCGTCCATCCATATCGCCCATGTCAGTACGGCCGGTTCCGTGCGCCTGATCAGAGACGCCAAGAACAGAGGGATCAAGGTCACCGCCGAAACGGCCCCTCATTACTTTACCCTGACCGACGATGACCTGAGAACCTATAATGTTAATGCCAAGGTCTACCCTCCTTTGCGGGGCAAGGACGATGTCGAGGCAATAAAGGAAGGCCTCCGGGACGGAACCATTGATGCGATTGCCAGTGATCATGCCCCCCATGCCCTCACGGACAAAGAAGTGGAATTCGAATATGCCGCCAGCGGTATGATCGGACTGGAAACATCCCTGGCCTTGAGTCTGAGACTCGTCTCCGCGGACGTCCTGACCCTGAATCAGCTGATCGAGAAAATGAGTACCCATCCAGCCAGGATACTGCGTATTCCCGGAGGCAGCCTGCTGCCAGGCGCCCCTGCCGACCTGACAATCATCGATTTGCAGCACTCATGGACGGTCGACCGCGAGACGATTCGTTCACTCAGCAAAAACACGCCCTTCCTCGGCTGGGACCTGACCGGTAAGGCCGTCTTGACCATGAAGGACGGCGTAGTAACCTTCGACGAGCTTCACAATTGACATGAACAGTCGGACCATTCATAAAACCAGGGCCGTCGTCCTCCATACCCTTGACTATGGAGAATCGGACCGCATCGCGACCTTCTTCACCCTGGAGTTCGGCAAGGTAAAGGGGATTGCCAAAGGGGCTCGGCGCAGCCGCCGCCGTTTTGTCAACGCCCTCGAACCTTTTTCATGCGCCGACATTCGCTTCTCCAAAAAAGGCGATTCCTTGGCCTTCGTTGATCAATGTGATATGATCAATCATTTTCCAACCATCCGCTCAGATCTTGAAAAAAGCATGTCCGCCTCATATCTGGTTGAACTGACCGGCGCCTTTACAGTGGAAGGTAAAAAAAACGAGCCGATTTTCAAGTTGTTAATCGACTTTCTGTCCATTATGGACAACAGACCATTTATCCCCGGTTTATTGTCCTTCTTTGAAATCCGCTTGCTTCACCTCTCCGGCTACGAACCCGTTCTTGACCGTTGCGCCCTCTGTAACAGGGCGTTGGAAGCTGAAAGTTCATATCGCTTTAGTAATAGCCGGGGGGGGGTCAAGTGCAACCGTTGTGAAGCCTTTCACCCCGCCGCGCCGTCATTATCCATTGGAACGCTCCGCAGTCTTATTCACGCCAAGGATATTCCCGTCAACAGGCTTTCTCAACTCATTCTTTCCCGTCAGTCCGCACAGGAAAGCAGACAACTACTCGTCCATTTTATTCAGCATCTCCTGGGGCGGGAATTGAAATCGCTGCAGGTCCTCCAGCAGCTCCGGAAGATAGGAGCTATCGGCAGAAATACCTATTGACACCCATCATTTACCGTGTTATTCGACGACCCTCAATAACCATGCAGAATCTTTAAACAGTAAGGAGGTTATAGTGACCTTTCAGGAGTTGGTATTTTCACTGGAAAGATACTGGGCAGACCATGGTTGTGTTGTCCAGCAGCCATACGACCTAGAGGTAGGGGCAGGGACTTTCAATCCGGCAACATTTTTGAGATCCCTGGGTCCGGAGCCTTGGAATGTGGCCTACGTGGAACCTTCGCGACGACCGACGGACGGACGTTACGGCGAAAATCCGAACCGCCTGCAGCATTACTACCAATACCAGGTAATCATGAAACCGTCGCCCCTGAACATTCAGGAGCTCTATCTTGACTCACTGAGGAGTTTCGGCATCGATCCCCTTGATCATGATATCCGGTTTGTCGAAGATGACTGGGAATCACCGACAGTGGGAGCGTGGGGTTTAGGGTGGGAAGTATGGCTGGACGGCATGGAGATCTCCCAGTTCACCTATTTCCAGCAGGTCGGCGGCGTGGATCTCCACCCCGTAAGCGCCGAGCTTACTTACGGCATCGAACGAATTGCCATGTATATCCAGGGAATCGACAATGTCTACGATCTGCTATGGAACGATCGGGTTACTTACGGCGAGGTTCACCATCAGGGTGAGGTGGAATGGTCCACTTATAACTTCGAAAAGGCGAACGTGGAAATGCTGAGGAAAATCTTTGATATGTACGAAGCCGAAGGCATCCGCACCGCAGAAATGGAGCTGGTCCTGCCAACTTATGACTGCTGCCTCAAATGCTCCCATACCTTTAACATGCTCAACGCCCGGGGGGCTATCAGCGTCGCGGAACGGACAAGTTACATCGGCAGGGTCAGAAATCTTGCTAGGTTCAGCGCCGAATTATACATGAAACAGCGTGAGAAAATGGGTTATCCTCTCATTAAATAATTTAGAGACAGGTAATCACGGGAGTATTATCGAATGGGAAAAGAATTGCTGCTTGAAATAGGGACGGAAGAAATTCCGGCTGCCTTTCTACCCAAGGCCATGGCCGATATGGATGATCTCATCCGCAAGGCCCTCAGCGGCGAAAGGGTCACGTACGGGCAGGTCATGACCATGTCCACGCCGAGACGTCTTTTCCTGTGCGTGGCGAATTTATCAGAAATGCAGGAAGATCAGGTTATCGAAAAACTCGGTCCCACCAGGAAAGCAGCTTTTGACGATCAGGGCGCCCCGACCAAGGCCGCGATCGGTTTTGCCAAGGGACAGGGGATGGAACTATCGGAAATTGAAATCATTACCACCGACAAGGGAGAAAATCTCTGTGCCCGCAAGAAAATTGCCGGTGGTCCCACAGCCGAACTTTTGCCCGGACTTCTTTCCAAACTGATATTATCCATTCCCTTTAAAAAAGCCATGCGCTGGTCGAATCTGGAAATCCGTTTCGCCAGACCTATTCATTGGATTCTGGCCCTGTACGGCGGTGCCGTAATCCCCTTTAGGATCGAGAACATTCAGAGCGGCAATACGTCCCGGGGACACCGCTTTATGAGTCCCGGTTCCTTTGCCGTGTCCGACTACCAGGACTATCTTGAAAAGACAAAGAGCGCCTATGTGATTGTTGATCCGGAAGATAGGAAAAAGACCATTATCGAAGAAGCTCGGCGGGTAGCAGCAAAGGTTTCCGGAGAACCATTCATAGATGATGATCTGCTTCAGACAGTCACTTTTCTTGTAGAATACCCTACCGCGGTCTGCGGCAGTTTCGATCCGTCCTATCTGGATCTTCCCCGGGAAGTCCTGATAACGACCATGATGTCCCACCAGAAGTATTTCCCCGTTGTCGATGACAATGGCAAACTCCTCCCTCATTTCATCACGATCAACAACACGCTGGCCCGTGATCCTTCGGTGGTGACCAGAGGAAACGAAAAGGTTATCCGGGCAAGGTTGTCCGACGCACGGTTCTTTTTTGAAGAGGACCAGAAAATATCCCTAGATAAGCGCTTTGAAGATCTGCAGAAAGTCGTCTATCATACCCTGTTGGGCACATCCTACGAAAAGGTGCTGCGTTTCCGGAATTTGGCAGCCTTTATCGCCGAAAAGATCAATCCGACCCTGAAGGCCTCTGTTGACCGCACCGCTGTTCTTGCCAAGGCTGATCTGGATACGCAGATGGTGGGAGAATTCTCCGAGCTTCAGGGAGTAATGGGTCGTGAATACGCCCTCCTGGCCGGAGAAAATCCGCTGGTAGCCAAAGCTGTTTACGAGCATTATCTTCCCCTGGCTGCGGGCGGGGAGCTGCCGGCAACCGATGAAGGGGCCATTGTCAGTATTGCTGACAAACTGGACACTATTACTGGTTTCTTCAGCGTCAACCTCATCCCCTCAGGAACGGCCGATCCCTACGCCCTGCGTAGGCAAGCCCTTGGCATCATCAACATCATCCTTGACAAGGCATATCCCCTGAAACTGGACGAGCTGATCGCCCACAGTATCGATAACCTGCAAGATCGGATCAAGCGGCCAGCCATGGACGTAAAGAATGATGTCATGGAGTTCTTTAAGGCCCGTTTCGAGAATCAACTGATCACCCAGGGACATCCTTATGATGTCGTTGATGCCGTTGTCGCCGCCGGTTTTTCTGATTTAACGGAGACTCTGAAGAAGATCACGGCCATGGAAACATTCAGGAAGCACATTGATTTCCAGCCTCTGGCCGTCGCCTTCAAGCGCGTATCCAACATTCTCAAGGATTTCCAGGGCGGCGCCGTTCAGGAAAGTCTGTTTCAGGCAGGAGAGGAACGGGAACTTTACCGGATCTTTCTTGCCATCCGTAACAAGGCCCTGATGTATCTCGACGGGCGTGATTATGAATCAGCCCTCGTGGAGATGGCCAGTTTGCGCGCTCCTGTTGATTCGTTCTTTGATGCCGTAATGATCATGGCCAAAGAGGAGGAGATAAAATATAACCGTCTCTCTCTTCTGGAAGAAATCTCGTCTCTGTTTCGCAGAGTCGCCGATTTTTCTAAGCTTGTTACAGATTTTTAGAGGAATATCGACATGGCTGGTCCCGCTTCCCAACAGATCAACGAACTTGAAGAACAACTTCAACGCCGTAAGAAGCTTCAGGATATTACCAATCGGATCCACTCCGCCCAAAACATCAAGCAGATACTCGTAGATCTGAAGGACGGCATCCTCAATCTCTTTGAAGCTCACTCAATTACCATCTATATCATCGACCACCTGAGAAACGAGATCTTTTCCATGTTTCTTTACGGATCAAAGATTAACGAAATCAGGGTCCCTATCAGCAATTGCAGTATTGCCGGCTATGTGGCCAATACAGGGAAAATTGCCAATATTGCCGATGCTTACGATGACAAGGAATTGAAGGCGATTGACAAGGAGCTGACCTTCGACGCCAGTTGGGACAATAAATCAGGTTTCCGGACCAAACAGATTCTTACCGCCCCGGTATATCACAACGGTAAGCTCATGGGCGTAGTTCAGATTCTCAACAAAAAAGGGGGGATCGGCAGGTTTTCAGAAGATGAAAAAGGTTTTATGCAAGAAATATGTGATGTCCTCGGCGTCGCCTTTTTCAATCAGGAGCGTTTTGCCCGGAAACGCAAGACCCGCTTCGATTACCTGATTAGCCGTGATCTCCTAAAGGAGGATGGGCTGGATGCTGCGTGGGAAGAATCCCGGGAGCAGAAGGAAACAATGGAAGTCTACCTCATGAAGAAATACAAGATCTCCAAGGATGATCTGGGGAAGTCTTTCGCCGAGTTCTATCATTGCAAGTTTGTCCAGTACAACGATAAAATTCCCATCCCCGGAGATCTCATCAAGAACCTTAAGAAGGACTACCTTCGCAGAGAGTTATGGGTGCCCATAGGAAGGACGGAAGACGGCAGCATCAATATCCTTGTGGACGACCCTAATAACATCCTCAAGCGGGACATGATCGAAAACCTCATGAAAACCAAAACAATCCGGTATGATGTGGCCCTCACTGGTGATATAATTAAGTTCATTAATTATTTTTACCAGTCTCCGGAAGATGAAACCTCTATTTCCGACATCCTTGGAAAAATGGATGCCGATGAGGATGAAGGCGATGAGGATGAAGAAGGAGACATCGTAACCGAATCAGACAGCGCCATAATGCAGCTGGTCAACAAGATTATCAATGACGCCTACGTCCGGCGTACTTCAGACATTCATATCGAGCCCAATGTTGGCAAAAAGAATGTAGAAGTAAGATTCCGGGTCGATGGGGACTGCGCCCTCTATCAGACGGTTCCTTACAGCTATCGGGCAGCACTGATATCGAGGATCAAGATCATGTCCAATCTTGATATCACCATCAAACGCCTTCCCCAGGACGGCAAAATAAAATTCAGAAGATCTGGCGGAGATGAAATTGAATTGCGCGTGGCAACAATCCCGACTCAAGGCGGCGTCGAGGACGTCGTTATGCGTATTCTGGCCAAGGGAGAAACCCTTCCTCTGGAGGCGATGGGCATGTTGCCTCGAAATTACAAGGGACTCCTCGACATCTGCGAAAAGCCCTATGGAATGATCCTGGTGGTGGGTCCCACCGGTTCCGGCAAAACCACCACCCTCCATGCCGCCCTGCACCATATCAACACTCCGGACCGGAAGATCTGGACCGCCGAAGATCCCGTCGAAATTACCCAGTACGGACTCCGGCAGGTTCAGGTGCAATCAAAAATCGGCTTCGATTTCGCAGCGGCCATGAGGGCCTTCCTGCGGGCAGATCCGGATGTCATCATGGTCGGCGAAATGCGGGATTTCGAAACCGCCAAGACAGGCGTCGAGGCGTCCCTGACGGGACATCTCGTCTTCAGCACCCTCCATACCAACAGCGCCCCGGAAACCATCACCAGGCTCCTGGATATGGGGATCGACCCACTGAATTTCGCCGACGCCCTCCTGGGCATCCTTGCCCAGCGCCTGGTGCGCACCCTCTGCAAGAACTGCAAGGAACCTTATCATCCAACCCAACAGGAATATAACGAGATTGTGGAGAGCTATGGTGAAGAAGACTTTAAGAAGCTCAACGTCGCTTATACGGACGACCTCAAACTTTACCGCCCTAAAGGCTGCGATATCTGTGATAAAACAGGATATAAGGGAAGGATGGGCATCCATGAACTATTGGTCGCTTCTGACGATATCAAACGGATGATCCAGAAACACGAACCCGTGGAAAACCTGAGGGAGAAATCCATGTCCGAAGGTATGACGACTCTTCTTCAGGATGGCATCCAGAAGTCAATTCAAGGCATGACCGATTTCAAACAGGTCCGCCGGGTCTGTATCAAGTAGTTTTCTGCAGGACCTGATAAACATCTACAATCATTTTTTTGGCAGTTTCCCCATGGCAGTGCCTCGGCGGCGCTCGTGCCGAGGTTCTACGTTGACCGGTTTGATCGTCCTCGCTCCCGTTTCTTTGCCTGCAACCGGTCGGCGACGGCCAGAACGGTATTGGCATAAACCTGACTATGATTATAGGTCATAACTACCTGACGCCGGTCCTTCTTTTCTATCCGGCATCCCCAACCATTCTGGTGAAGATAATTGGCAATACTGTTCAAAGCGTCGGGAGCGGAAAAAAGATCGATTCGCCCGTTGCCATCCGCATCGACCCCATAGAGAAAGACATTGGACGGCATAAACTGGCAAAGACCTATCGCTCCATAGATCGACCCGGGAATGGAAAGGGGATCCGTGTTGTTGCTTCGCGAATATTCCAATAGAAATTTCAGCTCATTGTAGGCCCAGTCCGATTTTTCCCGGCAGCGCGTCCGGGCATATTCTTCATTATCGTTGCGTATGGTCCCCGACGGGACAAAAGATCTGACCTGTTCTAGCTCCGGGCTCAGGGCCATACTGGAAAGGACATGAAAGGCCTTTCTTTTCCCCGTATTGGACCCCAGGTGGGTTTCTACCAGGAGGATGGACACCACCACCTCCTTCGGGACACAGTAGGTCCGGCTAATTCGCTCCAGAGTTGTGCGGTTCCGTATCATGTATGCGCGCGCCTGATTGATCATGCTGGAGCGAAGATAACGTTTATGAATTTCTCTGCTTACAAAAGGCTTTAGCGACGCCGGATTATTGGATGAGCGTCGTAATATTTCATTCATTTTCGTTGCCATTGGTTCCGGATCAAACTGGACGTCATTACGACTGAAAAGTGTTCGCATCGATTTTTCTTCGAACCCATCATTTATCAGTCGCTTCATCAGGGGCGACCAGTCAGCCGCCAGTGCCGGGAAGGAGAAAATAAAGACTAATATCAGAGAACTGGAAATGATCCCAATTTTCCTCATGCTCCGCCCCCAATCCTGTTTTGCCACTCGTGAAGTCGATTTAAGGCTTCGAGGGGCGTGAGACGAGTTGTGTCGAGTTCCTTCAGTTCGTTGAAAATGATATCCCTGTCATCCATAAAGAGGCTAAGCTGATTTTTCATCCGACCTTTGGCGGTGGTTTTTTTCCCATGGGCTATCCTGGGGACGCCCATATCATCCAGTTCCCCCTTTTCCAGATTTTTAAGGATTTCCTGGGAGCGCCGGATCACTTCATCGGGAACACCGGCCAATCTGGCTACCTGAATGCCGTAGCTTCTGCTTGTCCCGCCTTCCATGATCTTTCGGAGAAAGATAATCCTATCTCCCCACTCCCGGACGGCAATGTTATAATTCCTGACCCCTTCATTGGTCAGGGCGAGTTCGGTCAGCTGATGATAATGGGTGGCAAATAAGGTCCTGGCACCGACATGTTTTTCGTCATGGATGTACTCGGCCACCGCCCACGCAATGCTTAGGCCGTCAAAAGTACTGGTTCCCCGACCTACTTCGTCCAGAATGATCAAACTTCGGCAGGTTGCGTGATTCAGGATATTTGCCATCTCCTTCATTTCCACCATGAAGGTGCTCTGCCCCCGGGCAAGACTATCAGCGGCGCCGATACGGGTAAAAATACGGTCAGTAACTCCGATATGGGCCTTTTTTGCGGGGACAAAACCACCCATCTGAGCCATAATGACCATCAGGGCAACCTGACGGATGAAGGTTGATTTACCAGCCATATTGGGTCCGGTGATTATGAGGAGCCGGTTTTGGTTCAGGTCCAGATAAGTGTCATTGGGTACGAATCCTTCTGCCAGCGGCATTCTCTCCACCACCGGATGTCGGCCATCGGCGATTTCGATTACTTCGCCATCATCGACGACAGGACAGCAATAACCGTATTTTTCCGCTACCTCAGCCAGAGAGGTCAACGCATCCAGATCGGCCAGACAGGACGCTGTTTCTTGAATCTGTCTGATATGCCGGGCGATTTCTCCCCGAATCCGGAGAAATAGTTCATATTCCCGCTGTCTGCCGTTTTCCTCGGCATGAAGGACGGTCTGCTCAAATTCCTTCAATTCCTGGTTGATATAACGTTCGGCATTCACCAGGGTCTGTTTGCGGATATAGTCGCCGGGGACCAGATGGGTATTGGCCTTGGTCACCTCGATATAATATCCAAATATTTGATTAAATCCTACCTTGAGGGACTGGATTCCTGTTTTCTTGCGCTCCCGTTCTTCAAGGGCGGCAATGTTCTGCTTGCCATTCCGGGACAGAGACAGAAGCTGGTCAAGCTCTTCATCAAAACCATCCTTGATTATCCCCCCTTCGCGAATTGTCAGGGGAGGGTCGTCAACAATGGCGCGGTCAATTAGCACCGCCGTCTCCGGCAGATCATCCATTCTGGCCAGAAGAGAATGGATCAGCGGCGATGTCAGAGATTGGAGGAGGAGCGCTTTAAGCTGTGGGATAACCTGCAGAGACGTCTTCAGAGCCGCCAGATCTCTCGCATGGGCCATATCCATCGCCACACGCCCACTCAGACGTTCAAGATCATAAATCTTCTCCAGGATCTTGCGCAGTTCCCCTCGAAGCAGATGATGCTCCTTGATCTCTCCAACCGAACCAAGACGCTGTTGTATCCTTGCCGGTTCTGTAAGGGGATAGTGGAGCCACCATCGCAACCGTCTTGCTCCCATGGCTGTCATCGTTTCGTCGAGAACAGAAAAAAGGGAACCCTTTTTCTTGCGCTCCTGGATTGTATGGAATAATTCCAGCGTTCCCTTGGCAATCTCATCGAGGAGCAGCACATGATTCCATGCCATCTCCTCCAAATGGTTGACGTGGGCAAGATGTTCTTTTTGCGTCTCCTCTAAATAGCGGAGGATGGCCCCGGCCGGCCCGATGATGGCCGGACGGTTTTCAATGTTGACTTCGGCGATATTTTCCTGAGGAAAATAGTTACGCAGGCGCTGGAGGGCTTCGTACCGGTCAAAGTATTCCGGAGGAAATGAATTGATGACGGCTATGTGCTCGTTCCGGGAAAGGGCTTTTACCAGGCTCTGATCCTGAAAATCATCGGAAATGATTATTTCCCGGAATCGAAGCCCCGTTATTTCGGCCATGAACATGTCACGGTCTTGAAACTCCATCACCCGGAATTCTCCCGTAGAAATGTCCATGAACGCCATGCCGAAGCTCCCCTTCTCAACAGTTAAGGAGGCGATGAAATGATTCTCCGTGCCATCCAGATGGTTGGGGTCAGCCATCAGCCCCGGTGTTATGACCCGGACAACATCTCTCTTAACAACACCCGTGGCCTGCTTCGGATCTTCAATCTGTTCACATATGGCGACTTTACGTCCCTTTTCAATCAGTTTGGCAATGTAGGAAGGGGCGGCATGATAGGGAAACCCGCAAAGAGGGATGCTGCCCTCTTTATTTTTATTTCTTGAGGTAAGAGTAATATCGAGAATCTTCGATGCAATGACGGCATCCTCAAAAAACATTTCATAGAAATCTCCCATCCTGAAAAACAGGATACTGTCCTGATAACGAGACTTCAGCTCCATGTACTGCTTCATCGCCGGAGTAAGATCGCTCGTCCCAGTCACCCTTTTGTCCGTTTCAGATCCCTGTATCTTCATTTCCTGGAATCGGCGATCAAGACGTGAAGAAGCCAGTTAACGATACTGATGACAAGGGCGCCAAGAATGGCGGGCCAGAATCCCTGAAGATCAAATCCGGGAATGAGGCTGGCGGTCACTTTCAAAAGAACCGCATTGATGATAAAGGTGAATAGGCCCAGAGTCAGGATATTTATGGGCAGGGTGAGAAGGATGAGAACAGGCCTGAAGAGGGCGTTCAGAATTCCAAGAACCGCCGCGGCAAAAAAGGCGGCTGCGAAACTATTGACGGAAATGCCCCGGATCAAATAGGCGGCAGACAGAATGGCAATGGTCAGAATCAGCCAGCGAACGATCAGTCCTTTCATTATCGCTCCTCTTCTCTCCTTGTTGATGGGCACTCGCCTTACTATCCGAAATGTTCAAACTGCTCCTTTTTGGCGCCGCAGAAGGGACATTCATCAGGCAGGACTCCATCGGATACGAAACCGCATACCTTGCATACATAGTATGTTGTTTCCCGTTCCTCCAGAAAGTGGTTCATCGCCTCTTTATAGAGTTTGGCATGAACCTCTTCCACATCCCGGCTCTGGCTGAAGTGAAGGACCGCCGCCTTGTTCCCTGCCCGTTCCGCCATTTTTATGAATTCGTCATAAGCGACGCCGGCAACCTTCTGTTCCGATTCAAAACTGGCCGCGAGATTCTCTTCCGTCGATTTTACTTCTCTGAGCAGTTTCAGCGCCCGGGTCCCATGTATCTCTTCGGAAAAGGAAATAACACCGAACAGCTTAGCAATCTGCGGGTAGCCTTCCTTCTTGGCCTTATCAGCGAAGACCTTCAGGCGCAACGCAGCTTTTGCTTCGCCCACATACGCCTCATACAATACCTTCTTCAACTCATCCATTACCAGCTCCTCTAGAGATGAACCCCTTTATTATTCGATCACGAATTCGTCCTTCCCCGACCCGCAGATTGGACAAATCCAGTCATCGGGCAGATCCGTAAATGTCGTCCCCGGCGAAATTCCGACGTCCGGATCACCCTGTTCAGGGTCATAGACATAACCGCAAATATTACAAACGTATTTTTCCATTTCTGAAGTCTCCTTTTTGTGAAGCCGTCACCAATTAATGAGCCCCGGCCAAGTCTGCCGGTTTATAGGTTTTGGATAACCAGGGTCCGCCCTATCATCCTGAATATCATAGCGTATATATTCATTGCCTTTGAAAAAATAGGCCTTGCCGTTGCCCCAGTTCACTACATCGTCAATGCCGTCTGTCCAGATCATTCCTGGCCAGTTACGTTCTTCAATCAGTTTGGGGTAGCCGTAGTCGGCCCGACCCTTTGAAATACCATAACGGATGTATTCGTTGCCTTTGAAAAAAAAGATCTTGCCATTGCCCCAGTTCACCGCCGCGTCAACACCGTCTGTCCAGATCAGACCCGGCCAGGTCTGCTCATTGATAGGTTTCGGGTATCCCGGATCTGCCTTATCGGCATTGATGTCGTACTGGATGTATTCTTTTCCCTTAAAAAAACAAACCTTACCGTTGCCCATAAAGACCACGGCGTCAATATCCGTCCAGTTCAACCCCGGCCAAGTTTCCTTGCTGATGGTTTTTGGATAGCCAGGATCAGCCCTGTCTCCCATGAGATCTTCAGCCATGTCCGGCTTCGCGGAATAACGCACATAGCGATCGCCTTTAAAGAAATATACCTTCCCGTTTCCCCAGTTCGCCACGGCCCCAACAACCTTTTCCGGAATGTACTTCTCCGCCTGAGCAGCAAAGGCCCCAACAATCAGAAAAACAAATGCCGACATTACAATGAACGATTTTTTCAACTTTTTCATGCAACCTCCTTATTTCTCTTCAATTGCAATGCTATCTCCTCCCCCAGGGCATAGCAGCGGGCAAGATCATTTTCCCGGGGCACATGTTGAACTTTGATGGGGTCAGCCATCACTTCCACTTTCATATCCCTCAAAATGTCCGTAATCTGTCCCGGCGCCTCGCCACTCCAGCCGTAAGAGCCGAAAGATGCTCCCATTAGATTCATCGGCCGGAGACCTTTCAAATAGGTCAGTACATCGGCTACCTGGGGTAACATGTTGTTGTTGAGGGTTGAAGAACCGATCACCAGGGCGCCGGCATCAAGGATTTCATATGCAACATCACTACGATGAAAAACGTCCAGGGACATGCATCTGGTAATCGCACCGCCGTTCGCAAGTCCTTCACTGATCGCCCTGGCCATATGTTCCGTGCTGTGCCACATGGTACCGTAAACAACGATGGCCTTCCGGGTCTGTTTTTGAGCCGACCATTCGCCGTATTTACCGATAATTCCCCCGATATCCTTGCGCCAGACAGGTCCATGATCCGGTGCGATGTATTTAAAGGTCATCCCTGAAGATCCAACCCGTCCGAGCAACTTGTTTACGAGGGGAGAATAGGGAAGCAGGATGTTTGCAAAATAGGTCGCCCCCTCATATTGGAGAATAGCGGGGTCGATCTCATCGTCGAAACGTTCAGTAGAAGCCAGGTGCATCCCAAAGGCATCATGTGAAAAAAGGATCTCTTCCTCGGAGAGATAGGAAAACATGCTGTCAGGCCAATGGAGCATCCTGGTTTCCATGAAATGGAGATTCATATTGCCAAGACTGAGCTGTTCCCCGTCCTTTACGGACATTATCTCCTGGTCCAGATGTAGGATGTCATGAAGGGTCTTAGCCCCCATGGTTGAGGCGACAACCTTTTCAGGTTTGACCAGCTTGATCATATCGGCAAGGCACCCCGAATGATCCATTTCAGAATGATTGGATATAATCACCTGGATATCCTTTGGATTCACTACCGAGGCAATGCGGCTTAAAAGTTCCTCCCTGAAGGGGGCCTTGACCGTATCCACCAAGGTTATCTTGTCCGCCAGGATCAGATAGGCGTTGTATGTACTTCCCCTATGAGTTGTATAACCGTGAAAGTCACGGATTGTCCAGTCGATGGCCCCAACCCAGTAAACCCTGTCCGTCAGTTTAACTGCTTTGTACACTTCTGTCATTTTCACTCCCGGTTATGCTTTTAGCAAGGTACTTGTAGCATTTGATGGTTTTTGTGTCAATCCCGATCAGATTCCTTATTGCCTTCCTTCTGAAACGGAGATTCTGTCCCGCGGGATGCTTCGGCAGCTTCTTTCTTCCAGGTGTCCACCTGATTTTCCAATTTTTTTATAGCTTCGGCATCCTGTTTTTCCGGCTGTACCCCCGAGTCGGTCGTATCCTTCATTACATCCTCATATTCCGGAATGACAATCCCTCTTCTGACCATGATTTGATAAATCCGCTCGGCACGGACGGAGACGTATCGTGATGTCCCGGTGGGATTGAATTTTCGGGGATTAGGGAGCACCGTCGCCAATCTTGCTGCTTCTTGGGCATTCAAGGCGGCGGCTGATTTACCGTAGTGGGTGCGGGCAGCCATTTCGATGCCAAAAACTCCGTCGCCCCACTCGGCAACGTTCAGATAGATTTCAATGATGCGTTTTTTCGATAGATGCTCCTCGATCCGCCATGTAAGGATGGCTTCCTTGATTTTTCGGATGGGATTTTTGGACGGCGAAAGATATAAGTTTTTGGCAAGTTGTTGACTGATGGTGCTACCACCCACCTTGAATTTACCTTTCTTTATGTCTTTCTCGATGGCTTTCTGCATGGCCTCGAAATCAAATCCTTCATGCTTCCAGAATTTGTCGTCCTCGGCTATAATGACAGCCTTGACAACATACGGTGATATCTGGGACAAGGAGACCCATCTTTGTTGGATCTTTTTCTTTTTCCCTTCCTCCTGCCACTCCTTTTCCCGGTATTCCATGAAAGCGGTCTTCTTGGGGTTTGTTTTTCCAAGGGCAGCAACATCGGGGAATAGGAAATAATAACCAATATTGAGGGACAGCGCCACAACCAAAAAAATGAGTGGTATAAAAATGAGTTTTTTCCACATGGCGGCTTACATAGACTACATCGTTATTTTTTTCAAGAGAGGTAATTGCGAAACGTCCCGATATCCCGGAATGGCTCGATAGGGGATATAGGTTTTCAAATAACCAGAGCCACATACCAGCCCAGAATCTTTTCGTAAAAGACAGAAATGGAAGCTTGCGATTGGCTAACTGAAAAAATATTTTGACTTAGAGGAATTTTTCTTGTAGAAGGGTCCCTCGATTATTGTGTACAGTTTATCATCCATCATCTAAATCTGTGCACCGTTAATAAATGAAGCAACCCCCGAATTACAATAAGGAGGTACTCATGATGGAACGGCGGATTTTCCTATGGATGGGACTGAGTGTCCTGTTCTTTACATTGCTGATCTGCACAGATGGATTTGCGGACCAGCAATACAAGGTTAAAAGAGGCGACAGCCTCGACCGGATCGCCAAAAAATACGGGGTCTCGACCCAGAGTATCAAAGAGGCCAACGGACTGCAGGGAAATGCCTTAAAGCCGGGGAAAGGTCTCGTTATTCCCACGGACGGTTCCCGGAAGGTCGCAAAAAGCGCTAAATCACAGCCTAAAAAAGCTGATCAGTGCTACATAGTTAAAAAGGGCGACACTCTTCAGGGAATTGCAAGGAAGACCAGTTTATCCATCAGCGACATCAAATCGTTGAATCACCTCCAGAAGAACAAGCTTCGCACCGGCCAAAAACTGGCCCTCGCAAAATCCGCATCTGTCAGCGAATCCCGACAGCTAAGACAAAGAAAGGGTGCTGTTGCAGAGACAGACCTAATCGAAAATGACGGGGAAGAAGATCTTCTCACCGATGAAGTCCCGGTTATAGAAAAAACCGCGGAACTGGAGAGTGACCTCCAATATTCGGAAACTACCCTGGGTAAATGGAGAGATCCGGAGGAACGTGACCTGGTCGTTAAGGTTGCCAAGGGTTTTCTCGGCGCTCCCTACCGTTTTGGAGGGTCCAGTGTACAGGGGTTGGACTGTTCCGCTTTTGTCAGAAAAATCTATGAGTTCTTCGATGTGAGTCTTCCCCGAACAGCAAGGGAACAGGCCAAAGTCGGCATGAAGGTTGCCAAGGGAGAACTGACGGAAGGCGATCTCGTCTTTTTCAACACCAGAAGGGCGTTCGGTCACGTAGGAATCTATATCGGCAACAACCAGTTTGTTCACGCCTCCTCGGGAAAGCGCGACCGCCATGTCCGTATCGACAGCCTCGACAAACCATATTACAACCAGCGTTTTATCAAAGCAGTACGCTTAAAGGCTCTCGAAGCGGATAACGATATCTAATCAAACAAAGGTAAAAATAAAAGATTGCGGGCACGGCCTCCATCGCCGTGCCCTTTTCATTAATAAGGACGGCAGAAAAGAGAATCGGCCATCATTATGGGAAAGACCATCACAGAGAAGATTATCAACGCCCATCTGAGGTCAGGCAAACACCTGCCCGGCGAGGAGTTCGGTATCCGTATCGACCAGACGCTGACTCAGGATGCAACCGGCACCATGGCCTATTTGCAGTTTGAATCGATGAACCGGCCGGAAATCAAGACGGACTTGTCGGTAAGTTACATTGATCACAATACAATTCAGATCGGTTTTGAGAACGCCGACGACCACCGTTACCTGCAAAGCATCGCCCGGCGATTCGGTATCCATCTTTCCCGAGCTGGAAACGGTATCTGTCATCAGATTCACCTCGAACGTTTCGGAAAACCCGGGGAAACTCTTATCGGTTCCGACAGCCATACTCCCACAGCAGGGGCCCTCGGCATGCTTGCGATCGGCGCCGGCGGCCTTGATGTGGCTTTGGCCATGGCCGGAAAACCCTTCTATCTTCAGAGTCCAAGGATATTTCGCATCAATCTCCAGGGAAAACTCTCGCCCTGGGTATCGGCGAAAGACATCATCCTGAAGATCCTCAGTATCTTCACAACCAAGGGTAATGTCGGAAAGATCTTCGAATACGGCGGCGATGGTCTCTTGTCTCTCAGCGTCCCGGAGCGGGCCACGATTGCCAATATGGGAGCGGAGTGCGGCGTGACCACCTCGGTCTTTCCCAGTGATGACATGACCAGGCTTTTTTTGCAGGCCCAGGGCCGGGACAAGGAATGGTCCCCCTTGCAGGCGGATCTTGACGCTGTTTATGACGGAGAGACAACCATCGAGCTTTCTCACATAGAACCCCTTGCGGCCAGACCCCACAGCCCCGACAATATCAGCACCGTCAGAGAAATCGGCCCCATTGCGGTCCAGCAGATCTGTATCGGCAGTTGCACTAATTCTTCTTATAAAGACTTGGCCACCATAGCCGAAATCCTTCGCGGTAAGACTATTCATGCCGATATAAGTCTGATTATCGCCCCGGGATCACGCCAGGTTCTGGAAAACATCACCCGGGACAGTTACCTCACCCACATCATTGCCTCCGGCGCCAGGATCATGGAAAATGCCTGCGGCTTCTGCATCGGCAACAGCCAGAGCCCCCCCTCCGAATCGATCTCCCTGCGCACATCAAATCGCAATTTCTTTGGACGTTCCGGGACCAGGGACGCTGATATCTACCTGGTAAGTCCGGAAACGGCAGCGGCGTCAGCCCTTACGGGCCGACTGACCGATCCCCGAGATCTCGGCGCTGCCTTGCCGGAAATTTCTTTCCCGAAGAAATATCATGTCGATGATGGAATGATTCAGCGACCTCTCGAAGCGCAAGAACGAGAAAAGGTGGAAATCGTCAGAGGTCCCAACATCGGCGCTCCGCCCAGGAACAATCCCCTGCCCGATCATATTGACGGCGAGGCGACGATCAAGGTCGGAGACAAGATCACCACCGATCACATCATCCCCGCCGGAGCCAGGATGAAGTATCGGTCCAATATTCCCAAATACTCTCAATACGTCTTTGAGCTTCTGGACCGTCATTTTTACAAGCGGGCTATCCAGATTCGCGACAGCGGACGACAGAACATCATTATTGCCGGTCAGTCTTACGGTCAGGGATCGTCAAGAGAGCATGCCGCCGTCTGCCCCATGTTTCTCGGAGTGAAGGTGGTCATCGCCAAGTCATTTGAACGTATTCATGCCGCAAATCTCATTAACTTCGGCATTCTACCTCTTGTCTTTCAAAACGAGGAAGATTACGAAAGGATCAACTCCGGAGATCTTCTCCGGATTCCGGGAATAAGGGATGTCCTGAAAATAGGCGCCCCTCTGCAGGTTAGCAACATCACAAGCGGCAGCGCCTTTCCCGTGGTTTATGAACTGACGGACCGGCAGCTAAAGCTGATTCTTGCCGGCGGCGCATTGAACGTCCAATAATAAAGATATAAAATACGATTGAGACTGGTTATATGAATATGAAAAAAAAGATTCTGGTTAAAACTCCCCTGGTGGAATTGGACGGCGATGAGATGACCCGGATTATGTGGCAATTCGTCAAAGACGGGCTGATTTTACCATATCTTGACATTACCCTTGAGTATTATGACCTCCATGTAAAGCATCGTGATGAAACGAACGATCAGGTAACGATTGACGCGGTAAAGGCCATCATGAAGCACGGCGTGGGGATAAAATGCGCCACCATCACGCCCACGGAAGACCGTGTCCGGGAATACGATCTGAAGGAACAGTGGAAGAGTCCCAATGGGACCATTCGGGCCATGCTGGACGGAACAGTTTTCCGTACCCCCATTTTTGCAAGCAATATCAAGCCCTTTGTTTCAACCTGGAAGCGGCCGATCATCATCGGCAGGCATGCTTACGGAGACGTATACAGCAATGCGGAGTTGAGAATTCCCGGGCCCGGCAAGGCGGAAATCGTCTTCACACCGGCTGGCGGGGGAGAAATCATCAGGAACACTATTCATGTTTTCTCCGGCCCCGGAATTATTCAGGGCATTCACAACACCGACGCCTCCATCGCCAGCTTTGCCATGACGTGTTTCGCCTACGCCCTCGACCAGAAGGTCGATCTCTGGTTCAGCACCAAGGATACCATTTCCAAGACCTACGACGCCCATTTCAGGGCTATTTTCGACCGGGAATATGAGGCGCACTGGAAAAAAGCATTTACGGACGCGGGAATCGAATATTTCTTTACCCTTATCGATGACGCCGTCGCCCGCATCGTCCGCTCGGAAGGCGGTCTTTTGTGGGCCCTGAAGAATTATGACGGCGATGTCATGTCGGATATGATCGCCTCCGCAAATGGCAGCCTGGCGATGATGACCTCCGTCCTCGTCTCCCCCGACGGATATTTCGAATACGAGGCCGCCCACGGCACAGTCCAGAAGCACTACTACAAACATCTTCAGGGAGAGGAAACGTCGACAAATTCCATGGCCCTCATCTTTGCCTGGACGGGAGGGCTGCGGAAGCGGGGGGAACTCGACCATTCTCCCGAGGTCATGGCCTTCGCCGACCTGATCGAGGAGGCGGCCATCGAAACAGTGGAATCCGGTATTATGACCGGTGATCTGTTGGCAGTCGCGGAGAAAGCCCCGACGAACAGAAAAGTCAGCACCAAAGCTTTCATAGACGCTATCGGGGAAAGACTGCAAAAGAAACTGGCGTGAAAAAACAAGTCAATATCAGAGACCTGACATTTGAGGAGATCGAATTCTTCATTGCCCATTTAGGTAAGGAAAAGTATCGAGCCCGCCAGATCATGAAGTGGGTCTATCAGTTCGATGTCAAATCCTTCGAGGAGATGACCACCCTGTCCAGGGATTTAAGGCTTCACCTCTCAGACGTCGCCTGCCTTGCCAGCCCGGCGCTCGTCAAGACTCAGGCTTCTGCAGATGGCACCAAAAAAGTCCTCTTCCGGCTCCAGGATGGGCTTCACATAGAAAGCGTATTGATTCCCGGGAAGAATCACTGGACGGCCTGCCTGTCTTCCCAGGCGGGCTGTGCCATGGGGTGCCGCTTCTGTTTCACCGGTTCCTTGGGACTGAAGCGCAATCTCCTGCCTTCGGAGATCACCGGCCAGTTGACGACCCTCAAATTTCAAACACCGGAAGGTCCCAACGTTAAGAATATAGTTCTGATGGGAATGGGGGAGCCCCTGGCGAACTACGATAATACCCTGAAGGCTATCCGTATTATGACCTCAGATGCGGGCATGGGATTATCGCATCGGAAGGTCACGATCTCCACCTGCGGTCTGGCGCCAAAGATCCTTCAACTTGGTAAAGACATCTGCGTTAACCTGGCTATTTCCCTCAACGCCCCGGACAATAAGCGGAGAAATGATCTGATGCCCATTAATAAGCGCTACCCACTGGAAGACCTCATAAAGGCCTGCCGGGACTATCCCATGCCGGGCCGCCGGAGGCTGACTTTCGAATACATCCTTATGGCCGGCGTCAATGACAGCCCTCAAGATGCGGAGAAGATCGCCCTTCTCCTGAAAAACCTCCATTGCAAGCTGAATCTGATCCTTTTCAATGAATTTCCCGGATCCGAATTCAAGACTCCTTCCCCGGAGGCAGTGGCAACTTTCCAACAGGTACTCCTGAAAAACCACTATACAACCATCATCCGTGCCAGCCACGGCAGCGATATCCTCGCCGCCTGCGGCCAGTTGACCGGACAATCCTGACGGCTTCGTTAAAATACCCGGATGCTGCGTTTCGCTACGTCATTCGTCCCTGCGGCGTACGCCAAGTACGCCTCAGGCCTCATGCTTTGCGCGCCTTGCCTGCAGGTATTTTAACGAAGCCGTCGATTATAGCCAAGTTTTTGATCCACCAATAAAGAAATCCCTCATCTCATTTTTGACAAAGGGGAGATGAGGGATTTTAATTGAAAACCCACCGGGAAGCTTCGCTACTCCTTAAAATCTCCTTCTACCACCACCGCCGCCGGCGCCGCCGCCACCGCCAGGACCACGTTTCTTGAAACCACCACCACTACGCCCACCTTCTTCCCGGGGACGAGCTTCGTTGACGTTCAGGGCCCGGCCGTTCATTTCCTTGCCATTAAGTCCGCTGATAGCTGCCAGGCCCTCAGTCTGTTCTGGCATTTCAATAAAACCGAAACCCTTGGACTGATTGCTGAATTGATCACGGATTATATTTACCGATGCCACTTTCCCGAACCCCTCAAAAGCCTTCTGCAAATCTTCCTCGCTGATCGTGTAAGCCAAATTCCCTACGTAAATATTCATTTCATCCTCCTTTTTAAGGTAAAAATTGTTACCTTTTAAATGATAAATTCCTCTGCAACGACCTGTAGATGGTAATTTGGCGCTAAGAATCTTATCATCATCGACTATTCCGTAGGTCCCGCCGGTTCCCCCGGTCCCCCCGGTTCCGCATCTGCAGGTGGCACAAGCTGCGCCTCTTCCCCCTCCAGCTCCTCCTGTTTCTTCTTACCCTGCCGACGCGCCATTTTTTCCTGGGCGTCCTGCCGGCGCTTTATCTCCTTTTGCCGCTTGAAAAATGTGTTCTGATTTCGTTTCGCCATAGTCCTCCTTATCCGATCTTTTTCAAAGCCGATTCCTGAGCTTCATCAAGATCTGAGGTCAAAATAAAAAACCCCAGACGCCTTTCCTCTGGCTCTGGGATGACAATATTAAACCAAAACCGACTCAGAAGTGGAGCCAATATGTCTTTATTGAAGGTCTTTGTCAAGATATTTTTCCTTAATTACATTGGACATTCCATCGTGTAAACAGATCGCCTCTATTGTCCTTTGAAGATGGGAGCGCGTTTCTCTAAAAAGGCGTTTACCCCCTCCCGGTGATCTTCCGTTCCCAGGCAAAACAACTGTATCCCCGTCTCCAGCTCAATGCCCGCCTGGAGATCCAGTTTGTCGCTCTGGTTGAGGACCTTCTTCATGAGACCGATGGCCAGGGGTGCATAACAAGCCAATTGATCAGCAAAGCGCCGGGTCTCTTCCCATAGTTTCTCGTCTTCGAAAACCCGGTTGACAAGCCCGATTTGAAGCGCCTTGTCGGCGTTGATGATATCGCCGGTAAACATGAGTTCCTTGGCCCGGTGCAGACCGATGGTCCGCGGCAGAAAATATGTGGCGCTGCCATCTGGGATCAAGCCGATCCGCACAAAGCTCTGGGAAAATCGGGCAGCGGCGCCGCAAAAGATGAGATCACAGGACAAGGCCAGACTGAAGCCGGCGCCTGCGGCCACACCGTTCACCATGGCAATGACGGGTTTGGACATGTGGACAATGGCATTGACGATGCGGGCAATGTCCTGAATATACTTCCTTGACTTGGATATATTATCGAAGGTCAGGATATAGGGAAGATCCCCGCCGGCGCAAAAGGCCCGCCCTGCCCCGGTAATAATAACAGCCCGGATTTCGGGGTCGTCATCCACCTCCCGCAGGGCCGCATGGGTGTCGTCGAGGAGCGCCTGGGTCATGGAATTCAGGGACGCCGGATTGTTCAGCGTAATTTTGGCAATATTGCCGATCCTTCCCAACAAAGCCGCTTTCTCAGCCATAATCTCACCTCCATTTTTTGTTTTTCATCTCTGGGACCACATATTGTCCTTGCCCCTACGGCCACTATAACGATATTTTGCCAAGAATTCAAAGGGCAAAGCAGCTTCCTCTTGACAAAAAGCATCATATAAATCATTTAGAGGTGGCAACGAGGAGACATGAAAACAAACAACCAAAGACATTATCCCATTTATATTCATGATCAGATCCAAGTACTCGGTCATCCTTTTTTTCATATGTACCTGGTTCGAGGCAAGAATGCGACCGCCCTCATCGAGATGGGCGTCTCCGCAACAGCGGATACGGTCATCGGACAATTGGCGATGTTGAACATCCGACCCGATTACCTCATTATAGGTCATCCCCACGTTGATCACATCAACGGCCTGCCCGCCCTGAGGGAGGCATTCCCGGAAGCATACGTAGTTGCCGGGGCCGGGGCACCGGAGTTTCTAGCCCATCCCCGCACCGGGCCGTCCCTGGTCCACGACGACCACTTCATGACCGCCTTCCTCAAGGATAAGGGCATCGTCAACAGCCGCCCCCCCATCGCCACCGGACCCCTCCTCGCTGACGACACACTCATCAAAGGGGAAGGAGACGTAATCGATCTCGGCGGCCTGACCATGGAGTTTCTCGTCGTCAAAGGCCATGCCCCGGGAAATATCGCCGTCCATATCCCCCAGCTCCGCACCCTCATGGTTTCCGACAGTCTGGGCTACTATCTTACGTGTCAGCGATTCTTCCCCATATATTTCACCGGCTATGCCGACTATATGGAGACCATTGACCGTCTGGCATCCCTGCGGCCCCAGATCGTAGCCCCGGCCCATCAGGCATTTTTCCAGGGCGGAGCGGATGTCGTAAAAGCCTTTGACCTGGCCCGACAGGAAGCGGAGACCATGAAAAAAAAGATTCTGGTACATCCCGGGAATGATGATCGCATTATCGAGGAAATCTTTAACGAGTTCTACCGCGACGAGTTGCTCATCTATTCCAGGGAAAACATCGTCGGCTGCTGCCGCCTGCTCCTGCGCAGGAGCAGGGAAGAATAGATTAATGACGGAATGAACTAATGTTATTTATGATAACAATACGGAAATAACACCAACTAAAACAGAAAGACGGAGGCAAAGAAAATTATGAAAGTAGTCGCCCTTAACAGCAGCGCCAGGAAAAACGGCAACACCGCCATTCTCCTCAATCTCGTCCTCGACGAATTGAAGGCGGAAGGAATAGAAACGGAACTTATCCAGATGGCAGGAACAGCCATGCCCGGATGTAAGGCCTGTTATAAATGCTTCAAGAAAAAGGACAAACACTGTACCGTCGAGACGGACATGCTCAATGAAATTATTGATAAAATGCTCGCGGCTGAGGGTATCCTGCTGGGCTCCCCAACCTATTTTTCCGACGCCACCGCCAACATGCGGGCCTTCATCGAGCGGTGCGGATTCGTCGCCCGGGCCAATGACTACATGTTCAAGGGTAAAGTCGGGGCCGCGGTGGTAGCCGTCCGTCGGGCCGGTGGGATTCAGGCCTTCAGCGGCATGAATCTATTTCTCCATTACATGCAGATGATGATGCCCGGGACGAGTTACTGGAGCATCGGCGTCGGTCGCGATATCGGCGACGTCCTCAAAGACGACGAGGGCATCCAGACAATGAAGGACCTCGGAAAGAACATGGCCTGGCTCATGAAAAAGGTATACGCGTAAGGATTGCGCGCAGTGCGGCCATAATAGAAAAGAAAATTAAAAGACGGTTGGAATTTCGGGTGCAAAGAAGACCGAGAATATTAGAGAATTAAAGCTGTCCCCTTTTTTCTATTTTCGGAGCTACTTACTGTATATGGGATGAAATGCGCTGATACTTGAGGGCTTATTTTCCGTTTGTTTATAATGCATTCGTTCTTCCTTTGGATAACTGTCGTAATCCATATATTACGGATGTTATTATATATGCATACGAAACCTTAAAGCGGTGACAGCCGATCAACATTTCATTGAAACGAAAAACGTGTTTACCTATGCTTCCCTATCCAGGAGGGTGTTTTTATCGAAGACCTACTGATATGCACCAATGAAGGGAAAGTCCCGTGAACGCTGATCAACACCCCTTTTTTTTCTCCACATGGGATTTACTTGCAGCAGCAGGTTTAGCTGTTCTGGCAGCTTTTTACACTCAGGTATTTCCCCTGCTTCCAGATCCCCTGCCTTCGCACTTCAACGTTCATGGCATTGCCGACGGTTGGACACCTAAAACGCAACTGCGCTGGATAATTTTTGGTGTTCCTATTGCCGCTTGGCTTCTTCTCTTTGTGGTCGGGATCATCAGCTCTATGATCCCATCGGACACTGCGAAGGCCAAGATAGCAGCCATGCACCCTATGCGTGGTCTGTTGGTCCTGGGCATGTCTATCCTCATGGGGATCTGCCTGGTTATTCCCTTATTAGGTCTAACGGTGCTTTATGGCGGCGTTGTTGTAATGTTTGTTTGTCTAGCCCTCACCATTATTTTCACGGTCTTAGAGACAAATAAACTGCTGGCCCATGAACCGGATGCGGTCAACTATCGCTATGGAGTGTTCTATGTTAACCCGGATGACACGCGCCTGTGGGTGGAGAAACGTATCGGTGTCGGTATGACCCTCAACTACGCCCGTCCCGCCGCCTGGTGGATATCATCGCTATTTATCCTGATTGTGTTAATTGCGTTTACGGTAATCTTCCTGTTGAGTCGGAGTTAAACAGGAGATGATTACGGGGATTTTGGCGCCTCATGCCGGATGTGCTTCATGAAAGCAATCAGCGGCAGCATACAGATAATCATGACCGACAGAAAGTAGAAGACGTCATTGAAGGACATCATGTATGCCTGTTTTAGAAGTTGATCGTAGATAAGGCCGAGACCTCCTGAAGGTGCGATCGACGTCTCCATACCACGCTGCACCATAGCGTCCGCCGCCTGCTGGGAAGACCATTGATAAGTCATATCATACGGCGTCAGATGCTCGATCAGCCGGTTCTGATGGAACTGTGACCTGCGGCTGAGCAAAGTCGATACAAAGGCCACCCCCAGACCGCCGCCGAGATTCCTCACCAGGTTATATATGGACGTAGCATTGCCCATTTCTTCCTTCCTGATGCTGGAAAGGGTCAGTGTCGTGAGGGGGATGAAGATCATACCGATGCCCATCCCCATGATCACTCGCGGCCATAATACCGTCCAGAAATCGGCCGTCATGTTGAAGCGCGACATCATCAGGGTGGAATAGGCCGTCACGACGATACCGAGCCCAACGATATACTTCGGATTGAACCGCGTGATCAACTGTCCGATGATGGGCATGGTCACAAGAATCGCAATACCACCGGGTCCGAGCACGAATCCGGACAGCGTTGCCGTATAGCCCATGAGACTCTGGAGATAGATGGGCAGAAGCACAATACTGCCGAACAGATTAACCAGTACAAAAAATATTACAACGTTCCCCAGGCAGAAGGAATAATTCTTCAGCGCCCGGAGTTCCACGATAGGGTAATCGACGATCAATTCCGTGATGACAAAGAAGATCAGCGACACAGCGGTGATGATCGTAAGCAAAATGATGAACTGCGATGCAAACCAGTCCTCACGCTGCCCACGGTCCAGGATCATCTGCAGGCACCCGACCCACAGGATCAAAAAGACCAGTCCCCAGTAATCGATCTTAACTGCTGTTCGCATCATGTAGGGTGGGTCTTTGATAAAAAGCAGCGACAGGACGGTGGAAACAATGCCGATGGGAATGTTGATATAGAAGATCCAGTGCCAAGACCAGTTGTCCGTGATCCAGCCTCCCATCAGCGGCCCAATGACGGGACCGAACATGATCCCCATGCCGAAGATAGCCATTGCCATTCCATGTTGAGCCGGAGGGAAGGTCTCCAGTAAAATGGATTGCGAAATCGGCTGCAACGATCCACCGGCGAGACCCTGAAATATCCGGAAAACTATCAGGCTCTGGATATTCCAGGCGATGCCGCACAGAAGCGAGCTTAAGGTGAACAGGGTGACGGAAAAAAGCAGGTAACGCTTTCTTCCGAAAAATCGGCTGAGCCACCCTGTCATGGGAACGATCACGGCGTTGGCCGCCAGGTAGGATGTGATCGACCAGGTAGCTTCGTCGATTCCCGCCGACAGGCTGCCGCGGATATGGTCGAGGGAGACGTTGACTACGGAGGTATCAATGATCACCATAAGGGTGGGCATCATAACCGTGACGGCGACAAGCCATTTATTTACGGTTGCGGCCATGTAAAACCCCTAACCTGTTGTCCCATTCATCCAAATGTGCAGATATTTACTGGATTATTTCCGGAATTCACGGTTGGTGTTGACATCATTCTTCAATGAGGATGGTTGGCTCAACGGACATTCCAACCCGAAGGAGGTGATTGGGATCCGCCCCTTTTTCTAGAACGATCTTGACAGGTATGCGCTGAACGACCTTTACATAGTTGCCCGTGGCGTTCTCGGGAGGGAACAGGGAAAAAACTGAGCCTGTTCCGGCCATGATGCTCTGCACCTTCCCGTCAAAGACCTTCCCAGAGTAAGTGTCAACCCCAATCTTCACTTTCTGCCCCGGTTTAACTTTTTCCAGTTGCGTTTCCTTGTAGTTGGCAACCACCCAGACGTCTTCCAGAGGAACGACGGCCATAAGTGGCTGCCCTGCCTGTACCTGGTTGCCGACCTCAATGGATTTCTTGGTCACATAACCATCGGAAGGTGCATAGATCTTCGTATAGCTCTTCTTCAATGCCTCGGCATTGAGGATTTCCTGTTTCTGACGGATGTTGGCGCTCTGGGATCGCAAGGATGATTCGGACTGTCTGATGACGGACTTCTGAGTCTCCAGAGATGCTTCGGCCTGATTTAATTGCTCCCTTGCCGCATCGACTTGGGCAGTAGCCGTATCATAGGCCGTCTTAGCCCTCTCATATTTATCCTCGGGCACGATCCCCTTCTTGAAGAGTTTATCAGCACGTTTCAGATCCAGATCGGCCTGCTTTAACTGGACTTCCTGGAGCTTCAGGTTGGCCCTCGCACTTTCCAGACGGTAACGGGCTTCCGTGTACTGCTTCCTGGACACATCCACCTTCATCGAGATTTCCGAAAGCCTTGATTGCTCTGTGTTAACGGAAGAATCCGCTTCCCGGACCCGTACTTCATAATCCTTTTCGTCAATCTCCAGAAGAAGCTCATCCTTTTTCACAAACTGATTGTCTTTCACCAACAGGGTTTTCACCGTGCCGGGCACCTTGGAGGCAATCACGTGAATTCTCCCCGTAACATAGGCATCATCCGTCGAAACATGGGTGCTTTTATATCGGATATAAAAATAAGTGCCGGCGATGCCGATCATGACAACTGCGATAGCCAGAAAAGTTAATTTTATTCGGTGATTATTGACCAAGTCGCCTGGTGATGGCATTGCGTATGAAAACCTCCTGGAATCTGTTTTTTCCTTTGCTCATATTACGGAACCTAAAATACTTGAGCGAGAGTTTAGAAAAATAGTCTCGACAAAGCAAGTGAAGATTGCACACCAAAGACTCTACCTAGTTAAGAAAAAGTGATGACGAGAGATAAAAACGAGTATATAATAGACGACATAACGTCAAACTACCACGTAAAAGGGGAAGCATGGACCATGGGAATCATCGATGTGAAGGTTAACCATAAAACTGTCCGTTTGAGTGTTGACGGGGAACGGGTGCTCCTGTGGGTCCTGCGCACCGATCTTGGATTGACCGGAACAAAATACGGTTGCGGCCAGGGACACTGTGGCGCCTGCACGGTTCTCGTTAATGGGAAGGCCGTCCGGTCCTGCCGGATACCGGTCAGAATGGTCGAGGGACAGGAAATACTCACCATCGAAGGGCTTACCCAAAACGGTATTCTCCATCCGCTTCAGCAGGCCTTTGTGGAATATGACGCACTGCAGTGTGGTTTCTGCACTTCCGGTATGATCATGAACGCATACAGTCTTTTAAAAGATAATCCACAACCCAGCGATTCCGACATTATCCGCGGTATGGATCATAACCTGTGCCGTTGTACCTCGTATGTTCGCATTGTCAAAGCCGTTCGGAGCGCGGCACGCAGCATGAAATCAGGGAGGAGAGAATGATGGAAGACAAACCCCAACATGTTGAATTCGGCAATGCAGTGATCGATTATCCAATCAACCGCCGTGATTTTATAAAGGTTGCGGGGGGCGGGATCATAATTTTTTTTAGCGCAGGGATTCTTCCCGCCCAAGAAAGAGCCCCGCGACGAAGTCCTGCTGGACAGGATCTGCCTACCGATTTCAACGCCTTTTTGAGGGTAGGTGCGGACGGACGGGTAAGCTGTTTTACCGGCAAGGTCGAATTGGGCCAAGGTGCCGTAACATCCCTTGCCCAAATGCTTGCCGATGAATTGGATGTTGCTTTAGATTCCGTGGATATGGTCATGGGCGATACAGATCTCTGTCCATGGGACATGGGCACTTTCGGGTCGCGGAGTATCAGGTTTTTCGGGCCGCCCCTCCGGGAGGCGGCTGCGATGGCCCGTTCCATACTATTGGCTATGGCAGCAGAGCAATTAGGCATACCGGTGAGCCGTTTAACCGTCAAGGATGGCGTGGTGTCGGACAAAAAGGACGACAGGAAGCAGGTTACCTATGCCCTTCTGACCCAGGGTAAGATCATTGAAAAACACCTTCCTGCTAAACCACCGTTGAAGAAAGTATCCGAGTTCAAGATCATGGGGAAATCATGCAAGCGCACGGACAGCTTGCAGAAAGTTACGGGCCAGACTCTTTATGCAGGTGACATCCGCCTGCCTGATATGCTTTATGCGAAGATATTGAGACCTCCCGTTCATGGAGCCAAGTTGAAAACGGTCGATACCTCCGCCCTCAAGAATAATCCCGAGTTGCTTGTCGTGGAACTACCGGACATGATTGCTGTTCTCCATAAATATCCGGATGTTGCGGAAAAGGCACTGTTAAATGTTAAGGCAGAGTTCGACATTCCCGGGAGTGACCTGGACAATAAAACGATTCACAATCACCTCCTCGCTGTGGCCCCGAAAACAGGAGAGGTTATCTCAGAAGGTGGCAACCTGGAGCAAGGGGAGAGACTGGCCACGAAAACTTTTGAAGAGACCTACGCCGATTATTATGTAGCCCATGCCGCTATAGAAACCCATACGGCAACGGCCAAAATCGACGGGGACAGTGTGACGGTATGGCCGTCCACACAAACGCCTTTCCCCGCAAAAGAGTCCATTGCCCAGGCCCTCGGGATTCCTGCCCGGAAAGTGCGAATCATCATGCCTTTTGTTGGAGGCGGGTTCGGTGGTAAGAGCTTCCATCTTCAGGCCATTGAGGCGGCCCGCCTCACAAAATTGACAGGCAGACCCGTGCAGGTTATGTGGAGCCGGGCAGAGGAGTTCTTTTATGATACCTTCCGACCCGCAGCAGTTGTCAAAATACGTTCGGGACTCGACGATGCGGGAAGGATCGTATTCTGGAAGTACGATGTTTACTATGCAGGTCCAAGGGGCGCGGAACAAATCTATGCCGTACCGCACCATAGGGAAACCGCCTATATACACTATACGGGAATGCCCGGCGCCCATCCCTTCGCTACCGGTGCGTGGCGTGCGCCGGGCAATAATACGAACACCTTCGCCCGAGAATCACAGATCGATATCATGGCGGCAAAGCTTGGCGAAGATCCCCTGACGTTTCGCATGAAAAACCTTGGGGATAAGAGGATGCAGAATACACTGAAGGCCGCCGCCGCAGCATTTCAGTGGCAAGGGGCCAAAGCCCCCAGCGGACGAGGATATGGCGTGGCCTGTGCGATGGATGCGGGGACGTGTGTCGTGACGATGGCCGAGGTAGATGTGAGCCGGACTAATGGTGAGATTAAAGTTAAACGTCTAGTCTGCGCCCAGGATATGGGAATCGTAATCAACCCCGCCGGGGCGATACTCCAGATGGAGGGAGGGCTCACCATGGGGCTCGGCTATGCGTTAACCGAAGAGGTCGGTTTCAAGGGCGGCCAAATTCTGAACACCAATTTCGACACCTATAAGATCCCCCGTTTTTCCTGGCTGCCGGAAATTGAGACCATCCTGGTTGAGAATAACGATCTTCCCCCTCAGGGAGGTGGAGAACCGCCCATTACCTGTGTGGGCGCGGTGATTGCCAACGCTGCTTTTGATGCTACTGGGGTCCGGCTCTTCCAGATGCCGATGACGCCGGTCCGGGTTAAAGAGGCCCTGACAAAGATCAAGTCAGAGAAATAGGAGGTTTATCAATTCTCCGGATTGCCCTCCTTGGATTGATTGATTAACCTAATAAGCTTCCCCCGAACCAGATCAACATGTTCTTGAAGCCTATAGACCTCACCAAAAAAAGCTATTGGCACCGAGATACCGTTGATCGATGCTTCAATCAAGTTAATCTTTTCATGATAAACCGATTTATCTTCCAGTTCAGAACTTCCAATCATCTCTAATTCCAGATTTTTCAGTTCTCTATACCAGTGAAATAATTTTCGGCGCTGCCGCCAAGAATATAGCCAGGGCATGCTTCTGATTAAAGGAATCAAGATAATGGCTACCGGGATCATGATTAAAATCGTGCGGTCAACAAACGCAGCTATCCCAAAGGGAAGATAGTCAAGTAAGAAAGGCCGCCCCGATTTATAAAATCTTTCCGCATAGTGGGAGGAGGGGAAGCTCAGTTCCCTTGGTGATGGGAACTCTCCCTTCTTATTCACCCAACCTGCATTGTTGTGAATCTCAACGGCAGCGTCCAGAAGCAGATAGATTAAAGCAGGGTGCAGGTCTTTACGAACAATGAGGCTTGTTGTTGCTGCCAGAAGATGAACCTCTTGGCCGGGCATTCTCTTTGACACATCCAGTATGCCTTGGGGCAACACGACGTGCGATAAGGCAGGGACCAGCCGGGTGTATGCTTCAGCCTGCCTGAAATTCATCAGCTTCACATGATGGGAATATAGAAGTTCCTTCACAAGGGCGTTATCCTCTCCCCCGAATATCATTACCGCATCTATGGTCCCTGCCAATAAAGCTTTATTGGCAGCCGCGCTTGAGAGGTCGAGTAGCGTGGTTGGTGGTGCTGCACTACCACTTAATTTAAGTAAATCGACTGCAAATTTGCGCACTCCGCTCCCCTCCGGTCCAATGGCAATTCTCTTCCCCTTGAGTTCGGATAGGTCGTTCAACGTCTCCTCCGTTCGATAAAAAACCCAAAGGGGAGCATAGCCTATGGCCCCGAGGGAAAAGAGATTTTTCGCCTCTGAGGGCGAATTTGTCCCATCCTGGACAAAACCGGCATCTACATGAAAAGATTTGTCTTTAAGGCGCTTGAGATTTTCTACGGAACCTGAAGAGGGAAGCAACTTAAGATGAATTTTTTCACGCGCAAGAATCTGCCGATAGCGCTCACCAAAACTTGCATAAGCCCCACTTTCAAATCCGGTAGTCATCGCTATATTGTCGGGAGGCGTGAAATGATATGCGAGAGTGATCGATATAAGTGTGACGAATAAAAACGAAGCTAAGATAACCAGGAGGCCGCGATTAGATATTGAAGAAATGGTTCTGTGTCTAATCTTTGTTTTTATAGCCATTCTGTTCCTTATAATGGAAGCTTTTATTCACGGCATCATCCTTGAACACGATCATTTTATTCCCCCAAACTGGTACCTCTCGAGTCTAGCATATTCGATACGTCACCCAAAAATGATTATACGTGGTGTAACTTATTTTCATCATGCGAATGTTCAAACCAGCTTCCAGCCTGTAAGATTGAGGATCTTCAGACCAAACAGGTTTTGAACACTGATAGTCAGGGGAAAGGGTGACTCGAAACCGTTCGGGAGGTACACTTTAACTTGGTTCACAATGGACATACTGAAGTCTCCAGCGTTTTTAGGTACGCCCCGCCCCACGGACGGGCCTAGATTGATACGTCCTCAACAAAGACCTGCACGACCTGTGGAGAACAGGTGCACAGCCCCGGTTTTTGTCAACAAGTAATCACGAGCGTTATCGGTGACGGCAAGCATTAATTTACCCTTTTCGATCATTCATTAACTGGGCTACGCGAAGTTGGTCTCACTCTACACGAACTACATATTGGCCGTCAAGCATTTGCACTTTGTCCGAGTAGGCATATAGTGTGGCTCCTATCCAGTCAATAATGCACCCGTATGGGCACGATCCTGAATGATGAATTTTAGCATCTCCTTGGCAAAAAATGGTAAAAGCACCTGCTGCACCACTGCCTGCTTCAAACTGATAACGATTGTCATTAATATTGCAAACTCGAAGAAGACATACATTGGTATTTGTTTATAAATAAAAAAAGGGCTTAGAATAAATCTCTAAACCCCTGATTTTATTGGTAGCGGGGAGAGGATTCGAACCTCTGACCTTTGGGTTATGAGCCCATTAAATGGCATTTCTACACATTTCCTTGTGTTTCCTTCTATTACCTAACTGCCCATTATTTAAATTAATTATTGCTTGACTTGTCCGTAAGACTTCTTTATATTTCTCACCAGAGGGTATAAATAGGGTATAAATTATGTCTGAAGAAAAAATGACCAAAGTTGGTAACCAATCGGGTGTTTATTACCGCGAGTCTATATCTAAAAGGTTTCGGGGTAAAGTAGATAAATGCTTTTACGTCACCTATAAGAAACGTGGGAAGAAAATCTGGGATAAGGTCGGATGGGTCTCTGAAGGATATTCGATACAAATGGCTGCTAACATTCGTGCCGAACGGATGAGATCAATTCGCCATGGAGACGAACTCCCTAAGGAAAAGACTAAAATACCAACTTTAAAATTACTCGCTAAGGAGTATCTTAAGTGGTCAGCTGAAAATAAGAACCGCGAAGGAATAGAAGATAAAAGTCGCTACGAAAATCACCTGAAGAACAGATTTGAGAATAAGTTCCTCGACGAGATAACAACTCTCGATCTAGAACAAATGAAAACGGACATGGCAAAGGATGATTATTCACCTAAAACAATTGCCCATTGCATAGGACTCCTACGGTCAATGTACAACAAAGCTGCCGAATGGAATATGTATAACGGTCACAATCCGGGCGCACAAGTAAAGAAACCGGTTATCCAGAACGCCCGTGACCGCTGGTTAACATTTGAGGAATCAGAAACCCTTTTAATGGAGCTGAAAAGGAACCCGCAAATCAAAACGGAATACAAAGAACTTAAAGACCCGAAGCTTCACGACATGGCGTTATTGAGCTTGCACACTGGAGCTCGTGCTGGTGAAATATTCAAGATCAAAGGGTTTGATGTTAATTTTGAAACCAAACTGATTACACTCAGAGATACAAAAAATACAGAAACGCGCCATTGCCCCATGACGGAAGATGTTACGAAAATGTTCGAACGCCGGATGCCTAAAAATCTTAACTCCTATGTATTCACCGACAGCGAAGGTGACAAAATCAAGGAAGTATCAAACGCATTCGAACGAATAGTGAACCGCCTGAAAATGAATGACGGCGTAACTGATCGGAGGCGGCGTGTTCTTTTCCACTCACTCCGACACACATTTGCGTCATGGTTGGCAATAGAGGGAACTCCCCTTTACACCATTTCAAAACTGATGGGACATAAGAGCATTTCCATGAGCGAACGATACAGTCACCTCTCACCTAATTATAAAAAAGATATCGTCATTGGTCTGGAACAAATGTTTAATAGAAAAAAGGCGGCGGCGCCAGCAGAAGATCAGCAAGGTGAGGAAGTGACAATCATCGAGAAAAAGAAAATACAATCAAAACCCGTCAAGAAGAAAAAAAAGCCTGTAACAAAGACGATGATCCGGAAGAAAAAGACCGCTTCACCTGCCCTACCCCAAAATAAAGAAAACCTCCTTTCAGAGGCTCCCTCTAAGGGATCAGCAGTGGTCGCTGACTAAGATGTAGCTTCTGCTTGCACAGGACCTTTTTTAAAGGCCATATACTCGCGGTAAGTTTTCATCTCTTCGATCTGCTTTTTGACGTTCACAGCCTCAGCCTCAATTGTTTCACCGACAATTGATCCTGCCGCAGCTCCGAAAAGTCCATAAGCGATTTTGACCATGATGGTCGTAGGCTCGAAAGCCATGGCGACCAATACAGCTCCAGCGATTGCTGAAATTCCTTTTACTCCCATAATGAATCCTCCTTAAGGTTGATTTTGGTATCTATATAATTTCTATATGTCTTTGGTGAATTTCAGATTTCTGACGTTTACAAAGGTTATCAACAAGCGTAATATGAACAATCAACAATAGATTTTGCCGATTCCGAGGTTGAAATGCCACTGGCGAATGTAAACGGAACAATGCTCAAATATCAGTTCGATGGACCCGTGAGTGGAGAAGTCGTTATGTTCTCTAATTCTCTGGCATCAGATCTTACCATATGGAAGTTTCAGGTGCCCATATTGACTGATGCTGGTTATAGGGTGCTTCGTTATGACGGTCGTGGTCATGGGCAATCTACAGCACCAATCGGACCTTATTCAATTGAAATGCTTACTCTGGACGCTTTGAAATTGATGGATTTTCTTGGCCTGGAGAAAGTCCATTTCTGCGGCCTTTCCTTAGGGGGAATGATCGGCCAGATGTTGGGCGCCTGCTATGGCAATCGCTTGTACTCCTTGATCCTCTGTGACACGACATCTCACATGCCTTTCCCTGTTATATGGAATGAGCGAATCGAAATAGTCCGGAAGAGCGGAATGGCAGTACTATTAGATGCGACAATTGACCGCTGGTTTACCAAGCCCGGTCAAGAGCGTCTGCAGAAAGAGCTTGAAGAAATCCGAAGCATGATTCTGAATACACAGATAGAAGGATATTGCGGATGCTGTGCAGCTATCCGTGATCTGGACCAGCGTGAAGCTCTTTCCGATATTTCTACCCGGACGCTAATTATAGTTGGCGAACAGGATCAGGGCACACCTGTATCGGCAGCAGAATTCATCAAAGAGCGAATTGCATCATCAATACTGAGGATAATTCCTGATGCAGCCCATTTCGTTAATATGGAACAAGCCGATATGTTTAATTCCAACATCTTGGAGTTCCTTGGTAATAAATCTGGCAGTGAAAAATGAAGTTGCGATTATTCATTCAATCTCCTGACCATCGTGATTCATCAACGTCAGCTCGCGCCGCTTGCCAAGGCAATGTAAATCATAGAGCGATCTTTCTTTAAAACCTATGGAACTGATCCTGATCAGGCACGGTGAAACCATTTGGAATAAGGAACGTAGAGTCCAAGGCGTTAGCAACATAGATTTGAGTGATGTCGGTTTATGTCAAGCCCAGGCACTTTCCTTATCTCTTAAAAATCACGTTATCCATTCGATCTATTCAAGCCCTTTAATCAGAGCTCATAAAACGGCACAGATCATCAATCAATATCACAATGCCCCAATTTACCTGGAATCAGGTCTGATGGAAATGGACCAAGGTGATTTTGAAGGTCTTTCTTTCCAAGAACTGATGTTCTGTGAAAAAGACTTCCTGAAAAAATGGCTGTCTGATCCTGCTTCTGTAAAGATGCCCAATGGGGAATCGTTTATTGAACTGCAAACCCGTGCATGGAATGTAATAGAAGGTATCATCGCAAAATCTGATGATGCCTTGATTGTTTCTCACAATTTCACTATCGCTTCTATCCTCTGCAAGATACAGAATATCAGCTTGTCAGAATTCAGATCAGTCCATGTTGATACAACTTCTAAGACCGTCATCAGATTTGAAAATGGATCAGCGTCGATTGATGTGTTGAATGACCGAAGCCATATCCCATCGGACAAAGTCTGATCTCCAACGGCAAATATCCTGACCCATATAACCGCCCTTTTCTCATCCTATATTCATCATTCCCCTGATTGTTAAAAATAGCT
>CAISJV010000026.1 GCA_903885795.1 uncultured delta proteobacterium | reverse complement strand
TCCGAATACACCTCTTCAAATCTCATCTTCCGGATCTCCTGTAGCATCTCTGTCGGTCTCATCTGTCACCTCTACAGATGACTATATGAACCGGACAGATTACGTGCTACAAACCGGACATGTCACGAACTCGCAACATAATATTTTTTTCTAAATACACGAAGTGCTTGACACTGGTTAAAAAAGGTCGTTTTATACAAACGGGATCATCAAAAGGCAATTATGGATTTCACCGTACATTCATCGGCAGATTATCATCGGCAGGACCTCCGTACCCTCGGTTGGGAAACGACCCTATGTAACACCCTTGCCGATCATCGCAGTCCCTGCCGCATGACGCTCAAGATTAAAGACTCATACGGAAATCTTCTCTTCGATTATCTGAATGGCCTTTTACCATTTAATCTAATTACCCATCTTCTTGAAGTAGGAGGAGGTTACGGATGGCTTATGAGGGATTTCATCTGCCGGAAGCCATTTCAGAAGGTGACCATGATCGATATTTCTCCGCACCTTCTCGATCGGCAGAAGAATGCATTGAAAGACTTCCCGGGCGCCTTTTCCTTCCGGGAAGAAGACTTTCTGGAAACCCCTCCGATGGTTCTCGAAGACGTGGACCTCGCTCTCCTGAATGAAAATATCGGCGACTATCCCACCATCACGGACTTGACAAAAGATTTCCTTATAAGCTCTCCGTCAATGTTATCTCCCGATCTGAAGCTGGTATGGGAGTTCTTTGCCAGATATGGGCTTCCGGAACCTCAACATCCTGCATTTCACATTAACATTGGAGCCCTCATGGCCCTGGAAAAGCTGTGCTGTGCCCATGTTCCCTTCATCTTCCTAAGTGAGCACAGTTGTGAAGCGGCGGTCGCCGGTGCTTACAGAGACCTGATCCACGTTTCCACATCGGACAATCCTGAATGCATCATCCTCAAGGGCCACGATGAATTTACGATCCAGTTTTCTCATCTTGAAAAAATAGGCCGCTACTATGGTTACAAGATCATCCGGGGGCCGGTGGCTGATTTTATCCCTTTCGAGATGACGGCCCGGCTACGGGCAATCATGAAGGCCCCCTCACCATGGCGGGACGAGGATGAAATCATCCGCTATTTTATTGAGGATCTTTATAAGTATGAATATCTCCTGCTCAGCAAAGAAAAACATGGGCCTGAATAATTCTTCCTGCGAAGAGCTTTGCCGCCGCTGTGGAAAATGCTGCCTCGCCGACTTTATCGCCTATGTCAGGGATGAAGACATACTACGATGGGAAAGGGAGGGACGGATAGATATTAAGTCTGTAATTAAAAACGAACATGCCTTCTGGGCGGGAGACCACCTGATTTCTGCCGATAATGGCCGTTATTTTCATGGCTGCCCCTTTCTAATGTGGGAGGAAGATCACTCGGCCTGCTCCATTTATGAGACACGTCCCGCCGTCTGCAGGAATTTTGCGCCGGCGTCCTCGGAGATATGCCCTCTCTGGAAGCCTCACTGACACTATTTTTGTTTGAATTCTATCCGGAATTAGAATATGTACGAACACATGTGAGTTTAGGGGAAAAGGAGATTCTATGCTGAAACATGTTGTCTTCATGAAATTCAAAACAGGCGTTGATGAGTTGCAGATTGAAGATTTGAAAGGGAGTCTCGGATCACTCCCCGGTAAAATTGACGAGATCATTGGGTTCGAATTCGGGCCGGACATTCTCAAGTCGGAGCGGTCTTACGATTTCGCACTGATCGCCACTTTTACGGACCTCGATTCCCTGAAAAGATACCAGGCCCACCCCGACCATATTCCCGTAATCCAAAAAGTCAGGAGCCTCTGCGATAGTATTCTCGTAGTGGACTTTGAGTTGCCTTAACCATTTATCAAAAGGAGATATAACCCATGGCATCAACCGTAAAAATATTTAGCCTGAGTACGTGCAGTCACTGCAAAGCCACGAAGAAATTCCTCAATGACTGCAATGTCACCTTCGACGCCACCGACGTGGATCTTCTCAAAGGCGACGAAAAACAGCTCGTGATCAATGAGGTTATTAAATACAATCCCAACCGTTCTTTCCCGACAATCATCATTGGCGACAAGGTCATTGTAGGTTTCAATGAAAAAGCCATTCGGGAGGCGCTGGGGATAGAATGAATGCCGAGCAGCTTTATGACACGATGAAAAAGGTTCAGGAGCCAAAAGGTTATTATTTTAACAAAAACAAGCCTTGGGTTCTGGAAATCCTGGGCGATCTCCTGGTCAACAGGGAGCGCTACGGATATATGACCTGTCCCTGCCGTCTGTCGGCCGGGAATCGGGAAATGGACAAAGACATCATTTGTCCCTGTGCCTACCGGGCTGCCGATATAGCAGAGTTCGGGAGTTGCTACTGCAACCTTTACGTCTCCAGGGAATGGAATGAGGAACTCCTTGAACATGTTTATGTTCCTGAGCGTCGCCTCCCGGAAAAAATGGCCTTCTGACATGAAAACTCTCGCTCCGATTCTGGTCACAGGAAACCTGCCCGCTTCCGTCCTGGATACCCTGAAAAGTGAATTCCAGGTGGAATGCCATGCAGAAGATCGTCCCATGTCCAGGTCAAAACTCCTTCATTCCATCCGTGACAAAGCCGGGTTATTGTCCATGATCACCGATGACATCGACGAGGAACTTCTCGATCATGCCCCCAAGCTAATCATGGTTGCAAATATGGCCGTAGGCTATAATAATGTTGATCTCGCCGCGGCGACCAGACGGGGCATCCTCATTTCCAATACCCCCGGGGTCCTGACCGAGGCTACGGCGGACCTGGCTTTCTCCCTCATCCTTGGCGCCGCAAGACGAATCGCCGAAGGCGACCGGATGGTTCGGGAAGGGCGTTTCAGCTTCTGGGCCCCATTTCACTTTCTGGGCCGTGATGTCTCCGGAAAGACCCTCGGGATCGTCGGTATGGGAAGAATTGGCAAGGCCGTCGCCAGGAGAGCCCGCGGCTTTCAGATGCCAATCCTTTATTTCAACAGAAACCCCTTGGAAAAGGCCGAGGAAGAGGAGCTTAACGCCCGTTACGTCCCTCTGAGCACCCTGCTCGGAGAATCGGACTTTGTCTCCCTCCATATACCTCTTTCTCCGGGAACAAGGCATTTCATCAGTGAGAAGGAGTTTGTCCAGATGAAACTGACTGCTTTCCTCATCAATACCTCCCGCGGTCCTGTCGTCGATGAAAAGGCGCTCCTCAGCGCGCTGAAAAACGGGGTCATTGCCGGCGCCGGAATTGATGTTTATGAAAATGAACCATCCATAACGCCTGGTCTTGAGAAACTCGATCAGGTTCTTCTTTTGCCCCATGTTGGCAGCGCCACCCTGGAAACCCGTACCAAGATGGCTGCGATGGCGGCTCATAACCTTCTCTCCGGTCTGCGTGGTGAGGCGCCTCCCAATCTGATCAACCCAGAAGTATTGAGGTAGCGATATCCGATGCCATTTATATTCTCATCACTGGAAATACCGGAGGTCATCCTGATTGAGGCAAGAAAATTTCCCGATGAGCGGGGCTACTTTGCAGAGACGTATAAGCTAAGCGATTTCATTGCCGCCGGCATCCCGGAACTTTTTGTTCAGGACAATTTCTCCTTTTCAAAGCGGGGGGCCATCCGAGGGCTGCACTATCAAAAGGAACCGATGGCTCAGGGCAAACTAGTAATGGTCTGTTATGGGGAAATATTCGACGTCGCCGTCGACATTCGACATGGGTCTCCAACGTTTGGCAGCTGGGTGGGAGAAAAACTTTCGACCACAAATGGAATGATGATCTATATACCTCCTGGCTTTGCCCATGGGTTCTCCGTATTGAGTGAAGAAGCTATCGTCTCGTACAAGGTCACCAAAGAATACACTGCAACCCTGGACCGGGGTATCGTCTGGAGTGATCCGGATATCGACATTCCCTGGCATGTGGAGGCGCCCCTGCTATCCCCCAAAGACGCCGCTCTACCCCGCCTTCGCGAAGCCGACTGCAATTTTACATATCTTACGGATTGATAAACTCGTAATAAATCATTTGCCACCCTCCCCTTCAAGAGGAGGGTTAGGGTGGGGATGGACTAAGGAGGGTTGATTATGGAAAACCGAATTCAAGGAAAGCGAATTCTCATCACCGGAGCAAGCGCGGGTATCGGTAAGGCCTGCGCCGAGAAGTTTGCTGCTTCGGGCGCCAGTCTGATCCTCGCCGCCCGGCGCTTTGACAGACTTGAAGACATCCGCCAGGAACTATCAGAACGATTCCGGGTGGCAGTAGATGTGTTTCCCCTTGATGTCCGGGACAGAAAAGCGGTGGAGACCTTTTCCGACCAACTGAAAAACCAGGACCTGATTCCGGATATTCTGATCAACAACGCAGGTCTGGCTTCCGGTCTTGACCCCCTTCAGTTGGGTAATTTCGAGGACTGGGACCGGATGATTGACACCAACATCAAGGGCCTCCTCAATGTTTCCCGCTTTATTATTCCCCATTTGGTTGAGGCCGGCGGAGGACACGTCGTCAATGTGGGCAGCCTCGCCGGCTACCAGGTCTATCCAGGGGGAAACGTGTATAACGCCACAAAATTCGCCGTCCGGGCCCTTTCTGAAGGCATGAACATCGACTTGACCGGAACGTCAATCCGTGTATCCATGGTTTGTCCCGGAGCGGCAAATACGGAATTTTCAGAAGTTCGCTTCCATGGTGATCGGGAAGCCGCCGACAAGGTTTATGAGGGATTTATGCCCCTAAGCGCCGAAGATGTTGCCGATGCAATCTTTTTCATCATCAACGCCCCGGCACACGTCAACATCCAGAATATTCTGCTCACACCTACAGCCCAACGGAACGTGTACTGCGTCGACCGCAAGAAATAGTTGCTTTACTTCACACACACAATTTCAGAACCTCGGCTATCACTTCTTTGGTATAAGCCTTCAGTCCCCATACTTGAGCCAGGGCAGCAGCATTTTCAGCTATTTTCTCGATATCCTGGGCGGGGATTTGCGCTGCCCCCAAGGAAACGGGGCTACCGATCAAGGAAAACCATTTTTTGAGCCGGTCAATACCTGCAAGGGCCGCTTCCTCGTCATTTAATGTGGTGACGCCAAATACCTCTCTTCCCAGTTTAGCGAAGCGCCCCGCCTTGCCTGGAAGCTGCGATTTCATCCACCCGGGAAGGACGATGGAAAGTCCGGCACCGTGGGCCACGTCATAAAGGGCACTCAGGGAGTGCTCGATCATGTGGACAGGAAGGGCAATCTGCCCCATCCCCGCCGAGGTCAAACCATTGAAGGCAAGGGTGGCCGCCCACATCATATTAGCCCGGGCGTCATAATCTTCAGGATTCTGAAGAATCGTTTCCGTGGCCCCCATGATGGTCTTCATCAAACCTTCTACCATTCCGTCCTGCAAGGGACTGGGGTTTGGTTCCATGTTATTGAAATATCCTTCCAGCATATGCGTCACGGCGTCAACGGCGCTATAGGCGCTGTATGCCCTGTCCAGAGAAAAAAGGACCGTGGGATCGAGAATGGAGACCTTCGGTTGGATAAAGAGAGAGCGGATACTGTATTTCTGGCGTCCCTCTTCTCTGGTCATCACGGCGGCGGCATTCATCTCGGAGGCGCTGGCAGATACAGTAACCACTGTTAAGACAGGCAGTGCGGTTTGAATGGTTTTCCTGAAGGTAAAGAAATCCCAGACATCGTGTTCAGCGCCGACGCCGGCGGCAATGGTCTTGGCCGTATCGATAACACTCCCTCCGCCGACGGCGAGAATGACCTCGACACCCTCCCGCTTCGCAGTTTCAATACCCAGCATGGCATGTGAAAGGACTGGATTCGAGCGTACACCTGGAAATTCTACCACCGAGAGTTGACTCTCTGAAAGCGAGGATATTACCTGGTCATAGACGCCGTTTTTCTTGATGCTGCCCTGACCATGGACCAGCAGTACCTTTTTCCCGAATCGCGCTGTTTCCTGGCCAATACGTTTGATCTGACCCTGGCCAAAAATAATTTTCGTAGGGTTCTCAAAAATGAAATTTTGCATCGTTTTTTCCTTTCCAGAAAAATGATAATTGACTATACTGATCCAGTTGATTCTTGTCAACAATCCTGAGTGTGTTCTACCTGGCAGCGTATGACAATCATTTAGCAGCCGACATCAGTTGCGAAAAAGGCAATGGTTTGATTTTAAAATTGCTAAAATACTTTAAGGAGGGAAAGTTATGAAAGAAAGGAACAACCTGGATGCGCTGTTTAAACCCCGCAGTGTCGCCCTGATCGGCGCCTCCGGTAGCCCCGGTAAACTTGGTTATGACATCCTTTACAATCTTATCCATGCTGGATTCAAGGGACCGATCTACCCAATCAACCCCAAAGCGGATGAGCTTCTGGGTCTTAAAGCTTACCCGGACATCACGGCGACGCCAACCCCCGCTGAACTGGCCGTCATTGTCATCCCGTCCAAAGCAGTTTGTGGCGCCATTGAGAAATGCGGGGAGAAAGGGGTCAAAGCTGCCGTCGTTGTCACGGGGGGGTTTGCCGAAGCGGGTGATGCGGGGGAAAAGCTTCAATTGGAGTTGGCTGAAGTTGCCCGTCGCTATGGAATCCGGGTGGTCGGACCCAACTGCCAGGGGATCAATTATCCCCACCATCACCTCTGCGCCTCCTGGCCGCTCCTCACAAATCAGGGCGGCATGGCCTTTATTTCCCAGAGCGGCACGGTCGGCGCCGCCCTTATGGATTGGGCAAGCGAGGAGCATTTAGGTGTCAGCGTCTTCGTCAGCCTGGGTAACCGCGCTGATGTCGATGAATCGGACTGCATTCGTTATTTCGATAAGGATACCCACACCAAGGTTATTGCCATATACATGGAGGGCGTCAAGAGGCCGCAGCATTTTCTCGATTCCCTTTCCATGGCGACAAAACCGGTGGTCATCCTCAAGGCAGGTAGAACGGCCCGGGGCCGCATCGCCGCCGAGAGCCACACCAAATCCCTCGCTGGAACCGATGAGATATACAATGCCATTTTCAATAAATACCGGGTCCACCGGGCAGACAATCTTGAGGAACTTTATGATTTTGCCAAGGCCCTAGCCTACATGAAGAAACCAAAAGGTAAGCGGCTCCTGAATATTTCCAGTTCCGGAGGAGCAGCGATTCTCGGCATCGACGAAGCGGAAAAACTTGGCTTCGAAAATCCCGCCCCGAGTCAAGCTTTAAAGGAGAAACTGAGATCTTTCCTTCCCGCCCACTGCGGTGTCACGAACCCCATAGACCTGACCGGCGACGCCATAACCGATCCCAGTCTCTACTCAAAGGCAATTGCTGCAGCAAAAAGCGACTTTGATACAAGCGTGGTTATTTTTGGCGACCCAATCCACGGCGCCGCAGACATCGTCACCGGCGATGGCGAGCTGATCGTTTTTTGCGGAGGGGCCGATGTTGAGCGTGAGGAAACCAGGAAAATGCACGAAAAGGGGATTCCCGTCTACCCGACCCCGGAGCGGGCAATCAGAGCCCTATATCAGCTTGTACGATTTGATAATTCCAAGGTCGTTAAGAAAAAGGAGCGTCACAAAGAAGCGACGCGGTCTGACCTGAATCTCCTTACCGTCAACGAATCGGTTGTGTTGATGAAGAAGTACGGCATAAATGCCATCGATACGTTTTTGGCCACAACGGCAAAAGAGGCTCTTTCCCTCGCCAAAAAGATCGGATCGCCCGTAGCCTTGAAGATCGCTTCCCCGGATCTGGCACACAAGACAGATGTTGGCGGGGTGCGCCTTAATCTCTCCAAGCCGACGGAAATCAGCAAGGCCTATGAGGGCATCATGGCCTGCGTTAAGTCTGCCCTCCCCAAAGCCAGAATTAACGGCGTCACCGTGTCTCCCATGGCAGAAGCGGAGGGTCTGGAAGTGATCATCGGCATCATTCGTGATCCCCAATACGGTCATGTCTTAATGTTCGGACTGGGCGGAATTTTTACGGAAGTATATCGAGATGTTCAGTTTTGCCTGCTTCCGGCGACTGAAAAGGAATTCCGGCAAACCATCCGCGGGATTCAGGGGTATCCCCTTCTGGCCGGAGTGCGAGGTCAGAAACCGAAGGATGAAAAGGCACTTATTTCCACAATGAAAGCCCTGGCGGCGATGATCAAAGATCGCCCGGACATCGACCAGATTGATCTTAATCCGGTGCTTGTTTATGAGAAAGGGGCCGTGGCTGTTGATTTCCGTATTTACTGTCGCCAAGCGTAACGTTAACCCAACCCCTCCTCTTGAAGGGGAGGGGTTGGATGTACCCGTCACTTTCATGAGGCAAGTCATAATTACTTCCTCGCCCTGAAGGTAGGGGGTTTCAGATATCACTTTCCCTGTTTGTGTTTTCAATGAATTTAGGGTATTAGGGGGCGCAATAAAAAAAAGGAGGCCCCATGCAGCTCACAGATGATCTCTATGCCTATGAATGGAAAGATTATTTCGACAACAATTGCAACAGCTTTTATATCGGCGGCCATATCGGAGCCCTTGTCGATCCCGGCCTGACAAAACATGTCCCCGCTCTCCTGGAAAGAATGGCCCAAGATGGCATTGAAACAAAAGACATCCATTACATCATCAATACACATTCCCATCCCGACCATTTTGAAGGCTCGGAATATTTCTATGACCAAGAAATTCAAATAGCCCTGAATAAAGAGGAACTTGATTTTCTTAAGGGAGCGGGAGGAGAACTCTATGGACTATTCGGACTCACGGCGCCCCAGGCCAAAATCGATCTATTTCTACCGGAAGGCCCTTTGAGCCTGGGCGATGAAGAACTTCAGGTCATCCATGTCCCCGGTCATTCACCGGGCTCTATCGCCCTTTATTGGCCACTGCGGAAGGCCCTTTTCCCGGGAGACGTCATTTTCAATCAAAACGTCGGGAGAACAGATTTCCCAGGCGGTAACGGGTCGCTGCTTAAAAAGAGCATTTCCAAGCTGAGCGTTCTGGACGTGGAATGGCTCCTGCCGGGGCATATGGAGATCATTGAAGGCGCTAATAGCGTGAAAAGCAATTTCAAAGTTGTCGTGGATCACATCTTCCCCTATATTTAAAGATTACAATTTTATGCTTACAGCTAGAAGGACAGTTTTTTTCATATCTGACGGCACAGCCATCACGGCGGAGACCTTGGGGCAGAGTCTCCTGACCCAGTTCAACAATGTCCTTTTTGATCAGGTCACCCTCCCCTTTATCGATACCGCCGCCAAGGCGTATCGGGCGGTAAACCAGATCAATCTGGAGGCAAGCCAGACGGGATTCCCTCCCATTATTTTCAGCACCCTCATTGATGCCGAGCTTCGCAGTATCATTGTGAATAGTCAGAGCAAATTCTTTGACCTCTTTGAAGTCTTCATCGGTCGTCTGGAAAAGGAGCTCAACTGTGAATCCTCTCATACCATCGGACGATACCATAGCTTCGTAAGCAATGGCAGCTATGATGTCCGCATCGACGCCGTGAATTATGCCCTCGGAAATGACGACGGGATCTCCACCAAGAATTACGATAAGGCAGATATCATCATTGTGGGTGTTTCGCGCACCGGAAAGACGCCGACATGTCTTTATCTTGGCATGCAGTTCGGTATTTATGCGGCCAATTATCCCCTTACCGAGGAAGACCTTTTTGGACGATACGACGAACTCCCCAACGTCCTGATCCCCTTCCGGAAGAAATTGTATGGGCTCACCATCAAACCCGAACGTTTGCACAGGATCAGGTCCGAAAGGAGATCCCAGAGCCGTTATGCCTCGCTTCACCAATGCCAGGTAGAAATAGCTGCCGCTGAATCTCTTTTTCTTTCAGAACACATACCATATATTAATATTACTACTGTATCCGTAGAGGAAATCGCAGCTACTGTTCTCCATGAGTGCGGCTTGCAGAGGCGGGTTCTTTGATTTTTTCCTTCATTTTCCTTGACATTTCAAATACGAATTAGGGGCAAATAACTATGATGCGTATTATATCTAATTATGGTGATTTCGTAAAATGATTACTAAGCTGCGACCAGATCATTCATCAAGTTCCGGCCACGAAACTGCTTGACAAACAGGAGCCTCGTTAATAGGTTACGACGAACGTAATTGAGTTAGATAGGCTTTTATTATCGGATAAAGGAGATATAATCCCTTGAATAATACTTATCGGTGCAAAAAAAAGGGCAGTCTTATTAGTGAGATATGCATTGATCAGGCATGTGAATGGCGATTGAAGAATGAGGCTTTTTTTAACTGCACTTGGGTGGCCTGTAATTTTGGACCGTTCACGCTGGAAGAAGTAGGAGAAATGATGGGGGTGACAAGGGAAAGAATCCGTCAGATTGAGGCCAAGGCTCTCAAAAAATTACAGCATAAAAAAAGGCGTGATCAGCTGCGAGATTTTGCATCTCCCGACAATGACTGGGACTTTTAACCAGTTGGATTTGTACATTTTAACCCTTGGACATCTTCGTCAGGTGCTCCCGGGTCATGAACTCATGCATACGGACCTTTCTTTCCGGACCTGAAAAAAGGTGCACCATGAACTCAAACTCCAGGTCCAAAGCTGAAGTTTTATCGAGCTTCTCCGTCATAACGGATATCCTCTTAACCGATTCGATTGCCCTTCCGGATCTTGCCGCCAGCCCTTCCGCCATAGCAATGGCTTCATCCATAAATTTTTCCGGCGTCGCCACTTTGTTTACCAGGCCTATTCTCAGGGCCTCTTTTGCCCCAATCGGCTCGCCAAGCATGCTGATTTCCTTCGCCTTGGCCATCCCCACGAGATGCCTTAACGGGCTGAAGAGGGGATTCAAACCGAACTTTAGCTCAGGATGTCCAAAAATGGCGCTCTCCGAGGCAATAATCAGATCACAGACCGTTGCAATATTAAAACCGCCCCCCAGGGCGATACCGCCCACAGCGGCAATAACTGGCTTTCTGTAGGTGTAAATTTTCTTTAAATACTGCAGAATGGACCCGAAATAAGATGCGACTTCCTCATCGGAAAGGGCCGTCATTTCTTTGATGTCCATCCCGGCTGAAAAGACATACTCACCGCCGGTCATGATCAGGACCCTTATCGTTTCCTCGTTTTCCAAATGATCGAGGGCATCGTTGAGTTCGGAACGCATTTCCCCGGACAGGGCGTTCATCTCCCGGGGTCGATTCATGGTAATGATGGCGTAACCTTCTCTTTTTTCAAGAAGAATTGTTTTATACATGCCCTTTTCCTGCCACCCGCTCCTTCAGTTCCTTGCCCACCTTAAAAAATGGCACTCGTCGCTCCAGCAGCTTGACTGCCTCTGTAGTCCGGGGATTTCTTGCTTGCCGGGCCTTTCTGCTTCTCACAGTAAAGTTGCCGAAGTCACGAATATCAATTCGCTCTCCCCTCTCCAAAGCTTCCGACATGGCGTCAAACATTCTATAGACGGCGAATGCAATATCCGCAGTACGATTATCTGGAAACTCCGCCTGTACCTTTGCGACCAATTCTCTTTTCGTCATAATCTATTACTCGTAAACATAATATGCCCCTGCCAGTCTTGCTTCCTGATTTTTCCATTCCGAAACCAGTGCAGAGAGGCTGTTTTTAAACAAAACATCCCAATACGATTTTTTCTTGCCTAAATAGACCGCTTCCGGTTTCCCCTTCATCCCCGACATGGTTCCCGCGATCCCAATGGCCTGATTCATGTCGCCAAGCTCATCAACCAGCCCCGCCTGCTTGGCCTGACGACCGGAAAATATCCTTCCGTCGGCGATGGCCTTCACCTTTTCCCTGGGCATTTTTCTCTCCGCTGCCACCGTATCGATGAAATGATCATTCATATCATCAATAACCGCTTGCAGCAGGGCTCTTTCTTCCGGGGTAATTTCCCGGGAAGGAGAACCAATATCTTTATATTTCCCACTCTTGATGACTGACGGTTTCAAGCCGATCTTACCCAGCAGACCCTCGGCGTTGAGCAGATGCATCACCGTGGAAATACTGCCGGTAATAGAACCCGGATTGGCAACTACGCGATCGGCAGCACAAGCAATCAGATAACCGCCGGAGGCGCCAACCGACCCTATGGAGGCGACCACCTTTTTCTTTTTCTTCAGCTCCCGAACGGCCCCATAGATCTCCTGCGACGGCGCCACGGCCCCACCTGGCGTCTCAATTCTGACGACAACGGCGCGTACGGACTCATCTTTCCCAAGTTCCTCTAATTGTTGAACAGTTTCCCTGGCGTCGGTGATCACCCCTTCGACCGTGACTACACCAACCTTTTCCGAAGCCAGCAGAGATTTCCGCTTGCCGGAAAGGGCGCTGACACTGAAAATAACCGCCGAAAAAATCAGGGCCATCATGATGAGGAGCACGAAGGCAAACAGGATGGGATGTCTTCTCATGCTTTAAGCTGGTCTATCCGTCAGAGTCCATGATCTTTAAATCCGCCAAGGCTCGCCCCAGGCTGGAGCCCATGTTTTCACGGTTATTGAGGTACTGATGTTGAACTGTTGGACCTTCGGCCCCAGTTTCATAGTCCTTGATACTCAGACGAATCTTTCTTGCTTTGGAATCGATGCTTTTGATGGTCGCCGTAACTGTATCGCCGATAGCAAAGAGCTCCGATGCGGATTTGACCCGTTTTTGGCTCAGTTCCGAGATATGCACCAAACCCTCAATACCCTCTTCGATTTCGACAAAGATGCCGAAATCGGTGATATTGGTGACCTTACCCGATACGGAAGCATTGGGACCATATTTATTGGTAAATTCTTCCCAGGGGTTCTTCTCGATCTGCTTAACGCCGAGGGAAAACTTTTCGTTTTCCACGTCAACATTCAGGACCATCGCCTCAATTTCCTGACCCTTTTTGAAAAGATCGGAAGGGTGTTTTACTTTCTGGGTCCAGGAAATGTCGGAGAGGTGAATAAGACCGTCTATCCCGTCTTCAATACCGACAAAGACACCGAAATTAGTGATATTCCTTACAACTCCCTTAATCAGAGTTCCTACGGGATACTTCTCTCTCAGAGCTTCCCAGGGATTTGACATGGTCTGCTTAAGGCCTAGGGATATCCGCTTTTCCTCTGTTTTAACTTCCAGGATCATGACCTGAACCTGCTGACCCGGTGACAGAACCTTAGAGGGGTGCCTGATTTCCCTTGTCCAGAACATCTCAGAGATATGGACAAGACCTTCTACGCCAGGTTCAAGTTCGATAAAGGCGCCGTAATCGGTGAGATTGACAACCTTGCCCTCCATAACCGATCCGACGGGATACTTTTCATGGATCGTCTCCCAGGGATTTTCTGTCAACTGCTTGAGCCCAAGGGCAACCCTTTCCTTTTCCCGGTCGAAGGACATGACCTTCACCATAATCCGCTGTCCTTTGCTGAAAGTATCGGCGGGACGGGAGATCCTTCCCCAGGAAATATCGGTAATGTGCAGGAGGCCGTCGATACCCCCGAGATCTATAAAAATACCATAATCAGTAATATTCTTTATGATTCCTTCAACTACGTTACCCTCCTGAATATTTTCAAGGGTTACGCGCTTCTCTTCATCCCGGTGCTTCTCCAGAATGGCTCTTCTTGACAAGACCACATTATTTCTTTTGCGATCGTATTTGATGACATTGAAGTCTATAGTCTGACCGACAAATTGATCAAGATCACGAATAGGCCGGATATCTACCTGGGACCCGGGAAGGAACGCCGGGATACCTATATCCACGGACAAACCACCCTTGACCCTCTCAATGACAACACCCTTCATTGTGGTACTATTTTCACAGGCAAATTTGACATCGTCCCAAATCTTCAGACGAGCCGCCTTGTCTTTCGATAAAACGAGATTGCCGTCGCCATCACGGCGATCCACAAAAACCTCAACACGATCACCCACGGCAATGGTGATATTTCCCTGTTCGTCCCGCAATTCCTTGGCTGGAATGTAACCTTCCGTTTTCCAGCCCACGTCTACCATGACCATGTCCGGGTTGATCTGGATAACTTTCCCTTCTACAACCTCTCCCAATTGCAATGTTTGCAGGGATTGCTCATACAACTCCCGGAATCCCATGTCTTCTTCCCTGCCCGGAGCCGATTTCACTTCTTCTGCCTTGTCTATGGGCGTATCACTTTTCACCTCTTGATTTTTGGATGTTTCACTGACATCACTACCGTTTACCATTAACCCTTTACCCCCTAAATTTTATAAAAACCGCCGCTATGTGCAGGTGCACTAACACACTGATTATAAAAGATCAAGCGAATTTGAGGCTAATGAAATATTAATAATCTCCAGCATAGCTTCAACAACCTCGGCGATCGTCATGCCGGAAGTATCGATAATCACCGCCTCCTCATGAGGCCGGAGGGGCGCGACCTCCCTTTCCCTGTCCTGATGGTCTCGCTGCCCCATATCTCTTGCTATGTTTCCATAGGGGATGCGAACACCGCGGCTGGATAATTCCATGAATCGCCTTTGAATCCTTTCACTTTCGCTGGCATCGAGAAAGAATTTCACCTCAGCGTTGGGAAAAACAATGGTCCCCATGTCCCGTCCTTCAGCGACGATTCCTCCCTTGGCGCCCGCTTTTCGTTGAATCGGCAACAGTATTTCTCTGATCAAGGGCAAAGCAGATATTTTCGAGGCCATAAGTCCTATCTCTTCAGTTCTCAAATGTCCTGTGACGTCTTCCCCGTTTACATAAACCTGCAAACCCTCTCCCGATTTCTGCAAACTAATGTCCGTACTCTTTAGCAGGTCATGGATTACCTGCTCATCATTTCCGGAGGTGCCTTCCCTGTCAATCAGATAGGCTACCGCTCGGTAAAGGGCCCCGGTGTCTAGATAAAGATAGGACAGGCGCTTTGCCAAAATCTTGCTGACGGTACTTTTTCCCGATCCGGCCGGCCCATCTACAGTGACGATGAGATCCTTTTTCAACGCTTAATCCTCCTCTCCAACCAGTTTTCCGTCCATTTAATCACCTTCACTTGATTACGAATGCCTTGAAACGTCAGGGCGGCAAAGGCAACGCCCAAGGAATCAAAGAAGGCATCCCAGAGAGAAGGATCACGACCGGGCACAAATGATTGATGCCATTCATCGGTCAATGCGTAAAAGACACCGATCCCAATAGTCCACAGGATTGCCTGGCGCAGTTTAAAAGCGCTGCTTTCCCAGCGGGAGAAACAACGAATAATCAGATACCCAAAGATATAATATTCGATGAAGTGGATAATTTTATCGAAGCCCCAGAATGAAGGCATCTCTTCGGGAAAGGCAGACAGGGAGGACAGATAAAAAATAACGCCACTATAGGTGCAAGCGGGAAAAATATAAAATAACAGATAAAAATATTTAAACTTCACGGATGATAAATGTTTTGCAAATGAATCAATTCTCCGTTTAGATCGGCCTGCCAGTTGCCCACTCCATAGCACAGTGATTTCATGAGCTCAACTCAGAATAACACGCCCTTGATTCTATAAGAAAAATATGTAAGCTACGCAGCATGAAATATTTCCCCTGTTCATCATTGGTGAAGTGGTTGTCCTTGCCACTACGATTGTTCCTGCTGATTATCATTGCCCTTTGTCTATGTTGCCCGAATATGGCAAAAGCGGCCTTTACCCTTGATGATGAGAAGAAACTGGGCAAGGAGTTTTATGACAATATCGAGAAGCATCAAGCCATCCTCCACGATCAACGCGTCACGGCCTATGTCGCGACGGTGGGTAACAAGATCCTTGCTAATAGCCAGCGCCTTCCTTATGACTACCGTTTTTCCGTCATCAAAAGTTTGGCTGTCAATGCCTTTGCTACCCCCGGAGGTTATGTGTATATCAATCAGGGACTCTTGACGCTTGTTGAATCAGAAAGTGAACTGGCAGGCGTTCTAGCCCATGAAATTGCCCACATTAATGCCCGCCATATTGCCGATTCCATAGAAAAATCAAAGAAATTGAACATTGCCACTCTGGCAGCCGTCCTTGCCGGCGCCTTTCTAGGTGTTGGCGGGGACCTTGGCGCCGCCATCACGGCTTTTTCCATCGGTGGTATGCAATCCATGAGTCTCAAATATAGCCGAGAACACGAAGAAGCGGCTGACCGCCTCGGTATGGCCTATCTCGTATCCACAGGCTATGATGGAAAGTCCATGCTCGATTTCTTAAAAATAATGAGGCGTTACGAGTATTACTCCAATACAATTCCTTCCTATTTTCTCACCCACCCGGGAACTGATGAAAGAATCCGATATCTCGACGCCGAAATCCAGACAACCTATACCCGGCGTGGAGAGTTGAGTATCGTCGGCAATCTTAAAAGAATTCAAACCCTGGTGATTTTACAATCCCGGGATTATCATGGCAACCTCAAGCATTTTCGTGATAATTTGAAGAAGAATCAAAATGACGTTGACGACCTGTTCGGCCTGGCCGTCACCTGCGAAAAACTCGGGCAAACATCCGAGGCCTTTCAGGCCTTTCATAAGGCCCACGCCATATCTCCTTCCGACCCTGATGTCCTGCGGGAAATGGGCATAGCTTATTATCATGCGGGGAAGGCAGCGGAGGCCATGGGCTACCTCCAGGAGACCCTCAAACATGATCCTGACAATGTGATCAGCTTATTGTACCTTGCCCGTTCCTGCGAGGCTGCCGGTGATACCGGGCAGGCAATAGCCCTTTTCAAGAAAATCGAGGGTAAAACCATTGAGGATGATGATGTTTACTATACCATGGCTATGATCTACGGGAAGACCAATCATCCTTATGAATCCCACTATTATTTTGGCAAGTATTTTAGAAGGAAACTCAAGCGAGAAAGCGCTTTATTCCATTTTCTGGCCGCCATGAAATACGTTTCCCCGAACAGCCCGGAAGCCGAGGAGATCCAAAAAGAGATCTCATCGCTGAAGAAAATGTCTGGTAATACTGGATTCCGGCCTTCGAAATAACAGCTGGATGCAAAAGGGACTTTTGCGAAACCATCAGGAAAGATGCTGCGGCCGAAGCAAATCTTCAACCGTTTTAACCGGATTGAACGTTTCTATGGGAGTCTCGACAAAAATGGTATTCCATTTCGCCATTGAGCCATTCCACAAGCCGGGAAGTTCGAGGGCTTTAAGATCACGTCCTTTCTCGGCTTTTATTGACATGGAGACAGTCCCGGAATCAACAAATTGCTGCAGAGCAAATTTTCTGCCCTTGTAGTCCCTTACGCCACATACAAGATCGACGGGATTGAAATGGGTCGCTCCCTTCCAGAGGGCCTGTTGGTCGGCGGATCGCGGATCTATCTGCATTTCCTCTACGATTTGAAGCGATTGGGCGCCGTCTGCCTCCTGTACCCAATAAGGACCTCCCCCCGGTTCGCCTTCATTGCGAACTACCCCACATACCCGAATGGGTCGATCGAGTTTCTCTCTCCAGATCTTCTTCTTTTTTTCCACTGGCCATTGTCGATAATCTATTGGAAAGACAATGTGGAGCTTGTCCCGACAAAAATCGTCAATGGCCGTCATTTCTTCCGAACCGATTCTATCCCCCGCCAGGCATTCGATATAACGGAAGGTTTCTTCCTGGAGCTTCAGCAGCAATCCACCCAGCGCTTTTTTGTAGCGAACCGTTACCGCTTTAATTCGATCAGGGGAGACATTGTCAATGTTCTTGAGGAAAATGATATCGCCGTCAATATCGTTTAAATTCTTCAGCAAAGCGCCATGGCCCCCGGGACGAAAGCAGAGTTGGCCGTCGTCGGAACGGAACGGCCTGTTTTCCATGTCCACGGCAATGGTGTCAGTTGCAGTCTCCTGGCAGGAGACGCCGATCTGGTAAGTAACGCTGAAGAGTCTTTCATACACTGGCAGGACCCTATCAAGAAATGTTTCCACTGGATGCCGATGCTCCGGGGAAACTGTAATATGGAGTCTACTGACGCCCCGGGCGTCGGTGACATAGAGGGCCGCTTCCACAAGATGCTCCTCAAGCGACGTCCTGTTACCACCCGGATATTTGTGGAACTTGAGGAGCGCTTTCGGCAACTTACCGTACTTAAGACCCTGTGAGGTTAGGATATAGGCTAGAATGTCGCTATATCTCTTCTCTTCCATCATACCATCAATATTTTCCCCGGAAATGAACATAACCTGACGCAAATCATCGTAGAAAGGGTAACAATGGAGCTGTTCGGCAAAAGAGACGGCTGAGGACTCGGATTCTTTCCAGGGCTGATCGAGAGCCCGAAACCATTCCTTGAACATCCGGCTGGCTGCGCCTGAGGCGGGAACGAATTTCAGGCAACGCCCTGCTGCCGCCGCCTGATCATAGCGGGCAATAAGATTTCCTTCATCTTCAGGGGGGATTATTTCTATGCCATCGTTGACGGTACAATGCCGATCCAATTTAATATGAGAAACGCCCCTAACAAACAGGGCAATCTGTTCCGTAACGAGCTCCATGGATAGACCTTCGCTATGGATCTGCTTAATATCGGCATCAGAAAAAGTCATTTTTTCACTATATAATTTCCACCATGGGGAGAATGAATCCTTTCACCCCCGCCCGGGGATGGGATTTTCTAAGTTCCCTGATCACTTCGCAAACGCTCGGAACTTCTTCATCCTGGACGGCGATATACAGAACATTGTTTTCCCCCGGCCAACAATGGGTCCCCAGTTTCGGTTCCGTCTCCGTTCCTTCACCGCTTGCGTCTTTCATCTTGGTGTATCCTTTGATGCCGGCGCTTTTTAGTTTTGAGATTACGTCATAATCGGCAGCCCGGGAATAGACGATAAAAAACATCTTCATGATCCCTTCCTCCTCCATATCTTGATCTTTTCATGCCAGTCTTCAAAGAGATCGTAGGCCGCCGGGACAACAATGAGGGTGAGGAACAGGGAAGTCAACAAACCGCCGATCACGGCCACCCCCATGGGGGATCTTGTTTCTGCTCCTTCCCCCAAGCCCATGGCCACAGGAAGCATACCAAAAACCATGGCAAAAGTCGTCATCAGAATCGGCCGCAACCGAACCGGTCCAGCCTCCAAAATTGCATCCCGGCGGGATAACCCTCTTTCCCGTAGGGTGTTGGTGTAATCTACCAGCAAAATGGCATTCTTCTTCACAAGTCCCATCAGGAGAATCAAACCGATCATGCTGAATATGCTGATTGTTTTACCCGTTATTACCAGTGCTCCAAAGGCGCCGATGAAAGATAGGGGCATGGCAAGGAGAACAATAACGGGTTGCAGAAAACTCTCGAACTGGGCGGCCAGGACCATGTAAGCCATCACTATCCCCAGAAACAAAGCAAAAAGCAGATAGCCGAAAGACTCTTTCATCGTCTCGGCGGAGCCCTTATATACAGCCGTGTAGTCCAGGGGCAGGATCTTTGCCGCAATAGCGCTCAGTTCATCCATGGCCTGTCCGAGGGGTTTCTTTTCCAGACCGGCATACATGATCATTGCCCGCTGTCTATCCACCCGGTAAATGGTGCTGGGCGCTCCTCCTTCCTGAATTCTTACTACATTAGCCAGTTCGACCAGCCGACCGTCTTTTGCCCGTACATAGATGCGACCGATATCCGCAGGGCTGACCCTGTCTTCGGGAATAAGCCGAACTCGTACATCATACCGCCGTCCCTTGGCTTCATCCTTATATTTGGTAATATCCACCTCGCCACTGATCAGCACATTGACTGCTTCGGCGATACTGGCGACACTGACCCCCATGTCCGCCGCCTTGTCACGATCAATTAGCACTTGCAATTCCGGTTTTCCCGCTTCCAGAGAGGTATCCACATCGACAATCCCGGGGAGCTTCACAAATTGTGAGACGATCTGCTTCATGTAAGCAGTCAGATAGCCAAGGTCCGTTCCCCGGACGACGTACTGGATAGGAACATTCCTGAGCCCGCCACCGATCAGGGAAATATCCTCCGCTGTCCCCTTGATGCCAGGGATCTGATTGATCTTGCGTCTGATCTCAGCCTTGACCTCTTCCTGGCTTCGTTTTCTTTCATTCTTTTTCAACATGCCCGCCATCATGATCCCTTTGTTAGCCTGCCCTGCCCCGCCGGGACCTAACCCCAGCGCAAACATGAGAGTCCTGACTTCCGGCGTCTTTCTGACAATTTCCTCGGCCTGCCTGAAAAGCTGGTCGGTCTGCTCCACGGAATAATCAATCGGCGCCTCAAGACGGACGAGGAAATTGCTTTGATCTTCCGGGGGGACAAATTCCTTTCCCATGAATTTCGTCATGTACATGCTCATGATGAAAATCACCAATGCCCCAATAAGGACGCTTTTTCGATAACCTAGTCCAAAAACCAGCACTTCCCGATACCAGTTCTCAGTTATTTTATAATATTTTTCCAGGTTGTCACCAATCCTATTGAGATACTTCCTGATTCTGCCGCCTGCACCCGAGGGGGGTTCGTGATTTTTTTTATGCATCTTAAGCATCATTGATGCCAGCATGGGTGTCAAAGTAAAGGACACGAGGAGAGAAACTAGTACCGAGAAGACGACGGTTAAGGCAAAGGACATGAAAAATCTGCCAATGATTCCTTTCATAAAGGCGACGGGCAAAAATATGGCAACGATAGCCAAAGTTGTAGCCATAACGGCCATGCCGATTTCGGAGGTCGCAAAACTGGCCGCCTCCCGTGGCTCCATCCCATCCTCGATGTGGCGGTAAATGTTCTCAAGGACAATAATGGCGTCGTCGATAAGTATACCCACGGAAAGGGAAAGGGCCAGCATGGTCATATTGTTGAAGGTGAAATCAAAGGCCCTGATCAGGGTAAAAGTGGCAATGACGGATATGGGTAACGCCAAGGCGCTAATCAGGGTTGTCCGGAAATTGCGCAGGAAAAGAAAAACGGCCAATACTGCCAGGATACCGCCGATGATCAGATGGTTCTGAACCTCTTTAATAGAACGGTTGATAAAGGTAGACTGATCAAAGGCTGCATGAATAACCATTCCCGGGGGCAGAGTTTTGCGAATTTTTTCGATTTCACTTTTCACCCGGTTTACAACCTCTACCGTGTTGGTTCCCGACTGCTTCTGAATGCCGATGGTAACCGCAGGAGTCCCATTGAAGCGGACAATGGTGCGTCTATCCTCCATGCCGTCATCAGCCCTGCCGATGTCCCTGATCCTTACCGGAGCGCCTTGGTACCAGGACACAATTAGATCATTGAATTCCCGGACGGAAGGAAACTCTCCCTTGACCTTGACGCTGTATTCCTTGGTCGCCGCCTCGATGCGTCCCCCGGGTATTTCAATGTTTTCCTTGGCCAAGGCCGTCATGACATCGCTCGGAGCGACCTGAAAAGCCCGGAGTTTTTCAGCGTCGAGCCAGATCCTCACCTGGCGCAACTGGAGGCCGATGAAACGCAGGGCGCCAACACCATTTATCCGTTGCAGCTGATCTTTCAATACCTCATCGGCATAAGTCGAAAGATCACGGACCGATTTCTGTCCCGTCAAGGTCATATAGAAGACAGGATTGGCATCAGGATCCACCTTTTGTATGATGGGCTCCAGGACATCTGTGGGCAATTTGGATCGAATCAGAGAGATCTTCTCCCTGACGTCCTGTACGGCCAGATCGATATTCCTTTCCAGAACAAATTCGACAGTCACCGTGGAGATGCCTTCGGCGCTAGTGGATGAAATGGTTTTAACACCATTGATGGTATTGACAGACTCCTCGATCTTGTCGGTGACGTCGATGTCCATGATCTCCGGAGACGCACCTTTGAGACGGGTGTTGATATTGACTATGGGAAACTCGATCTTCGGGAAGAGATCAACCCCGATCTCCGGATAGCTTACCAATCCGAGAATCACCAGGGCCATGATAAACATCGTCGCTAATACAGGCCTTTTAATAGAGGTGTCAGCGAGCCACATTGACCTTGACCCCCTGGGAAAGATTGTTCTGGCCTACGGTTATCAATTGTTCTCCCCCCTGCAAGCCTTCCATAATCTCCATGAATTCCCCGTATTTCTGTCCTGTTTTAACCTGTTTTTCTTTGGCCTGACCATTTTCTACAACGAAAGCTTTAACGCTTGTACCCTCATACAAAAGAGAGGTGATGGGAACCACAACAACATCTCGCGCCGGACCGGTAAAAAGGATGACCCGGGCAAAAAGACCAGGCTTAAGAAGCTGTTGAGAATTGGCGACAATTGCCTCCACCTGAAGGCTGCGGGTCTTTTCTTCCAGATGGGGATAGATATTTTTCAGAACCCCACGAAACTCCTGATCGGGAAAAGAATCCACCCGGAATTGCATATCCTGGCCGGTCTTGATCTTGCCAACATCACGCTCGATAACAGAAAAGATTAGTTTTATGGGATCGGTCTGAATCAGGTATACAAGGGGTGTCCCGTTTCTCACGTAATCCCCCGCCGTAGTTCGCTTTTCTTTTACCGAACCTGCCAGGGGTGCATAAATTTTCGTCTTGGAGAGTTTCTCTCTGGCGAGGTCCAAGGCTGCCTTGGCCCGTTCCACATCACCATCAGCCAAAGCCAGGCGCGCCGTTATATCGTCAAATTGCTGCCGTGTCACCAGTTGCTCTTTATAGAGGGCGTCCTTACGCTCAAACTCAACCTTGGCGTTGGCCATGGAAGCATCCGTCTGACGAAGCGCCGCTTCCGCCCGCTTGACTTCCAGGCGATAGTCCGTTTCATTCACCTCGGCAATCAGCATACCCCTGGAAACCTTCGATCCTTCGGTCACAGTTATCCTCTTGAGTATACCGTCGATTTCTGAACTGACAACTACTTCTTCATTGGCCTTCAAGGTTCCTACTGCCTCCACGAAGGGACGGAGGGCGCGTTTTTCAACAGTTATAGCCCGGACATTAAAAATCCTTTCCTTAACCCCTTTATCTTCCTTTTTTCCGCAACCCGTAAAGACTATCAGAAAGCTAAGTATGAAAACGACCATCAGGCCGGTATATCTTCTAAGACACCTTGACCCTCTATGACCAACCATGAATATCTCCTTTCCTCTCCCCCAATTTATCATAGCTAAGGCGCTTTAACTGCCTGCGCTTTTGCCGCCTGCCCATTCCCGGCAAATTCCGTGAGTAGTACCCCCGTTGCCCGCTTCATGCGGAACTGGAATACCTGATGGGAATAGATAGCTGTTGTCAATTGCCGCTCCGTTGAAACCAGGAGGCTGTTGGCATCCATGACATCGATGCTGTTGGCAAGGCCCATTTCGAACTGCCGCGTTACGGCCCTGTAATTATCCTGTGCAAAGAGTAGTTGATCCTCCAGGGACTTGATGATTCCCCGCTGATTCTTCAGCTCCAGATAGGTTGTTTCAACCTCGATACGAATGGTCTTTTTCATATCCTCCATCTTCAACCCCGCTTGCCTGTCTCTGATCATGGCCTCTTTTACTTCCGCCCGTCGCAAGCCGCCCTCAAAGAACGGATAATTAAGCGCAACCTGGCCATAAGCACTCTCCCTGTTGATAGTGCTCGGGACGGGGTCTTGATCCATCCCACCATAAACACCGGAAATGGAAAGGATGGGCCAATAGCCCCCTTTGGCCACTCGTATCTGATCCTTGGTCATCTGTTTTTCAATTTCAACACCCTTCATTTCCGCCCGTTGAGCCAGTCCCGTAGTCACATAGCTATCCAGCGGCGGCAGGGGAGAATCTTCAAGAAACTTTTCTTTAAGGGTGAAATCCTCGGTAATCCCAACGATCCTTGCCAAGACCGCCCGGGACAGATCCAGGACATTCTTGGCCCTGATCTGATCAGACAGGGCGCCGGAAAGTTCGCCGTCCGCCCTCAAGAGCACGGTTTTGGTAACTTCCCCGACCTTGAGCCTTTTTTCCGCAGCTTTCCGGTAGGCAGTCAGACGCTCCACGGTGGTATTGGCGATCTCCAAGACCTTCTGGGCCCGCAACATCTCATAAAAAGCAGCTGATACCGTCATCAGATATTCTTCCTTCTGGGCGTTGGTTTCATTCTGCTGTCGCTCGATGTTATCTTTGGAAATTGAGAAGTCGGTAATCTCCTTTCCATTTAGAGTAATGGACTGGTCAAGGCGCACTCCCCACGCAGTGCCACTGTTAGGTTGAATAACAGTGCCCGGCACCACGATGGTGGGGGCAAATGTACTGGCTGGAGAATATTTACTCTCCGTCCAATCGGTGTAGCTGGCGAATGCGGTCAGTTTCGGAATGAGGGCTGACATTTTCTTGTCTTTTCCAGTCCGGGCAATGGAAACATTATCTTCCATGATTTTTATCTTCTCAGAATTCTCCAGAGCAATCCGACAGAGATCCTCCCAGGTGTATTCCACAGCCCCGGCCTTGGCGTTGCAGGTCAATGCGATCAGAACGCCCCATGCCAGCGCGATCAACCATTTACTTTTATTCTTCAATTCTTTAACCCCTTTAATCAATATGTGTTTCTCAGTTCTTAGCTTGCAATACTCCTCTTAGGAAAATATCCGTAACCAGTTCTGTTTTACCGGTCAGGGATCCCTTTTGTGCTCCCACCAGCCAGTCAAAGATGATGCCCCTGATGATTCCGGAAAGTGCAAAGGCGTAATCCCTTTCCTTTTCTGGCTGGAATATCCCCTCTTCAATTCCCTTGCTGATAATTCCCGCGATGAATTGAATCTGCCCTAAATAAGCATCGATCATCTCTTCCCGAAGGGCATTACTTACATCCGGCAGAGTCGCCCCGTCTGATCGGACAAAAAAGGTACAAAAGCCGGCATTATTTTCTACAAAGAGAAAATACGTCCTCACCAGGGCATCTACTTTCTGCAAAGTGTCCTCCTTTGCCTGGACAGCACCACGGATCTCCTGATACATAAGCTGTAATTTCTCTGTAACCATAGAGACATACAGATCTTCCTTGCCCTTGAAGAACTGGTACAGCGTTCCAATGGCAAATCCCGCCCCCTGGGCGATCTCCGCCATCGTGGTGGCATGAAAACCCTTGGCCGCAAATATTATTTCCGCCTCATCCAGGATCTCCTGCCGGCGGGCAATGAATTCTTTTTCTTTCCGTTTTGCCTTTTCCATAATGAACCAGTGATTCAATTATCGAATTATCGTTCAATAATTGAATCATACATTCACATGCAGGACTATAATAATGGAGTCAAGAACTTTGTTAAAATTAAAAACAGGGCAGGTTCTTGCGAACCTGCCCTTTAGAAATAAGTGGTTGAAACGATAACTTATTTGATAAGCGGTGGGGGTGTCCATAAAACCTTTTTGCCGTAGACCGTATTGCAGCATACAGCCCCCGCCATGTAAATACCATACCAACCAACAAAGACCAGAATATAACCGATGATGGGCTTCATTGTCTTGGGATCGCCAAACCAACCCGTATCACAACCCACGATCATCCAAAGAACGATGTCAACGGCAACAACGAGAGTGAACAATCCACTCTTGGCATAAGCAGGTGTTACCGCGGTCAGGAAGCCGGCCCCGGCCATCCACATCCAACCTTCGATATAGACCATTTTGCCGACCATAGCGCCAACGGCCTTGCCGATACCGGCCTTCGCTGCCGTGAGCTGTTCAGGGGTCAGCATTTTGACGTCTGTAACCCCTGCCGCTGCCATGGCCGCATCCATAGCCTCTTTAGCAGCTTTCGGAGCGAAAATAAAACTGATAGAATACCACTTTGCGAAGACGCTGATAGCGGCCGCAAGCATGAAAAAAGCAGAGAAGAACAAGAAGACGTTCCCACCGGTGATATTATGATCTTTCAATTCCATAACAGCCGTGGTGTACTGGACAAGGCAGCCGCCAATGAGCCAAGCGGCGAGAAGCGGAAAACCTGATAAATCTACCTTACCCATAAATACCGCGCCAAAACCAAAACACGCTACGGCCAAAGCGGCCAGTCCGGCGGGAGCCGGGGTTGCGAAACTGTGTTCATGAGCCATGAATGAATTCTCCTTTTCGATTTAAATGCTATAAATGTTTTCCTAAAATGCCAAAACAAGTCCATGCGATAAAGTCTTTGGCACTCCCCCTCTTTCCATCCCTCCTTTCCCAATTTGTTTTTTGCCTTAGCTATTTTCCCGTATGAGATTATAAATTTTAAAAAATGGATTTGATGATTTCTGAATGGTTTCTACTTTTATAGGCCCTCCGTTACTCCGAAACACAGGCAGGATTAAGTTCGATACTGGATAACCGCTCGCGGTGCTGCTTATCGATCCCGAACCCAATTGTCAAGAAAAAAACGCCGTCAGCGCTTCCCGGAAATAAAAAAGGGCAGGTTCTTTCGAACCTGCCCTTAAAACACCAAGCGTTAAAGATAACTTATTTGATGAGCGGTGGCGGAGTCCAGTAGACCTTTTTGCCGTACACCGTATTGCAACAAACTGCCCCTGCCATGTAGATACCGTAGAAACCGGAGAAGACCAGGAGGTATCCAATGATCGGTTTCCAGGTTTTGGGATCGCCAAACCAACCCGTATCCATACCCACGATCATCCAGAGGACGACATCAATGGCTACGACGAGGAAGAACAGCCCGCTCTTGGCATAAGCTGGGGTAACTGCGGTCAGGAAGCCGGCCCCGGCCATCCACATCCAGCCTTCAATATAGACCATTTTAGCTACCATGGCGCCAACGGCCTTGCCGATACCGGCCTTCGCTGCCGTGAGCTGCTCAGGTGTCAGCATTTTTACATCTGTCACCCCTGCCGCTGCCATGGCCGCATCCATCGCCTCCTTGGCGGCCTTGGGAACGAAAATGAAACTAATTGAGTACCACTTGGCAAAGACGCTGATAGCGGCCGCAAGCATGAAGAATGCTGAGAAGAACAAAAAGACGTTACCACCGGTGATGTTATGATCTTTCAATTCCATAACCGCCGTGGTGTACTGGACAAGGCAGCCGCCGATAAGCCAGGCGGCGAGCAGGGGAAAACCGGATATATCTACCTTACCCATAAATACTGCACCAAAACCGAAACAGGCAACGGCCAAGGCTCCCAATCCCGCGGGACCCGGTGTCGCAAAACTGTGTTCGTGCGCCATAAATAAATCCTCCTTTTTGATTTAAATGTTATAAACTCTGTTTTGAAATGTCAAATAACGTCTGAGCGATGTCGCCTTTGGCACTTCTTCCTCTTTCATCCCTCCCTTCCATGTTTATTTTTTTGCCTACGACACTTCTTCGTACGACCTTATAAAATGGTTGAAATAAATTGACCTACTAGTTATGGAACGGTTATTGTTTTTTCCGCCCCCCTATGTAAATGAATCTATGAAGCTTTAATATCAAAACTGAGCAACCTTTCACGGTCACGCTAACAGATCATAATTCCCCTTGTCAAGAGGAAAAATCGTCACCAGAGCTTTCCATACTTGGCTACAATGAGAAAAAGACCGATCAGCCAGACGATAGAAATTAAGAGCACCAGATTGCCCCTGTTAAAGGAATGCCTTTTTGCAAGATCCTCGATTTTCTTATTTGCTATCAAGTCCTGCTTTCTTGCCGACTTTCTTTTTTTAGACATGCGGTTCTTTCCCTGTATACAAAAAGCCCGGGGTTGCCCCCGGGTCTTTTTGTAAATATTTTTTACTTGCCGGACATGTAGGGATCCCAGTCAAAGCCAATGTTATCGCTCATGGCAGGAATCTTGTAGTTCTTCCTATCTGCAATGGAAGGATACCGTCGGGCGCCACCTTCTTTTGGAAGCATGGAAACTGGGAATTTCGGCGCCAGGAGGCCGTTTTCATGGGCCTCTTTCGTGAGCCATTCCCGATCATCGGGATGGGCGACGGAGATTATGGCCGCCGCTCTTTCGTAACCGTTGAGGCCGCGGAGGTTGACGATGCCGTATTCGGTGCAGATATGGGAAGTGAACTGTGCCGGAATATCAACAGAACAGCCTTCGGGCAGGAAGGGAACGATACGGGAAGTGCCATGCTTGCTTCTCGTCGTGGCGCATACGCAAGCGCGGCCACCCTTAGACTGTGAGCAACCGAGGACGAACTGGAAGAAACCGCCGGTGCCGGATATCGGGCGTTTTTCGTAGAAGCCGGTGGACATCTGACCCAGAAGGTCGATGGCCACGAAGTTATTGATGGCGACCATGTTGTCCATGCGGGCCAGATTCGCTATGTTGTTCGTATAGCCGATATCGTAAGCCGCCAGGTTCTGGTTCCGGTGAATGGTTTTATAATACCAATCCACATCCACGGGAAAACCGAAGGTATAGACGCTCTTGCCTTTGTCGCCGGGCAGGGTTTTATACTTGTTTGTCACCATACCGGACTCAATAAGGTTGATGAGGCCAAAGTTCAGCATCTCCGTATGGATGCCCAGATCTTTCAGTCCGGCAGAGGTCATGGCCGTCGCCACAGCTGACGGCAGACCGCCGATGCCCAACTGAATTATATCCCTATCCCTCATGATCTTGAGGACATGTTCGGCAATCGCTATCTCTTCGGCTTTAGGTTTGATACCCTTCTCATTGATCTGGGGCCATTTGTACTTTTCGACATCAACTTCCACCCAGTAATCGATCTCGTCGATGTGGATAGTGTTGAAGCGTCCACCTTCGGCCCAGGGATAGTCGGCACGAACTTCCACGACGATATTCTTGGCACATTCGCTGAAGATCTTACAGTTGTTCGTTCCATAGGACCAGTTGAAGAAACCGAATTCATCGGGGGCCGTCGCGGCATTGAACCACCAGTCATATCCACGGTTGGCCTTTACAGCGTTGGTAAAACGGTAGTGGGCGAAGTACATACCCAGCGTCCATCCCCAGTTTGCCCAGCTCGTTACGTTGTTGGTGTCGCGCGCCTTGCGGTTCCAGGGGAAGTAGAAGAACTCATGGAAGGCATGATATTCCTGTTTAGGATCTACCTGCTGAAATTCAGGATGGGGGAAAAAGTTCGCATAGTTCCAGATCTCGATATCTTTCAGGTTCGGACCAACTCTCTTGGCCAGTTCCTTCATACATTCCGTGGAGTCGCCGCCGACGGAACCTGGCTGGATCCAGCTTCCTGATTTTACCATATCGAGTATCTGCTGGGGGGTTCTCTTTTTGTCACGAATCTTTTGTTGTATCGGTGTTGTCATGTAACAAATCCCTCCTTCTGTAGCCGTTGCAACCGATTATTAGTTAGACCTTCGCCGACTCTGTACCTAAAATCCCTCCTTTCACAATCTAATATTGGAATACCTTCTTGATTAATAAGATGAAATGACCCTCTCATGATCATTGGGCGAATGCTTCAATCGCTGGTCAGTAAATCTCTTTAAATGACCGTCTAACTAGCTATTTATTGCGCAGAACATGCTCCAGTGTGGCTTTGCATAATCTTTCTGACCAAGCTTGTCAAGATAAAATTCCTTCCCCCCCCCATTTTTTAGATTGCGTGAGATTATAATCTGGGCTATGCCGTCACCCATAAAGGCGGAGGAAACCTTTGAAAACCATTTCTACCCCTAAAGAAGCCTCGACGGTCATAATGATGAGACCAGCGATTGACCGTGAGTATGGCCCCTTCGAAGTCCTGATGGTCCAGCGTCATCCCGACAGTCTTTTCGTCCCTGATTGTCACGTCTTTCCCGGAGGTTGCATTGACGATGATGACTGTTCAATGGAATTAGAGTCTTTTTGCCGCGGCCTTGATCGACAAAGGGCATTTCAGATCCTCGTTGACATGCCTAACGAAGCGACTGCCCTCGGAGCCTGGGTGGCAGCAACGCGGGAAACATATGAAGAAACGGGCATCTTTCTGTCTTCCGATCGACTGGATCTCACTAACCTCGCCTGCTGCCGGCGTCAACTCCTAGATGGAAAAGCCAGCTTCACGGACATCCTCAAAATGGAGAAATGGACGCTTTCATTGGATCGTCTCAAATATTTTGCCCACTGGATCACCCCGGAGTTTCTTCCCTACCGGTATGATGTTCGTTTCTTCGTGACGGTCGCCCCGGAAGGTCAGGAAGCCATGCATGACGGCATTGAACTGATCGGACACACCTGGATCACCCCTCGGCGCGCCCTTGGGGAATACGAACAGAATCGTTTCAACATGGTTCTGCCGACCATTGTAACCCTCCGGGAACTAGATCGATTTGATAGCATCGAGGCCATCATTCAGTCTGCGGAGGCGAAAAGCGTTCCCTCCATACTGACCAAGGTTACAAAAAAAGACGGCCGTTTGGTCGAAATCATGCCCGACGGCAAGATCTTCAGTCCCGTCCTCTGATATTAAAAATAAATAATTGATGACGACTTGCCGTCGCAAAAGGCAGGGAGAAAGGTAGATTTTTTATGAAAAAATACCCTCTGACGACAGAGTATCTTTTATCACAAAATATCAAGGGGTTTCTCGCTGATGAAGAGGCCATGCGGCTTTACGAACTTGCCCGGGAAGCAAGCCGACATGGCCCCTGCCTGGAGATCGGCAGTTATTGCGGAAAATCAACCGCTTTTCTCGGTCTTGCCTGTAAGCAGCACGGAGCCGTCCTTTTTTCCATCGACCATCACCGGGGATCGGAGGAACAGCAGCCAGGACAGGATTATTTCGACCCGGAGCTGCTGGACGAAAGAAGCGGATTGATTGACACCTTTCCCCTTTTTCGAAGAACCATTGCCGAACTGTCCCTTTCTGACACCGTGGTCCCTCTGGTTTGCCCTTCCAGCTTGATTGCCAAGGCCTGGCAGACCCCACTTAGTCTGGTCTTCATTGACGGGAGCCACACCTTTGCGTCCGCCTTTGGAGATTATCTTGCCTGGGCTTATCACCTCCAACCCTGCGGCTTTCTGGTCATCCATGACATCTTTTTCGATCCTGCTCAAGGCGGTCAGGCCCCCCACTGCATCTATGAACTGGCCTTGGCCTCGGGACTTTTTGTCGAGCTGCCCATGACAAAGACCCTGGGAGTACTTCAAAAAGCTTCCGGGGATGTTATTCCGGAAGCGGCCCGGCAAAAATGGCTCAATCTTACCGGGCAGTGAAGTTTGCTGGCTGATGATCAGGTTGATTCATAAAGGAAGTTAATCAAACCCCTCCAGGGCAGAGTTATGTCGTAGAGATGGTCAGCCTGCGCCCGAATTTTTTCTCGCAGTATTTTCTCTACCTCGACAATGGCAGCGGCGTCATAATTGTTGATCTCGTGGAAAAGCGAGTTTATGTTCTCTAAGGATTCAGCCAAAGAAGCTCTGTCATTTTCAACAAGACCGTCAATGGGCATCTCTCTTATATGGGCCGTCAAACCAAAGATTTGTTCCAAATCACATCTTGCGGTATCCGAAGGCATATCCCCCAATCTCAGCTTATCGATAAAAAGTGATTTATTATATTGAAGAATCAGATCGATGCATGTTCTTATTTTTTCTAATGGATGAGGTTGCGTCATCCTTGTTACCCCCTTTTTACGAGATCATTTGATATAAGAGAAGTAAGTTCATAGGATGGTTACAAAGTCAATCGCTAAAACACTGCAAAACTGGACTGAATAACTGTTTAGAAAGCGGGGTGGAAATTGGCTTAGGGATTTACGGCAGGATATCCTCCTTGTTGTTGTGTGTCCAGTACCAGCTGAGATTTTCCTGGTCCTTGTGAGTCTTGATGTACCCCTTGGCAATAAAATCGCCAAGGGTTTTTTCCACAAGCACGCCGTCGCTGCCGGTCTTCTTCTCGATACGCTTACATAGAAGTTGCCTTGATTTATCAATAGTCAGAGCGCCGTTGTGCTGCCCCTCCGTTTCAATCAGATCCTCGGAAAGAAGGCGGTAAACAAGCTGAGTGCGAAAGTGTCCACCTACCTGCAAATCTTCCGATGGAGAATTGGCTCCGGTTTGATAGTTCCGTACCTGCTTTTCCCATACCTTCATGATCTCCCCTTCAAAATCGTCAACAAAGGCATTAATGGCTTCCGGTGACAGTTGGGATGTCCGGGTGATCGCCCGGTTGGCGTCATATCGGACCCAGTCATCTGTGAGAATCTGCAGGTCGTAGTCGGCGACATTTTCCCTCACCGTTGTTCCCGGAAAGGGGGCGAGAATGTGATAACCGTAGAGGGACCCCAGGCTGGCGGCAAATTTTTTTGTATCTGCAAGGGTTTCCGGCGATTCACCGGGAAGACCGGCAATGAAGGAAGTATGGGCGAGGATGCCCACTTCATTACAAAGATCCACCGCCCGGCGTACCTGCTCCAGGGTGATACCCTTTTTGATCCTGGCCAGCATCTCCGGGTTCCCTGATTCCACTCCGAAACTGACACTGTCACAACCGGTGTCCCGCATGATCTCCAGGGTTTCCCGATCCACCGTGTTGACCCTGGCGAAAGCGCTCCAAGTAAAGTTCAGTCCCCGATCCTTAATCTCTTTGCAGACCTCCCGCACCTTCTTTTTGTTGGTGACAAACAGATCATCGGCGACATTTATACGATTGATCCCATAGGACAGGATCTCAGCGATCTCATCGACAACCAGCACTGCTGACCGCTGTCGAATCCTTTTGCCGACCATTCGCCTTCCCTGGCAGAAAATACATTCATACGGGCAGCCCCTGCCCGTAATAATGCTGATGGGGTAACCCAAAGCCTGATAACGCGACAAAGGCAGGAGATGCCTGGCAGGCAGGGGTAGACTGTCCAGGTCCGTAATAAATTCCCGGGGGTCGTTAACCTCAATAGCGCCGTTTTTTCGGAAGGCAATGCCTTTGATCCCTGGTAAGAGATTCATTTTGAAACCACCCTCAACAAGATCCCTGATTGTTTCCTCGCCTTCTCCCATAACGATCAGGTCGATGCCAGGATAGGCAGCCAAGGTATTTGCCGCCGTAAAAGAAACATGGGGTCCCCCCATCACTGTTATTATGGAAGGATCAGCGCGTTTGACCTCTTCGAGGATTGACGCCGCCGGGGGAAAATTGAGGGTAACTGATGTGGCGCCGACCACATCGGGACTGAAGTCAGCAAGTTCCTCCCGGAGTTTTTTTACGGTGTAACGCCGGACGATATAGTCAAAAATCCGTACTTCTGCTCCCGCTGCAGCAAAGGCAGCGGCAACATATGTTATTCCCAGGGGTGGCGCCGGCGCCTCGGCTAAGGGGTAGGGAGGAGCAATAATCGCAACTTTCATCGTCAAATACAACTTTCTCCCTCCCCTTCAAGGTGAGGGCCGGGGTGGGGATGGGCTTACATCTTTTTCCACCCTTGTGACGGCTCCCCGTCATGTAAGTTTCTTTTTCAGTCTCTCCTGCCGGGAAATAAAAGGGAACGGAACCAGTCAAGCCAGGTATTTCCTTCCATGAGATGCCGGTCTATTTCGTCAAATTCTGAAGCCAAAACATCAGGATGGGCAAGCCAGTCAGATCTGGTTTTTCTCTGACGGTCGGGGTCAAGGTTTTTCACTATCGAGGCGGGATTCCCGCCAACGACAACATTAGAGGGCACATCCTTAAGGACTACGGATCCGGCGCCAATGATGCTGTTTTCCCCTATCGTTACCCCTTTGCAGACCATGGCGCTATCGCCGATCCAGACGTTCTCGCCAATAATCACTGGTGCACTTTGTCCAACGGAAAGACTCCGGTCATATATTCCATGCCAGTCGGAATCGGTGATAAAAGCCCCCTGGGCCAGCATGCAACTATCGCCAATGTTAATATCCAGAGCGGCACTGATGCGGACGCCGGGGCACAGGAGACTGTAGTCGCCGATTGCAATTCGCCCCTGTCCCTCTAGATTGGACCAGACTGTCAGCCGGACCTTCTTGTCGGGTGCGGCAATTACGTGGGCATAGTCGCCCAGAATAACGGGTCCCCCGAATACCTCGACATGCCAGGGTTTCATGAAGAGACACCCGATTCCAAGCCGTTGAAATTGAGGGCGAAGGAAGTGGTCGGCGTACCAGCGCTGAAACAGCAGATCAAGGCGCTTGATTATATAGGGTCTTGTATCCCGCCTCAAGTAAATCTATATCCTCTTAATGAGTTAACTATCAAATTCTCTTTTTATGATTATGGCCTAGCCAACGATTATCTTCCCATCCGGAATGTTTGAACAATCCTCCCGCCGGTGTTATTCCCCGCAGGGCGTCATAAGCCAAGAGCACAGCCGCCGCTGTCCAGGCTGTTTTTTCATCCGGCCAGACAACGCAATCAGGAAAGGTAACACCCATCCAGTAGCTACCGTCTTCATACTTCTTGTCCCAAAGCCAGGAAAAAACCATCTCAGCTTCCTCGTACGCATTGACGGCCGCCAGAGCCAGGACAAGCTCCGATGTCTCGGCCATAGTCACCCAGGGACGGTCGCATACGCAGCGGACGCCCCAGCCCGGTACGACAAACTTATCCCAGTAGTGGTCAATTCGTTTCCGCGCCTCGACCCCCGTCAAAGCGCCACATAAAATCGGATAATACCAGTCCATTGAAAACCGCGATTTGATCATGTTGAAATGAGTGGGACGATTTTTGATGGCGCTGCCAAGTTTCTTCAAGGCCTGTGACCAGGAGTTCACCGTCATTCCCAATTGCGCGGCAATGGACAGGCCGCATTTGAAACTCATATAAATAGAACTTGAGCCCGTCAGCAGGGCCATGGGGTCCACCTGCCCTTCCTGGTTTTTTGCCCAGTAGATTTCGCCGGCCGGGGACTGGAGACTCAAAGCATAATCAAGTCCAGCCTTTACCGCTGTCCACATGCGTCGCAGAAATCCCAGATCTTCCGTGATCAGATAATGGTGAAAGACACCAACAGCAATATAAGCGGCAAAATTGCTGTCCCGGGTCCCGTCCTCGATAATACCGTCCCGAACGGCGGACCACCAGCTTCCGTCTTCCAGTTGGGTCGCCGCCATCCAATCATAGGCCCGTTCCGCCCTTTGCTTCTGTCCGGCGATGCTCAGACCCATGGCGCTCTCCACATGATCCCAGGGGTCCGTCTTCCCCCCCGCGGACCAGGGTATTTCTCCGTTTTCCTTCTGTATTCCAGCAATAAACGAGGCCAGACCCTCAATATCAACAGTTGCTATTTCCAGACAGGGTTCGACGCCCACTTTCATAAATCAGTATCCCTTCTTCATATAGTAAACAACGCTCTTGGCCAGCAGTGGGTCAAGCATTCTTTCGAGAGTGCGGATAAACGGCGGATGCTGCATGATGTCCCACTCAAGAAATTGTTTATAGAGTCTCACGAGCGGATGCTTGTCATTCTTGTGTCCGACTATGCATTTCAGCCACCAGTAAGGGACATGGAGGGAATGTTTGTAGCGAATCCGGTCGCATGATGTTCCAGCGTCTTCTAGGAGGTGTCGGAGGTCTCTTTGCCTGTAGATCCGGATGTGTCCCCCCATTTCTTCATGATAGGCCCGGGAGAGAAGCCAGCAAATCCGCTCGGGCAGGTATCGGGGGACACTGACCACCAGATCGCCTCCCGGTTTGAGAATGCGGACGATTTCCCGGATTGCTGCCCCACTGTCGGGAATATGCTCCAGGACTTCGGAACAGATCACGACATCGAAGGCGCCGTCCGCAAAGGGCAGGCGGGTCACATCGCCTTTCATTATGCACCACCGGCCGCCTTTTTCCTGAGCCAGGAGGCACAAATAGCCTCGCGCCTGACAGAGATCCTCCCATTTCAGATCAATGCCGATGACATCGATTCCTTCCTTGCGAAAAGCCTCACAGAGGTGACGCCCGGCCCCGCAGCCGGCGTCAAGAACCTTCATGCCCTTCTCCAGATGCAGTCTATTGAAATCGATGGTCAGCATCGATGGTTTCCCTGTAAACTTCGACGGTTTTTCTGGCGGCATGTTCCCAGGTCAGCGAGTTCATAACCCGCAAGAGACCAGCCCTACCTAAATCATCACGCTTGTGAGGGTGATCGAGAAGATCTTCGATGGCCCCTACAAGGGCACGACTCTCACCGGGTGGAACAAGCACCCCGGCCTCCCCCACCACCTCGGGAAGGGCCCCCCCGGTGGTGCTGATGACGGGCACCCCGCAGGCCATCGCTTCACCGGCCGGCATCCCGAATCCTTCATAGAGGGATGGAATCACAGCCAGGGTGGATTCCGCATAATACCTGGCAAATTCCTCATAGCCGATCCTGCCGGTAAAGTTCACATTCTCGGACAGTTGCCAATCCTTGAACAGTTTTTCGACAACACCGTCCTTTTTAGGTTCGCCAATAACAGTAAGGTGAATGGGGCGGCTTTTTCTGATTATGGTCACCGCTTCCAGGAGATAACGCAACCCTTTCAGGGGTGTATCGGCGCTATTGGTCGTCAACAGGTGATGTGGTTTACGTTTGATGTGGGGCAAGGGGTAAAAATAATCCGTATTTATCCCGTTGGGAACGACGCGGAACTTGTCGGTGGCAACATGGAAATCCAGGCCGATATCCTTTTTGGAACATTCCGAAACCGTGATGATTCTCGAAAGACGGCGGGTCACCCTTTTCTGCATCCTAATGAAGGCATACCAGCGAAGGACCTTGATCTTTTTCAACAGGTTTGACGATGCTTTAAGTTCCACATTCCGATCTACGGTAATGGGATGGTGAATCGTGGCCAGGGTTGGAAATCCAAGGCGGGGAAGCCCTAAAAGGCCATAGGCAAGACATTGATTGTCATGGACAATATCGTAGTCATGCCTTCCGGTACGCAGGTATTTATAGACACGCCATCCGAAGGTGAAGGGTTCCGGAAATCCACCGGCGCACATGGAAACATACTCCATCTGATTCAGAGGGGAAAGGAGATCTCTGAAATTCCGAACTTCGAAGAGGTGGTCCGGATTATAGAGATCCAGTCCAGGGAGTTTGTGAAGTTTTACGCCGTCGGCCAGAACCGGATAAGGAGGCCCGGAGATGACATCCACCTCGTGTCCGAGATCCCGCATGGACCGGCTTAGGTAGTTTATGTAGACGCCCTGACCACCGCACGTTGGATTCCCCCGATAGGTCAATAAACATATCTTCAGACGGCCATTCCGCTTTTCATTTCTTGTACCCACAATAATTGTTCACCTGTCATGGAATGATTCCCGCCTTTTTTACCAGTGCTTCGGAATTACAGAACATCTTTTGTATTTCCGTATCAACCATACCCGTCCCCCGGGCAATCTTCCCTGCCATCTCCTTTGATACAAGGTCCTGCGGACCATGAGAATCAGTGTTCAGAACCAGAGATGCCCCGCACTGTCGCGCCAATCTTACCACATGCCCATTTGTCAGGCTGTGGCCGCGCCGCGTCGTTACTTCGAGATAGATTCCCTTAGTCGCCGCCAGAATAACATCTTCTTCCGCAATCAGTCCCGGATGGGCCAGAATGTCGATATCCGTTTCCAGAGCGGCCCTGTTTGTACCCGGAGCTACGGGCTCAACGATTGATTCACCATGTACAACAACAATACGGGCGCCAAGTGATCTTGCCTCAGCAACGAGTCCCGCGATATGTTGAGGCGGAACATGGGTCAGCTCGATCCCGCAGATTACCTCCATTGCGTGGGCTTCGCTCAGAGACTTACAGATTCGGGCTATCCGGGGAATTATGAAATCGATATTCGAGGCATCGCCATGATCCGTAATGGCGATGGACCGATAGCCTTTTACCTTGGCCCGCCTGACCAGTTCCGCCGGAATCAATTCACCGTCGCTGAAAATACAATGGGTGTGAAGATCGATCACCATTTGCTCCTTGTTTCAACCGGTGGGGACCCTTAGCAGATTTCTGACCGCCGGTCAACATAAGATGAAAAATAAATCCAGGGTTGTTGTCATCTGTCGAGCTGCTTGACGAATACGATAACGTAAATCTGCCGGACGCCCTGCGCTCTGATTGGTGGACCGTCGTGTGTCAGCCACTGAATATAGGCATATTCTGTTATAAGGCAATTTCGATCGTCTAATGCTTTGATCACATCTCCCCTTCGTGTTGTTATGGCCAATGCAGATATCGCCTGCGTGACAAAGCCTCTCAAACATCTAGATTGAGTGACCGTCCGCAGACCTGGCACTTGCCGCCGGGTGGCAGGTCGGTCTTCCTGAATTCCATTCTACAGTACCCGCATGTGACAAAAGGCGAGATCTCGACGGGGCCTTGGTGTTGTTTTATTGCTGAGGCAGCGGCCATCATCCTGCCCTTACTAGCCTTTTGATCCAGTTTCATGCGGCCTTCCGGGGTAAGCGAAGATTCAACGGTGTTGAGCATATGGTTAGCCATGATCCTTGTTGCGATAGGGACGTGGGTGAAGTGGTAGGCTCCCTCCGAATCTTTCCACTGAATGCAGAGACGGAAAGCCTCGCGAATTGTGGCTTTCAGCCAGAGGAAAGCCAGCGGCCCCAGGAGCAGAAAACGCCATATGGTGGGACGTCTTCGGACCGTGGAATCGTCTATGAGGGATACATCGACCACGCCGTTTAGGGGAATACGGCCGAGTTCCTTTTCGCTGGCGTAAAGGATGAGGGTATCGGTGGTTGGCAGGATGGCGACTTTCTGGTCGGCCGGTACGGCATCCAGCAGATCTTGCAAATCAAGGGCACCTCCCCTGTTAATGTTTCCAGTTAAAGCTTTCATTAAAATATTATTTTTAGAATCAGAGTCCTGAAATTCATTATTTCCTCCTGAATAACCTTACTGTTCCGGCTTGGATAGCCATTTTTAGTGCATATTTTGACGAACTTGGTCTGTTTCAGGCAAAATAACCAGATACTTTTTCAGGCCTGCAGCAGCAAACTGCTCTTCAATCATCCCTGCCATTGAAGGGGCAAACCTATCCTCTAATGATATATATGGTGACCGAAACACAAGTTTGTTATCCAAGGTTCGAAAAGACCATTCCACTGCGCTGATAGCCAACTTTACCACTGTAGTCAGACCGATTCCCATGCGGCCAAGGATGAAGCAATTGGTTAGAATCATTTCATAGAGATATTCGGGAAGTTGAAATCGGCGCATAATCTGTTCTGTGAGGTACAAATGATACTTTTCAATAAAATCATCGGATAAAACAAAATCTTCCGTGTGATAACGATTTCGATACACCGTCATCATCAGGGCGCCGAGACTCGCGAGGAGGCAGGCGAGTTCTACCTGTCGCGCCCCATCGTCCCGGAAGCCGAAACCGCGAGCCATAATTCTTCCCACAACAGCAGCGCTAAAACTTTTTGCAAAGATTATTTCAGCGTCTTGATCTCCTCGGGCCAAACGATGCATGGCATACAGCAGAATTAAACCCCTTGTGTATTGCATGCCGAGGCGGTTGACAACATCGTAAAAATGCTTGACCGGGCCCATTTTCAAGCTGCCATGATAGGCAGAATTTGCGATGTTAAAGAGATATGTGAAAACGTCAGTCCCCAACTTGGACTTCAGCTCTTCAATTTCGCGCTGTCCGATTTCGACATCGTCCAGGACGAAGAGGACCGCCGGGTCAAAACCAAGGACGGAGTTCTTTATCAAGGAAAGCTCAATTGTTTCGATCTGGGTTGCAATCTCACTATCCATAATTATAACCGGCTACATACGAAATAGTTCTTACATATCATAATTATCCAGGGAATAACCTCACTGATAACGCTCTTAAATCTAACATTTCCGATGGAATTCCTCATTTAGCGACTACAGGAGAATATACGTAACACCTGACACCGCTCCTACGTGTCACGTATACATATCCTGCCGCAATTGTAAATAAATATTGTCGAATATGCCTGATTTCAATCCACTTTCATTGATGCTTTTTATAGTAATTATGATATAGTCCTTCTCGAAATATATGATCGTTGCTGATTCATGTTGCAAAGATGCTCAAGAAAAGGGGAAAGCACATATGGTAACTGAGATTACCTCAAGCCCTCCCGGATGGAGAGTAGAATAATACCCATGTTGACAAGACGCAACCTCCTGACAAACATCACACAGATTGCCACCTTGGTCGGACTTGCCCAGATCATTCCTCCTCCCCTAACTTTGGCTGTAACGGCTTTGGCTGCCGATTCCAGTGGCGAACTGATCCACCAGGCCCCCCGGGCCAGATTCTGGACCTCCATTCCCCTGGCCGGCAAGGACTGCCAAAGCTGCCACTCCGGTGCAATCACCGCAAAAGGTAAATCCCATCATCACGAAGAAAACCTTGTCAAATGTCTCCTCTGCGCTCAGAACTGTATTATAAAAGATGGCCAGCGTGGTCGGTGCCGTACTCGTGTCAATGTCAGCGGGGAACTCCGGAGTCTCGTCTATGGACGTCCAGTCTCCATTCATGTCGATCCGATCGAGAAGAAACCATTTTATCATTTCCTGCCGGGAACGGCGGCATTTTCCCTGGCCACCGCTGGATGCCCCCTGAGCTGCAAATTCTGCCAGAACTGGGAAATCTCCCAGACCTGGCCGGAAGATCTCAAAACCACCTATACTCCTCCTTCCCTTATTGTCAGATCGGCCCACCTCCGGAAGGCCCCGATCATCGCCTTTACCTACAATGAACCTACCGTATTCACCGAGTATCTCATCGATATCGCCAGAGAGGCAAAAAAGCATGGCCTCCGCCCCGTAATCATCAGTTGTGGCTTCATGAATAAGGCGCCCTTGCTGGAGATGTGTCATGTCCTCGACGCCGTTAAAATAGATCTCAAGGGCTTCAGCGAACCCTTTTACCGGAATGTATGCGGGGCGGAATTAAAGCCGGTTCTTAATACCATCAAAGAGGTCAGCAAGAGAAAAGTGCACCTGGAAATTGTCAATCTCGTGGTCCCGACTCTCAATGATTCCGATGATATGCTCAAAGGGCTGATCGAATGGATTCTTGCCGAGACAGGTCCCGATGTGCCGGTTCACTTTACCCGCTTTCACCCCGATTATCAGCTCCTGAATCTTCCGCCAACCCCGGTGGCCTCACTGGAGCGGGCCAGAGAAATGGCCATGTCCAGAGGAATGAATTACGCTTATGTCGGCAACGTCCCCAACCATCCGGGTAATCACACCTATTGCCCAAGCTGTAAAAAAGTGGTAGTCAGACGCATGGGCTTCTTCCTTGAAGAGATGCATATCAAAGAAGGTCGTTGTGCCTTCTGCCGTCGGAGGATCGCCGGCGTTTGGACATAGAGAAACAGGGATAGAGATGCAAGTATAGTGGAGCAAGTCATGAAGAGAAGCTACGTTCTCATTGTTTTGGTCCTTATTATTCTTTTAATGTCTTTTGCCGTGGTTATTCAAGCCAGAAAGGAACCGGAAATGGATACCGTTCGTCCCCCCGCTGTCGCCGGAAAGTTTTATTCAGAGTCGCCTGTGATTCTCAAGGCCGCCATAACCGGTTTTCTTGAGGATGCTGATCCGGTAGCGACGCTCAAGCCCCTGGCCCTCATCCTGCCCCACGCCGGCTACATTTACTCGGGACAGATCGCCGCCGACGGCTATAACCAGGCCCGCAGTCATAGCTATGATACCGTGGTGATTCTCGGCACGAATCATACAACCCCCCATTTCAACAAGATCGCCCTCTACCCCGGTGATGGCTTCGCAACCCCCCTGGGGACTGCCCGGGTTGACAGGACAATCGTGGAAGCTTTGAAAGCAGCGTCCCCGGACTGCTTCCTGACTTCCGCTCCACATCGGGATGAACATTCTGTAGAAGTCCAGGTCCCCTTTATCCAGGTAGTTTTCCCCAAAGCAAAGATCGTTCCCGTGATCATCGGCACCCCCGACGCGCACCTCTGCGAACGCTTTGGTCAGGCTCTGGGCAAGGTTCTTAAAGGCAAAAATGCCCTTATTGTCGCCAGTTCCGATCTCTCCCACTATCCTTCCTATGGCGACGCTGTCGCCGTGGATCTGCCGCTCCTGGCCGCCATTGCCTCCCTTGATCTGCAACTGGTTCAGGAAACCATAAAAGCCCTGATGAACAAGGGGATTGCGAATCTCCATACCGTGGCCTGTGGCGAAGGTCCCATTCTCACTGCTATGGCTGCGGCCAAGGTTATGGGGGCTAGGGCGGGAAAGGTAGTCAGTTACGCCAACTCCGGAGATATCGCCATCGGAGACCGTTCCCGGGTCGTAGGTTATGGAGCGGTGGCCATGACCGTTGACGTGCCTCACCCATCGGCGGTGGTAAAACCGATTTCCGGTACGGCGGGTGAGCTCCAACCTGGAGACAAAAAAGCCCTCCTCGCCTTGGCCAGAAAGACGATCACCCGCTATCTCACGACGGAAACAGTCCCTCTGGCCAGAGGGTTTTCTCCGGCCGTGCAGGAATTTCGCGGCGTCTTTGTCACCCTGAAAAAATTTGGAAATCTGAGAGGCTGCATTGGACGTCTCATCCCCGAGGCCCCTCTCGGCCAGCTTGTGGGGGCAATGGCCATTCAATCCGCCCTCAACGACACTCGTTTCCGGCCCGTAACCATTGACGAGGTGAAGGATATCGAAATCGAATTATCCGTCCTGACGCCGATGAAATCTGTTCCCAGTGCGGAAGATATCGTTGTCGGCCGAGATGGCGTCCTCCTCCAGAAAGGCCGGGCCGGGGCTGTATTTCTTCCCCAAGTGGCAACCGAGCAGGGCTGGAGCCGGGAAGAGATGCTCGATCAGCTTTGCATGAAGGCGGGACTTGCCAAGGGGAGCTGGCGTACAGGGGCGGAGTTCCAGACATTCCAGGCAATTGTATTTCATGAGTCCGAATTCAAGTAAAAAACTAATGACATATCAATGATAAAGTGATTCCTCTTGTCAGGCGTCCATCAAAAAGGAATTTATGATAAACTTATTGTGTAGTCGACTCAGTCTATTCACAATTATCCCGGTCCTTCTCCTGGGATGCACGAGCAAACCTGAACTGATCGAACAGAAGTGCTCCACCTGCCATAAATCATCAATAGTCTATCAAAAAAAGCGCCCCATGGTGGAATGGGAACGTCAGCTCTACGGTATGGAAGCTCGTGGACTCATATTATCAGTGGATGAGAGAAAGGCCATCCTGGAAATTATCGCGAAGAATTACAGCCTCAAATGAGGATTGATAGAGTATACCTCTCTCGAAAATACTGGACAAGACAATATTATGCATCTGAGCCCTGCCATATTAGGAAATGGCAATCGATATCAATAATAATCGTGACAAGCGATAATAGCTGCGGGAAGTAATTAACGACACCATGCAGTTAATCCTGTTCAATATCGGCCTCATCTCCCTCCTGATCCAGGTTATTCTCCTCCGGGAACTTGCCGTAGCCTTCTATGGCGTGGAGCTGATTTATCTTTTCGCTCTGGGCATATGGCTTTTCTTCACTGCTGCTGGGGCCATGATCAGTCGCTATCGCATCGCCACGGCTGGGGCCATGACCTTCGCTTTTCTCTGCCTTGCGGTTCTCCTTCCTCTTGACGTCTTCTGCATCCGTGCCAGCCGATTGATATTTGCAGGCGTTCCGGGGGCATATCTGCTTTTTTATCAACAACTTCTCGTCCCGATCCTTGCTCTTTTTCCCGTCGGATTGCTGGCAGGTTTCCTTTTTCCCCTGGCCGCGACGATTTATATCAATGAAAATCCGGACAAGGAAAGGGAGAGTAATGACAAAATTCAAAGATCTCAAAGGAGCTTGGCTCTGGCTTACGGTATCGAAAGTCTCGGCACCCTGGCCGGGGGCATCCTTTCCACCCTCTTCCTGAAATTTGATATCCCCGTTTTATCGGCAACTCTGCTCGGCAGCGCTTTTATCGCCTTGACCCCGTTGATCTTCCTGAGGAAAACAGAAAGGTCGAGACCTTTGGTACATTCCAAGGCTTGGAAGTTGGCCCTTATCATATCCGTATGCTGCCTTGTCGCCCTTAACTGGACGTCCTGGCTGGATCGGAAGACAATCGGCTGGAACCACCCTCACATTGTGGAAAGTCAGGATACAGCTTACGGACGGATCACCGTTACCGGTCTGTCCGGCCAGGCGGCGGTCTTTGAAAACGACGTTTTGTCTTTTGAAACGGAAGGTACGGAAGGAGAAACCTTCGCCCACCTGATAGCGCTACAGCATCCCCATCCCCGTATGGTTCTGTTGCTGGGCGGGGGAACGGAAGGGCTGGTGGAGGCCCTCCGGCAACATCCGGCAGAGAAGATAGATGTGGTAGAACTCAACTCAAAAATGGTCCAGATGGTGTCACGACACATGCCCCCGCAGCGACAGAGGTCCCTGACCACACCACCGGTCCGTTTGATCTTTGCCGATCCCCGCGATTTTTTGCGCCACAGCGGTGCCTATGATCTGATCCTCGTCGCCATGCCGGACCCGGCATCGGGACAGACCAACCGCTTCTACACCCGGGAGTTTTTCCAGGCCTGTGCCGCCCGGCTCCATCCCGGAGGCGTCATGGGATTGCGACTCCGCTCGGCCGAAAACATCTGGCCCCTGCCCCTGACGTACCGCATGACCAGCATCTACGGGGCGTTAAAGTCCGTTTTCCCCCACGTCCTCTTCCTGCCGGGAACAACAAACATTGTCACTGCCGCTGCAACTCCCCTGGCCAAAGACGCGGCGCCCCTCATCGTGCGCTGGCAGTCCCGTCAGATTTCCGCCCGCATGGTGCGGCCGCCGTTTATCAACTATCTCTTTACCAACGACCGGTTTCAGGAGATCAGGCAGATCCTGGAGACAACTGTCATTTCCCCCAACAGCGACATCCAGCCTGTCTGTTACCGGTACACACTCCAGATCTGGCTATCCAAGTTTTTCCCCCGGGCTTCTTTCCTGGACGTCACCCTACCCCTGCCGGCCGTCCTGCTTTCCCTGGCAGTCATGGCCGGCGCCTTCTTCCTGGCCCGATCTTATCCGTCTATTAAACGTATATTCCTGGCGGGCGTGGCCGGCTTTTGCGGGATGATCCTGCAAAATGTACTGCTCCTTCATTACCAGGTCAAAGACGGCGCCCTTTACCAGGATATCGGCCTGCTGATCGCATGTTTCATGGCCGGAATGGCCTTGGGGGCCATTCTCCTGCCACGCTGCCTTTCCCTTCCCAATCGGCGCTGGGGCGGGGTGCTGTTGGGGGGATTTTTTACCCTGACGATACTTATTTACTTTATCCTCATCCGGGATGGTGGCGCCGGATTACTTCTCATGGCCTGCCTGCTTGTTTTTACCGGCTTTTTTACGGGCGCCCTCTTTGCCTACGCCACCCTTGCCGATGCCACAGAAGGGCCCTCCCTGATCTCCCCACTCTACGCCGCTGATCTTATCGGCGGCGGATCAGGAGCGATCCTCGGGGGACTGCTCCTGATTCCGGCGACGGGACTCGATATTCCCGTCCAGATTGTCAGTGCGATAATTCTCTTGTCTTTTCTAGTTATCTGACGACTTTTTATTTGAAGGATCTTTCAAACAGATCGGCGATGGCTTTTGTTCCGTTTTCTTTGAGGAACCTGGTGCCGGTGCCGGTGAAATGCTTTTGAGTGATGAGCGGTGCGGCTGACGGTTTCCAAAGGGCTTTTACCCAGCTGAACCAGGCGTTTTGCTCCTGATCAAAAACGTAGAGCGGCTTATTGCAGAACTTGGCGTACTCCGCCCCCCATCCGGTTCCGCCCTTGATCGTATCGTCAGCCATGATCTGGCCAATAACAAAAACCTCCTGACCACCGGTGACCTGCCAGCAGATGCTCTGCAGCACCTTACGAAAAATGGGGGCTGTGGAGTAGCTGCGGTGCATGAGTTTGGATACATAGGTCATGCTGACATCTTTGCGTTCCAGCTCCTCAGTGGTCAATATCCTGATTCCGCGGACGCGTTCCATCTGATGACCTTCAAAGCCGTAGTTGACCTCCTGGACGCCATGCCTCTCCGCCCCGCAGCCGAACTCGGTCTCCGCCCCATTGGCGCCGCCGCTATAAAGAATACATTCACTTGGATTCATGATTTTTCTCCTTATTTTTTCGTGATAGGAATATAAGAAAAGTCCTGTTGTGTCAAATTAAAATCAGTTTAGAGCTTGTCCCTGAATAACGTTGCCAGAGATCGCGCCCAGATTTATGTCAGATTTTACTGTGTGGATTGAGTAAAACCACAGGCGTAGCAGCGCTACGTTGAGGATTTTACGATTGAGACACGGGAAAAGATGGCCTGAAGATGGGATGCGAGCTGGTAAGGATTATTTACGGACAAACTCTTAGTTTCCGAGATCTTGAAAAGGGCGCGTGGCAATGACAAAAACCCTTGATCTTTGCGGCCGTTTCATGACAATTTGTCAATGGGGAGACAATTATGGTTTTTTAACCCCATCCCCACCCTAACCCTCCCCTTGGAGGGGAGGGGACAAATTGCTAAAAAAGGAACAAGGCTGCTGTGTTTCTGCCCGTCACCCCTGAAGAAGTACTCGCCTGCGACTGGACGCGGCTAGATGTAATCCTGATCACCGGAGACGCCTACATTGACAGCCCCTATGTAGGCATCTCCGTCATTGGCCAGCGTCTCCTTGCCGCCGGCTACCGGGTGGGAATCATCCCCCAGCCGGACATTGACTCCGGCGCGGACATCACCCGTCTCGGCGAACCGGAGCTATTCTGGGGCGTCACCGGCGGCTGCATCGACTCCCTGATCGCCAACCACACCGCTTCGGGGAAGAAGCGCCAGGGAGATGATTTTACCGCCGGGGGAGTCAACAACCGCCGCCCCGATCGTGCGGTGATCGCCTATGCCAATCTGATACGTCGTCACTTCCGAAACACAAAACCCATTGTCCTGGGCGGAATCGAGGCAAGTCTCCGGCGGATCGCCCATTATGACTTCTGGTCGCACCGGGTGAGGCGATCCATCCTGATGGACGCGAAGGCGGATATCATCGTTTACGGCATGGGTGATAATACAGTGCTGGATCTTGCCCACCGGCTCCGCGAGGGACGGAAATTCTGGGATGTGAAGGGCATTTGTTATGCCGCGGCAGAGATAAAACCGGGCTTTCTGGAACTCCCTTCCTGGGAAGAGGCGGCGGTAGACCCAGCGGCGTTTGAGAAGATGTTTCTCACCTTCTACAGTCACCAGGATGCCCGGACGGCATCAGGACTCTGCCAGAAGCAGGACACCCGCTGGCTGATCCACAACCCCCCGGCCCTGCCCCTCAGCGCGGCGGAAATGGACGATGTTTATGGGATGAACTTCGAGAGGGCGGTCCACCCAAAACACCACCAGGAGGGCGAGGTCCGGGCGCTCCAGACAATCCGCTTTTCCATCCCCACCCACCGGGGCTGCTACGGAGAATGTCACTTCTGTGCCATCACCGTTCACGAAGGGCGAACCGTCAGCTCCCGCAGCGAGGCGTCCATTCTCCGGGAGGCATCGGTTATCGCCTCCCTCCCCGGTTTCAAGGGTTACATCCTCGATGTGGGGGGACCTACGGCGAATATGTACGGATTTGAATGTAAAAAGAAGCTCGTCCACGGCGCCTGCCCGGATCGGCGCTGTCTCTATCCCGTCGTTTGTGAAAACCTGCGTCCTGATCACGGCCCCCAGATCTCCCTCCTCGGCAAGCTAAGAAAGGTTCCCGGCGTCAAGCAGGCCATCGTCGCCTCGGGAATCCGCCACGACCTCCTTCTGGCCGACAGGAAGCACGGCATCCCCTACCTCCGCGATGTCGTGGGGCGCCATGTTTCCGGACAAATGAAGATCGCCCCCGAACATTCCGAGGAGCGGGTCCTCGCTTTTATGGGAAAGCCGGGGACGGAATCACTGCTCATGTGCCGCGACCTCTTTCGCAAATTTTCGGCAAATGCAAACAAGAAACAGTTTCTCTCTTGCTACCTCATCGCCGCCCATCCCGGCTGTACACAGGCGGATATGGAAGCCCTCCGCCGCTTCGCGGAGCGGGAGTTGGCTCTCCACCCCGAACATGTCCAACTCTTCACCCCGGCTCCCTCCACACTCTCCACATTGATGTACTGCACCGAGCGGAATCCCCTGACCGGGCGAAGTCTTTTTGTGGAGAAAACGGCGGCCGGTCGTGAGCTTCAGAAACAGATTTTGGTTGTGAAAAACTCCCGTTTCAAGTATGGAAACCCCAAAGATCATCAAACCACAGAGGAGAATAAATCATGGGCAAAGACAAGGACGTCAAAAAAGAAAACAAGAAAAAGCCTGCCAAAACGGTGAAAGAAAAGAAGGAAGCTAAAAGACAGAAGAAGGCCGGATGAGATCGGAAAGAGCAGATACCTTTTTCTGTAATTCCCGTTAAACAGGAAAACCATTCATATCAACTATTTATGTGCAATCTGGATTCCGTCCTGAGCCGTGCTAGCGGCTTTTTAACTAGACGGCGCAGGGAACGGAACGTCCCGGCAACATTGCCATCCCATATTTGCGAATTGCCAGTTGGTTGCGCTTCAAGCTGTCGCTGATCTCATGGAGACGGGAAAAGGTATAGGACATCTTTTTAATCTCGTCCATTAACTCCATGAAATGGGTATTCCAGATGCCCCCCTCGACCTCAGCGTGAACGGGGAGGACATGGAGACCACCATCCGCCAGTTGGGAAAGAATATTCTCTCCCGCCGTTTTCACGCCCAATTCCTCAAAGCAGGGCAAATCGGAGGGAATTTCCGGTATCAGCAGTCCCTCATGGAGAAAGGGTTCCCTGGCCCGTGTACAACTCAGATAGTTAAAACCGTAATCACCGACAATTTTCAGAACCCGATCATCTATCAACCAGGCCGGGGCACCGAAGGAAGACGCATTCTGCCCTGTTACGCTCCGAAATGCCGTCATCCCCTTGTCAAACCAGTCTCTTATCCATTGCTCCGATTGCCGGGGCAGGCCATCCTGCCAGCGCCGGTGATCCCAGGCATGAAATTGCACCTCGTGTCCCTCTGCCACGATCCGGCTGACCAGCCCCGGAAAAGACAGGGCAATCATCGGCGACGGCAGCAGGGTTCCATAGAGGGCTGTTTTGAAGCCATACAAACCCGGGGCGTTGCTTCGGAGCATCTTCTTTAGAAACCGTGGGTTTTTAAGGAGTTGCAGAACCGCTAGACCGGAGGCATCCGGGCCCAAGCTCAGATAAAATGTTCCCTTGATCGCAAGCTCCGCAAGGCTGTCCAGAAGGCATGGGACCCCCTTTTTCATCCCCTCGTAGGTATCAACGTCGATCTTCAGTCCCAGGGTTCGCTTCATTTTCTTCCAGAAATGAGTAGATGGTTCTGGTTAGGGAATCTTCCAGGTCAATCTTCGGTTCCCATTCGAGGAGCTTTCTGGCCTTGGCGATGCTTGGTTTACGTGTGTAAATGTCCTGATAACCCTTTCCGTAGAATTCTACCGCCGGAACCTCGACGATGTCTGAATACTCGTCGTCCCGACGATGGCGGGGATGGTCCATGAATATTTTTTTCATCAGGTGGGCCAATTCCTTGACGGAGCAGTCGTTTTCCGGATTGCCGATGTTGATGATCTCGTTTTTACAGCAATCATCCTTATTCTCAAGGATTTTCATGAGGGCTGAAATCCCGTCATCCACGTAGGTAAAGCAGCGTTTCTGGTGCCCTCCGTCCACCAAAGTGATAGGCCGCTTCATAAGGAGCTCGGCAATAAACTGGGTTACTACCCGGGAGCTGCCTTCTTTGGCGGTAAAAAGGGAATCGAGACGGGGCCCGACCCAGTTGAAGGGGCGAAACAGGGTAAACTCCAGATGTCCCCGGGTGCCATAGGCGTAGATTACCCGGTCTAAAAGCTGCTTGCAGCAGGAATATATCCACCGTTCCTTCTGGATGGGCCCGACGACGAGGAAGCTCTCATCTTCACTGAATTCAGGATCGGGACAGGCCCCGTAAACTTCTGACGTGGAAGGGAATACGACCCGTTTTCGATATTTAACGCATTGCTTGATGATGTTGAGATTCATCTCGAAGTCGAGATTGTAAACACCGATGGGATCTTCCACATATAGCTTCGGCGTGGCAATGGCCACCAGGGGCATGATGACGTCGCATTTCTTGACATGATATTCTATCCATTCCTTGTTGATGGCAATATCGCCCTCCAGAAAATGGAAGCGCGGGTTGGACAGGGCTCGATCGAGGCGATCATCGCCGAGGTCCATGCCATAGACGGTCCAGTCCGTAGTTTCCAGAATACGATTGGTCAGATGATGACCGATAAAGCCGTTAACCCCTAAAATCAATATTTTCATAATTTTTCTTACTCTCTTTTCTTCCTCCCCATCCAGGGGGATTATTTCAGCACTGGCATATTTATATAGTGCCGGAAATATTGCCATATCTCGCCATTCTTGATTCTACTGCCATTGACTTCAATATCCAGCAGGCGGATTCTCCCGTCGCCGGATACGACATAAACATTTTCTTCTGCGTTATCAACCACCACGGTTCCCGCATCGCCGGTTTCTGATCCCGCCTCCGGCAGACCCCACCAGATAAGCACCTTTGTCCCGTCCGGTAGCAATGAGTAGGCCCCTGGATAGGGATCGGTCACAGCCCGGATAAGGTTATAGATCCTGATCGCCGTCCATGACCAGTTTATGAGACCATCTTCTGGTTTCCTGCCACCGAAATAAGAGGCCTTGCCCGCATCCTGAACCATGCGAGGCGCCCTGCCAGTGCGAATCAGGGGCAGAACCTCGTCCAACAGCAAAGATGATGCTTGACACAGCTTGTCATACAAACTAGCAGCCGTGTCTTCAAAGGCAATATCCACCACCTTTTGACCAACCATCTCTCCAGCGTCGGGTTTGACAACCATGCTATGGAGGGTCACACCGGTCTGCTTTTCCCCATTCACTAAAACCCAATTGACAGGAACGCGGCCCCGGTAGGCGGGAAGCAGGGAACCGTGGAGGTTATAAGCCCCGGCTGTGGGTATATCAAGTATTTCCTGGCAGAGCATTTTTCGATAGTAGAATGAAAATATCATATCCGGAGCCAGGGTGGCGATATGCCCGATCCACTCCTTTTTGTTGACATCCTCGGGACATAAAAAAGGAATATCTCTGCTCTTTGCCCAGTCGGCGACAGAGGCGAACCAGCATTTCTCTCCAGGATCGTCTTCATGTGAAAATATCGTCCCGACTTTAAACCCATTGCGCAGAAGGGCCTCCAGGCCGGTGACGCCCATGTTGTGGTAGGCAAAAACGACTGACTTCACAACCCGCTCCGGTCATTTACTTCGTGGATTTGGGCAACGACATATTCCGGCCGCTTTCTGACTTCCCGATAAATACGTCCGATGTACTCCCCGATAACTCCCAGGGCAAAAAACTGCAATCCCACAAAAACAAAGAGAATTGCAAAAAGTGTAAATACACCCTGAGCAGCCCAGGCCGCCCCGTAAACCAGGCGGGCTACCGCAAGAAAGACGCCGAAACAGACCCCCATGATTGACAAGATGATACCGCCGTACATGAGCATCTTCATGGGAAAATCGGAAAAGGACGCCACCAGGTCAAACTGGAGATTAATTAGTTTTGTTAAAGGATAATTTGACTTGCCGCCATGCCGTTCCTCATGGGCCACTTCGATCTCCGTGACCCGCTTGGCGAAAACAGTCGCCAAGGCCGGGATAAAGGTGGCATGCTCGCGACACTCGATCATACGCTCAACTACTGGACGGCGGTAAGCCCGCAGCATACATCCCCAGTCCGTCATGTGAACGCCGGTGATGCGGCGCGCCACAATATTGATCAGCCGGGAAGCCCCCAGGCGGAACGCGGAATCCTGACGCTGCTTGCGGATGGTGCCGACAACATCATATCCTCCTGTTTCCATTTCCCTGATGAGCCGGGGAATCTCCTCGGGAGGGTTTTGAAGATCCGCATCGAGGGTAACGACTATGTCACCCCGGGCGATGGAAAAGCCCGACATGATTGCGGCATGCTGACCATAGTTGCGCGTCAGCTCCACAACCCGAATATCCGGTTCCCGGGCAAATCCCGTCAGGATCTCCAGGGATCCATCCCGGCTGCCGTCATCGATGAGGATGATCTCATAAGGTTTCTCCATAGATTGCATGACGGGCCGGAGGCGGCCGATCAGGGCATCCAGGTTATTCTCTTCGTTATAAACGGGAATGACAATAGATATCAACGGGGGCGTTTTATTCATGCCTTTCTTTTCTATTACCCTTCTGGTCTAAATAGATGCCATATTGAGTCACATTTCCGCTCATTAGGCAAGCCCTTTATCCCCTTATCCCTGCCGTATAATTTCTTTAATCGCCGCGCAGACATATGTCACGTCATCGTCTGCCATGCCGGGATACAGCGGCAGGGAAATAATCAGGTCGGCGGCCCGTCCCGTTTCCGGAAGCAGGGCGTCGAGATCCCCAAACCGTTCCCGGACATACTGCAGTCGATGGGTCACTGGAAAGTGGAGGCCATAACCGATATTATACTCTGAGAGTTGCTCCATGAATCGTCCCCGTCTCATCGCCGTCACCTTCACCACGAAGAGATGCCATGCGTGAACATGATCATATTCGGGGCTTTCAGGCAGCTCAATACCGGCGACATCTTTCAGTCCTCTCAGGTATTGACCGGCCAGCTCCGTCCGGCGCTTATTCATTACCTGCCATTTGGACATCTGAGCAACACCGATGGCGGCTAAAATATCCGGGAGATTGTACTTGAAGCCAGGATGCTGGATGTCGTAATCCGGGTTCCCCCCCTTGCCGTAACGCTTCCAGGCATCCCTCTCAATACCGTGAAACCGCAGGAGGCGGAGTTGCTTTTCCAGTTCAGCATCATATAGGGTGATCATACCCCCTTCGCCGCTGGTAATATTCTTGATAGGATGAAAGGAAAAAACCGCCGGGTAGCCAAAGCCGCCGGCATGGACGCCCCGGTAGTAAGTACCGATAGCATGGGCTGCATCTTCGATGACCAGGAGCCCGCGGCGCTGCGCGATTTCCAGAATGGGACCCATATCAGCAGGAGCCCCGGCGAAATGGACGGGGATTATGGCCTTTGTCCGGTCCGTAATCAGTGTTTCCAGGAGGGCCGGATTCAAATTCAGGGTTTTGTAATCAATATCTACAAATATGGGGCGGGCGCCGCGCAGGATGATCATGTTGATCGTCGAGGCGAAGGTCAGGGAGGGGGTTATTACCTCGTCCCCCGGCCCGATCTCCAGGGCCGTCAGCAGCAGGTGCATTGCCGCTGTCCCCGAAGTAAAGGAAATGGCGTTATTTGCCGCCGTCAGTTCACATAAAGCCTTCTCGAAGGTCTGACAGACGGGGCCGGTGGTGATCCAGCCCGACAGGAGGCAGCGGGTAACGGCTTCGATCTCTTCCGGACCGATGGAAGGTTTGCTCAGGGGTAGAAAATCTTCACGAATCTTCATAAACGTTTATCATTCATGCCTATTTTATTAAATAATATTTCTTTGCCCTTCTAAACCGGATTAATGTTTGACGTCAACGATTTTCTGGGGACGATTTATCTTGACACCGCTATTCCCGAACCATATATACATGCAACAAATTAACTATGTATTTCAACTATCTGAAAAATAAGGTAATATGGGACTAGTATGGATTAATGAGGTTTCGGTCAGCTTCGGTGGACCGCGGCTACTGGATGGCGCTACGCTCCAGATTGAGGCGAGCGAAAGAATCGCCCTTTTGGGCAGAAATGGCGCGGGCAAGTCCACCCTCATGAAATTGCTCATGGGTGAAATTACCCCGGATACCGGCGGGGTCATCCGCAATGGCGAGATCAGAATCGCCATGTTGCCCCAGGACGTTCCAGATGACCTGCCGGGACCGGTCTATGATGTTGTGGCCTCCGGTGGCAGGGGGCATCTTGACCTGCTCCGGGAATACCACGATCTCACGGCGCAGATGGCCCGGAGCGACGATAGCACCTTGATGAAGAAGCTCGAACTGGTTCAGCACCGGCTAGAGACCTCCGGCGCCTGGCTTTTTCATCAGCAGGTGGAAAAGATGATCGCCATGATTGACGTAGATGAGAATGCCGAGTTCCGGCTACTGTCGGCAGGGATGAAACGCCGGGTATTTCTGGCTAGGGCTCTGGTGAACGACCCGGACCTCCTGCTCCTGGATGAGCCAACAAACCATCTGGATCTAAACACCATCCTCTGGCTCGAGGATTTCCTCCTGAAGTTCGAAAAAACCCTCATGTTCGTTACTCATGACCGGACGTTTCTCCAACGACTGGCGACTCGCATCGTAGAAATCGACCGCGGTCGCCTGATTGCGTTTCCCTGTGATTACACCACCTACCTCGATCGCCGCCAGGCCCTGCTGGAGGCGCAAGAGAAAGAGTGGGATGAATTTGACAAGAAACTAGCCCGGGAAGAGACCTGGGTCCGCCAGGGGATCAAGGCCCGTCGCACCCGGAACGAGGGACGGGTGCGGGCGCTGGAGCAAATGCGTCGGGAGCGTAAACGCCGGCAGGAGCAGGCGGGCAATGTACGGCTGACGATCCAGGAGGCGGAGCGCAGCGGTAAATTGGTTGCCGAAGCGACAAAGATCAGCTTCGCCTTCGACAAGGAAATAATCGTGACCGGGTTCTCCACCGTAATAATGCGCGGCGACAAGGTGGGCATTATCGGACCCAACGGCGCCGGCAAGACAACGCTCCTCAAGATCCTCCTCGGCGACCTTGAACCGCAACAGGGCCGGGTCCGTCTCGGTACAGGCGTCCAGATCGCTTACTTTGATCAACTCCGCGCCCAGCTAGACGAAAACAGAACTCTGAAGGACAATATCGTCAACGGCAACGATATGGTCATAATCGGTGCCGTCTCGCGGCATATCATCGGCTATCTACAGGATTTCCTTTTCCCGGCAGACCAGATCCTGTCTACTGTCAGCGCTCTCTCGGGGGGTGAACGCAATCGCCTCCTCCTGGCGAAGCTCTTCATGCTTCCCTCCAATGTCCTGGTCCTCGATGAGCCGACCAACGATCTCGACGCCGAAACCCTTGAACTCCTCGAAAACCGTCTCCTCGACTACAGCGGCACAATCCTCATGGTCAGTCATGACCGAACTTTTCTCAATAACGTGGTGACCTCGACGATTGTCTTCGAAGGTAACGGGCGGCTTCAGGAATACGTCGGCGGCTACGACGACTGGCTCCGGCAGCGGCAGACGCCGGACCGGCAAATTCCGGATCGGATGGATCGGCCGGCAAGCCTGGGGGATGGAAGAATCGTCTCGCAACCGCCAGGGTCGGCAAAAAAATCAGGGCCGGTTCCACGCACTGGAAAGAAGGATAAACCTCCGCAGGAAAAGCAAAAATTGTCTTTTAAAGAAACAAGGGAGTTGGAAGCGTTGCCCCAGACAATCGAAGCTCTGGAGGAGGAGAGGGAGCGCCTGATTACGACCCTGAATTCTCCCGCATTCTACGTCCATGCCAACAGAGACGTCGTCGAGATAAACAAGTCCTCTAATCGCCTGAAAGCACTGGAAGAGGAATTGAACGAGGCCTACGCCCGCTGGGATGAACTGGAGAATCTGGCAGCAAAATTCATTGGCAAGCCGGGGTAACGGCAATCTCGCCTGAATGATGTCACCATCAAGGAAGTCTGGAAGGATTACAACAAGAGGGGAAAGATCGAGTTTACAATCCGGGATCTGGGCTACGATCACTTCATCACCAACGTACCCACGGGAAACTTCAATAGCAACTTTGCCTACTTCTGCCATTGTGTGCTGGCCTACAATATGGCCTTGATATTTAAGCGCTATATCCTCACCGACCAATGGCACAACGCCCTGACATCGACCATCCGCAAGAATCTGATCAACATTCCTGGAAGGTTGGTAAATCGTTCCGGCAAAATGATCATGCGTCTGATGGCAGGATTCCCATTCGTTGATGTTCTGCAGTTTGTCAAAGAGCGTTTCTTATGGTTGTATAAAAACTTGCATCCTGCACCGGCATAGAATCGGCTGGCGCAGAACATAAACTAACGTGTACAGCTCAATACTGATTAGATGGAAATATGTTTATAATTATTGCAATATTTACATTTTTAAGGACCATAGCATGGCCTGAACGAGATGATCGCTAAATTGTAACCGTCGCACCTACGCTTTTTCTTTTTTTCCAGGAAATCATGGCCGATCCCTCCCAAGCAGATCATTCGCTCTGGATTCAGGATTAATATATATTTGTGACATAACGGCAACACCCTCCAGTTCCCTTTCGGTGATTATCGCAGCCCCCCCCTTCTTTTACTAATTCATGACACTTTCCAGTTTCCAGAAATGAGCGGTTGCATCCGTACAATCCATCTGCACAATATAGTCCTGTTTTTGAAAAACATGGGTTGCTCCATAGTCATTCCTGAGCACCGACAATTTGAATAAGAAATTAATCAGTTAGATTTCTTTTTCATTGAGAAGGAAGAGGACTTACCATCACCTGACATTGCTTTCCCTGTCATGGTTGTACCGTCAGAGGAGATTGTCAAGCTATGCTTCCCAGGTTTCATTGTAGTCAAGCTAGATGGACCAAGGGTTATCTTTGTCGCATATGAGATGATATTCCCCTCCCTCTGTCCCTTACCGTACCAAACGCGAGGCTGTCCATTGATAACGTAGTATCCAGTCACATATACCATGTTACCATCCTGCGCATACACGGCGACTGAGTCAGGATAACCAACTTCTTCATAAACTCCGTCTAAAGTAGCCCCAGCAAATGCAGCGCTTACAACGAAAAGCAAAAGAACCATAATAAAACTAACTGACAAAACTCTCTTTTTCATTGTTGTTTCCTCCCTTAAATTATTGTTACGAGCTCATAGCCTCGGTCCGGCCCCATGAACGAGCCATTAGTCATGTTCCTATTGTCGCAGAAGTCTAGCGGGCCAAACAATTCTCCTTATTCCTTGCGATCCTTGCACAGCCGCAAGATAAATCCCATTTCCTCTTATCTTTCTAATATATCAGTTTTGGTCATCCAGTGCTAAAGTTACGCGGATGCGTAATGTATATTCTTCACTCATTGGCTTTGAGGAAAGGGTGTCGACATGAAGCAACCGGCCGGACAGCTTGACAGGGATATTTCCTTCGTAACGATCTGCAGCCACGTAGCGAATCGCTTTTATGAATGCATTGTTTCGCGTTTCATCAGCAGTGCTAGGGAGATTATCCTTAATCATAACAGATTTTCCTGTCACTTCGCATGTTCTGATATAGCCTGTGATTGTTTCCTCTGGCGTTCGTTTGATTTCTCCCTTGAGAACAACAAGACCGTCATCAAAGCTCTGAACGCTCTTTATGTTCAGCCCCTTCGACTCACCTCCGGTCTGGAATTTCCACCCCTTTGAGGATGGTTCGTAAACAAACCGTATTCCCCGGTTATATGCCATGGCCATCGTCCTGAGCTTTGCCAGGGCTACCTGGCGTGCAAGGTATATTTTAGCCTGCTTTATGTTTTCAGGTGTTACCTGTTTATCCATTCCTTTTACTCGGTTTATCGCCATTTTTTCATTCTGCTTTATCCAGTCAGCATAACTTTCAAACTGTACATCACCATCGAAGGTTGCGGTTTTATCTGTGCAGGTGACGACCTGACTGATGTCAGTCCCTGTAGCATTTGAGCTATCCACTGCCAGCGTGCCAGTATAGCACACCAGCGCCGTGGCGAAGCATAAACTTCTGATTATATTTTTAAAATTGGTCATTATATCCCTCAATACCATTAAGCTTCTAGTTCAACCCGGTTTTACTCTATTGTGAAACCGTCATTCTCAAAGTAAAGATTTTTTGATATTTGAATTAAGTTTGGGACAGAAATACCGCACGTAGTTTTAAGTGCATAGTTACCAATTAATGCACCATTTCGGCTTATGCAGTGGTGTCCTAATTCTACCATAACCCACGTTTCCGAGTGCCCCCTTTTCATTTATCCGTCAACATGTATATTTGACCTGCCCCCGAAACTTGTACCACATGTTAAGTTAGAATTCTGCCATTTTATGCTCTTCAGTGTAACCAAGCTTCAGGAGCTGGAGGGCGGTTATTCAATGAGCTATGCGGCCTGAATGTGTTGTATTCAAAGCGCCATCTTTCTATCAGCACCTGAGCTTCTTTCAATGTATAGAAGATCTCACCATTTAGTAACTCATCCCTGAGCTTGCCATTAAAGCTCTCATTGTAACCATTTTCCCAAGGGCTCCCCGGTTCGATGTAGAGCGTCTGGACGCCAATCCGTTTTAACCACTGGCGAACTATCCGGGCTGTGAATTCCGAACCATTATCTGATCGAATATATTCAGGGATGCCATGTCTGATAAAGAGATCTGTGAGGCAGCTCAGTACATCATCCGACTGCAATCGTCTTTCTACGACAATGGCAAGGCATTCACGACTATATTCATCAATAACCGTTAACATCTTGATTGACCGACCATCATGGGTACGGTCTGCCACAAAATCATAAGACCATACATGGTGTCGATGAGTCGGTCGAAGACGGACACAAGAACCATCATTCAGCCAGAGACGGGCCCGCTTTGGCTGCTTTTTGGGAACCTTCAGCCCTTCCTCCCGCCAGATCCGCTCCACTCGCTTATGATTAACATGCCATCCCGCACGCTGTAAAAGAACTGTAATCCGCCGATATCCGTAGCGGCCATACTTTAGAGCTAACTGAACAATCTCTGCCCTTAAAAGACCATCATCATCCCTTAAAACCGAGGTGTGCCTCTGGGTTGATCGAGGCTGATTAATCACCCGACAGACTCGCCGTTCGGACATGTGAAGCTTCTCTCTCACATACTCCACGCAGCGCCTTCGTCTGTCGGGACTTAATAGTTTCCCTCCATGGCTTCCTTCAAAATCAGCTTGTCCACCGTAAGTTCTGCTACTGCCTTCTTGAGATGCAAGTTCTCTTTCTCCAACTCCTTAAGACGCTTCACCTGGTCGCTCTTCAGGCCACCATATTCTTTACGCCAGCGGTAATAGGTCTGCTCTGATATCCCTGTTTCCCGACAAAGTTGACCAATATTCTTGCCCTGTAAAACCTTTACATCCACTTCCCGAAGTAAACCGATAATCTGTTCCATTGTAAACCGCTTCCGACTCATCCTGACCTCCCCTCAATATGATCCATTTATTATACTCCAATCCTAACTTAAAAAATGGACCGATTTTCGGGGGGCAGGTCAGTAAAACTCATCGCCAAAGAAAGATCCAAAGCTAAAATCATAAAACGCCATGACTCCCCGAAAACTCCTTACCAAAGAATCATCGCGTCACCTCATGTCTCCAATTCCGTCAAATCGTCCCTTTCCAAACAACTTGAAAAT
>CAISJV010000025.1 GCA_903885795.1 uncultured delta proteobacterium | reverse complement strand
CACTCCGAATACACCTCTTCAAATCTCATCTTCCGGATCTCCTGTAGCATCTCTGTCGGTCTCATCTGTCACCTCTACAGATGACTATATGAACCGGACAGATTACGTGCTACAAACCGGACATGTCACGAACTCGCAACAAGAAATATATCCACACTGAAAATATGCTGCTGTCGTTTCGTTCAACACCTTGAAAGAATCTTTCAAAAGTCGGGGGCAAACAAGTTCCTAGTTTCCCGTCCTGATGCCTTAATTAAATAAATTATCTTTTGTAATCAATTGCTTAGAAAATAAATTGCCGCTTAATTACAACTTGGCACGCATTTTTCATTAAGATGAATCAAACGAAAGCAAAAAATAAATAAAAAACAAAAACATAGAGGAGGACACAGATCATGAAAAAGACATTAGGAACGATGGTAGCGGCAATGGTGGTTGTTCTTTTAACTGGAACGTTCGCTTTCGCAGAATATGCGGTAGCCGGTGTGGCTAGCTTCCCTTACTTCCAGCTTGGCTGCCTCATTGTGGGCGGGATGGTCATCATCAGCCTGAAGCACAAGTATGAGAAGATGTACACAGGTGAGGTTGCAGGTGTTTTCGCTCTCTATACCGTCCTGATGGCCCTGTTCACCAATCCGGTCATTGAGGCGATTAAGAATATTGTTGGCTAAGACCAAAGACATCCCAAACAAAAGCCCCCTGACGAAACCGGTTCGTCAGGGGGCTTTTTTATATGCGAAGGCTATATGATTGGTTACGCATCATTGCTCAGATGAATTATCACGCACCGGTCACGGGTCAATAGAAAAAACTTCTTGACAATAGAACGGATGTTCTATATATGGGAACCATGAAAGAGAAAAGATCAGTTCAATCAGTTCAGAGAATCATCATCAGTTTCTTCCGGCACCAGAAGAGGATGCCCTCTTACCAGGAGATGCTGGATCTTCTGGGTGTCAGATCAAAAAGTGTGGTCCACTTCTGGATCAACAAACTAATTGCCGGCGGCTTCCTTGAGAGAGATGAAAAAAGTCATCTGAGTCTGACAAAGCAATCGGTTGCAATTCCTATGGTTGGTTCAGTTCAAGCCGGGTTTCCATCTCCTGGAGAAGAGGTCCTGTCTGATACAATTTCCATGGACGAATACCTGATAACCCACCCTGAAGTCTCTTTTTTGTTGAAGGTCAGCGGCGATTCCATGACTGGGGCTGGAATCATGGAAGGGGATATGGTGATTATAGAAAAGGGCAGAGATCCAAAAACCGGCGACATTGTCATCGCGGAAGTGGATGGTGATTGGACGATGAAATATTTCCAAAAGAAGGGGAAGCAGGTTGTTCTGGAAGCAGCGAACCCGAAATATCCTGACATCATGGCCAGAACCGAGCTCAGGATAGGAGGCGTTGTGACTGCTGTGATCAGGAAATATCACACGTAAATTCAAGTATTGTAATGAAACGGCCGATAACTGATACAAAGGACCTAATATGAAAACATTGACTTACACGGATGCAAGACACATGATCAACAGGGAGCAGGATTTCATTCAACCCCTGAAATCAGCAACCCTTATCCGGCGCTTTCAGAGTTACATTGAAACTTCCGACTGGGATGAACAGATCATCCACAAGGAGCATCTCTTCAATAGAATATGCCTGATCGGAGTTATTATGTCGGGTCTTGCCATCTCTCCGTTTCTTATTGCCGCCCTCTTGAAATAATCTCAGGATATCTTTACCCTCTCCTCTATGAAACGAATCCTGCATATTTTGTGGTCAATGTTAAGGCTCATCGATGCATCCAGCGGCGGTTGGGGACATATTGACTTCGATGACGTCCGTTTTGAGTAAGAAAAATATTAAAGCGATTTATATCCTTAGGATCTTGGCGCTCCGAATCTTGCGTTCCTTGAGTTTCAGCAACTCCTGATTCGTATCCTCCAGGCCATAATCCCGATATTCAGGTTTGATAGAGATGCAAGGGGAGATTTCAGGTCTCTCCTTGCTTATTGCTCTTTTCCCGTAACTGCCGCCAGAACTCCATCCGTTCCCCGATGGTCTTTTCATATCCCCGTTCCGTTGGCCGGTAAAAACAGGCCTTTCTTTTGATCAGGGTCTCGGGCAGATAATCCTGCCCGGCATAGGCATCCTGGTAATCATGGGCGTACTTGTAATCCTTGCCGTAACCAATCTCCTTCATCAGTTTCGTCGGGGCGTTACGGATATGGAGGGGCACGGGCAGGGTTCCCGTCTGACGGATCGTTTCCTTAACCTTTCCATAGGCGGCGTACAGGGCGTTGCTTTTGGGCGCCGTCGCCAGGTAAACAGCCGCCTGGACCAGGGCCAGTTCCCCCTCGGGAATGCCGATAAAATGAAAGGCCTGCATGGCGTCCATAGCCACTGCCAAGGCCCGGGGATCGGCGTTGCCCACGTCCTCCGAAGCGAACCGGACCATCCGGCGGGCAATGTAGAGGGGGTCCTCCCCGGCGGCAAGCATTCGCGCCAGCCAATAGAGGGCGGCATCAGCATCGCTCCCCCGCAGGCTCTTGTGAAAGGCTGAAATCAGATTGTAGTGTTCTTCCCCGCCCTTATCGTACTGGAGGGCCTTTTTTTGGAGGGCTTTTTCGACAATTTTCTTGGTAATAAGGCGCTGCCCTTCCTCCATGTCCATGACGAGAGAGGACGCCGCCTCCAGGCTGTTCATCGCCGTCCGGGCGTCACCGTCGGCGGACCAGAGAATGACCTCCACGGCCTGAGGTTCAATCTGGAGATGCAAACGACCAAGACCCCTTTCTTCGTCTGTAATTGCCCGTGCGATCATTGACCCTAATTCTTCTTCCGAAAACGGCTTGAGAACCATGACCCGGGAACGGGACAGGAGGGGGGCGATTATCTCGAAGGAAGGATTTTCCGTGGTGGCGCCGATAAGGGTGATGAGGCCGCTTTCCACATGGGGGAGAAAGGCGTCCTGCTGGGCCTTATTGAAGCGGTGAATCTCGTCGACAAAAAGGATGGTTTTCTGCCGGTGCTCTTCCCTCTGGGCAAGGGCCTCCTCAACGACGGCTCTTATTTCTTTGACCCCTGACAAGACTGCGGAAAAACTTGTGAAATGTGATTGAGTTTCCTGGGCGATAACCCGGGCCAGGGTCGTCTTCCCCGATCCTGGCGGCCCCCAGAAGATCATGGAAAACAGGCGATCCTCCTCGATAGCCCGACGCAAGAGATCATCCTCTCCCAACAGATGTCCCTGACCGATATACTCGTCCAGGCGCCGGGGCCGCATACGGTCTGCCAGGGGGTGAAAATCCTTGTCCGGCCTCTTTTTATCTTTCATAGGAAAGCCATTCAACAACTAATTGAAACCATGACGTCATCTTACCCTCCCCTCCAAGGGTAAGGATGGGGATGGGTCTGGCACAGCCATTTTTATCCCCCTTTGTGACTGCCGTCGGCCTGCTGCCGGGCCTTTGCCTTCCCAATGAGATCGAGGATGGTCGTCATCTTATCCGGGGGCGCCTGGCGGCAGAAGGCATCCCATGTCTCGGCATCCAGGGTCTCGCTTAGGAAACTTTCCACAGGGAAGAAACTCTCCCAGCACCTTATGGAGCGGGGGCAGGGAAGATCTCCTCCTTCCCGTCGGCAGTAGGCAAAGGTCAGCTCATGTCCAAGTTTGGGGCAGCGGATTTCACTGCCATCATAGGTGGTCTTATCAATCATGGTTTGGGGAAGCCCTCGATGGCCCGCAGCGCCCTGGCGATTTCCTCGTCGGGCAATTCATAGGGAATCAATTTGCCGGTAAGGTAGGCGTCGTAGGAGGCCAGATCCACCATGCCGTGGCCGCTCCAGTTGAAGAGAATGACCTTTTCCTTGCCCTCTTCCTTGGCCCGCCGGGCTTCGTCCACGACGGCGGCGATGACATGGTCCGTCTCCGGGGCGGGAATGAACCCTTCGCTGCGGGCCCACATGACGCCGGCTTCGAAGGTGTCGAGTTGATGATAGGCCCGGGCCTCGATAAGATTCTCCTTAACCAGGTGACTGACAATAGGCGCCATCCCGTGATAGCGGAGCCCGCCGGCATGGATGGGGGCCGGGACGTAGTCATGACCCAGGGTGTACATGGGCAGGAGAGGTGTCTTTTTGGCAAGATCGCCGAAATCATAGGCAAAGGGGCCCCGGGTAAGGGTAGGGCATGATGTCGGCTCCGCCCCGACGATCTTTACGTCTTTACCGTGAATTTTGTCCCGGACATAGGGCAGGGAAATCCCGGCAAAATTGCTCCCCCCGCCGGCGCAGCCCATGACGACATCGGGATAGACGCCGATCTTTTCCATTTGCTTCTGGGCCTCGAGACCGATAATGGTCTGATGGAGCATAACATGATTGAGAACGCTTCCCAGAGAATACTTGGCATGGGGGTGGGCGATGGCGTCTTCGATGGCCTCGCTGATGGCGATGCCGAGGCTTCCCGGGGAATCGGGATGTTCGGCAAGGACATTACGGCCGGCCTCCGTAAGGTTGCTGGGGCTGGGGATACACTCGGCCCCCCATACGTTCATCATCATCCGCCGGTATGGTTTCTGTTCGTAACTGACCTTGACCATGAAAACCCGGCATCCGAGACCGAACATCTGACAGGCCATGGACAGGGCGCTTCCCCATTGACCAGCTCCCGTTTCTGTAGAGAGATGCTTAACCCCGGAGATCTTGTTGTAGTAGGCTTGAGGAATGGCCGTGTTGGGCTTGTGTGACCCGGCCGGGCTGTTGCCTTCCATTTTGTAATAGATCTTCACTGGCGCATCGAGGAGCTTCTCAAAATTACGGGCTCGGCAAAGGGGCGTAGGTCTCCAGATCAGGTATTTTTCCAGAACTTCCTCGGGAATGTCAATCCAGCGCTCCGTACTGACCTCCTGCTCGATGAGGTTCATGGGAAAGATCGGCGCCAGATCCTCCGGGCCAACGGGCTTTCCCGTTCCCGGATGCAGGGGTGGCCGCATCGGTGTCGGCATGTCCGCCTGGATGTTGTACCACTGCCTGGGGATTTCATGATCTTCCAGCAATACCTTCATGGTTTTCATATGCATCTCTCCTTTAAAAAAGTAATCGTCTAATAAAAAAGCCATGGGGTCTTCCCATGGCTTTTGATTTCCGATTGTGTCATGGGAAGGTTCCTCCCTGCCCACAACCTGTTCAAAACAGTCAATGCGGGCAGACTGTATCAGCCTGCCACCACCAGCAAAGATTCATGTTTGTTTTCTTAAGCATCGTCATATCGTTTTAAATCCCGGCTAAAGTATGATTCGACCTATAACTGATCTTTAAAAAATGTCAAGATAAAAAAATGATTTTAACTCTGACGGCGGAGCCGTCAAACGTCCCAGTTTGACATCAACCCCTTATGCCGCCGGTACCATAGATTGGGAGCGATCCGATAAAGGAAGCGGGAAACAGGCCCGATAAATTCCTTGACACGCTTGTCGAATTGGCAAGCCTGGATGATCATTTCCTTGATATCCCGCCGGGTGCCCCCTTCGTTGAAGATCTTGTAGGCGCAATGAAACAGGGGGCTGTACATGTTTTTCTTTTCCAGATACCGATGGACGTTGCGGATCGTATTGGGTCCTTCCGGCGTCCCGTCGATTCTGGCCAGAACCTTCAGGTTGGTTTCAATGGGGTTGCCGCTGTACAGCTCGTGGAAGTATTTGCCATAGCGATAATTCTTGCTGGCCATGGACGAAACGGTGACGTACATGTCTCCTACCCCGGCCTGGCTGTGAAAGGCCTGAAAACTGCCGCCCAGGAGCATGGACAGGGAGCGGATCTCCACGCCGGCGCGGGCAAAGATGGTGCCGGGGATGGAATCGCCAAGGTCCAGGGAATCCGTAACGCCCTTGATGTTGGCAACGACATTTTTCAGGGAGCCGCAGGCCTCCACTCCGATAACGTCGAAATTGTAGTATGACGTCAGCTCCCGCCGATTGAAGCGGATCAATTCCTCCCGAACGAGATTCGCCGGCGCGCTTTTTCCCGCCACAGTCACACAGACGGGATTCCCCAGGGCGATATCGACATCGAAAAAAGGTCCGCCAATACAGACGACCTCGTATTTGTAGTGGAGGCTGCTCAGGTTGCTGTGGATCAATTGTGACGGGGTAATGAGTTCCTTGGTGATTTCATCGGAGGTCAGACCCTTGATGGGAGAGATTAGGCAGGTGTCGCCGGATTTTCTTTCCATGAGGGGCTTTAGGTAGTTCAGAAATTCCGGAAGCTTGTCCATTGTCAGGCACAGCACAATAATGTCGTTGTCTTCGACGACCCGCTCGAGATCGTTGGTGGCATAGACCTTCGGGGCCAGACGGGGGACGTTCTCCATTCCCCCCAGGCGTTTGGCAAGATCCTCGGTCAGGTGTTTGGGGTTGAGGTGTTCCCGGTTGATATGACGGCAGACATCGGCGTCATGATAATAGATCGTAACCCGCTTGTTGTCTCGGCCAAACTTGTAGGCAAACGAAGTCCCCAGACGTCCCGGGCCGATAATGGCGATCCTTGTGGTATCAAATTCAGCTAACATCTTCTCCCAGTTCCCGTGAAATGGCGGTGAGTATAGGGGAAAAAAAGCGGCTCGTCAAACAATATTCAGTATTATCAATCAAATTGCTTTTGACTTCTCATGTTTAGCCGTTTATACTGCGACCCGGAAATATGCTCAGGATGAAAAGAGAGGAGAAAGCAATATGCCCGAGAAGCATTTGGCCTTGATGGTTCAAAGACAGGCGAAGAAATATGGGGAGCGTACAGCCCTCCGTTACAGGGAAAACGGCCAGTGGCAGGATATTTCCTGGAAAGAGGTTGGCGAGCGGGTTCATGACGTCGCCAAAGCCCTCCTGGAGATGGGAATCAAAACGGGAGGCATGGTGGGGGTTTTCTCACAGAACTGTCCGGAATGGAGTATTGCCGATTTGGGCATTCTCAGCGTCCGCGGCGTCTCCGTCCCCATTTACGCCACCAACACGGCGAAGCAGACGGAGTACATCGTCAATGAAGCGGAAATCGCCGTCCTCTTCGTCGGGTCCAAAGATCAGTATCAGAAAGCGGCCTCCATCATCGGCACGTCAAAATATCTAAAAAAAATAATTGTTTTCGACAGCAGCCTTCTCCTTGCTGGCAATGATCAGGCCATGTATTTCAAGGATTTTCTGGAGCTGGGCCGCAAGTCCACCCGGGAGCAGGAACTGGAAGAAAGGCTGAAAAAGGCCGACATGAACGATCTGGCCACCCTGATTTACACCTCCGGCACCACGGGGGAGCCCAAAGGCGTCATGCTGAATCATTCGAACTTCTACTTTTCCTTTCAGGCCCACAACAAGCGCCTCGCCGTCAGCGACCAGGATATATCCATGTGTTTCCTCCCCTTAAGTCACGTCTTTGAAAGGGCATGGAACTACTTCGCCCTGGGCTCCGGCATGGTTATCACTTATTGTGACGACACCGCCAAGATCATCGCATACCTCCAGGAGGTCAAGCCTACGATCATGTGCGCTGTTCCCCGGTTCTACGAAAAGATCTACGCCGCCGTTTTCGAAAAACTGGAAAAGGCCCCGCCGTCGAAAAAGAACCTCTTCAACTGGGCCGTAGAGCTTGGCGAACAGGTTTATACGAGAGAAAAGGAGAAAAAATCCATCCCCTGGGATCTCAAACTCAAACACAAGATCGCGGTAAAACTGGTCCTCGGGAAACTGCGCGGTGTCGTGGGTGGTCGGATCCGCTTTTTCCCCTGCGCCGGGGCCCCCCTTTCCAAAGAGATCGAGGAATTTTTTCATTCCGTGGGCATCCAGATCAAATACGGCTACGGCCTGACGGAAACGACGGCGACGGTAACTTGCCATGAGGAATATTTCTACAAACCTGGAACGGTGGGGAAAGCTATTTATGGCGTCGATGTTAAAATCGCCCCCAACGGCGAGATCCTTGTCCGGGGCGAAACGGTCATGAAGGGATACTACAAGAAACCGGAGGCGACGGCGGAGGTCTTTGAAGATCACTGGTTTAAGACCGGTGATGTCGGCATTCTCGAAGACGGCTACCTGACTATTACGGACCGGATCAAGGACCTGATGAAAACCTCGGGAGGCAAGTATATCGCCCCCCAGCTCATCGAAACGATGATCGGCAAGGATCATTTCGTCGAGCAGATCTCCATCATCGGCGATCAGCGCAAATACGTCGCCGCCCTCATCGTTCCCGCTTTCGACGCCCTGGAGGATTATGCCAGGAGCAATAATATCTCCTGGACCTCCCGGGAAGACCTCATCCTACATCCTGAGATCGTTCAATTTTATCATGATCGGATCGAGCAGAACCAAAAGGAACTGGCGGGATTTGAAAAGGTCAAGAAATTCAAGCTGATGGCCAAGCAATTTACCCAGGAAGACGGCGAGATGACCCCGACGATGAAGCTCAAGCGCAAGGTCATCAACGAAAAATACCAAAGCGTCATCGACAGCATGTATGGGGAATAAACCCAACCATGAAATACGAAGAATCAAAAATCGGCAGAGTCTTTATTCTCCGCCTGGAAGATGGCGAGATCGTTCATGAAATCATCGAGACCTTTGCCAGGGAGCACCAGATCCGGGCGGCGGCCCTGATCATCATCGGCGGCGCCGACGACGGCAGCACCCTGGTTGTCGGCCCCCAGGAGGACCGCATCATCCCCGTTATCCCTATGACCCACATCCTCAGGAACGCCCACGAAGTAGCGGGGACAGGAACACTCTTCCCCGACGAAGACGGCGCTCCCATCCTCCACATGCACATGGCCTGCGGCCGATGTGAGGAGACAATAACCGGCTGCATCCGCAACGGCGTAAAAGTCTGGCGGGTAATGGAAGTGATCCTCTATGAACTCCTGAACACCCGCGCCGTCCGCCGCCAGGAGCCGCCAACGGATTTCAAGCTTCTGCAACCGGGGTAATCGGACATGACAAGCACCAGTTTCGCTATGGAGGAAAACCGGTCCTGAGTTAGCCGTTCCGAAAACACAAAACGTAAAACTTATCGGTTGATTGATTAAATATGTCATCTAGTTAAATCGGTTCGATGCATCGGACTTTTTTTTCAGGCAACGGAATTTAAAAATAAATCGTTCCTTTTTTCACGCTTTACTAACGTATAATATTAAGGGTAAACACTTATGGGAAAGCAAGAAATAATCGAAATCATAAGAAACAGCAAGCCTGAGATGGAATCCCATCGTTGGAAGCGGCAAGATTAGATTGATGAGCATTGATGGAAGGAAAGCCTCCTGAGCCAGTGAAAAGTATTAGGGTTCTGGATGAGATGATTTTGATAGAAGCCTTCCTAAGTATTGTTTTTCTGAATTTGCCTGTCTGTACCACATTTCAGTCGTAAATCATTAAGGCGACCGCCGGCGCTGCAAGGATTCCCGTCATCACTGGAATGGATTCTATGGTTATGATTCCCTAATCCCCTCCGAGAGCGTTGAACGCACCACCATTCCTTCAGTATTATTCTTTCAATTCAGTATGTTAGCATTAACTATTTTTGTCTTGGCGGTTGGCATAGGTCTTGTAAGTACAGACCAAAGGCCTTCTGAGGGTTTTCAGTAGGGTCATAACAGCTGCAGCCGGAGGAAGAAACAGCGATGGCAAAAGTGCAGAAATCAACGGATTCTTCGGGTTTAGCGGAAATTGTCGACTGTATCCTCACCAGTGTGTTTAACTATATTCTGAATAACAAGTAAGGAGGGGAATTGTCATGTTAAAGCGAGTTGTTGTTTTTTTGTTAACCATCGGCCTTGTTTTTCCATTTCCTCTGTTTTCAGCAATGATCGGTGAGTTTGCTGTTGTAACCGGTGATGTGACCCTGAAGCGGGCGGGGAAGACTATAAAACCAAAAGTTAAGGATAAGGTGGAGACCCTTGATTTTATCCAGACCGGTAAAAACTCCAACGCCAGGGTTGTCTTATCAGATGAGACCGCCATGGCTTTGGGACCCAACTCCAGTTTGGAAATGAAACAGTTTACAGTACAGGGAGACAAGACGGCGGGTTTGTTCTCCGTCCCCGCAGGCCTCGTCCAGACGAATATTGCCAAGCCCCTGGGACCGGGTTCCAAGTTCGAGATTCAGAGCCCGACGGCCGTTGCCGTTGTCAGGGGGACGGCCTGGCTTACCCTAGTGGAACTCGCTGCCCAGTCGGCGGCAAAGAGTAGCTTCTATGCTTTGGAGCAGTCGGTCTTCGTTTTGAACCCGGCCTTCCCGACGCAGGTTGCTACCGTAGCGGCGGGTAATTTCAGTGTCGTTGTTGCAGGTGCAGCGCCCACGGCGGCAGCAGCCTTTGAAGCGACCGTGGTTACAGGTCTGACCGCACAGTTGGGCGCTTCAGCCATTCCCGGAGTCGCCGGAGCAGCCGGAGCCGGAGCGGCCGGAGCGACAGGGACAGGAGCAGCGGGAGCTGGAACAGCCGGAGCAGGAGCAGCGGGGGCAGCAGCAGGAGGACTGACGCTAGCCGGAATCGGTCTGGGGACAATTGCCGTAGGTGTTGTGGCGGCAGCCGTGGTAGTAGTGGCGGTGTCTGTCTCAAATTCCAAGACCAGCGACACTCCGGCGGCAACAGCCACAACTCATCATTAAACATCCTCAGCATTTGAAGAAGGAGGGGGCTCCATCCAAGTGACATTATAGTGGATGGAT
>CAISJV010000024.1 GCA_903885795.1 uncultured delta proteobacterium | reverse complement strand
CTGGCGAAGATCAATGTAGGCAGGAAACTCGCCTGAACGGATGCCGATCATGAATATTTCTTCTATGATATCAATTGTTTTATTGGTTGCTTTCACGATGAGATGGTCAATTTCCTCAGGAAGATTCATGTGATCGATATTAAGCATGTAATTCATCATGATCCGGAAGAGTTCGCGATCGTTCATAAAGAAATCCGCATAAACGTTGGCAAGGACCATAAGCATCGTCGAGCTGCTCTGCCCTTCTTCCATTAAATTAGCGATGGCTTTGTGGAATTTATCGATGTCGATCAGAAGGATCTGGGTGTAGATATCCTCCTTGCTCTTGTAGTACAGATAGACCGAGCCTTTGCTCAGTTCCGCCTTTTTGGAAATGCTCTCCACGGTGACATTCTTGAAACCCTTGTCGAAGAAGAGCTTCCGGGCCGCTTTGAGAATTGCATTCTTCCGGTTTTCCTTCTCCCTTTTTCTTCGCTCTTCAAGTCCCACTGGTAATGTCCTCTGTTCTGTGACTTTTAACCAGAAATTGAACAATGGTCAACTACTGACCGATGGTCACAAACTGGATACAGAACTTTTTGGTCCGTGTCAAGATATTTTATTGCCTTATGAATATTTATTCAGATCAGAAGTGAAACGGCGTTAACTTAAAGCGTTAGAAGGATTATTCACTGGACGGCAGCCCCAGCCGGCCTTGCTGTTCCGGACTAGAAATTTTTTTATTGTTTGGGACTTCCGTGTGGTAGGCCAAGACGTGCCGCCATTATGCCGGTTCGGTGTGGAGACTGATGCAAATAATCAACAAGCGTTTCTGGAGAAATAGTCACTTGGCCCGCCTTCTGGGAGGCATGGATCAAGTGGAGCTGTCCGTCCAGCAAAGCGGCTATCCCGACGTGACATACATCGAGGCCTTCCTGATCGGTCGTAATTGCCAGGATGTCCCCATCCTCGATTCCTTCTTCCCAGCGGCTGATCTCTCCTTTCGCCAGGAGATGACAGGGGATCTCGGATAGGCGCCTTTCAATGGCAATCATTTGCCGGCAGGTGGCCGGTTCCTGCAGGGGAGGATAGAGCTCAGAATGTGTTGTCATAAAATTCAGGATTTTCCGGAAAGACTTTCCCCCTAAAGCCTGAGTCACATTCCGGATTGCGCCCCCTGTTTCATTGTTATGAAGCCAGTCAGAGAAGTAGTGGAGCCGCGAAGGATAACCGGAAATTATGCCGTCCCGGTAACGCAGGGATTGGAGGATGGAAACATAGTCGGTGAAACGGTCTTTCCCTGCTTGGCGCATGATCGCCAGGGCGCAGCAATTTTCAACCATGGTAAAACAGTCAAAGGCGCGGAGATTAATAATGAGACCCTCCGGTCCGGATGGGTCCAGGGTTTTTGATTCATAGGGGGCACCTATGAAATAGCGGCCCGCCCGTAGGAAGATATCTCCCGGCGTCTCCGTGTCTGCTTGCTCCTGCCGGTCCGCCCTAACAAAGCTTTGGAATATTTCCTTGTCTTTGTGATTAACCATCTCTGTTTTCCTGCTCATATGAGAATAACATCGTATGCTCTGTATCCGTTGCGCTATAGCCACCCACCCCTTCAAGGAGAAGGTTAGGGTGGGGATGGGTGGGCGTCCTGATTTTCATCCCCCTTTGTGACTGGTGCCAGTCATCAATGTTCCATTTTCCAATAGCTCCAGAACAGCGGGGATGAATTTCAAAAGATCCTCTACGACGCCCAGGTGGGCGACCTGGAATATCGCGGCATTTTTGTCCCGATTAATGGCGATGATGCAACGGGAATTGCGCATCCCCGCGAGGTGGGGCATGGCCCCCGAGATACCGCAGGCGATGTAAAGCGGTGGAGATACTGTCCGCCCGGTCATGCCGATCTGACGTCGGTGCTCCATCCAGCCGAGATCACATACGGCACGGGAACAACCGACCGCCGATTTCGGAAAAACCCCGGCCAGACGTTTGATCATATCCGTATTTTCTGCAGCCCCGATACCCTTCCCGGCGGCGACAATTACCTCGGCCTCGGAAAAATCATATGCCGTCTCCGGAGCCGGCAATCTCCCCAGCGGCTTTGTCCTTAACGCTTTGTCCGCCGGTACGGAGAGGAAAGAGACACGGGGCGGGCGGCCCCTCTTTCCACCTGATCTTGCTGCTGCAAGCGGTGCTTCTTCTTCCGTTCCTTTGGCTTCCGGCAGGATGGTCAGGACGGCGGGCCACGTTTCGGGGAGGACTTCCATTTGCCATTGCCCCTTCAAGAAGGATCGTTTAAATAATAGATTCCCCGTGTCCAGGCGAAAACCCTCAACGGCGCCGATCAGGGAAGCCCCCAAGTGGATAGCCAAGCCCGGTCCGTAGTCCCAGCCTCGGGAGGTATGGGGAATGCAGATGAAACGTGGGTTTATTTTCCTGCAGATGGGGGATAGGGCGGCCATCCATGCCTCGGCGCTATAGGCAGACAGGTGATCACCGACCAGAACGGTTACGTCGCATCCGGCTGCCACTGCAATCTCCTCGGCCTCTCTATACGCAAATTCCCCCCCCTGCGCTCCGCTAAAGGGTGGAAAATTATGTTTCGCAACCCCCGTGCCTGGGCATTGTGCTTGGTTTATGTTCGGGAAATGTCCGGGAACGATTACAACCATGTCTTCACTGGCGGCCTCTGCCAGAAGTCGGGCAAAAGACACTACTGCCCGGCTGGCTGACGTCAATCCGTCCGCGGATATTTCCGCAATGACTACTATTCCCGCCTTCATAGGGCAAGAAATCCCTTCTGCCGGCAGAAATCCAGAAACTGCCCGGCCTTTTCGATGGGAGTGCCAGAAATGAAAGTGCAGGTTGCTGAACTTTCGGTTCGGAAAACGCTAACGATGCGTTCCCGAGGGGCGGGGATAAGGGTGACTGCGTCGAGGGTTGCGATCTCCTGCGTCCGGGCTCGCAAGACATGGGACAGGGCAGGGTAGCGGGGACGGTTGATGCCCGATTGGATGGTTAGTACCGCGGGGAGATTAATCTCATAGGCGGTCCTTTCTCCTCCATCTTCCTCTCTCTCGACATAGACCGGTCCTTGGGGAGACAGGAGGCGCTCGCTGATGACGGCGGAGGCGCAGGGAATATCCAACAATGCGGCGATAAGCTGCCCCGTTTGCCCATTCATGCCGTCTTCGGCCATGACGCCGGTGAGGATTAGATCGTAAGCTTTATCCCGGAGGTAGCCGGCGAGGATGGATGCGGTTTCAAAAGGAGTCAGGGTAGCGGCGCGATCGAGGTGAAGGAGTGTCGCATTGTTAGCTCCCATCTCCAGCGCCCTCAGCAGCGCTCGCCGACAGCGCTTTGGTCCCAAAGAAAGGGCGTCAACTGTCACGTCCGTAAAAGACTCCCTAATGCGCAGTGCCTCCTCGATGGCATATTCATCGAAAGGATTCAACCGGTAGCAGTTGTCATCAGACGATGGCATTGTGAGGGGGAAAGGATCCTCATCCATGATCTTTATTTCAGGCCGATCGGACAATTCAGCAAGCTCCGGAGGGATGATCTGTTTGATGCAGACTAAAATTTTCACGGCTCCTTTCACTCCATGAGACCGTATTTCTTGAGTTTCAGATGGAGGGTGCGGCGGGTGACGCCCAAACGCCGGGCCGCCTCGCTTTTATTGCCCCTGGCATCTTCTAGAGTCCGGATAATGGCATCTTTTTCTACTTCGTCGAGGGAGGATGACCGTTTTTCGCCCCGGGATAAATAATCGTCTGAGGTATCATCCGGGCCGGTTGTCATGACCAGGGAAAGTTCCGTTTCCTCCAGGTAGTCCGAACGGGACAATACCACCCCTCTCTCGATGGCGTTCATCAATTCCCGGACGTTTCCCGGCCATTGATAATGGAGGAAACGGTCCATGGCCTGAGGAGAAAAGCCTTTGATGCGCTTGTGATTCTTCTGGGCGAAATGGATAAGAAAATGCTGGGCCAGGATGGGGATGTCCTCCGCGCGTTCCCGCAGGGGCGGCGCCAGGAGGGTAACGACATTCAGCCGGTAAAAGAGATCTTCTCGGAAACGGCCGGTTCCGATTTCCTCTGGCAGGTCGCGGTTGGTGGCTGCGATGATACGGACATCCACCTTGAAGGTATCAGTCCCTCCCACCCGGGTGATTTCCCTTTCCTGAAGGACCCGAAGAAGTTTAACCTGCATGGCCAGGGACATTTCGCTGACCTCGTCAAGAAAGATCGTCCCGCCGTCGGCCTGGCGGAACTTTCCCTCCTTGCGCCGGTCCGCCCCGGTGAAAGCCCCTTTCTCATGGCCGAAAAGTTCCGATTCCAGAAGGGTTTCCGTGATGGCGGCGCAGTTGATCTTTACAAACGGCCCCCCCCGGCGCCGACTGTTGAAATGGATAGCCCCGGCGATCATTTCCTTCCCTGTTCCCGATTCACCGGTAATGAGGACCGTCGCCTCCGAAGGGGCGACCTGGGCGATGGTATCGAGGAGTCTCACCATGACGGGGGCGCTGCCGATTAGGTTCCGGCGATCAAAGTGGCTGCCCAGGCTTTCTTTCAACAGGGCGTTTTCCTCCTTGAGCTGACGGTGTTCCATGGCCCTCTCCATTTTGAGACGCAGTTCATCAAAATCGAGAGGTTTGGGCAGATAATCGTAGGCCCCTTTCTTGACAGCCTCCACAGCCGTTTCCAGGGAGGCGTAGGCCGTCATGATCATCACGGGAATGGCGGGATTGAACGCCTTGATTTCGACCAGGGCCTCCAGGCCGGAAACCTTGAGCATCCGGATATCCATGAGGATAAGGTCAAAGGGTTTGTCTCGAACTGCGGCGATGGCAGTTTCGCCGTCATCGGCCTCATGGATCAGATATCCCCAGCCGGACAGCAGGGTTCTCAGCATGGTGCGGTGGGCGCGGTCGTCGTCCACCACGAGGATGATGCGTTTTGTTTTCATGATTTCCTTTCGTTGTTTATTTCACCAGCCCCTGATGGCAGTAGGATGATCGCCCGCGTTCCCATCCCCGGTTCGCTTTCCAGCTTTACCTCCCCATGATGAGCCGTTAAAATCTTCTGGACAATAGCCATGCCGAGACCGGTTCCCGACGGTTTCGTCGTGAAATAGGGATCGAAAATACGTTCCAGATCTTCCCTGGCGATGCCGGTCCCGGTATCGATGACTTCGATACGCACCCATTGCTCGTGGACCAGTTCGGACCTCACGGTAATGATCCCTCCTTTCTCAATCGCCCACAGGGCGTTGAGAAAGAGATTGATGAATACCTGTTTCATTTTGTCTTTATCGAAGGATATATCAGGCAGGGTGGTCAGTTCCGTCCGCAGGACAATTTCCTTTTCCCCCATTTCCCGGGCGATTATTTTCAGGACGTCTCCGACGATGGCAGCTATGGAGCCTTTTTCAAGATGCAGGGTCGTGGGGCGGGCGAATTCCAGAAGCTGTCCGATCACCCGGTTGAGCCGTTCCACCTCGCCGATCATAATTTCTGCGGTTTCCAGGTCCGCCGGTATCTCCCGGTATCTTTCCTTGAAGTAGGTGGCAAAGCCCTTGATGGAACTGAGGGGATTGCGGATTTCATGGGCTACGCCGGCAGCAAGGCTTCCCAGTGCGGCCAGATGCTGGGTGCGGGCGATCTCCCCTTTCAGTGCCTGGAGGTCAGAAATGTCCCGGAAGAGAATTACTACTCCGAGAATCTCTCCCTGGGGGTCCTGCAGCCGGGAGGCGATAATCTCCAGGGGAACCGTCCGTCCGTTCCGCAGCGGGCATTCCATTTCCTTGACGATCAATGCTTGTCCTTCGGCAAGTCTGCCGATGATTTCCAGGCAGGCAGGCGGCAGAATTGCTGCGGCTGCCCGCTCCCTTGCCTCATTGACGGGGAGCGCCAGAATGGCGGAAGCGGTCTTGTTGAAGGCGATGATCTCTTCCTGGGGATTGATCACTACCAGTCCCATGGGCATGTTTTCCATCAGGTGATCGGAGAAGGCCTGAACCCGGGACAGGGATTTTCTGGTCGTCTTATATCCCTGGGCCAGAAGGAGGGAGATAACACCAGAAAGACCCACGCCGATGAGCAAAACTGCCATCCAGATTGTGTGTTCCTCGTCGGCCTCTCTGGCGACAAGGACGGGGCCCATGTCCATGCCCACAAAGATCACAAATCCCGGTGAGGAGGCATGGTATTTTCTTCCCTCCCAGACGGTAAAAGGTTCCGGTGTGGGGGCGAAGCGCCGGTAAACCTCAAAGGTGTCGGCGCCGTCCGTATTGGCAACTTGCCGCCACTGGATAGTTTTCGTGGTTGCGAGAGCCTTGAGATCGAGATCGGTTCCGTAGAAGTCGCCGATCCGATAGGGATCGCTGTCGGCCATGATCGTCCCGGCGGCGTCGGTGATGATGAAGTAATCAATGCCCGGCTGCTGGGCTGTTTCGATGAGTAATTTCTGAAGCTGCCAGGCGTCCCACCGCAACCCGGCGCCGGTCCGCGCCCCAGCCTCGAAGGACCGAATCAGGGCCTCCCCTTTTTCCAAGAGTAGGCGCGTTGTTTCCGTCTTCTGCCGGTTGAGGCTTTGCATGGTCATGACGGCAAAAAGGGGAATCAGCAGGATCGCCGCCCCGACGATAATCCATGGGGGGATGAAGGCCCACGACCAGCGGGACTTTATGGGTTCTTTCGCTTTCATGGTTGACGGTTCCGTAAAAGATTAAGGCGGATACTTTTTAGGCAACTGGATACCATAGTTGGATACTTATTAGCCAGTTTTTTCGGTTTATGGCAATTAAGAATAATTAAAAAATACATGTCCATAAATATGACTTGTAAAGTTAAGTAGTTGTGAATAAATATCAGGTATGGCATGGTCGTTGCTCAGAGTACATGCAAAGAGAAAAGAGGCTTTCAAAGAAAAGAAGTGAACAAGAATAGCGATAACTCAATAATTGAATTGAAAGGAGAAAGGTTATGAAAAAAGGTGTTTTAACCATTATGGCGGTCCTGGTGATGGTGGCTCTCACGACAACGTCCTTCGCCTACGGCTGGGGACAGGGTATGCGGGGCGGCAGAGGGCCAGGTTATGGTAACTGCCAGAGCGGTGATTTGCAGGGGTTGGCTGCTCTGAACCTGACAGCGGATCAGGAAGCAAAGATAAAGTCCCTGCGCGAGGCCCAGTTAAAGGACGCGAAGCCGCTTCAGGACAAGATGTTCAGCAAACGCGGCGAATTGAAGCTCCTGTGGCTCCAGCAGAATCCCAATCAGGAAAAGATTGTAGCCGTACAAAAGGAAATCCGGAGTCTGCGGGACCAGTTACAGGATAAGCAGACGAATCATCGTCTGGCCGTACTCAAAGTCCTTACCCCGGAGCAGCAAACCAAGGTACAGGCCTTTGGCGCGGGAAGAGGTTCCGGCAATGGAAGAGGTTTCGGTCCTGGCGCCGGTCCTGGTGGCGGATGCGGTGGCTACGGTCCCGGTCCCAGAGGCAACTGATAAATTAAACAAGGAAAGTAAAACAATAAAATCCCGGGGTAGCAATGATGCCCCGGGATTTTATTGTTTGCTTCATCATCTGATTATGAAGGATGAGGGCGTTAAAATGGAGTTGATAACCTGGAGGGATGAATTGAGGCAGGGAGAAGGGTTGCAATTGTATGCATAGGTCATGAATGAAAATCTTTGTTGAAAAAAAGATTCCCACCGGATCTTAATAATTTAACTTTTCCCGGTAGCCTCGTGAGGATAAAAAATCGCATTCGGCAGGCGTTTTTACTCATCATCAGGGTAAAATGCCTATTATGATATATAAATATCACCTATGTATTTGTTTATAGTTAATAATAGATTGAATAAAAAAAGATGTAAAAATCGTGAATTTGCCCTTGACATGAGTCTTTTGCTCTTTTATAATCCGCCGCAAGAAAGTAATAAGTATTTATGAGGAAGGGTGAGCCGTAAAGGGCGGTGACAAACAAAACAAAAGGAGGAGAGACATGAACAAGGGAGATCTGGTAAACGCGGTGGTAACGGTGGTAGGGAAGAAAAAAACGGCGGAAGAAGCGGTCAATTGTGTTCTTGAGGCCATTACTGCGGCCTTGAAAAAGGAAGAGTCTGTAACTCTGGTTGGTTTTGGAACCTTCAAGGTGACGAAAAGGGCGGCCCGGACCGGCAGGAATCCTCAGACTGGCAAGGCCATCAAAATCAAGGCCAAGAAAGTTCCCAAGTTTGCTGCCGGCAAGAAACTGCGGGAAGCTGTAGCGGCGGCGAAAAAATAGTTACGCCTTTATATTTTAGGAAAGGCCTCCAGCATTGATCGGGTTGGAGGCCTTTTTATTTTCAAAAGCAAGTTTCAGGAGGAACGTCTCATGAATCAATTGAGCGGCTTATTAAAGGTTTTTCTGGTTCTTGTGATTATGATCTCATTATCCTCATGTACGGGCAAGGAATCACCGCCAGGCGATGGGAAGGCCGTTCAAACCTTCAACCCGGGGGTTCTCAAAGTGGGGGATGGCGGGATAAACAAGGTCAGGGGGCAGGTTTTATATGTCCCCATATATTCCAATATCCCCGACAAGGAGAATAAACATTTCGATTTGAGCGCCTTCATTTCAATACATAACACGGACCTGAAAAATCAGATCAAAATCACAAAAGTTCTCTACTTCAATAGTGATGGCAAAATAGTGAAGGATTTTCTTGTAGCTGATCATTCCTTGGGGCCTTTATCCGCCACGAATTTCAACATTCCCCAATCGGACACCAGTGGCACGGGGGCTAATTTTCTTGTGGAGTGGTTGGCAGATACGCCCGTCAGTGAACCATTGGTCGAATCCGTCATGCTTAATCTTGAGGGCAATAGAGGAATATCATTCTTAAGTAAGGGGAGGATTATCAGGGAGATACGATAGATCTTGGGTTCGTCACGAACTTACCTTGAGCGCTATATTGTCCAAATTATTTTATTTTATGACAGACCAGCGGTGATTTTGCGGGTGTCAAGAGACGGACAATCATCATTTTGAAAAAAACGCCCAGATGGTGGCATATATAAGGGCGGGCAGCAGATTACCGATGCGGATTCTGACCATATTCAACAGATTGAAACCGATGGCGACAATGAGCAACCCTCCCGTGGCGGTAATGGCGCCGAGGACAGGCGGTTGTTGAAGAAATGCCAGTTGCGAGGCCAGCAGGGTAAGGGTGCCCTGGACGAATAGTACGCTCAGGGCCGCAAAGGCGACGCCAATGCCCAGAGTTGATGCAAAGGCGATTGAAGCCACCCCGTCCAGCATGGACTTGATGTACAGGGTTGTGGCGTCTCCGGTTGTCCCGTCCTGAATGGAGCCCACGATCACCATCGCCCCCGTTACATAAAGAAGCGAAGTCGTTACAAATCCTTCTACAAAGGTCGATGAATCGGACCGGGCCCTGGTCTTCAGCCATTCCCCAAGCCTGTCCATAGCCGCCTCGATGTTTATCAGTTCCCCCGTAAGCGCCCCTATCAGCAGGCAACCGATGGTAGGGATAACGTCTTTTTCCGAGAGGGCCATCTGCAGGCCGATCAGGATGGTAGAGAGCCCCAGGCATTGCATCAGGATCGTTTTCAGACTTTCGGGCAGACGTTTTCCCGCAGCCATGCCGATGAGGCTGCCAGCAATGACGGCGCCGGTGTTGACCAATGTTCCCTTCAAATGGTTTTGCCTTTAACCTGGAATTCTCCTGACAACTTATTAAAACGATTACACCCCATTTTCATTTCCATTTGTGACGACTCTCCGCAATGAATAGGCTTCAAATATTCGCCTCGTCCGGTTCCTCGTTACCCTCAATCAATGTCTCGGTGTCGGGTGTGGGCATTTCCTGGACGTTCTTTAGTCTTCTTTCGATAGACCGGGAGCGGGTGGCCGCCTTTTCAATGATGTTGCTTGCCTCCTGGAGTTTCTTGTGGGTTTTTTCCAATATCCCGCCGAATGTCGTAAACTCGGTCTTCACGGCCCCCAGCAGGCTCCATACGTCGCTGGAGCGCTTTTCAATGGCGAGGGTGCGGAATCCCATCTGCAGGCTGTTCAGGAGGGCGGCCAGGGTCGTTGGTCCTGTGATCACGACCTTGAAATCACGCTGGAGGGTCTCAACGAGGCCGGTACGACGAAGCACTTCTGCATATAGTCCTTCCGCAGGTAGAAACATGATGCCAAAATCAGTAGTGTTAGGAGGGTCGAGATATTTATCCCGGATGTTTTTCGCCATTTCCCGGACGGTCCGGTCCAAATGTCTGGCTGCCTCTTCCACCGCGGCGGGATTTCCCTGTTCCTGAGCCTCAAGGAGGCGCAGATAATCTTCCTGGGGGAATTTGGCGTCCAGGGGCAGCCAGACCACATGAGACCGGTTTTCGTCTTGCCCCGGCAGTTTAATGGCAAACTCTACCCGGTTCGTGGAATCCTGCTTTGTAGCCACATTTACAGCGTACTGTTCCGGGCTAAGGATTTGCTCCAAGAGGCTGCCCAACTGGATCTCACCGAAGGTCCCACGCGTCTTTATATTAGTCAGGACTTTTTTCAGATCCCCTACGCCAGCGGCCAGGGTCTGCATTTCCCCCAATCCCTTTTGTACCATCTCCAAACGCTCACTGACCAGGCGGAAGGACTCACCGAGACGCTTTTCCAGAGTATCCTGGAGCTTCTCGTCTACGGTTGTTCGAATCAGTTCCAGTTGGCGGTTGTGGTCATCCTGAAGGTTCCTCAGGTGGAGATCAATGGTTTCCAATACCTTGTCGAGCTTTTGAACGTTCTGGCTTGTGAGGGTGGCCAGTTGCTGAGAAAAGATTCCCAGTTGGCCCTTTTGGGCCGCGGCATTCTCAGCGACCCTATTGAGGAGGGATTCGTTGAAATCCTTCAGGCTTCGTCCAATCTCTTCCCTGTTTCTGGCCATGTCTTCCCGGAATGCTCGTTCCGCCCGCTCCAGATTTTTCTCGATGCTATCCAGCCGACTGTGAAGATCCGTAACGGTCGCTTTTGATGTCCTGATGAGGATGATAACGAGCAGGGCCAGGACGGCAATATTCAGGGCGATCAGCAAATAGAGGAGGGTCGTGGTCATGATATGACTCCAATCAATGAATGGTCCTGTTTAGAGGAATGTAGTTAATATTGTCAATATCTTTTCCAATGTATAGATGAGGGATTATCAAGATGAGGGATTATCGTGTTGCGAGTTCGTGACATGTCCGGTTTGTAGCACGTAATCTGTCCGGTTCATATAGTCATCTGTAGAGGTGACAGATGAGACCGACAGAGATGCTACAGGAGATCCGGAAGATGAGATTTGAAGAGGTGTATTCGGAGTG
>CAISJV010000023.1 GCA_903885795.1 uncultured delta proteobacterium | reverse complement strand
CGGCTACTATCCCCTCATCAGGGGGTGGCGGAATGTATCATATTCCCATGGCGGATTCCTTCGGAATCGGGTGGCGGAATGAATCATATTCAGGTGGCGCTTTCAAACATATTCGGGTGGCGGCTTGGATCGGAATACTCATCCCCCTCGGGGATTGGGAGAAAAACCTTCGCTTTCAGGCGAAGACTTTAGTATGCTTGCTTACTTGTAGATGTTTTCAATAAACGGTGCTTTTCTTTTTTAAAGGAGGGTGGAGTGATAAAATCAAATCGATCAAATGTTATCCAGCAAGTTAATATGGGAAATACCTTAAATGAAATGGCCGTCTCACCTTCTGGAGAGACGGCCATTTTTTTTGAATAAGCTTCAATTCGAAGCTTTGACAAAAAATCCAAACTATTTCCCGCCCAACTACCGCTTACAATGTAGCGCTGGCATCCCTGCATACTGCATATCTGGATGCAGACAGATAGATAATGGCAAGGATAGAATATAAGGAGTCCAATGGGAAGATGCAATGACTGTAGCTGTTGATATTGTCTGATGGTGTTACTTGATTAGCTGATGGCGGTATTGCTTCTTCAGATTTAGGATAAAAAAAGACGGATGGAAAAGGAGGGACTTAAACCATCCGTCTGTATATAAACTGAAAGGATTTTTGTAAATGTTCCCTCTCAGATCGCCCACTAAGGGGGTCGGTGGATGGAAAGGAGGGACCAAAACCACCCACCGACATTAAAAATAACTTTTACCGCAGGATTACTCAGGCGAGATAAAGGTTAAACCATTATCTCTTTTCACTTTTTTGTTCTTTCGATCTCCTGTTTCATCCATGGTTAACGTTTGATCAACCTTGCCGCTATCTAAAGAAAGAAAAAAATCATACTCTATTTGTCCGTCAAGCTTTTTGTCTTTATTACCTTTTTTCCCGCCTGAGTCCTGCTTCGGCTGATTTCTTTCCTCCTTGATCATCAATAAATCTGTTCCTCACTTCTGTCTTTCCTTTACGCAATTTAGGTGCCATAGTGAGAATTATGGGTTCGGGAAGTTTCTTAATATCATAACTGATATATATTATATGTTAATATGCTGTGTATATTTCAATATTAATGTCGATATTTGTAACATAGTTCTTGGATTCTAAGGATAGCAGTCAGTGACTTTTGTGCGAATATCGAACACTATTCGTTACTGAAATCACGACAGACCTTTAGAACAGGCATTCATCAAGATGTGCATTATTCGCACAGACCGTGCATTATCCGCACATGCATCAATTTCAGAATGCAGATTATGGGAAATGCGGCTTTAATTTATCTCGCTATGTCAGACTATGAAATTCCAATAATTTGGTTCTATCCATGCTACATAGACCTCATCAGATAAATACACTCTGCACATTGGCTGATCGGGTCGGAGCAATAAAAACTGTTTGAACTCTCTGAAATGACAGGCGCAAACAGCACCGACAGCGCCTTCTACATCAGCAAAATATCTGCCGCACGATTCTTAATCAAGCATGTTCTGCCCGAAGTCGATGGGGCCGTGAAGGCGATAAGAAGTGAGGACCTGTCCATGATCGAAATCACGGAGGATAGTTTCGCGTCATGAAATAGAAAATTAATAATTTATCCGAAAAGTTCTTCTATTCTCCAGAGGGCGGCCCTTCCCTTTCCTTTTTAGCTTGACGTGATCTGTTTCTGACCATATGCTGGAAACCATATTAACCGGAATGAGTCAATCTATAACCAGGAGGAATTTATGGACTATACAGCCCTGATGCTTGTTGACATTCAGAATGATTACTTCCCCGGCGGGAAAATGGCGTTGGAAAACATGGACCTTGCAGCGGAAAACGCCGCCCTTCTCTTAAGACTGTTTCGCGAGCGCGGCCTGCCGATTTTCCATATCCAGCACGTCTCATCACAACCCAATGCACCATTTTTTCAGGCCGACACTGCCGGCGTGGAAATTCACGCCTCCGTTACCCCAGCTCCGGGCGAACCGGTTATCATTAAACATTTCCCCAACAGCTTTCGCAAAACCACACTGATAGATCAACTGCGTGCGGCCAATGTCAAGACGCTGGTGGTTTGTGGGGCCATGAGTCACATGTGCATCGATGCGACGGTAAGAGCGGCTGCGGACAACGGATTTAATTGCCTTGTGGCTCATGACGCCTGCGCGACAAGGGAGCTGTCATTTCTTTCCCATACCGTCGTCGCATCAGAAGTTCATGCCGCGTTTATGGCTGCCCTGTCGGGGCTCTATGCCCAAATCCTTTCTTCGTCAACGATTATGGACAAGATAAAATAACTCGCCATCCGGATTTGCGCGGCCACTCAGCCCGGACCTACGGATCTGATTATTTTTTTATCTCCGAACGGTTGCATTATCTCTCAGGGGACTTTATGGATAATTTTCAATTCAGACGGGGTCAGGTAAAACTCACTGTAGCCGCATTCGGGACAGGCATACACATCAAAACCAGTGGATTTGTTCTCCATCTTTACACGTTTCCCATATTCCCAGGTAGCCAGGCGGATAGCATGAAAGGTATCAGTATTTTTCTCATTTAAAACAACCATTTCCAAATCAGGATGATTGAGGCAACATGTTTTTCCATTGTTTCGGGGCATTGTTCCATTCCTCACAAAAGGTTATCGATTCGTGCTTACTATCACAAGACGGGGACAAAGCAAGAATAATTGTAGGAATACAAGCAAATTCCTGATAAAACGGCGGCCATAAATAAAAGATACCCATCAGAACAGAAACATATCGACGAAGTTAACCTTATGAAATTAGAACAGGTCTTAAAAATACTAAACAGATAGCTTGCCGGGAGGTATCCATGATCGACAGTTTTAAGAACCAGTATCTGACGTGTTACTATCAGGTGATAAGCTGGTATGAGAGCCTGACATATGTGGAACAATTTTTTACTCTTTTTGGTGTGTTCGCGGTTATTGCCGTTGTTATTGCTCTTTTCATAGTGAAGAAGGCTGCTAGTTAATCCAAGGAGGGCATGCTCATGTCCATACCCGGACTTATCATGTACCCGCATTCCGCATTGGATACCTTCAAGGCCAGCCGAGCAGCGCCTGAGGTCGGTTGGCAGTGGTGAACGTCAAATGTTTTATGATGCGAGTCATTTCCCGTGTAACAATCGTTCGTTCTTCTCAACCTAAAACCATGGTGCAGAGATCTGTTTATCTCCATCCCGCATAGTCGGTTTGCCAACAAGCCGATCCGGGGTGGGTAACTCCGATGCATTCCATCCGCCACCCAAGGCTTTGATCAGCAAGATGGCAGCGGTGAGCCTCTGCCCCCGGATTCCCAGCACCGCCCTTTCGTTTGTGAGTGCCACGTATTGTGTTATAATGACATTGAGGTAACTGACGGTTCCAGCCTTGTACTGATTAGTGGTCAGAGTGACCGATTCTCTTGCTGAGATCAATGCTTCGTCTTGAACCCGCGCCTCATCTTCGAGGATACGCAGTGTCGAAAGGTTATCTTCAGCCTGCTGGAAACTCGCAAGCACGGTTTGCCGATAGGCAGCAACGGTACCCTCGTAGGCGGCAATCGCCTGTTCCGTCTGAGCTTTACGGGCGCCACCATCAAATAGCGTCTGGGCCAGCGCTACGGGTCCTAAAGCCCAAAAAAATCCCGGTGCGGCAAACAGATCCACTAAGCCCGAGCTTTGATAACCCGTTGAGGCAGAAAGTGATAAAGATGGAAAGTACGCACTCTTTGCCACACCAATCTGTGCATTTGCCGCGGCAATGCTACGCTCTGCGGAAGCGATGTCAGGTCTACGTTCAAGAAGAGCGGACGGAATAGCAGTCGGAATTTGCGGCATCTTTGCGGTGATTGATGTTGTGGGAATGGAAAAGTCAGCCGGAGCCTTTCCAATCAGCAAGGCAATTGCGTGTTCAAGTTGCGCACGCAGTATCCCGATGTCAATGGACTGTGCCTGGGTAGACTTAAGCTGTGTCTGGGCCAGAATAACGTCGGCTTTGGAGGCTACGCCAGCCGCATAGCGGTTTTTAGTAAGCTCAAGCGCCTTCTGGTATGCGGCAACCGTATCGTCGAGTGTTTTCTTCTGTGCATCCAGCGTACACAAAAGGAAATAATCCTGTGCGAGTTCCGCCTGTAGAGACAGTCGCAAGGCTTGTAAATCCGCGGCACTCGCCTGGGCACTCGCTGTGTTTGATTCTACCTGTCGTCTTACGCGTCCCCATATATCAATCTCCCAACCGGCACTGAGGGAGAATAAATGTTGGTTCGCCGTAGATGTTCCTCCATTACTATTATTGTTTCCTGATGACTGGGCACGTGTAAAAGCTGCGGTAGCGGCAATTTGGGGGAAATAGTTTGCCCGCGCCCCCTGCACCAATGCCAGCGCCTGGCGATACTGGGCCTCTGCCTGTACCAGTGACTGGTTCGAGATGCTGACTTGCTCCTCAAGGGAGTTAAGCAGGGGATCGTTGAAAACCTTCCACCACTGGGTCGTTATCTCGTGGTCGCGGGGTTGCGCCTCCTTCCAACCCTTGAGTTCCTTAAATGCCACGGGAACATTTATCGTTGGTCGTTTATAATCCGGCCCAACGGTACAGCCGAAAAACATCGCCAAACCAACCATAACAATGCATATATGCGATGGCTTATTCATCTTTGGATTCCTCCCGTCCCCTCCATCACCAGTGTACGAGCCCGGCCTTTGCGACTTGTTACGGACAGACACCAAAGCCGGAAACGGTCAAGGTATAAATAGACGACCGGCGTGGTGTATAATGTAAGCATCTGGCTTACAATCAGTCCACCGACGATGGCAATGCCTAGCGGTCGACGCAATTCGGCCCCATCCCCGGCGCCGAGCATGAGCGGTATCGCACCAAGCAGTGCCGCCATGGTCGTCATCATGATCGGCCGGAAACGAATCAGGCATGCCTCGTATATGGCCTCCCGGGAATTTTTACCTTGTTTTCGTTCAACATCAAGGGCGAAGTCAATCATCATAATGGCGTTCTTCTTCACGATACCGATCAGCAAGATTACTCCGATAAGAGCCATGATGCTGAATTCCGTTCGGGATATAATCAGGGCCAGGATGGCCCCGACACCGGCTGAGGGCAATGTGGATATAATGGTGATCGGATGGACATAGCTTTCATACAGGATGCCGAGCACAATATAGATAGTGACCAGAGCAGCGAGGATCAGCCAGGGCTGGCTTTGCAGGGACGCTTGAAATGTCCGGGCCGTCCCCTGAAAGCTGCCCCTTATGGAATCCGGCACACCGATGCGGTTCATAGTATCGCTGATGGCCAGCGTAGCCTCCGAGAGCGAGATGCCTGGAGTCAGATTGAAGGAGATCGTGGAGGCTGCAAACTGCCCCTGGTGATTGACCGACAAGGGCGTATTGTTTAACCCGTAGGATGCAAAGGCCAGAAGCGGCACTTGGGCTCCAACCGGAAACTGTGCACTGGAAGGCACACGAACATATAAATCACGGAGCGCCTCGGGACCCTGCCCGTACTGCGGCGCCACCTCCATAACAACCCGGTACTGGTTAAGGGGATTATAGATTGTGGACACTTGGCGCTGACCAAAGGAGTCGTTCAAGGTGGCATCGATGAGCGCTATTGTCACTCCCATGCGAGAAGCAGCATCGCGGTCAATGGCAACAGCCGTTTGCAACCCCCTGTCCTGCTCGTCCGTGTTGATATCCACCAGTTGCGGGAGTTGACCCAGGGCATCCCGAATCTGCTTCTCCCATTTTCTTAATTCTGTGAGATCTTCGGCCTGCAGGGTATATTGGTACATGGCGCCAGAGGATCTGCCGCCGACGCGAATATCCTGTACCGGTTGCAGAAAAAGTCTGGCGCCGGGTTCCTTGGCAATTTTGGGGCGCAGGCGGGCCATCACCTGGTCGGCGGATACTTTACGTTCAGCAAGAGGCTTCAAGGACACGAACATGGAGCCGCTGTTGATTTGACCACCTCCCGTGAAACCGACGACACTTTCTACGGCCGGGTCCTGTCGGACCACGTTCATGATATTGATCAGTTTTTGTTGCATGGCCTGGAAAGAAATGTTCTGGTCGGCCTGGATTCTGCCCATCAACCGCCCCGTATCCTGCTGCGGGAAAAATCCCTTCGGGATAACAACGTACAGATAAACATTCAAGCACACCGTCGTCAGCAAAAGGAGCAGCATAAAAGGCCCGTGCCTGAGCGCCCAGCCGAGTGACCGCTCATAACGGGAAAGCAAGCTCGCAAACAATTTTTCACCGGTTCTGTAGAACCAACCGCGTTTCAGATCATCCCCGGATTTGAGAAGGCGCGCACACATCATCGGCGTCGTTGTGAGAGAAACAACAAGTGATATGAGGATTGCCGCTGAGAGTGTCACTGCAAACTCGCGAAATATCCTACCGATGACGCCACCCATAAGCAGGATAGGAATAAAAACCGCAATTAGGGAGAGGCTCATGGACAGCACCGTGAATCCGACTTCGCGCGCCCCGAGGAGAGCAGCTTTAAAGGGCTGCATCCCCTTTTCGATGTGGCGCGAGATGTTTTCCAGCACCACAATGGCATCGTCCACGACGAAGCCGGTGGCAACGGTAAGCGCCATCAGTGACAGATTGTCCACACTGTATTTGGCGAGATACATCACACCAAACGTACCGATCAAGGATACCGGCACGGCCACACAGGGAATCAGCATGGAGCGAACGTTGCGCAGGAACAGGAATACCACAAGAATCACCAAACCAACCGAAATGATCAGGGTACGCTCAATTTCACGCAACGAAGCGCGAATGGTGGTGGTCTGGTCTGAGGCGATAGTGATATTGATGGCGCTCGGCACCGAGGCCCTCAATTCTGCCATGAGCCCCTTGACGCGGTCAACCGTCTCAATGACGTTGGCGCCTGGCTGCTTGCTGATAATAAGCAAAACGGAGGGTTTGCCATTGTACAAGCCTGCATTCCGCAAGTCCTGTACCGAATCGACAACTTCACCCAGATCAGAGAGTCGCACGGCTGCGCCGTTCCGGTAGGACACGATAAGCGGAATATAGTCCCTGGCCGTTTTAGCCTGGTCGTTGGCATAGATCTGCCAGTGACGGTCTCCCTCCTCAACGTCACCCTTCGGTCTGTTGGCATTGGAGGCGGCAATCAACTGGCGCACAGACTCGATGCCGATTCCATAGCTGTTGAGAAGGGTGGGGTTCAGTTCTACTCTGACCGCAGGCAGCGAACTGCCGCCGACGTTTACCTGGCCCACACCTTTCATCTGAGAAATTTTTTGCGCCAGAATGGTATCTGCTGCATCGTAAAGCTGGCCGCGGGTCATGGTATCCGAGGTCAGGGCGAGAATCAGGATCGGTGCATCCGCCGGATTGACCTTGCGGTAAGTCGGGTTTCTCGGTAATCCTGATGGCAGTAGGCTGCGAGCTCCGTTGATCGCCGCCTGCACATCTCTCGCAGCGCCGTCGATATCACGGTCAAGATCGAATTGTAGGGTGATGCGGGTTGAACCTAGCGAACTGATGGATGTTATCTCGCTGACACCGGCAATGCGACCCAGGGAGCGTTCGAGGGGAGTCGCCACGGTTGCGGCCATGGTTTCTGGAGACGCCCCGGGGAGGGAGGCCTGTACGGATATGGTAGGAAAATCCACCTGGGGTAGAGATGCCACAGGCAGGAGGAAAAAGGCGACAATACCGGTGAGCATCACCCCGAGCGTAAGCAGCGTAGTGGCGACAGGCCTATAGATGAATGATGATGATAGATTCATGGATATGGCTCGCCACTTTCCTCATGCTTTAACGAACGGTTATAACGAGTCGTAACACGCCTGCTGAGACGATCAAAGGCCAGGTAGATCACCGGGGTGGTAAAAAGTGTCAGTATCTGGCTAAAGATAAGTCCACCCACCATTGTGATACCCAAGGGATGGCGCAGTTCTGAACCCATACCGCTACCCAGCATAAGTGGCAAGGCTCCGAGCAAAGCCGACAGGGTGGTCATTAAAATAGGCCGGAATCGCAGCAGGGAAGCCTGAAATATCGCTTCGCGGGGCGTCTTGCCCTCCTTGCGTTCGGCCTCCAGTGCAAAATCGATCATCATGATAGCATTCTTCTTGACGATGCCGATCAAGAGGACAATACCAATGATGCCGATGATGCCCAGATCCGTGCGGGAAATCATGAGTGCGAGCAGTGCCCCTACACCAGCCGATGGTAGCGTGGAAATAATCGTTATGGGATGGATATAGCTTTCGTAAAGCACACCTAAAACAATGTATACGGCCACAATGGCAGCGAGGATCAGCAGCAGTGTGCTCGAAAGGGAGGATCGAAAAGCGAGAGCAGCGCCCTGAAAGCCTGTCTTGACGCTAATGGGGAGGCCGATCTCCAGCTCGGTCGCTTCGATTGCCTTGACCGCATCCCCGAGGGAGGCTTTGTTTGCCAGATTGAAAGAGATGGTTGCCGCAGGAAACTGTTCGAGATGATTGACCACAAGGGGAGTCGGCTTTTCCAAAATCGTGGCGATGGATCCCAGGGGGACCTGCTTTCCTGTTGACGACGCAATGTATAGGTCGTTAAGTGCCGTCGGCCCAAGCTTATATTCGGGCTGTACCTCAAGAACGACACGGTACTGGTTCGATTGTGTAAAAATTGTAGACACGAGCCGCTGCCCGAAGGCGTCGTATAATATATTATCGATGGCGGCAGTCGTGATGCCCATCCGCCCAGCAGCATCTCGGTCAATGGCGACGTAAGCCTGCAATCCCTGATCCTGAAGATCGCTTGCCACATCGGCAAGATAGGGCAAGCGGGAGAGCCGGTCAACAAGACGGCTATTCCACAGGCTCAATTCGTTCGGATCGGCGGTCTCCATCGTAAACTGGTACTGTGTCCGGCTCACTCTGTCCTCAATCGTGAGATCCTGCACGGGTTGCATGAAGAGAGATATGCCTTTAACCTGTGCGAGCTTCGGTTGCAGGCGGCGGATGACACCCATGGCATCGGCGTCACGTTTGTCCTTCATTTTTAGATTGATCATTATGCGGCCACTGTTGAGCGTGACATTGGTTCCATCCACACCGATGAAGGACGATAGACTTTCCACAGCGGGGTCCTGCAAGATTACCTTGGCCAGGGACTGCTGACGTTCCGCCATCGCAGAAAACGAGATCGACTGCGGGGCCTCGGATATGCCTTGAATCATGCCCGTGTCCTGGACGGGGAAGAAGCCCTTAGGGATAATGACATAAAGAAACACCGTCAACATAATCGTGGCAATGGCCGTCAGCAATGTTATCCCCTGGTGATCGAGCACCCAGGTGAGCATTTTACCATAGCGAGAGATCACTCTCTCGAAGAATAGACCGCTGGCACGATAAAACCGGCCCTGTTCGGCTTCAGGGATATGGTGCAGCAGTTTCGCACACATCATGGGCGTGAGCGTCAGGGAAACAACCGCCGAAATAAGAATGGACACGGCCAGGGTGATGGCGAATTCGCGAAACAGCCGACCCACAACGTCTCCCATGAACAAGAGGGGGATCAGCACGGCCACAAGAGAAATGGTCAGGGAGATAATTGTGAAAGCGATCTGCTGCGAGCCTTTGATCGCGGCTTCCAGGGGGGAGTCGCCCTGCTCGATGTATCTCATGATATTCTCTATGACGACGATGGCGTCATCCACGACAAATCCCGTGGAAATGGTGAGCGCCATCAGCGTCAGGTTGTTGATACTGAAACCCGCCAGATACATCACACCGAAAGTGCCGATGAGAGAAAGTGGCACGGCGATACTTGGTATCACGGTGGCCGAAAAGTTGCGCAAAAACAGGAAGATCACCATGACTACGAGCGCCACCGCCAGGATCAATTCGAACTGGACATCTTTTACGGAAGCCCGGATGGTGGTGGTACGATCGGAGAGTAACGTCACTTCCACTGAGCTTGGTAAAGATGCCCGCAGTTGCGGTATAATCTTCTTAATACGGTCCACGACTTCGATGACGTTTGCGCCGGGTTGACGCTGTATGTTGACGATGACCGCAGGAACCTCGCCACTCCAGGCGGCTAGGCGAATATTTTCGGCGTCATCGCGCAGGGTGGCTACATCGGAAAGGCGCACCGGGGCGCCATTGCGGTAGGCGATGATGAGCTGTTCATATTCGGACGCAAATTTGAGTTGATCATTGGCATCAATCATCGATGCTCGGGTGGGGCCATCGAAGCTGCCCTTAGCCTGGTTGACATTTGCAGTGTTGATGGCAGTGCGCACGTCTTCGAGGCTCAGGTTATAAGCGGCAAGCGCTTTAGGGTTGGCTTGAATGCGAATAGCCGGTCGCTGTCCGCCACTAATGCTCACCATACCAACACCCGACAATTGCGAGATCTTCTGGGCGAGACGCGTGTCTACCAGGTCCTGAACCTTCGGCAGCGGCAGGGTTTTGGAAGTGACGGCTAAAGTCAGGATCGGTGCGTCGGCGGGGTTGACCTTACTGTAGATCGGGGGCATCGGCAGATCTGTTGGCAACAGATTACCAGCGGCGTTAATGGCGGCCTGCACCTCCTGCTCCGCCACATCAATGTCCAGGCTAAGACTGAATTGCAAGGTGATCACTGATGCCCCGCCCGAGCTTGTGGAGGACATCTGATTCAGGCCCGGCATCTGGCCGAATTGGCGCTCCAGGGGTGCGGTGATGGATGAAGTGACCACATCGGGGCTTGCGCCCGGATAAAGAGTAACAACCTGGATGGTCGGGTAGTCCACTTGTGGGAGAGCCGAGATCGACAGCACCCGGTAAGCAATGATGCCCGACAGGAGAATGGCCATCATGAGCAACGAGGTTGCTACAGGTCGCAGGATGAAAGGACGCGATGGATTCATGTCGTCGTTTGTCTCATTATCAAAGCAATGATGGCAGTAATTGCATGCGGCATATCCCGGTTCTGTTATTAGCGCCCGCCCTTGCGGCTGTCGTCGCGGGGAATCTTTCGCTTTTGGCTCGGAGCGCCCGCTGCATCGTTAGCGACCACCTCCACTTTTGAGCCTTCCCGTAGTTTATCCCCGCCGACCATGACGACAAGCTCTCCCGGCGACAGGCCGCTGATCACAGCGACATTGTCGCCTTCTGTGGGGCCGAGCTGCACCGGACGCACGTTGATATTCTTTTCCTGCGTCACCACGTAAACGAAAGTGCCGATGGAGCCGCGCTGTATCGCCGAGGTTGGCATGACGGTCGCATCGTTTAGGGTACCCACCTTCATTCGCACATTGACGAACTGATTCGCAAAGAGCACATTGTCCTTATTTTCGAGTACGGCCTTTATCTTTACGGTTCCCGTGGTTGTATCGATCTGATTATCTACGGCGAGGAGCTTGCCGCTAGCCAGCAGCACCTTGCCGTCCTGACTGTAAGCATGAACGGGCAAAGGCTCTCCAGTATGCAAACGCTTCAGCACAGTGGGCAGATTGTCCTGGGGGACCGAAAACACGACTGTGATTGGCTGGAGCTGGGTGATGACGGCCAGACCGTTTGTGTCGTTCGTCTGAACCATATTGCCCGGGTCCACCTGCCGCAGGCCGACACGGCCCGATAATGATGATGTGATCTGCGAATAGGTGATTTGAAGATTAGCATTGGCGATCTGCCCGCGATCTGTTTTGACGGCGCCCCGGTATTGCTGCACTAGCGAATCCTGAGTTGTGACCTGCTGTTCGGCAATAGAGTCCTGGGCAAGCAATTGCTTGTAACGTGCCAGATCACCCTCGGCATTCTTCAATAGAGCTTCATCGCGCGCAAGCTGCCCCTCGGCCTGCATGAGCTGGACCTGAAAGGGGCGGGGATCTATTTCTGCCAGAAGCTCCCCTTTCTTCACGATCTGTCCCTCTTTGAAATGCACCCGTAAGAGCTGCCCGCTGACTTGAGACCGTACCGTGACGGTTTGTACGGGGATAACCGTACCAAGCCCATTCAAATAGACATCGATACTGACTTTTTTGGCCGCCACTGCTGTCACTGGGAGGGGACGCTGAGCTTCATTTTGGGCCTTGTTTCGCGCCCCAACCTGTGCAGCTGTCTGCATAAGGAAGATCTTGTAGGCAGCTGCAGCTAAACAGACGATGATCACGAGCCAGACCCACCGGCTGCGGATCATATGGGAAAATAGACGATCGCGCTTTACGCTTGTTTGTTGATTTATTTCAGGCTTTTGAGTTGAGTCCATTTTAATTCCCCGCCCCGGAAAAATTTTTAAGCACATATTAAATGGTGATACGTTGTACAACCTTCCCCATCCTCAGTAACTGGCAAAAGCTTTTGAGGTAAGAGCCGTTGCCATAATCAGGACTGCAAATGCCATTTTTTCTTCACGGAAGACCTATTGACTTTTCAATACTGGCCTGCGCGATTTTGTGATCATAAATGGCCGCCGCCTGAGCAGTCTGAGCATTGCTATATGCCATCAGGGCATCGGTAATCTCGATAGGACTGCCCACCCCGGCCGCGTAACGACCATTGGCCAACTCCATATTTTCCGCCGCCTGCCTGACTGCCAGATCGGTAGTCGTTATCCGGTCCGTGGCCTCCCGGAGATTGGAATAGGCCTGCTGCAGTTCGAGATATATGTCCTGGCGAAGGGTCTTTTCATTGGCCTTGATGACATCGAGGCTCGCCCGGGCTTCATCAACCTGATATTTTGTGGACAGACCGCTGAAGATGGGAATATTAAGCGTCGCGCCGATTTTCCACCCCTGATCCCAGGGAAAGTCCTGCCCCCCCCAGCCATAACCGGCCGTACCGGTTATATTGGGGTAGTACCCTTTTTTTGACAATTCAATCGTCTTTTCCTGGGCCTGTCGTTTCGTCGCCAGGGACTTCAGCTCCGGTCGATCCTGATAAGCCTTCTGGAGAGCCTCTTCAAAAATAATCCCATAGGGCTGGGGTACAAAATCCGTACGGCTGGTGTCGTACTCCGGTGCGTCGGGGTATCCCATGGCATTGTTTAAAGTCGAGCGGGCTATGCGCAAGGCATTTTCCGTCTTGATGAGGTCCAGGCGGGCGTTGCTCAGGTCCACCTCCGCCTTGGTCACATCGAACTTTGGTTTCACTCCGACCTCAAAAAAACCCTTTGCTTGGTCAAGATGCTTATTAAACTGCTGCACCTTTTCTAGTGCTACCTCCAGATTTTTCTGAGATTTGAGAAGATTTAAATAGGCCTGCTTGACGTTATAAACAATCTGTTTTTGTACGGCATCCAGATCCAGGCGTGCCGAACCCGTATTGAGCTTCTGAACCTCCACCTGAGCTGCCGTCTTGCCAAAATCGTAGATATTCTGGTTCAAAGAAAGGGTCGTGCCATATTGATCGTAAACATTGCCCGGCAGCTGGGCAACCGTACCGGCAGGAGTCGTATAGGGATCCGTCCGGATATAGCTTGATGATATATCCACTTGGGGTAAATAACCAGAACGGGCTTGGCCGATACGACTTTCATTGACGCTTACAGTACCGGCGGCGGAAAGAACGGCAGGATGCCTGGCCAGACCAATTCGGATACATCTTTGCATATCCAGGACCTCGCTTTCTTTTATAACCTCTTCCTGCCCCCACACTGTCATAGTGGTAAAAATGGAAAAAAGGAGGATCAAGACCACGACAAATTCTTTCCTCATCAGGTCTCCTCTACCAGCAAGAAAAATACTTTAACTTATGATCGTACATTTTTTACAGCGCAAAGCGAGCTCGAAATACATTCAGCCCTTCATTATCATTGATAGCTTTGGATCTATTGGTGAGCAATGGTCGTGCCATAATGAAAACAGAACCTATATGCCCTTATTTTTACTTATCATTCATTAATATCGACCCTTGCCGCATATGCCCTTTCATGTATCTACCAGGGAATAATGGATAATAAGTATCCAGATTGGGTATCCATTTGCGTAAAAAGCATCCACCCGCCACTTGCGGCAGTGGCTTCAGAAGGGCGCGGGCAAAAAATTAAGCACTCTTAGAGAGTTTGGATTGACGAATAAGGGAAGCCCCCTGGAGCCGCCATTTGGGCTCGGGGTGATGGAACTCTTGGGCAGCTACTCGATTTTCCATACAGTCCGGTCGGAAGTGTCTTTGAGGCTAACCTTTTTTTCCACAAGGGCCTGACGGATCTCATCAGCCTTCTTCCAATCCTTCTGAGCCCTGGCCATACGGCGCGCCTCTACGAGGCTTTCGATTTCCTCGACATCCAGACCTCTCTTGCAAACTTCCCGGTTCCTGTCCGCTTCGAAATAATGGTCGGGATCATCGAGAAACAACCCCAGGACGGCGCCGATGCGAAGCAGGATTTCATGTGATCGGACAAGGACATAGACCTTCTCGGGGGCCGGTTCGTTTTGCCCTTCCGCCATGTAACTATTGAGAATGCGAACAGCGTCATATAGATGTCCGATCGCCCTGGCCGTGTTAAAATCATCGTCCATATCCTCGGTAAAGCGTTCGGGAAGGGTCATGATCTTTTCGAAAACCTGGCGGTGTTCTTCCGTCAGGGAACCATTCAATTCATAAACAGTCCCCCCGCATCTGGCAAGAGTGTCCTTCAAGGACTTGAGAGTACCATAGAAACGGTCCATCCCCATCCTGGCATCACGCAGCGATTCCTCGGAAAAGTCCACGGGACTGCGGTAGTGGCTCTGGAGTACAAAAAGCCTCATCACCTCGGGATGGTAATCCAGGAGCATGTCTTGGATGGTAGAAAAATTACCCAATGACTTGGACATCTTTTCGCTGTTCACCCGGACAAAACCGTTATGCAGCCAGTATCGGGCCAGGGGCTTTCCAGTAGCTCCCTCAGACTGGGCGATCTCGTTTTCATGATGGGGGAAAATGAGATCTTCTCCCCCGCCATGGATATCAAACGTTTCACCCAGATAACGCTGACTCATGACTGAACACTCGATATGCCATCCTGGCCGGCCCTTTCCCCAAGGACTAATCCACCATGGTTCCCCCTCTTTGCTCGCCTTCCAGAGGGCAAAATCCATGGGATTGCATTTTTTTTCGTTAATGTCGACGCGGGCGCCGGCCAGCATGTCTTCCAGGTTTCTTCCCGACAATCTACCGTAACCCTTAAATTTATCGACCGCATAATACACATCGCCATCAACATCATAGGCAAGCCCCTTTTCGAGAAGGGTGGTAATCAGCCGGATCATGCCTTCAATATTCTCCGTTGCCCGGGGCGCAATGGTTGGCCTGGCCACACTCAGGGCATCCATATCCCGATCGTGAGCCTGAATATATTTTTCTGAAATATCTTTGATATCACAGCCCTCCACATGGGCGCGGTCGATGATCTTATCGTCGACATCCGTAAAATTCTTGATGAAGGTAACGTCAAAACCGAGGTATTGCAGATACTTGTTGATGACATCAAAAACTATCGCCGAACGGGCGTGACCTATATGGCAGAGATCATAGACTGTGATTCCACAGGCATAGATGCCGATCTTACCGGGTGTGATTGGTTGGAATGTTTCTTTATGTCTTGTGAGAGTATTGTAGACCCGCAGTGCCATATATGCCCCCTGGAAAATATAATGAACTTCCCCACAGCAAGTTGTGAGGTATCTCTGGATTACAATTTCTCTTAACGAAGGAAGCTTCAGGTAATATCATCATGAGAGATTTAAACTTCAGGGATAAAGGGAAATCATCTCCAGACCGAAATTTTCTTTCATACCCCACTGTAGATTCATGTTCTGGATCGCCTGTCCGGCAGCTCCTTTGACCAGATTATCGATGACAGAGATCACAATAACCCTTCCTGTCCGATCATCAACGGCGATACCTATGTCACAGTAATTGGAGCCCCGGACCGAAGAGATATTGGGATAATTGCCTTTTTTATATATCCTGACGAATGATTCGTTTCTGTAGAAAACCTTATAGAGGTCATTGACATCCGTCGCTGTGATCTTTTCAGACAAGGTCGCATAAATGGTACTGAGAATACCCCGGGAGATCGGCAGCAGATGGGGGGTGAAAGAAACCCGTAGTTCCCGGCCGGCAAGGACGCCCAATTCCTGTTCAATCTCGGGGGTATGACGGTGCTGAGCCACTTTATAGGCCTTGAAGGCCTCAGCAACTTCACAGAAGAGGGAGGCGACCTGGGGTTCCCGGCCAGCGCCACTCACCCCGGACTTGGAATCGGCGATGATGGAGTTTGGTTCGATCCAGCCTTCTCTGAGCAGCGGTGCCAGGCCAAGGATAATGCTGGTGGGATAGCAGCCGGGATTGGCCACGATGCGGGCTGTCCTGATCGCATCCCTGTATAGTTCAGGGATCCCGTAAACGGCCTCCATGAGGAGATCAGGGGCGGTGTGGCGGCCATACCAGGCGGCATAGGTATCGACGCTGCGGAGACGGAAATCGGCGCTCAAATCGACGACCTTCTTGCCGGCCTGAAGGAAAAGAGGGGCGACACTCATGGATACTGCATGGGGCAGTGCCAGAAAGACATGCTCACATTTTGCGGCCACCTCCTCGGGAGAAGCGTCCATGAAAATCAAGTCCGTCAATCCAGTGAAAGTCGGATAAACTTCTGTTACAGACTTACCGGCATAGCGACGCGAAGTGACGGCGACCACCTCCACGGCCGGGTGACGGAGCAGCAACCGCAGCAGCTCCTGTCCCGTATAACCGCTGGCCCCATAGACCCCGACCCTGACCATCCTGCGCCTCCAAAAAAAAGGGAGGCCTGAGCCCCCCTCGGTCATTATCGTTTAGAAAACTGGAATCTTTTCCTTGCCCCGGGCTGACCGTATTTCTTCCTCTCCTTGATCCGTGCATCCCTGGTTAGAAATCCGGCCCTCTTGAGAGCAGGTCGCAGGTCCAAGTCGTACTCGACTAATGCTTTCGAAATGCCATGCTTAATGGCGCCCGCCTGACCGGAGATGCCGCCACCCTTAACGTTAATGAACAAATCGAACTGATCCTTCCTTCCTACTAGTTCCAAGGGCTGCTGGATTACCATCTTCAGACTATCCCGCGTGAAATAATCGTCAAAATTTCTTTTGTTGATGACCAGTACGCCTGAGCCTGGCTTCATATAAACCCTGGCTACGGCAGTTTTCCTTTTTCCTGTTGCATAAAAACGCTTTTCTGTGGCACCCATTTCTTTTCTTACTCCTTCAGCTCTTTCTTACAATTCAAGCGCTCTCGGACACTGAGCATCATGGGGATGTTCCGGCCCCTTGTAAATTTTCAGTTTTTTGAGCATCGCCCGGCCCAGGGTGTTTTTCGGAAGCATTCCCCGCACGGCTATTTTCAAAACATCTTCCGGCTTCTCCTGAAGAAGCCTACCCGCCGTAGTCTCCGTCAGTCCACCTGGGTAACCCGAGTGCCGGTAATAGATCTTATCTGCGAGTTTTTTCCCCGTCAGTTGAATCTTTTCAGCATTGACCACAATCACAAAATCACCCGTATCGAGGTGGGGAGTGTAAATCGGCTTGTGTTTACCCCGGAGGCGGCTGGCAATCTCGCTAGCCAGTCTTCCCAAAATCTTTCCCTGAGCGTCTACAACACACCAGTCTTTGATAATCTCTTCTTTTTTAACATTGAAGGTCTTCATGTCCAACTCACCAGATTCTAAAAATTAGAGGGGAAGGCTACGCAATTTCCCCTCGTTTGTCAAGGGAAATCCTACGCAAAATCCTTACGGTCTTTGAAAAACCCATTTCCCCCCCTCCCCATGAAAGGAAGAGGGAGTTTCCGGATTTTTTTCCGAAGGCGTTAATCCTAACAAGGCAAATTTTCATAGACCATATATGGCAAATTTAAATTCATAGGTTTTATCATCGGTTCGATCCACACCGTTCGCACCCAAGACGTTCGTTTCCCGGTAGTTGAAGACGATGTTCCAGCATTGTCGCGTGTAATTGAAACCATAAGCGCGTTCAATGTTCCTCGCATTCAGTAGATCCCGCTTGAAGTTAACGGTGGCATTCAAACCCCTCGTTACCGGAGCCGTCAACAGCAGGTTGACCTCTTCGAGAGAATTCTGCGTATACCGATAAATTACGTTTGCGGAATCACCTCGCCAATCGCTCAACCCCATATCGTAGTTGGCCTGGGACCAGTTCGTGGTATAGACACTGTAGTAATTCCGTGCGGAAAAGGAAAGATACGTAACCGGCTTGAAGTCTAACTCCAAGGCAATATCACTGAAGGACTTCCGTTCCGTTCCCGCCTGAACCGTACCCGCGGCAGATGCTTTGATGTCATAGGTCTGGGCCAGCTTGAACCGCAAAAACTCGAGATACGTTGCGTTGCCGCCCTTATCAAGAAGCCTGGCAATAAGTGTATTAGTCAGGGCATAGGTCACGGTATTCTGTTCAGGAACCGCGGCTGTATAACTCGGGGTAGAGGTCACGGTATTTTGTGTAGCAACCGCGGGGGCATAATTCGGCAGGGTGTCTTGCATGGCATAAGGAACGTACAGGTATGAAACCTCGGGCTGGATGCCGTGGCGAATCCTGCTCAGTCTCTTGCCGCCGATCTGGAAGATCCGGTGAATTTCCGACGTCAGATTGGCGCCAGCCCGGTAAACCTCCCGGTCCCCTCTCTTCGCCAGGCCATCTTCGATGTTATCATCCCGCAACCAGAAAGTACCCTGTACGCCGCCAAAAGGGGTCAACTGAAAATAATCGCCCACATTAAAAGGCAGAGAAAGGATGGGATTGATGTCCAGGTATTGACCCTTCTGACCCTGAGCCCGGTAAAAATAATCATAAGTCGAGGCAATTTCATAATTGACCGGGGAACCGAAAAGGGGCGCCTTGGTCCCGGTGAGGGTTATCTCCGGATATTTCTGGAGGGTTCCGTCATTGGAGGCAACGGTAAAATCTTTCGTGTCTTGCACCAGGGCAGTCAGATTGAACAGCTTCCAGCTCTTGACGAGGCGGAGGGTGGAGGCGAGGGAAGGCAGTGCTTCGTCGCCGACAAAGGCCACTCTTTTAAAAGGCTGCACCTGGTCGAGCGAGTAGTTAGCGAGGAAGTAGTTATAGGAGGAAAAATCCTTAAAATACCAGTTATCTGACACCTTGGCGACATCGGACCGGAAATAGAAGGTCGGGTCAAAGCGCGTCTCCTGGTTCCAGTAAAGGGACCACCGCTGCTGGTCAGACTGCCAGTTCCGGCTTAAATTTCCCACACTTTCCGTAATCTTCTTGCTGTCATTTAGGAAATCACCATAGAGGACGCCGGTTGTTGACTCGCTGGCATAGCGAAACTCCGCCCCTTCCTGAAATCCCCGCTCGCTCATGTAACGCTGGTAAAAGGTAGCATCAGTATTCTTGGAAATGGCCCAATAAAAAGGGATCCCCATATCCCATCCGAGCTTATCTGACGATAAACTCATGCGGTGGGGAAAGAGAAATCCGGACTGGCGGCTTGTCTTGGCGGGAAAAATGAGAAAGGGTGTATATATCATAGGCGCCTTCCCTGCGTAAAATTTGCCGTGCGTAACTGTTCCATACCCATCAACGGTAACGTTCATTGTCTTGCCCGTCAGGCGCCAGTCCGGCGCCTCTCCGTCGCAGGTTGTGGCCTGGCCATTTACCACAAAATACGTGGCTTCTCCCCTTTTCTCAATTCTATCACCCTTAATGTAAAAATGCGTCTCCGCAATAAAAACTTGCCCTTCCTCAAGAACTCCCGTTTGCGAGGGCATATGCATCTTTAGCCGTGATCCCTCCATGACGTCCTGCTTGCTTTTCAGGACTACCTGCCCCTGGGCGAAGGCCTCATCTGTTTTTCTGTTGAGAGCAGCGGAATCAGAGGTAAGGGTGTTTCCGGAGTAGCGGATTATAACGTTTCCTTCGGCATGATAGGTGTCGGTATCCTGTTCATAGCTCAGAGAATCCGCCTCGATATGGACAGGTTGCGGTTGCCCTGCGCCAATGGCAACTGGCTCTTCCTGAGGCGGCTCTGCGGGCAGGATGGATAGTACCATCTCTTTGACATTTTTTTCTCCTGCCAGAGGGGAAAATGTCTCAAAGACCGGAAAGTAACCTTCTTTATGAATAGATATTGAAAGTGGCTTCTCAACGGGGAGATCCTTCAGGAGAAATGATCCATCAGGACCGGTCACGATCATCGTGTAGGGCTCATTCTTTAGCTCAACGAAAACCTCGGCAAGAGGATTCCCCTGCTGGTCGCGCACAATCCCATGACAGGACGTGATTTCGTCTCCGAAGACTTCAGCCGCGGGGGAAAAACACATCAACACCATGACGAAGCACGAAATGATTTTCCCAAACTTGACAAGCCCTGCCATAAAGAGGGCGCACTCTGTCTGTTTCTCCTGCATGATCATTTCCCTTCCGCCGCTATCATGGTTCGCAGAGAAGGGAAAGTTTTTTTTATTTCGCCGACCAGATATAGGGAACCTGTGACACAAATCAGATCGTCCTCATCCGCAAGGGTGAGAGCGCGTTTGAGGGCGTCGATAGGCGACTGAATCATTTCTACCCTTGGTAGAAGAGCCCGGGCAATTGGTAAAAGCTCCGCTGGGGGCATAGAACGTTCGGTGGGGGGCTGCGTCAGAATCATCAGGGGTTGGAAAACCGATAGCCTTCTGATCATATCGGGATAATGTTTATCCCGGAGGACCCCGAATAAGACGATAAGACGATTGAAAGAAAAATTATTTCTGAGGGCACGGCACAGTGATCCGATCCCCGCAGGGTTGTGAGCGCCGTCCACCAGCAGTATCGGCGCTTTTTGCAGGGCTTCCAGTCGTCCCTCCCATCTCACAGTGCCTAATCCCTCCCGGACAGCATCCTCATTTACAATGAAACCTTTAACGGCCATTGCCTCCACGGAGGCCAGGGCTAAGGCCGCATTGGTCTGCTGATGGGCTCCGACAAGGCTACAGTGGAGGCGGGTATAGGCGTGGGCCGGACTCCGGTAAGAAAAGGCGCCGTCCCGATGCCGGGATACCTGTATTTCTTCGCCAATCATCAGGAGGCTCGCCTCCCTTTCCCGACAAGTGTCCACTATTACCTGCCGGGGAGACAGCTGTCGAACCCCGGCAATACAAATGCCTCGTCTCGGGATGATTGCCGCCTTTTCTCCGGCAATATCCTTTAAGCGATTACCTAAATATTCCTGATGGTCGAGAGCGATATTGGAGATAACCGCGACGGAAGAGTCAACAACACGTGTCGCATCAAGTCGTCCTCCCATACCGACTTCCACCACCGCAACGTCTACTTTTTTTTGCCGAAAATGGTGGAAGGCCAGCACCGTCATTAACTCAAAATATGTCAGTGCCTCTGACAGATGATCATCAACATCCCGCATGGTTTCCCCAAAGTCCTGTTCTGGAATCATCATGTTGCCGATCCGGATTCGTTCTCTTACATCGGTAAGATGAGGAGAGGTGTAAAGGCCCACAGAAAATCCGCCCGCGCTGAGGATGGAAGCCGTCATCGCCGCAATGGAGCCTTTACCATTGGTGCCGGCAATGAGGATGGAGGGATAGTCTCTTTCCGGATTCCCCAGCGCTTTCAGAGCCTTCCTTACAGCGTCGAGGTCCATGCGGATTCCCATTTTGTCAAGCCCGTTCAGGTATGTATAAGGATCCCATTTTGTCATTATGAATATAGAAAAAGCCATGGATTCGCAATAAAATGTGAAGATCCATGGCTTAGATCAACTAGCAATACGGGTGTTTCAGATCAATCAGGAATAACTCTGAAAACCTCGTCGCCAGGGCGGACACGATCTGGCACCTTGATACCGATATAATCCCCCGGTACTGCTTTCGCCACCTTCTCGTTGTTGACCTCCATGGAATCTATGAGATTGCTAACATCCGTCGTATGTCCGGTAATCTTGATGGTATCTCCGACTTTGAGCTCGCCGTTGACAATCTTGACCGCTGCCACAGAAGGCTTCGCAAAAAATTTTACAACCTCGCCGATCTTTTCTTCCGCCATAATCAGACCTCCTTTCATCAAATGACTCTCTAATGAAGTATTGAGGCGTTTCTATACTTTTTCATCAAAAAAGACAAGAACAAATAAGAAAAGGCAAGTCAGAGACTTGCCTTTTCTTATGGTATAAAAGTCATCCTGGGGACAACTTGTCCGTCAGACTCTATTTTGCCGCCGCTGCCTTTTTCTTCGTTTTTTCCTTTTCGGCGTCTTTGACAAATTCTACAATGGACTCAGGTGCATTGTCCCCGTTACGAAACCCGATTTTCACAATCCTGGTATAACCTCCGGCCCGGCTACGATACCTTGCCGACAGCTCATCAAACAGCTTCGCAACCATTGAAGTGCTGCGTACATAGGCCAGTGCCTGCCTGCGGGCGTGGAGATCGCCCCTTTTCCCCAAGGTGACCATCTTTTCGGCTACCCGTTTGAGTTCTTTTGCCTTACTGTCCGTAGTCCTGATCGACTCATGCTCTATAAAGGACGTGACCATGTTTCTCAACATAGCCGTTCTATGGCTTGTTGTCCTTCCCAGCTTGCAACCCGCCTTACCGTGACGCATAGTTCTTTGTCCTCTCTATCTGATGTCCAGTTTTACCTTTGTGGACTTATCGTCTCTATCTTCTAGCTGTCTTCCCGCAGGGTCCAGGGCGGAAATTCCAGCTTCATACCGAAACCCAATCCTTGCTCAGCAAGAATCTCTTTTATTTCATTTAGTGATTTTCTTCCGAAGTTCTTCGTCTTCAACATCTCCGCTTCCGATTTCTGGACCAGCTCCCCAATCAGATTGATTCCCGCATTCTTGAGACAATTGGCAGACCGTACCGACAATTCCAGGTCGTCGACATGCCTGAGAAGCTGTTCGTTGAGATTATCCTTCTCCTCGATCTCGGGTTGTTCCAATTCCTCTTCTACTTCACTGAAGTTAATGAAGATATCCAGTTGCTCCTTCAATATCTTCGAGGCATAGGCGACGGCATCTTCTGGAAGTACACTACCATCAGTCCATACTTCGAGCACAAGCCGGTCATAATCGGCAATTTGCCCCACCCGCGCATGGGTAACTGTATAATTGACCTTCTTGATCGGCGAATAAATCGCATCAATGTTAATGGTCCCCTCGGGCTGGTCAAAATCCTTTTCCTTTTTCGCTTGCACATAACCTCGTCCCACTTTGACGACCATGTCCGCTTTCAAGGAACTGTTTCCGGAAAGGGTGGCAAGATAGTGGTCAGGATTGAGGATCTCCACTGTACCGTCATGAACGATGTCCCCTGCTTTGACAATCCCCTCTTTAGAAATGTCAAGGCGAATGACCCGCGGCCCATCCTGATTGAGCATCACGCGCACACCCTTAAGATTCAGAATGATGTCTGTCACATCTTCCTTGACCCCGGGGACAGTGGAAAATTCATGAAGAACTCCATCAATACGCACGGAAACAATGGATGCTCCTTGAATCGAAGACAAAAGAGTCCTCCGCAGGGCATTCCCCAAAGTAATTCCCATCCCCCTTTCCAGGGGTTGGCAGCTAAATTCCCCATAGTACTGTGTATGGGTACTCTCGTCGATCTCTATCCTTTTGGGTCGTATCAAGCCACGCCAGTTTCGCTGCATTGTCTTCATCCTTACCGTTCCGGATATTTCATTAAAACCTTACCGGAGTATTAACATTATTTTGAGTAGAGCTCCACAACCAGCTGTTCTTGAACCGGCATGGTCAATTCTTCACGGGTGGGGAACATCCTGACGGCGCCCTTGAAGTTTCCTTTATCCAGGGTCAACCACTGAGGTATGCCGCGACGGGCAACCGACTCCAAGGACTCCATGATGGTGGAAACTTTCCTGCTCCCCTCGCGAACCTCGATCTCATCACCCACTTTTACCAAATAAGAGGGAATATTGACCTTTTTGCCGTTGACTGAAAAATGATAATGCCTGACCAACTGTCTCGCTTCCGTCCGGGAGCTTGCAAATCCCATCCGGAAGACCATGTTGTCCAGCCTTCTCTCTAAAAGGACCAGCAGGTTTGTTCCGGTGATTCCCTTTTGTCGGTCGGCTTTTTCGAAATAACTGTGGAATTGTTTTTCCAAGAGGCCATACATCCTCTTGAGTTTCTGTTTGGCCCGCAGCTGCACTCCATAGTCGGAAGGTTTTTTTCTCATCTGACCATGGTCTCCCGGTGCGTATTCCCGACGTTCAAAGGCGCATTTTTCACTGTAACACCGGTCGCCTTTAAGAAACAATTTCAGGCCTTCCCTGCGGCACAACCTGCATACGGATTCTCGATATCTTGCCAAAGTTCCTCCCTGTTAAACCAATATCTGCAATAAAATGATTTCTAAACCCTTCTACGTTTCGGCGGCCGACACCCGTTATGTGGAATAGGAGTAACATCACGAATCAAGGTTATATTGAGACCCGTGAGCTGAAGAGCACGCAGGGCCGATTCACGTCCCGACCCGGGCCCCTTGACATAAACCTGAACGCTTCTCAAACCATGTTCTTTTGCTTTTTTTACGGCATCTTCCGCAGCCATCTGGGCAGCGAAGGGAGTGCTCTTTCGGGAGCCCTTGAACCCCTGAATACCCGATGACGACCATGAAATAACGTTACCGCTGAGATCAGTAATGGTCACAATGGTATTGTTGAAAGTTGACTGGATATGGGCAACCCCCTCCGGGATATTCTTCTTCTCTTTTTTCTTTCCTGTTTTCCTTGCCGGCCTCGCCATGTTTCCTCCCCGTTACTTCTTCTTTCCTGCAATCGCTCGTCTGGGTCCTTTTCGCGTCCGGGCATTGGTGTGGCTTCTCTGCCCTCTAACCGGGAGACCTTTTCGATGCCTCAACCCACGATAAGTCCCAAGATCCATCAGCCGCTTCAGATCCATGGAAATTTCCCGTCGCAGATCTCCTTCTACCTTATGCTCTTTATCGATAATGTTTCTTATGGCCGAAATTTCTCCATCGGCAAGGTGATCCGTCTTAGTGTTGACATCAACACCTGCCTTCACGAGGATCTCCTGAGCCTTCGTCCTGCCGATCCCGTAAATATAGGTCAAGGCTATTTCCATCCTCTTGTTCTTTGGTAAATCCACCCCTGCAATTCTTGCCACCGTCTAACCTCCTGACCTTGCCACTGGCCTTTTTATCCCTGTCGCTGCTTGTGCTTGGGGTTTTCACAGATTATCCTGAGAATACCCTTCCTTTTCACGATCTTACACTTATCGCAGATCTTTTTCACCGAAGCTCTTACTTTCACTATCTTCACTCCTTGTGTCTTTCATCAGGACACGATCTTAGTGGGTCCAGTATTCTATTTTGTCCGGTAAATGATACGTCCCCGGGTCAGATCATAAGGGGAAAGTTCCACAGTCACCCTGTCTCCGGGAAGTATCTTGATAAAATGCATCCGCATTTTCCCGGATATATGGGCTAAAACCCGATGACCGTTTTCCAATTCTACCCGGAACATGGCATTGGGCAATGGCTCAATAACCTTCCCCTCGACTTCTATTGCCTCTTCTTTTGCCATAAGTATATCCCTGATCGACGACTCTCTCCACCGCAGTTCACTGCATCCGGCTCAATATTTCCGGTCCGTGATCAGTAATAGCAATGGTATGCTCAAAATGGGCGGAAAGTCTACCATCCGCCGTCACGGCCGTCCAGCCGTCAGTCAACATCTTGACCTTATAGGTTCCGGCATTGACCATAGGCTCAATCGCAAGGACCATTCCTGCTTTCAACGCCACCCCTCTACCCCTGATACCATAGTTGGGAATCTGCGGATCTTCATGGAGATTCCTGCCAATACCATGGCCTACAAAATCCCTCACCACCGAAAAACCGACCGCCTCAACATGGTTCTGAACCGCTGCAGAAATATCACCCAGTCGGTTCCCGACCCTTGCCTCCTGAATTGCCCGATCAAGGGATTCCTCGGTCGCTTTCAGGAGCATTGAGGCTTCTTTGGAAATCTTCCCTACCGGAAGCGTCAGGGCGGCGTCGCCATAATATCCGTGATAATAAACCCCAAAATCAAGGCCGACGATGTCTCCCTCCGTGAGCACCCGTTTGGATGGGAGGCCATGAATCACTTGCTCATTTATCGAAGCACACAGGGAAAAGGGGTACCCACGATAACCCTTAAAGGCCGGTTTTGCTCCTTTTTTTAAAACCAGTTCCTCGGAAATGCGATCAAGGTCTAAAGTGCTAACACCCTCCTGTACCTTATCTCTCAACTCCGCCAATATTTCCGCAACGATACCGTTACTTTCCCTGATCTTTTCTATCTCACTCTGTTGCTTCAGAATAACCATTTAAACGACTCTCATATTCTCTTCATGGTCTTCCTCAGCGCCGCCTGGCTATCTTTCCTTTCTTCATGAAACCTTCATATTGTCTGGTCAGTAAATGGGTTTCTATCTGACCCGCAGTGTCGAGAGCCACCCCAACAACGATGAGAAGAGCGGTTCCTCCAAAGTAAAAAGGCACGTTGAAATAACCTATCAAAATGCTCGGCAAAACGCAGACGGCGGAGACATAAATTGCACCACTGAAGGTCAAGCGAGTCAAAACTTCATCGATATAGTCCGCCGTTTTTTTACCGGGTCGGATTCCGGGAACATATCCTCCGTATTTCTTCATATTGTCCGCCACATCGACGGGATTAAATGTGACAGCTGTGTAAAAATAACAAAAAAACACTATAAATGCAACATACATGAGTTCGTAAACTGCTTTGCCGGGAATCAACGCATCTGCTACTACTTTCATCCACGGATGGGGAATAAAATTCGCTATTGTCGCCGGAAACATGATGATGGAAGAAGCAAAAATAGGCGGAATAACACCGGCCGTATTCACTTTCAAGGGCAAATGGGTAGATTGCCCTCCATATACTTTTCTTCCCACTACCCGCTTGGCGTATTGTACGGGAATCCTTCGCTGTGCGCTTTCAACAAATACAATCGTACCAACAACGCCAAGCATCATGACGATGAGAATGATAATAGAGAAAATTCCCATCTCCCCTGCTAACAGGAGCTGAAAGGTATTAATAATCGCCTCCGGGCCTCTACAAACGATCCCGGAAAATATTATCAACGAGATGCCGTTACCGATCCCCTTCTCCGTAATCTGCTCTCCCAACCACATTATAAAAGATGTCCCTGCGGTCAGGGTTATCATGGTCATGAGTCGAAAAGCCCAACCTGGTTCCAGAACAATCGACACCCCCGTCGGACCTGCCATATTTTCCAGTCCGATAGCGATGCCGAAACCCTGAATAATGCTTAGGAGAACCGTTCCGTAACGGGTATACTGGGTGATTTTTCTTCTTCCCGCTTCTCCTTCCTTGGAAAGCTTTTCCAGATGGGGAATCGCAATAGTCAGAAGTTGCAGGATAATAGAGGCGCTGATATAGGGCATGATCCCCAGAGCAAACACGGAAAGATTGCTCAGGGCGCCTCCGGCAAACATGTCAAAGAGCCCGAGTAGAGATCCCTTGGCCTGTTCGAAGTAGGCCGCTAAAGCCGCAGTATCGATTCCGGGCGTAGGCACATGAGCCCCGATACGATAAACGATCAAAAGGAGAAAAGTGTAGAGTATCCTCTTCTGAAGCTCCGGAATCTTCGATATATTACCAAGTCCGCCAATCAAATCAGGAAACCTCTACGACAGATCCACCGGCAGCTTCAATCTTAACCTTCGCCCCCTTACTTAGGGCATCCAGCTTAATGGACAGGGCGTGTTGAATATCCCCTTTCCCCAGCAGCTTAATGCCGTCTCCCCTTTTTTTGATAAGGCCCTTTTTGATCAGCGCCTCGGCATCAATAATACTATTTTCCGGGAAGGCATTAAGTTGCATCAGGTTCACGGTGATTATTTCTTTTCTAAATGCGTTCCGGAAGCCCCGTTTTGGAAGCCTCCGCGCCATGGGCATCTGGCCCCCTTCGAATCCGGGTCGTGTGCCTCCTCCCGAACGTGCATTTTGCCCCTTGGATCCTTTGCATGCGGTCCCACCATGCCCGGAACCGTCACCTCGTCCGACCCTTTTACGCCTTTTCCGTGATCCGACCGGTGCCTTTAACGTTTGCAAATCCATATATATACCTATGCCTCCAACTCTTCCATGGAAACCAAGTGGCAAACCTTGTTGACCATACCTCGAATCTCGGGAGTATCAACAAGCAGGACCGTCCTGTTCATTTTCAGGAGCCCCATCCCACGAAGGACCTTTCGCTGTTTTTCAGGCCTTCCTATGTAGCTCCGAATCAATGTTACTTTCAATTTAGATCCCACGAAACATACCTCTTTAAAATATTACCGACTTTCCAGGAAGACCTGCCCACGAAGTTTGGCAATCAGAGCTGGTTCCTTAAGTCGGGTAAGACCTTCAATAGTAGCTTTCACAAGGTTATGGGGATTATGTGATCCTAAACACTTAGTCAAAATATTATGAACCCCGGCGACCTCCAGAACTGCACGTACAGCGCCACCGGCAATAAGTCCTGTCCCTTCTGATGCGGGTTTAAGAAGAACCCTGCCAGCCCCATAGATTCCAGTGACTTCGTAGGGTATCGTCCTGTTCGTAATGGCGACCTTTTTCATGCTTTTCTTGGCCTGCTCCATTCCTTTACGGATCGCCTCAGGCACTTCATGGGCTTTACCAAGCCCGGCGCCTACTGATCCCTGTCCATCTCCAACCACGACAATGGCGCTGAAACGGAACCTCCTGCCGCCTTTTACTACTTTGGCTGTCCTGTTGATAGTAATAACCCTGTCTATCAGTTCGACTTCTTCCATCATGATCTTATCCAATCGCCCCTCTTGTTATTGATCCTCAGAATTTCAAGCCTATCTCACGAGCGGCGTCGGCAAGGGCTTTAACCCTTCCATGATACAGAAAGCGCCCGCGATCAAAAACGGCCGCTTCAATCCCGATCGCCTTGAGCCGAACCGCCACCAACTTGCCTACCTCCTTGGCCGCTTCTGACTTTTTCATTTTTCCAAGTCCATCTCGCAACTCCGGACTCAGAGTCGAAGCCTCTACCAATGTCTTACCAAGATCATCCGCAATGGCCTGCACATAAATATGCCTCGCGCTCCTGAAAACAGCAAGGCGGGGCCTTTCCTGAGTCCCTGATACCTTTCCCCGGACTCGGGCTTTTCTCTTTTCTCTGACCTTTTTAATCTTCGATGCCAATTCGCCTACCTCTTCAAAAGGATATATGACAATTCTTTATCTATCAAGAACCTACAGATTTGCCGACTTTCCTGCGAACCTGCTCTCCAACATATTTAATGCCTTTCCCTTTGTAAGGTTCCGGCTTTCTCATCTCTCGGATTTCTGAAGCCACCTTGCCGACAAGATACTTGTCAATACCGGAGACGACAATGTTGACAAGCTTTTCTATCTTTATGGCAATCCCTTCCGGAACCTTGTACTCAAGAGGAGTGGAATACCCAAGGACCATTTTCAAAACATTGTTGTTCAATTCGGCGCGATAACCAACGCCTGATATCTCCAGGCCCTTCTGAAACCCCTTGCTTACCCCTGTGACCATATTGTTCACCATGGTCCTTGCCAGACCATGAGCTGACCTTCCCATGCGATTATCGGTGAGTCGTTTGATGACAACAATATTATTTTCAAGGGAAAATTCAACTCCCGGAGGTAAGACTGCTGACAACTGTCCATTTGGACCCGATACCTTGACTACCCCCGCCTCCTGGACAATCTGGACACCAGCAGGCAATTCTATGGGTTTTTTTCCAATTCTCGACATTTTTATCTCCAGACCGTATTCATAATATCCTCAGATACGGTTACCATACTTTACAGAGAATTTCTCCACCAACCTTCGAATCCCTCGCTTCTTGATCTGTCATGATCCCCCGGGATGTAGACAGGATCGCAATGCCATACCCGTTCAATACCTTGGGGATATCCTGGCTGTGGACATAAACCCTCCTGCCCGGCTTGCTGACTCTCTGAATGTCTGTCAGAACGAAATTTCTCGAATCGGGATAAACGAGTTCTATTCGCAAGCTTTCCCGCTCAAACTTATCCTTCTTGAGTTCATATCCCGTGATAAACCCTGCCTTTTTCAAAACTTCGGCAATATTTGCGTTCATTCTTGACGAGAGAACATCCACGGTTTTAAAATGCATCCGATTGGCATTTCGGATCCTGGTCAACATATCTGCAATTGGATCGGTCATTCCCATGAGTATGGCTCCTTTATTGATCTACCAGCTCGCTTTGATCACCCCGGGAAGCTCCCCCTTGGTGGCAAGATTTCTAAGACATATCCTGCACATATCGAATTTGCGATAATACGCCCGTGGCCTTCCGCACAAAGGACAGCGGTTGTACTGCCGGACCGAAAATTTCATTTTCCTCTTTGCTTTTGCGATAAGAGATTTTTTCGCCACGTTCCAATTCCTCCAGCCGTTCTTTTGGCCTAATTTCTGAAGGGCATACCCATCAGCCTTAAAAGCTCCCGGGCTTCTTCATCTGTCTTCGCCGTCGTCACAATCACCACATTCATGCCCCGGATTTTATCTATTTTGTCATACTCGATTTCCGGGAAAATGATCTGCTCCTTGAGTCCCAGTGCAAAATTTCCTCTGCCGTCAAATGATTTTGGAGCAATTCCGCGGAAGTCCCTGACCCGGGGTAAATTAATATTGACCAATCGGTCAAAGAATTCAAACATTATTTCTCGCCTGAGGGTTACCCGGCAACCAATGGACATACCCTGGCGAAGTTTGAAGGTAGCTATTGACTTTCTCGCCTTCGTAATGACAGGTCTTTGCCCCGTGATAGTGGAAAGTTCCAAGGTGGCACTATCAAGAATTTTGGCGTTCTGGATGGCTTCACCAAGGCCCATATTAATAACTATTTTTTGCAGTCTCGGCACCTCCATGACATTTTTGTAATGGAACTTACCGATTAACGCTGAAACCACTTCTTTTTGATAATACTCTTTGAGTCTTGCCATATTGATCGACCTATACGTCTAAAGTCTCTTGACATTTCTTACAGATACGGACCTTTTGCCCATCATCCAGGATTTTGTGACCGAGGCGCACACCGGTGTCGCATTTGCTGCATAAATAGGAAACATTGGTAATGTGGAGGGATCCTTCCTTTTCCACTATACCGCCTTTACCTTTTGCATCCGGCCGTTGATGGCGCTTGACAAAGTTGAGTTTCTCAACAATTATTCGATCCTTATCCCTCATGATTCTGATGATCTTGCCGGTTTTACCTTTTTCCTTACCGGCGACGACCTTCACCATATCTCCCTTTTTCAACTGCTTTCTATGCATTTTTTCGTTCCTTGTTTCCATATCCTGTCCGTCTACCCCTTAGAGTACCTCAGGAGCCAAAGAGATGATCTTCATGAACTGCTTGGCTCTTAGTTCCCGAGCCACAGGGCCAAATATTCTGGTTCCGATCGGCTCCATTTGATTAGAAATCAGAACTGCTGAATTATCATCAAACTTAAGATAAGACCCATCCTGCCTTCGCACCTCTTTCACCGTGCGGACGATAACGGCTTTCATGACATCCCCTTTCTTAACCTTAGAATTGGGAATGGCTTCCTTTACCGATACCACAATGACATCGCCAACACTGGCAAAGCGCCGCTTCGACCCCCCCAGAACTTTGATGCAGGCAACTTTCTTTGCACCCGAGTTGTCTGCCACATTTAGAATGGTCTGCATCTGAATCATAATACTGCTCCGCCTTCACAAAAGTCCCGATGCTACTTGGCTCGCTCCAGAATGGTCCGCATCCTCCACCGCTTGTCCCTGCTCAGCGGCCGAGATTCAACAATGAGAACCTTATCTCCGACACGACACTGATTACCTTCGTCGTGAGCCTTGTATTTCGCATATTGTCTTATATATTTATGGAAAACAGCGTGTTTCACCAAGCGCTCCGTACGAACAACTATGGTTTTCTCCATTTTGCTGCTGACCACCACACCTTTGATTGTTCTTTGGTTCCCCCGGCCTTCCATGACTACTGACCCTCCTTCTGTCTCAAGACAGTCTTGATACGGGCGATGTTTTTCCTTGTTTGGCCCAACGTAGAGGGAGAATCCAATTGCCCAGAAGTATGACGAAGCTTCAACCGAAAAAGCTCTTCATCAAGTTCCTGGTTTTTCTGCCGTAACTCATCGATGCTCAGGTCCCTCAGCTCATTAACTTTCATCAGCCATCTCCGTTGCTAAAAACTTGACTCCGATGGGGAGCTTATGGGCTGCCAGGCGGAAGGCCTCTTTGGCAATTTCCGGGGAAACCCCGCGCATTTCGTAAAGGATCATTCCCGGTTTAACAACAGCCACCCATTCTTCCGGAGCTCCCTTTCCTTTTCCCATACGAGTTTCCGCAGGTTTCTTTGTCACGGCCTTATGAGGAAAAACCCGAATCCAGATCTTCCCCCCTCGTTTTACGTGCCTCGTCATCGCCACACGAGCCGATTCAATTTGCCTTGCTGTTACCCAGCCGCACTCCGTTGCCTGCAACCCGAACTCACCGAAGGCGACGCTATTGCCTCTCGTTGCCTGACCGGTCATGCGACCCCGCTGCGGCTTTCTATATTTGACCCTTTTCGGCATTAACATGGTTCAAAAACCCCTGTCTGAAATCCTTGCTCAATCTTGTGTCTATCGTTCGCGCTCGCTTTTGGTTTTAAGTATCTCACCATGAAATATAAAAACTTTCACGCCAATTTTACCATATGCTGTTCTGGCCTCTGCAAATCCCCAGTCAATATCAGCCCGCAGGGTATGGAGGGGAACACGTCCTTCGCGATACCACTCGGCCCTCGCCATTTCCGCACCTCCAAGTCTGCCCGAACAGTTGACACGTATTCCCTTTGCTCCAAACTTCATGGATGAGTTTACACCCTTCCTCATGGCCCGCCGGAAAGCAATTCTTCTCTCCAGTTGCTGGGCGACGTTTTCCGCAACGAGTTGGGCGTCTATCTCCGGCTTCCGGACTTCCAGAATATTAATTATAATATCGCTGCTGCTCACCTGTTCGAGATCTTTTTTCAACTTTTCGATTTCAGATCCCTTTTTGCCAATAATGATTCCGGGACGGGCAGCATAGATATTGACTTTTGCTTTATTCGCAGCTCTCTCAATCTCAATCCTTGAAATACCAGCGTGATAGAGTTTTTGTTTGAGATACCGGCGGATGCGGATATCTTCGTGAAGGAGCTCGCTGTAGTTCTTTTCAGAAAACCAAAGTGATTTCCATGTCTTAACACCACCCAACCTCAAACCGATCGGATTAACCTTCTGACCCAATCTCCCACCTCCTAAAGATGTCTCTATGCCTCGTCAAGGACAACGGTAATATGACTCATTCTCTTTTTAATCGCTGCCGCCCGGCCCTGAGCCCTTGCTCGCCAGCGCTTCAGCGAAGGGCCCTGATCAACAAAAACTGCCTTCACAAAGAGAATATTTTCATCAATGTTCGGGTTTTGTTTTGCGTTGGCCAAAGCAGACTTAAGAACTTTCCCCACCAGCATGGCCCCATACTTTCTTGTAAAGGAAAGTATTTTTTCGGCCTCCGCGACCTTCTTGCCCCGGACAAGATCAACGACGAGTCTCGCCTTCTGGGGTGATATCCGGATATATTTAGCAACAGCCTTTGCTTCCATAGCCTTACTCCAAACCTTGCCGTTGTCGAACACGACAGGATTATCTTCTCAACTTCGATTTCCTGTCTCCGGCATGACTAAAAAAGGTCCTTGTCGGAGCAAACTCACCCAGTTTATGTCCAACCATGTTTTCCGTTACAAAAACAGGAATGAACTTTTTGCCGTTATGGACGGCGAATGTATGACTGATGAGATCAGGGGTGATCGTCGACCGTCGTGACCAAGTTTTTATGACTGCCTTACTCCCCGCCGCTTCTGCTTTCCTGACTTTTTCAAGCAGTTTAGCCTCGATGAATGGACCCTTTCTTACCGACCTTGCCACCTTCTAACCTCTTCTCTTTACGATGTATTTATCCGTACTTTTGTTTGTTCTGGTCTTGTGCCCTTTTGTCGGAACTCCCCAAGGGGTACATGGATGTCTTCCACCCGATGATTTCCCTTCTCCTCCACCCATGGGATGATCGATGGGATTCATGGCCACCCCTCTGACCTTGGGACGTTTCCCTAGCCAGCGGTTCCTTCCCGCCTTGCCGATACTGATATTTTCATGCTCGATATTGCCAATCTGACCAATGGTAGCCTTGCAGGCAAGGAAGATTTTCCTGACTTCGCCCGAAGGAAGGCGTACTTGTGCATACCCCCCCTCCTTGGCCATCAACTGACCATAAGAACCGGCGCTGCGTATAATCTGTCCACCCCGACCGATCTTAAGTTCGACATTATGAATAAGAGTACCCAAGGGGATATTTTTAAGCGGAATGGCGTTCCCCGGTTTGATGTCGGCCCGTTCACCGCTGATGACAACATCGCCCACAACTATCTTATCCGGGGCAAGAATATAACGTTTCTCGCCGTCGGCGTAGTTCAGCAAGGCGATCCTTGCGGACCGGTTGGGATCATACTCGATTGACGCCACTCGCGCCGGGATATCCATTTTATCTCTTCTGAAATCAACAAGACGGTATCTTCGTTTATGACCGCCGCCGATATGTCGGCTCGTCATCCGTCCATTAACATTACGCCCTCCGCTTTTCTTCAAAGGACGGAGAAGGCTTTTTTCAGGCTTTGACGCGGTAATTTCCTCAAAATCAGAACAGGTCTGAAATCGTCTTCCCGGTGATGTTGGTTTGTACGTTTTGATTGCCATGATCCGTTCCCTTAAAACTTATTACACACCTTCAAAAACTTCGATACGGCTGCCAGGCGCCAAGGTAACCACTGCCTTCTTCCATGCAGGTTTCTCCCCCAGGATCTTGCCTGTCCGTTTCTTCTTTCCCGGCACATTCATGACCGCCACATTGACAACCTTCACTTTGAATAGCTTTTCGACAGCGTTACTAATTTCGATCTTGTTTGCCCGGCGATCCACCTCGAAGAAGTATTTATTCGCTTCGTCTTTAGCGACGGTACTTTTTTCTGTAATCAGTGCCTTTTTAATGATTTTATATAATTCCATTATGATCGTAACGCCCCCTCAATGTTCTTCACGGACGGTTCCAGCAAAACTACATGATCATGATTTAAAAGGTCATAGACATTTATGCCTTCCGAACGAATCATTTTGATATTTTTGAGGTTCCTTGAAGATTTCTCCAGGACAGGATAAGATTTGTCAATCACAACAAGGGCTTTTTTCATCCCGAAACGATCAACGACTTCCTTGAATTTCTTTGTCTTGATTCCTTCCATTGGAAAATCATTAAGAATGATCATCCGCTCTTCTTTAAATTTCTGGCTCAGTGCCGATATCAAGGCAAGCTTTCTAACTTTTTTGGTAACTTTATACGAGTAATCCCTCGGCAAAGGGCCGAAAACAGTGCCACCCCCGCGCCATATGGGGGAACGACTGGTCCCTGCTCTCGCCCGCCCTGTTCCCTTCTGACGCCAAGGCTTTTTTCCGCCTCCTCTGATGTCCCGCCTCGTCTTTGTACATGCTGTGCCGCTGCGCCGTGAAATCAGTTGCATCCTGACTACTTCATAAATCACCGCTTCGTTGACCGGGGCGCCAAAAATCTGATCACTGAGGTCAATCTCGGATACCTTTTTGTTTTCTATATCATACACTGCCGCTACTGGCATGTTCACCACCCTGGATTTCTATACAAATACTATTTTTTGATCGCCTGCCTGATCAGAACGAGACCTTGCTTCCCTCCAGGAATCGAACCTTTCACCAAAATTGCATTGTCATCGGGTCTTACGACCAAGACTTGCATATTTTGCACGGTATTTCTCTCGTTTCCCATCTGCCCGGGTAGTTTCCTGCCCTTGAAAACACGGGACGGTTCAGCGCTGGCGCCTATCGAACCGGGAGCCCGGTGAAACATGGATCCATGGGTTGCCCTACCACCCCTGAAGCCGTGCCTCTTTATAACGCCGGCAAACCCTTTTCCCTTTGATGTTCCGGTTATATCAACGAAGTCCCCCGGCTTGAAGACGTCCACCCGCACTTCCTGCCCAAGTTCAAATTCACTGACATCCCCTCGCAACTCACGGAGGATGCGAAAGAAACCCTTGTCTGCCTTCTGGAAATGACCTTGGAGGGGTTTCGTTACGTGTTTTTGCTTGACACGACTGCATCCGATTTGCACAGCGTCATATCCTTCTCGCTGCACGGTCTTTTTCTGAATGACAACAGAAGGCTCCACCTCGATAACCGTTGCCGGCATGGCCTCGCCAGCTTCAGTAAAGACCTGCGTCATGCCTAATTTCCTGCCAATAAGTCCCTTTCTCATCTCGCTTCTCTAATCGCCTAAAAAAATTCAGGAGCTGGATACAGTCACATCCTCCCATCTCCTGTCATGTGTAACCTATAGTTTGATCTCCACGTCCACACCAGCAGATAGATCGAGCTTCATCAGGGCATCGACTGTCGACTGCGTAGGTTCGATGATATCAATCAATCGCTTGTGTGTCCTGATTTCAAATTGCTCCCGGGACTTTTTGTCCACATGGGGCGAACGATTGACACAATAACGATTGATTTCCGTAGGCAGTGGAATGGGACCGGCAACCCGGGCCCCCGTACGCTTAGCTGTCTCGACAATATCCTCTACCGATCTGTCCAGTAGTTTGTGGTCGTATGCCTTAAGACGAATTCTTATTCTCTGGTCTTTCATGGTCGCGCTGGACCCCTCTTCATTATTCGATTACCTTGCTGACAACACCGGAACCAACAGTTCGGCCACCCTCGCGAATTGCAAATCGCAGCTGGTCCTCCATGGCGATAGGCGTAATCAGATCGATTTCCATCTCGATGTTATCTCCGGGCATAACCATTTCCACGCCCTCTGGTAGTACGGCCACACCAGTCACATCCGTCGTCCGGAAATAAAACTGGGGTCGGTAGCCCGAAAAGAAAGGCGTATGACGACCTCCCTCCTCCTTCGTCAGAATGTAAACCTGGGCCTTGAATTTTGTGTGGGGGGTAATGGAACCGGGCTTCGCCACAACCTGACCCCTTTCAACCTCGTCCCTTTTAGTTCCTCTTAGCAGAACTCCGATATCGTCACCGGCCCGGCCTTCGTCCAATGTCTTCCGAAACATTTCCACGCCGGTGCATACGGTCTTGAATGTCGGGCGAATCCCGACGATTTCTACTTCCTCTCCCGTCCTGACAATGCCTCTATCTACTCTGCCCGTTACCACTGTCCCACGACCGGAGATGCTGAAAACGTCACCGATGGGCATAAGAAAGGGTTTGTCCAAAACACGCTCGGGCTGCGGAATATAGTTATCTACTGCATCAAGAAGTTCCCAGATGGATTTGGCGTCTTCAGAAGCAGAATCATCCGTTTCCAGAGCCTTAAGTGCCGATCCGCGGATGATAGGAATTTCATCACCCGGAAACTGGTAATCCTTCAGAAGGTCCCTGAGTTCCAGCTCGACCAGGTCGAGAAGCTCCGGATCATCAACGAGATCAACTTTATTCATATAGACCACCACATAGGGGACCTGTACCTGCCTGGCCAGCAAAATGTGTTCTCTGGTCTGGGGCATGGGTCCATCGGAGGCGGCCACGACAAGGATGGTGCCATCCATGTGGGCGGCGCCGGTAATCATATTCTTGATATAATCAGCGTGACCAGGGCAGTCAACGTGGGCATAATGCCTTTTGTCTGTCTCGTACTCCACATGGCAGATATTGATGGTAACTCCTCTTTCCTTCTCCTCCGGTGCATTATCGATGGAGTCAAAGGGCCTGAACTCGGCGAAGCCTTTCTTGGACAAGTGCTTGGTAATTGCTGCCGTCAATGTCGTTTTACCGTGATCCACATGACCAATGGTACCGATGTTCATATGCGGCTTTGTCCTTTCATATTTCTTCTTACCCATCTCTACTTACCTCCTTCGTCTTTTGAAAAAAGTTCTTATATGTTTATGACCCTTTGCTCGTGGACTGACTTATATTAATCCCTGCTTCAAAACCGATAGTGGGCAAATGCCTTGTTGGCCTCCGCCATTTTATGAACGGCTTCCCGCTTCTTAATGGCCGCCCCTCTATTGTTGGCCGCATCGATCAGTTCCGCCGCCAGCTTTTCCTTCATCGTCTTATCCGTACGCTCCTTGGCATGGGTAATCAACCAACGGATAGCCAAGGCAACCCGTCGTGATGGTTGAACCTCTGTGGGAACCTGATACGTAGAGCCGCCGACTCTTCTCGATTTAACCTCAATCACGGGCTTCACATTATTCAATGCTTTTTCAAAAACATCCACGGGGGATTCTTTAATCCTCTTCTCAATAAGATCAAGCGCCCCGTATAGAATCGACTCAGCGGTACTTTTCTTTCCTTGCTTCAAAAGATTGTTGACGAACTGGGCCACCATCTTGTTGTGATACTTGGGATCCGGAATAATCTCTCTCTTCGTTACTTCTCGTCTTCTCGGCATGATGATCTAACCCCGTTTAGCTCGGCTTTTTGGCGCCATATTTGGATCTTCCCTGTTTTCTGCCCTGAACACCCACCGCATCAAGGGTTCCACGGACAACGTGATAGCGCACCCCGGGGAGATCCTTGACTCTGCCCCCTCGGACAAGTACTACCGAATGCTCCTGAAGGTTGTGCCCCACACCCGGGATATAGGAAGTTACCTCGTATCCACTTGTCAGGCGAACTCTGGCCACTTTCCTTAACGCCGAGTTCGGTTTTTTAGGCGTTGATGTGTAGACCCGTACACAGACCCCCCGGCGTTGCGGGGATCCTGCAAGGGCCGGTGTTCTGGTCTTTCCCTCTATCTTGGTCCTTCCTTTCCGGACCAATTGGTTTATCGTTGGCATTGCTCCTCCAAAAAAGCTTCAACTGTCATTGCGGACAGGAACGGCAAAGTCTGATTTACTACCAATAAGATGATCAGATGTCAAGCATTTTCTCATCCAATATTCCTTCTAACTCTCGGCTTTCAAGGGCCGACGTGTCTTCGGCGAGTGTTTTTATGCCGAGTTTCCGGTACATTGGCAATCCCGTACCGGCAGGAATCAAACGTCCCATAATAACGTTTTCCTTCAGACCACGAAGATAATCAGTTTTACCGGCCAGACTTGCCTCCGTCAGCACCCGCGTGGTCTCCTGGAAGGATGCGGCGGAAATGAAGCTCTGGGTTGATAGGGAGGCCTTGGTTATGCCGAGTAAAATCGGTTTACCGATTGCCGGCCTTTCCCCCTCTGCAGCCACACGCCCATTCTCTTCCTGAAATCGATGACGTTCTACTTGTTCATCGGCTATAAAAGTGGTGTCCCCTGGATCGACGATCTTTATTCGCCTGAGCATCTGGCGGACGATAACTTCTATATGTTTATCGTTAATCTTGACTCCCTGAAGCCGGTAGACTTCCTGAACCTCATCGACAAGATAACGGGCAAGTTCCTTTTCACCCTTGATCGCCAAAAGGTCATGGGGGTTATTAACACCATCCATCAGGGGCTCCCCTTCCTGAACCCGGTCGCCTTCCTGAACACTGACATGCTTACCCTTGGGAATAAGGTATTCCTTATCCTCGCCGCTGTCCGGGGTGACAATAACCTTTCTTTTGCCCTTGGCGTCCTTGCCATAAGACACAATCCCCTTGATCTCACTTATCACAGCGTATTCTTTTGGTTTTCTCGCTTCAAACAGCTCGGCCACCCGGGGAAGACCACCAGTAATATCCTTGGTTTTGGTTGTCTCCCGAGGAATCTTGGCAATAATATCTCCGGCGCTGGCCTGGTACCCTTCCGAAACAACAATATTGGCCCCCACCGGCAACAGATGACGGGCAACCACAGACGTACCCGGAACCTTGGCCGTCCTGCCCTTCTTGTCTTTGATCGATACCCGGGGTCGCATATCCGTTCCCTTGGATTCGACTACCACCTTACGGGAAAGACCCGTCACTTCATCGACCTGTTCCTGCATGGTTTTACCCTCAATGATGTCGCCGTACTTGATTATACCGTCGACCTCAGCAAGGATCGGTATAGAGAAGGGATCCCACTCGGCAATCAGCGTCGCCTGCCTTTCCTGCCCCGTTTTGGAGTCTTTCCCGGGACCGTAAACAGTATCTCCTTCCTTGACCTTTAGATGCGCCCCATATGGAACGGGATATTTCCCGCGGTTTCGCCCCTGATCATCAAGGATGTGGATTTCGCCATTGCGGTTCATAACGACAAGATCACCTATCTGGATCTTGACCGTTGTGAGGTTTACAAACTTGACTGTCCCATCATGCCTGGATTGGAGGGTGGAACGCTCATCAAACTTCGCCGTCCCACCGATATGGAATGTCCTCATGGTCAACTGTGTGCCCGGTTCACCGATGGATTGGGCTGCAATAATGCCGACTGCTTCACCGATGTTGACAATATGACCGTGGGCAAGATCTCGACCATAGCACATAGCACAGGTGCCATGCTTGGACTTGCAGGTGAGAACGGAGCGAATGCTGACCCTCTCGATACCGGCTCGGTCAATTCTTTCCGACAAAGCCTCATCGATTGCTTCGTTTGCCTGGACAAGTATTTCTCCGGTAAAGGGGTCGGCTATCTCTTCCAAGACAACCCTTCCCAGAACACGCTCTCCGGCCGTCTCAATGATTTCGCCACCTTCCATAAGGGCAGAGACGTAAATACCATCGATGGTCCCGCAATCCTCTTCGGTAATTATACAGTCTTGGGCAACATCCACCAGCCTTCTTGTTAAATAGCCTGAATTGGCTGTCTTCAGCGCCGTATCGGCAAGACCTTTCCTGGCGCCGTGAGTGGAAATGAAGTATTGGAGAACCGTCAGTCCCTCACGGAAATTGGCCGTTATCGGCGTTTCGATGATTTCCCCCGATGGTTTGGCCATAAGTCCACGCATACCCGCCAACTGACGGATTTGAACAGCTGATCCTCGCGCCCCGGAATCGGCCATCATGAAAATGGGATTGAAACTATCGGCCCGTTTCTTTTCCCCTGAACTGGTTGTAATCTCGGTCGTAGCAATCCCCCCCATCATTTCTGCGGCGATCTTCTCAGTTGCCTGCGCCCAAATATCGATGACTTTATTGTATCGCTCTCCATCCGTAATCAAACCATCCATGTATTGCTTCTGAATCTTTAAAACATCCTTGTCGGCCCTCCCCACAATCTCCTTCTTGTTGCCGGGAACAACCATATCGTGAATGGCAATGGATGCTCCGGAAGTTGTTGCGTATTTAAATCCCAGGTCTTTAAGACGGTCTGCCAAAAGGACCGTAGTTTTCGCTCCACATGTCCGGTAGCTATAGTCGATGAGGTTGGCAAGTTCCTTTTTATTCATTAACTTGTTGACGAGATCAAAAGAAATGCCTTCCGGAATAACCTCGAAGAGCATCATTCGCCCTACGGTGGTTTCCTTCCTGTCTCCGTTTAAGCGGACCACAATCTGTGCATGTAGATCCACACTACCGGCATCCAAGGCTCTCCGTACCTCCTCGGGACCGGAAAATACCATCCCTGTACCGCGCACATCTGCTTTTGACCGTGTAAGGTAATAGATCCCAAGAACGATATCCTGACTCGGAATAATGATCGGTTTACCGTGTGCGGGAGACAGGATGTTGTTCGTGGACATCATCAATACCCGGGCTTCCGTCTGTGCTTCAATCGACAGGGGAACATGGACCGCCATTTGATCGCCGTCAAAATCCGCATTAAATGCCGTACAGACCAGGGGATGAAGCTGAATGGCCTTGCCCTCAATCAGGATCGGTTCAAAGGCCTGCACTCCCAAGCGGTGCAGTGTGGGAGCACGGTTCAGCATTACCGGGTATTCCCGGACGACCTCGTCCAGGGCATCCCATACTTCTGATGGTTCGCGTTCCACCATCTTCTTGGCGCTTTTTACGGTCGTCACATAACCCTTTTCCATAAGACGGTTATAGACAAAGGGCTTGAACAGCTCCAGGGCCATCTGCTTGGGAAGGCCACATTGGTGCAGCCGTAAATCCGGCCCTACGGTGATGACGGACCGACCTGAATAGTCTACTCGCTTGCCCAGAAGATTTTGGCGGAAGCGTCCCTGTTTTCCCTTGAGCATGTCGGACAGAGAGCGGAGGGGACGCTTGTTGGTGCCGGTTATCGCCCGCCCCCGGCGTCCGTTATCGAACAGGACGTCTACAGCTTCCTGGAGCATTCGCTTTTCATTACGGATAATAATCTCCGGGGCATTGAGTTCCATGAGGCGCTTCAGTCTGTTATTACGGTTGATCACCCGCCGGTAGAGATCATTGAGATCTGATGTTGCAAAGCGGCCACCATCGAGGGGAACGAGGGGGCGCAGATCGGGAGGAATGACGGGAAGAACGGTGAGAACCATCCATTCCGGTTTGTTTCCCGATTTCTTCAACGCCTCTACGACCTTAAGTCTCTTGACAAGCTTCTTCTTTTTCGTGTCCGATACGGCCGTCTTTAATTCCTCGCGCAGTTCCGCATCCAGATTGTCCAGATTCAATTCCTCGAGCAGTTTTCGGACCGCTTCGGCACCGATGCCCACCTCAAAGGCGTCTTCACCATATTGCTCCTTGAGCTCATGGACTTCCTCTTCAGACAGCAATTCCTTCTTCTTCAGAGAAGTGCCTTTGGGATCCATGACAATCCACGCTTCAAAGTAGAGAATCTTCTCCAGTTCTTTAAGGGTGAGATCGAGGACGTTCCCGATCCTGCTGGGCAGGCTCTTCAGGAACCAGATATGAGCAACGGGTGTTGCAAGCTTGATATGACCCAATCTTTCCCGGCGCACCTTGGACTGAATGACTTCCACTCCGCACTTTTCACAGATAACACCCCGGTGTTTCATCCGTTTATAACGGCCGCAGAGACATTCATAGTCCTTAACAGGCCCGAAAATCTTGGCACAAAACAATCCATCCCTTTCCGGTTTGAATGTTCGATAATTGATCGTCTCCGGTTTCTTGACCTCGCCGTTAGTATTGGGCCGAGCAGACCAAGAGAGGATCTTTTCCGGTGAAGCAATAGAAATCCTGATCGCATTGAAACGGATCGGATCCTTTGGCTTTTCAAAGTAGGTGAATACGTCTTCCACGCATGCTCTCCTTAACTTTATTCCTCGATTAATTCGACATCCAGGCAGAGGCTCTGGAGTTCCTTGACGAGTACGTTGAAGGACTCCGGCAGGCCCGGTTCCAGGGTATGTTCCCCTTTAACGATGGCCTCGTACATTCTCGTTCTGCCCGCCACGTCGTCCGATTTCACCGTCAGAAATTCCTGGAGGGAATAGGCGGCGCCGTAAGCCTCCATGGCCCATACTTCCATCTCGCCGAGACGCTGTCCACCGAACTGCGCCTTGCCCCCTAATGGCTGCTGGGTAACGAGAGAGTAAGGCCCGATGGAACGGGCATGGATCTTGTTGTCTACCAGGTGGTGGAGTTTCAGCATGTAGATCATTCCTACCGTAATCTCCTGATCAAAGGGTTCCCCTGTCCGGCCATCGAACAGGACCGTCTGTCCCTTCTCAGGAAGATTTGCCGTCTTGAGCATATGACGGATTTCACTTTCGTCGGCGCCGTCAAAGACAGGCGTTGAAAACGCCACCCCACTTTTCAAACGGCAAACAAGTCGTTGTATTTCATCGTCAGTGGCAGCATTTACAAAACGTTCACACTCAGGCGATGCGTAGATCGCCTTGATCTCTTTCTTGATCAGTTCCAGGTTCTCATGGGTTTCTAACATCTGGTTTATTTTATCACCCAAGCCCTTGGCCGCCCATCCCAGATGGGTTTCCAGAATCTGGCCCACATTCATGCGGGAAGGAACGCCTAAGGGGTTAAGAACGATATCCACCTGGGTCCCGTCCGTAAAGAAGGGCATATCTTCTTCCGGCAGGATGCGGGAAAGAACCCCCTTGTTCCCGTGACGACCCGCCATTTTATCCCCTACGGAGAGCTTTCTCTTGATGGCCACATAGACCTTCACCATTTTAATCACGCCGGGAGGCAACTCGTCGCCGGCCTTCAGTTTCTCAACCTTTTCCTTAAAATATGCATCAATGAGTTCGGTCTTCCGGGCCAGATTCTCATGGAGCATGCGGATCTTTTCTTCCGTCTCTTCAGCCTCAACAAGGGCGACATCCTTCCACAGATCGAAAGGTATTTTGTCTAAAAATTCACTTGTAATCACATCTCCCTTTTTGAGATAGACCTTCTTCCTTGCATCGGCAAGCTTGGCAGCTGCTGTCTTACCTGTAAGCATCTCCGAGATTCTGAGTCGCACAGAATCGAGAATAATCCGTACCTCATCAGTCCGGTCCTTTTCAATGGACCTCAGAGCCTCTTCTTCGATTTCCTGGGAGCGATGATCTTTTTCAACTCCCTTGCGGGTAAAGATCTTGGCGTCAATGACCGTCCCCTCAACCCCGGGAGGCACCCGGAGTGATGTGTCCCTGACATCACTAGCTTTTTCACCAAAAATCGCCCGAAGCAACTTCTCTTCCGAGGACAACTGTGTTTCTCCCTTGGGGGTAATCTTTCCCACCAGGATATCGCCCGGCTTGACGGAAACACCCATCCGCACGATACCACTCTCATCAAGGTTCTTCAGGGCCTCTTCGCCGACATTGGGTATATCCCTGGTGATCTCCTCTTTCCCCAGTTTCGTATCCCGGGCCATAGTCTCGAATTCTTCGATATGAATCGAGGTGTAGATATCTTCCTTGACCACTCGCTCACTGACTAATATAGAGTCTTCATAGTTATAACCTCCCCAGGACATGAAGGCCACCATGACATTCCGTCCCAAGGCCAGTTCGCCATTATCGGTGGCGGGACCGTCGGCAATAATATCACCCCGGCGCACACGATCACCCTTGACGGCAATCGGCTTCTGGTTGAAGCAGGTATCCTGATTGGACCGTTGATATTTGATCAGATTGTAGATATCCACTCCGATATCCAGATCATCTTCCTCAGCCCCGTCACATTTTACGACGATTCGCGAGGCATCGACATTTTCCACTACCCCGTCCCTCTTTGCCGCCACAACGGCGCCGGAATCTCTGGCTACAATAGCCTCCATACCCGTACCTACCAGCGGAACGGCGGGACGCATAAGCGGCACAGCCTGTCGCTGCATGTTTGATCCCATAAGCGCCCGGTTGGCGTCATCGTGTTCAAGGAACGGGATGAGCGTCGCCGCAACACTTACCAGTTGATTGGGGGAAACATCCATATAGTTGATATCGGATGGTTCGACGGTTATAAAATCGCCGCCCTTACGGGCAGAGATCATCTCGCCAATAAACCTTCCATCCCTATCAAGAGGACGATCCGCCTGGGCAACAACAAAATTTTCCTCTTCGATGGCTGTCATATAGCGAATGTCGTCCAGAACACGTCCGGCATCGACAAGGCGATAAGGGGTTTCAATAAAACCGAATTCATTAACCCTAGCATAGGTACTCAAGGAAACAATAAGCCCGATGTTGGGTCCTTCCGGCGTCTCTACAGGACAAATCCGCCCATAGTGGGTAGGATGGACATCCCGGACTTCAAATCCTGCTCTCTCTCTGGTGAGCCCACCTGGACCGAGGGCGGAAAGCCTCCGTTTATGGGTAATCTCGGATAAAGGATTGGTCTGATCCATGAACTGAGACAACTGAGAGCTGCCAAAAAACTCGTTTACCACGGCCGAGACCGGTTTGGCGTTGACAAGATCATGGGGCATCATGGTCTCAATGTCTTGTAAGCTCATCTTTTCTTTAATGGCCCTTTCCATTCGGACCAAACCGATTCGATATTGATTTTCAATCAGTTCCCCTACAGATCTCACCCGCCGGTTGCCAAGATGATCTATATCGTCAACACTGTAATCACCACCGCCGTTCTTAAGTTCGATGAGATATTTCACTGCCGCCATGATATCTTCTTTTCTCAGAACCGTAACATCAGTGGGAACGTCCAAACGGAGCTTATAATTCATCTTGGCGCGTCCAACATCGGACAGGTCATAGGTTTCCGGTTCAAAAAAGAGGCTCCGGAAAAAGGCGTTGGCCGTCTCAGGTGTAGGCGGATTGCTGGGTCGCAGGCGACGGTAGATTTCAATGACCGCATCTTCCACCGCTTCGATCCGATCAGCAAGGAGGGTATCGCGGATCGAGGCATTGGCTCGCTCTTCATCGAGGTGGATGAAACGGACTTCTTTAATGTTTTTCGCATGCACAAGTTTCAGTCCATCCCGATCAAGTTCTTCGTTACAGCGAAGCAGCACCTCCCCTGTCTCAGGATCAAGGATATCAGAAGACAGGATCTTGCCGATGACATCGGTTTCATCCATGGCAATGCGGTTGATCCCCACGTCAGACATCTTCTTCAACAATAATTTGTTGATTTTTCTGCCTTTTTTTACAATAACCTCTCCTGATTTGAGATCCTTTATGTCATCAGGAGCCTTCTCGCCCACGAGCGAACCATCAACAGCCATGAAATAATTGTCCTCATCCAGAAATATTGTTTCAATGCTGTAGAAATAATTCAAGATGAATTCTGTCGAATTACCCATGGCCTTCAACAAGATCGTAACCGGCATCTTGCGTCTGCGGTCTATACGAACGTAAAGAATATCCTTCGAATCGAATTCCAGATCCAGCCAAGACCCCCGAATGGGGATCACGCGGGCCGAATAGATCAGTTTGCCACTGGCCAGGGTCTTCCCCTTGTCGTGATCGAAAAAGATGCCCGGAGAGCGATGGAGCTGGCTGACGATGACCCGTTCCGTCCCATTGACGATGAAGGTACCGTTTTCGGTCATTAAAGGAACTTCCCCGAAATAAATTTCCTGCTCCTTGATATTACTGATCTGCTTCTGACCCGTACCCGGATCGACATCAAAGATCAGCAGCCGTACAACTATCTTCAATGGGGCCGCATAGCTCATTCCCTTCTGAATGCACTCCTTGACGTCGTAGCGAACGCCGCCGATCTTGTAACTAACGAATTCGAGAGAGCATTTCTTGCTGTAGTCCGAAATGGGAAAGACACTCTTAAAGGCTCCCTGAAGACCGAAATTCCCCCGTTTCTCAGGAAGTGTATCCATCTGGAGAAATTTTTCATATGATTTGACCTGGATGTCGATCAAATTGGGAATATCTACGATCTTCTTTATCCGTCCGAAAATTTTTCGAAACTCGCCCATATTATCCTTTCGGTTTCGCGATTTCAGTAAGCCGTCACGGAGGTTCCTACTTAACCTCTACGGTGCCGCCGACTTCTTCAATCTTCTTCTTTATATCCGCCGCCTCATCCTTTGAGACCGCTTCTTTAATAGGTTTTGGCGCGCCATCGACAAGGTCTTTAGCTTCTTTCAGTCCGAGACCCGTTATGGCCCTGACAACCTTGATGACCTGAATTTTCTGGTCGCCAAACCCGGTCAGGATGGCATCGAATTCTGTTTTTTCTTCCACCTGTGCTGCCGCATCACCACCCGCGGGAGCCGCTGCGGCGACCATCATAGGGGCTGCAGCAGAAACACCGAGCCGCTGCTCCAATTCCTTGACCAACTCGGAAAGATCAAGAACTGTCATTTCTTCAATAAATTTTACTACGTCTTCTTTGGTTATCTGACTTGCCATCTTCGCTTCTTCCTTCCTATATTATAATTTATTGTGCTGACTCTTTTTTCATACGGTAGGCATCGAGAACCTGTACCATGCCCCGGGGCACAGCACTCAAGACGCTCACCAAACCTGTCGGAACACCTATGAGTACCGATAGCAACCTCGACAGGAGTACCTCTCGGCTGGGCAGAGTGGCGACGGAATTAACCTGATCCCTGCTCAACACCTTCCCCGCCAGCATGGCCGCTTTGATCTCCAGTTCAGCATTCTTCTTTGCGAACTCCACAAGCACCTTAATCGGTTCCACTACATCCTTGTCTGTCATAATCAGAGCCAAGGGCCCTTTGACGTACTCATTCATGGTGCTGAAATTCGTTCCCTGCGAGGCTATTCGCAGCAAGGTATTCTTGACCACATGAATGTCGGAACCAGACTTACGCAGGGCTACGCGCAAGGATGTAATGCGAGCCACATCCATTCCCGAGTAACCGGCAAGAACTGCAAGTTTAAAATCTTTCAACTTTTCGTGAAGTTCTGCAATAACCTGCTCTTTTTCCTTTCGATCCAATCTTCAACCTCCTTTCGTATATCTATTGTTGCCTGAGTGGTATCCTATCATCCAACAGGCCCTATGTAACCGAAAGTTCCAAAACTTGCAGGTAACAGGAAAAAAGACGATGATGACCAATTCTAATCATGGTTTTTCTCTCGTCTAGGCAGGCCTACTACTACCGTTTAAACACCTGTACCTGCTGTCTCAGACTTAGTTAGTAAACAATTGATCTATCTACTGCGGACTTTATATATTTCTCACATCAAGGGGATCGACCTTAACCCCCGGACCCATTGTGGAAGAAAGGGAAATGCTCCTCAGGTAAGTTCCCTTACTTGCGGCCGGTTTCAACTTGATGATAGTTTCAACAACAGCGGCAATATTCTCCAGAAGTTTATCGGCGCCAAAGGAGACCTTTCCCACCGGAGTATGCACGATGCCGGCTTTCTCGACGCGAAACTCGACTTTACCTGCCTTCAGTTCCGCCACGGCCTTGGCCACTTCAAACGTTACGGTTCCCACTTTCGGGTTGGGCATGAGCCCCCTCGGGCCCAGAATTTTTCCGAGTTTCCCAACACTCCCCATCATATCAGGGGTCGCAACTACCCGGTCGAAATCCAGCCATCCTCCCTTGATTTTTTCAATCAGTTCGTCCGCACCGGCAAAATCCGCACCAGCATCAAGGGCTTCTTTCTCTTTGTCCCCTTTCGCGAAAGCCAGTACCCGAACCGTTTTGCCCAAACCGTTAGGAAGAACTACACTGCCCCGGACCATCTGGTCAGCATGCTGGGGATTGACGCCCAACCGTAAGGAAATCTCCACCGTCTCATCGAACTTGGCCCTCGTTGCACCTAGTAAAAGATCGATTGCCTCCCTCAGCAAATAGCGTTTCCCGGGTTCTACTTTTTCCCTCGCCTCAATAAATGCTTTGCCTCTATTTGTCATGATCAAACCTCAAACAACGTGAGTTTATCCCTCGATTGTAATCCCCATGGAGCGCGCCGTGCCTTCGATGACCCTTATGGCGCCTTCTATATCCACTGCATTGAGATCATTGAACTTCTGTTCCGCAATCTCCCTGACCTGCCTGGATGTAACCGTCCCCACCTTTTCCTTATTCGGATTTCCGGACCCCTTGGCGATTTTTGCCGCTTGCTTGATAAGTACCGATGCCGGGGGCGTCTTCGTCACAAACGTGAAAGATCGATCGGCATAAACGGTAATCACCACAGGTATAACCGTACCCTCCTGGCTCTGGGTCATGGCATTATACGCCTTGCAGAACTCCATTATGTTTACACCATGCTGCCCAAGGGCCGGTCCGATCGGCGGTGAAGGAGTGGCCTTACCTGCCTTGATCTGCAGCTTTATGTTTGCAATTACCTTTTTTGCCATAGCTTTTCACCTTATTTATGAAGATTTTAATTCTGTACAACCTGGATAAAATCCAGCTCCACCGGTGTGGATCTTCCAAAAATACTTACGATGACTCGCAGTTTTCCCTTCTCCGGTTTGACTTCATCAATAACACCGTCAAAATTGGTAAAGGGTCCATCAATTATACGGACATGGTCGCTGACTTCGAACTTGAACTTTGGCTTTGGCTTAAGGGTACCTTCATCGATGCGGGTACGAAGAACTTCAACATCCCGGTCAGGGATGGGAAAAGGCTTTTCTTTCCCGCCAATAAAACCAGTTACCTTAGGGGTGTCTTTAACAATGTGCCACGTCTCGTCATTCAATTCCATCCGCACAAGGATATATCCGGGGAAGAACTTTCGTTTGGACGTCTTCTTTTCCCCGGAAACAAGTTCAACAATATCCTCCTCCGGTATCAGGACATCCGTAAAAAAATCCTGTTTCCCAGCCGCATCAATGCGTTCCTTTAGAGAAAGCTTTACCTTGTTCTCATAACCAGAATAGGTGTGCACAACATACCATTTATGAGCCATGGTCTTATCCCAACAATAATTTGATCAATTTGGTTAGACCAAAATCCACGATACCGAGAAATACTGAAACGATGGCAACTACAACAATTACGATCGAGGTCGAAGCGAAAGTCTGCTTCGGCGTCGGCCAAGTCACCTTTCTCAGCTCGACCTTTGCCTCGGAAAGAAACACTTTGATTTTATCCACCCAAATCTTGATTTTATCCATCAAGTTTTCCATTCAATCAATAAAAATGGCAGGCCAGGAGGGACTTGAACCCCCAGCATCCGGATTTGGAGTCCGGCGCTCTATCCATTAGAGCTACTGGCCCGTCTTATGCTCAACATGATAACGGAGCAAAATAAAATCTACTTCGTCTCCCTATGGGCCTTATGGGATCTGCAGAACTTACAGAACTTTTTCAGTTCGAGTCGGCTCTGCATGGTTCGCTTATTCTTTGTAGTCGTGTAATTCTTCTGCTTACACTCCGTACAAGCTAAGGTAATAATATTTCTCATAATCTTAACCACCTTTATCTTTAAGTGGAGCCCACGACCAGGATTGAACTGGTGACCTCATCCTTACCAAGGATGTGCTCTACCGACTGAGCTACGTGGGCGAATCTTTCCTGATGGAGCGGGAAACGGGATTCGAACCCGCGACCCTCAGCTTGGAAGGCTGACGCTCTAGCCACTGAGCTACTCCCGCATATACTTTTTCAGGACCGCCATCGGCAACGACACTCGCTGCGTTAAAAAAATGGTGGAGGGGGGGGGATTTGAACCTCCGTAGGCTGAGCCGGCAGATTTACAGTCTGCTCCCTTTGGCCACTCGGGAACCCCTCCATCGAAATTCATTATCATTTATGAAGCTGGCGATGGGACTCGAACCCGCAACCTGCTGATTACAAATCAGCTGCTCTACCTGTTGAGCTACGCCAGCAAAACGCAGTTCGCTAATTATTCAAAGAGCTTACACAAATAAAGCACCTTCGGCTAAACCACGCCGAAAATGCGAATTGGGGACTTTAGATTTATTGATTTATTTTGTCAAGCACTTTTTAGCATCATCTATTCATACATGCAGGTCATAAGCAGAAATATAAAGCCATAAATATTTGATTTGCGTATTTATTTGTCTACACTCACCTCAGCCATGCCTCCAGAAACTACCCTGCTGGGTGTCATAGACCTCGATGCCCATGGCAGCGAGTTTCCCCCGAATGGCGTCAGCCTCCTGCCAGCGTTGTTCTTTCCGCATGGCGGCTCGCTCATCCAACAATTTCGAGATCTCTATACCAATTGTTTCTTCTTCAAAATGCATGATTCCCAGAACACTGTCCAGCCCCATCATCACCTCCAAAACTCTGTCCCTTTCCCTTTGATTGAACTGACCCCGGGCCAGAGGAACGCTCACCTTATTGATAAAATCGAATAGAGAAGCAAGGGCGCCGGAGATATTGAGGTCGTCGTCCAGGGCGCTTGTGAACCCCTGCTTGACATCGTATATCAACTGGTCCGTGTCGGGAAAACCATCGCCGGAAGTAAAACGGATCAGGCGCTGAATGAAATGATTCAGCTTTCGGACTGTATTTTTTGCCGTTTCCATGGCTCCCCAGGAAAAATTCAGGGGCTTACGGTAGTGGGAGCCGAGCAGGAAAAAACGGACCTCCCGTCCCTGGTAGTCCTTATTTTCCAGGTCTTCCATCGTCAGGACGTTGCCCAGGGAACGGGACATTTTCTTGCCGTCGATCATCAGCAATTCAGTGCTGAGCCAATAGTTGGCCATCCCCTTTCCCGTCGCCGCCTTGCCGATGGCCAGGACATTTTCACAGTGGGGAAAGGTAATGTCGGCGCCGCTGGCATGAATATCAAAGGACTCTCCCAGGTATTTCAAGGAGATGGCGGCACACTCAAGATGCCAGCTTGGCCGGACGCTCCCCCAGCGGGTCTTGAAATACACGCCTTTCTTCAACTCACTGAGAGTAGAGCGTTTCAGCAGGGTAAAGTCCACGGGGCTATCCTTTTCATAATCATCCTGATCAATGGTCCGGCCATGCTTAACCTTGCTGAGATCGACGTTGGACAGTTTTCCGTAGTCATCAAACTTCGAGATGTCAAAATAGACGGAACGTAGCTTTTCATAGGCATATCCCTTGTCTACCAGTTTCTCGACCATCCGAACCATATCCTCGACGTGCTCGCTTGCCTTGGGATATACCTCATCACGCCTGATACCCAACTTTTCGATATCCCTGAGGAATGCCTCCGTGCAACGGTTCGTGTACGTGGCCAGATCCGTGTTGGTCCGCTCCGCGCCCCGGATAGACCGATCGGCCAAATCAACGATATTGGTCACATGCTTGACCGTGTAGCCCCTGTATTCGAGGTACCTCCGCAGGAGGTCGGACACGACAAACCTCCGGTAGCTGCCGATATGGGGCACGTCATGGACGGTGGGCCCACAGGAATAAACGCGGACTTCTTCAGGTCGTAGGGGTTTGAAGAAGTCCTTCTGCCGGCTCAGGGTATTGTAGAGGCGAAGCGTCGTCTCCCGCCGGTCCGCAAACAGGTCCGTGCTGAGATACCGTTCCCCGCTGTCCGGAAAGATGACCACAATGATTCCTTCGTCCAGTTCTTTGGCCTTCTGGAGCGCGACATGCATGGCCGCACCGGAACTCATTCCCACGAGCAAGCCCTCTTCCCGGGCGAGGCGTCGGGACATTTCAAATGCGTCCTCGTCAAGGATGTTGACCTTTTCATCGAGGCAATTCTTGTCAAAGATCCCGGGCCGGTAAGATTCCTTCATATTCTTGAGGCCCTGGATCTTGTGCTGGAGATAGGGCTCGACGCCGATGATCTTGACGGCCGGGTTGTATTCCTTGAGTCGCCGGGATATACCCATGGCCGTGCCCGTCGTTCCCAGGGCTGACACTACCATGGACACTTTCCCTTCGGTTTGCTGCCATATTTCTTCCGCTGTACCCTCGTAGTGGGCTAGGACGTTGTCGGGGTTGTTGAACTGATCCGTTCCGAAATATTTGTCAGGATTCTCCCGCATCATATTATAGGCAGTCTCAATGGCCCCGTCGGTGCCAAGATTGGCCGGGGTAAAAAACAATTCGGCGCCCATGGCCTTCAGGATTTTCTTTCTTTCTTCGCTGGCCCCTTCCGACATGGTCAGACAAAGCCGGTATCCCCGGGCGGCAGCCACCAGGGCCAGCCCAATGCCGGTATTGCCGCTGGTCGCTTCCAGGATAACCTTGTCCCTGGTTAGCTCTCCCCGCTTTTCGGCGCCGGTGATCATAGCCAGGGCCGCCCGGTCCTTTATGGAACCCCCGGGATTGAAACACTCCATCTTGGCAAAGATCTTGACCCCCGGACTGCTGTGGAGGCGGCAGATCTCCACCAGAGGTGTATTGCCGATTGTTTCAAGAATGCTGGCACAGGGGGGCTTCATAGACAGAATTCACCTTGATTGGCATTTACCTTTTGGGGGACTTTTCTCAAGTCTGTCAACTGTCGAATTTTGGAACAGGAATCTTGACAAAGGGAACCCCTTCCTCGCGGAGGGTCTCTTCCTCCCTTTCCGTCGTGACGCCACGGATGTTGCGTCGATCCTCCTCACCACGGTGGATCCGGACGGCAACTTCCGCAAACTGTTCACCCACATCGTCAAAATATTTGTCGATCTGCCGATGCAACTGTTCCAGATATTTCAGGGGAGAGATTTCCACATCGCTACGTTTTTTTGCCGGGCCCTTATCCTTTCCCAAGAGCGCCACGGACGCGGGAACAATTTCCGTTTCCATGCTTCCGCACCCGGGACAGGTAATCAATTTACTGGCCTGCTGCATTTCAAAGGCCTGTCGGTCCTGAAACCAGCCCTCAAATTTGTGTCCATGATCACAGCGCAGATCATAAATAATCACTCATCATCTCCATAAAAAAGAATAAAATTGGTTTTTGCAAATCTATTAAAAATAATATTGGACTTTTCCCAAGTAATTATATATTTGACCACCTCGTCGGGATGTGGCCCAGCTTGGTAGGGCACTGCGTTCGGGACGCAGGAGTCGCGCGTTCAAATCGCGCCATCCCGACCATTTTTTGTCAACCCCCTACCACCGACGCCATTTTGAAAATGGGCAGGTACATGGCGATGATCATGCCGCCCACCACCCCGCCCAGAAAGACCATCATAAAAGGTTCCAGAAGCGCTGTCATGGCGTCTACGGCTGTATCGACTTCATCATCATAAAAATCGGCAATCTTGGCAAGCATGGTATCCAGTGCCCCCGTCGCCTCTCCGACAGCGATCATCTGCACCACCATCGCCGGGAATATATCCGTTTCCATCAGGGGTTCAGCAATAGTCTTTCCTTCGGATATACTTCTCCGGGTTTCCATGAGGGCTTTTTCAATGATGACATTTCCCGCCGTTTTACTGACTATGGCCAAGCCCTCCAGGATAGGAACCCCGCTGGACATCATTGTGGACATGGTACGCGTGAATTTGGCTACAGCAACCTTTTTCAGGAGGTCGCCAAAGACGGGTGACTTCAGCACCGCACTGTCGAACAGATAGCGGCCGCGCTCGGTGGCCACGAATCGGTTGAAGACAAAAAAGGCCAATCCGACAGCGGCAAACATCAGTAGGAAATACTTCTGGGTAAAGGCACTGGCGTCGACAAGAAACTGGGTGGGACCGGGCAGCTCTCCCCCCATGCCTTCAAACATCTTCTGAAAAACAGGTATGACCTTGAGAAGCAGAAGGGCGACAACCGCAATGGAAATAACCAAAACGCTTGCCGGGTAAGTCATGGCCCCCTTTACCTTGGATTTCAGTTTCATTGCCTTTTCCATATAGCTTGAAAGGCGTTGAAGAATAACATCGAGAATACCACCGCTTTCTCCCGCTGCCACCAAATTTACAAACAGGTTATCGAAGACCGCGGGATATTTTTTCAGGGCATCCGACAGGGTAGAGCCTCCTTCGATATCCTCCTTGATCGCGGTAATGACCTTGGCAAAAGTCTTGTTCTGCTCCTGCTGCGATAGAAGTTCCAGACATTGAATTAGCGGGAGACCGGCATTGATCATGGTTGCAAAGATACGGGCAAAGACCACGACATTTTTTTCGCTGATCTTCTGCTTTAGGAAGGGAAGGTACTCTTCGAGGCTCTTCGGCTTGGCCTTGATATTTATTGACCGAAAACCCTGCCGGCGCAGCATACCCCGGGCGTTTGCCTCATCGGCGGCGTCCAATTCGCCTTTTTTTATTTCACCTCTTCTGGTCGTCGCTTCCCAGACAAATACGGGCATATGATCTCCTATCTGGCATTCACGGAATTTACCATTCCCAACAGATCATTCTTCAGCTTTCCGAAGGATTCATCAGCCCACGAAATATTTCGTGCATGACAATCCCCGTCGCCACCGAGACATTAAGAGAGCCTATTTCCCCTATCATGGGAATCGATAAAAGGAAATCACATTTTTTCCGGATCAGGTCTCTGAGCCCCTGGCCCTCACTGCCCATAACAAGGGCAATCTTTCCTACAAAGGGCGCCGAACGTGGATCCAGCCCCGCACCGGCGTCCGTCCCATAGATCCAGAATCCCTTTTCTTTCAAGATATCAAGGGTCCGGGACAAATTCGTAACCATTACCACCTTTACATGATGCGCCGCACCGGCCGACGCCTTGACAACCGTCGGTGTCACGGAAGCGGAGCGGTCCTGGGGGATGATCACCCCGGCAGCTCCAAAACAGTGTGCGGTGCGGATAATGGCCCCGAGGTTATGGGGGTCAGTAATACTATCAAGTACAACGACTATCTGGCCATTGAGAGTTTCTTCAAAATGTTGTAGCATCTCCTCAAGATCGACGTAGGCATAAGGCCGGATCGTGCCCACAATCCCCTGATGCACCCCTGAACCGGTCAACCTATCTAGACTCACCCGCTCGACCTCCACAACGGGAACAGAAAAACGGGAGGCTTCTTGCAAGATTTTGAGAACCTGTTCACCCTTCCTGCCGGTGGTTACAGCAATTCTCAATATTTCCCGGGGGTTGTTTTTGATGGCTTCCCAAAGGGGATTTATGCCGTAAATCACCTGGGATGATTTTTTCTTGATATCCGGGACGCTCTTCATCGGCGTCACCGTCACGGATAATATGGCAGGTTGTTCAAAGCGCGCCTCTTGCCTGCAATCCTCTGGCAATGGCTTCAACGACCCGGTCCGCTTCTGAGGCCGGATTTGTCGCCATGCGTATGGGTCTGCCTACCACAAGATAATCTGCTCCCGCTAAGATGGCTTCTTCAGGAGACAATGTCCTTTTCTGATCATCCCCGGCAACGGCGCCGCTACCCCTGATACCGGGGGTAACAATCACAAAATCCTCTCCACAGACCTTTCGGATAACCTCGATTTCCCGTGGAGAAGCCACAACCCCCCCCATGCCGGCATCCTGGGCCATGCGGGCAAAATTTTGTACCGCTTCCATCGTCGTTTTATGAAATCCTATCTCCCTCAAATCAGCATCGTTAAGACTTGTCAGAACCGTCACGGCAATAAGGATGGGCGCCGGCAAACGCAGCCGTTCCGCCGCCTGATTTGCGGCGGCTGCCGCCGCAACCATCATGCTTCGTCCCCCGGCGGCGTGGACATTGAACATGGCCACCCCCAGTCCGACAGCCCCTTCCGCCGCCCTTGCTACGGTATTGGGTATATCGTGATATTTCAAATCGAGAAAGACACGAGCCCCTCGTTCATGTATCTTACTGATGAGCGCCGGACCATAAATTGTAAAGGCTTCCTTGCCAACTTTAAAGAGACCGACATGCCCGTGCAGACCATCGACCCACGACAGAACCTCTTCCAACCCGCCATTGCCGATATCCAGCGCAAAAATCAGACGGTCTTGAGGACGATCATTCCGTATATTCGTCATCATCAATAAACTCGGTGTGATCTAGAATCGGGAGGAAATTGTCTTTGGTATATATGAGGTTCTCCGGATGGGCATAAAAAACTTTGCCCGCGGCTATCTCCCTGAGCGCCGTGACAACTTCCCGATTGTTCCGGACTTCACCCAAGGGCATAGGCTTCGATCCCTTGATGAGCTGGATAGCCCGTTGGGATGTCAGTTGCACCAGGGCAAAACGATTTTTTGCTTCTCGCAGCGAGTCTTCAACAGTAATTCTAGCCATACAAATATTCAACCTCCATTTACAAACCACAGATAATGATTATGCTTCCTTCATAAAACAATCAATGACAGGGCGTTGCCGCTCTCTTCTACACTTTTCCGCCAGATATATAGCCCGCAGTCTCTCAACCGCGTTCTCAAGACGATCATTGACAATGACGTAATCATACCAGAAAACTTCCATGATTTCATCTTTTGCTTTTTGAAAACGTCTTTTTCGGATCTCGTCATCTTCAGCCCCTCGTTTTTGCAAACGCTTTTTCAGCTCTTCAAGATCGGGGGGCAGTACAAAAACAAAGACACCGTCAGGATATAATTCTTTGAGCACCCTGGCCCCACGGGGTTCGACATCCAAGATCAGGTCCTCCCCTCGGGACCGAATTTCCTCAACCACCCGCCGTGATGTCCCATAGAAATGGCCATAATTTTCAGTCCATTCTGCAAATTCTCCATTTTGCGCCTTTTCCCTGAAGACATCTTCCGTGACAAAATGATAATCTCGGCCATCAACCTCTCCCGGACGCGGTGGTCTGGTTGTATAGGATACGGAAAACCTGATATCCGGGAACTGCCGAAATATCGACCTGCATATGGACGTCTTGCCGGTCCCAGAGGGCGCTGAAATTATTATGACAATGGCATTATTCGACATTCTGGATCTGCTCCCTCACCTTTGCCAGTTCACTCTTGATCTCGATAACCTGACGGGCGGTTTCCGCGTCTCCACTCTTGGACCCGATGGTGTTGATTTCCCGATTCATCTCCTGAATGAGGAAATCTATCTTGCGACCAATGGCTTCTTCGCCTGCCAGGAGTTCGATGAACTGATCAATATGGCTTTCCAATCGGACAACCTCTTCGGTGATATCACTTTTCTCAGCCAGGATTGCCACCTCCTGATGAATCCGGGACTCGTCAATGACCATGCCCTGGGTCAAATCTCTGACCCGATCGCTAAGACGCTGCCGATATTCTACAACAATTTCCGGGGCCCGCAGGGCAATGATCCGAAGAAGCTGTTGAATTTTATTCATGCGGCAAGCGAGGTCCCGACCGAGGGCTTCTCCTTCCGTTATCCTCATGTCGGTCAATTTATCCATCGCCGCGGCAAGAATCCCCTCCAGCCCCCTCCAGAGACCGGTCAGGTCATCCTCCACTTCCTTCGGCATATACAGGTCTCTAAATCCGGACATCATATTCAGAGTGACATCGTCGGGAAGCTGAAGCTCCTCCTTAATCTGGCTGAGGAGGGAGTAATACTGACGGACCAGGGGAAGATTCAACATCAGCGCTTGCGTCCCGTCCTGATTGGCTTCATTGTCCATACGTATGGAGACTTCGATTTTTCCCCGGGAGAAGCGCTCTCCAATCTTCTTCTTGATTTCTGTCTCTATGGGGAAGAGCATCGCCGGCATGCGCAGGGAAATTTCCAGATAACGATGGTTCAGGGATTTCATCTCCACCTGCATTCTCTTGCCTGAGGAAACCGCTTCTACCCGGCCGAAGCCGGTCATACTTTTAATCATGGTTGTTCCTTCCTTGCTTCTTTCAACTGCCAGAGATATTTTTTCCTGATGGTGTTCAGCATATCGACGGCCCCTGCGGCAGCGTAGTCGGGATATGACCAGGGAAGAGATTGAAAAGAGCCGTCGCCGAAGATCATCGTCAAATCCGCGTAAATCCCGTCCCGAAGGTAGGGCCGATGGGTATACCCTTTCCCCGTCGCCAGGATCAGATGCGCCGCGGCAATATAGCCCGGATCAATATTTACTTGCCGCAATTCCCCCTCGGAAAACTGCGCCTCCAAGTCATTGGTCCAGTTTTTGATGTCAGGCAGCGTCTCCGGGGGCACGTGCCGGCCAAAGGAAACAAACCTGCGGACCAGAGCCGGGCCCATCTCCTTTTCATAATAACTTGTATAGCCGAAAGGCAGATAGGAACTGAGATAATCTGTATCCCCGAAGCGCTCCATCAGGATTGCGAGAACATGACAGATTTTCTCCCGGTTGGTAGCGATCAGGCTCATGACCAGATTAACCGGCGTTGCTGTGCGGGGACAGCTCATAGGGTTCTTTTCAGTTCCTTCCGAGTCACTGTGGCCGTACCTTCCTTCCCAACGGCGATGCCCGCCGCTCGGTTGGCAATAAATGCCGCCTCCCGGAAAGTGGCTCCCGAGGCCATGGACAGAGCAAAAACACCGATGGCGGTATCGCCGGCGCCGGTGACGTCAAAAACCTCGCGCGCCTCTGAGGAAAATTCCGTATGGCGGATCGACCCATCCCGTTCAAAAAGGCTCATCCCCTCTTCCCCCCGTGTGATGAGGAGGGCCTTGAAATCATAATTTCTTATCAACTCCCTGCCCGCTTTGACAAGGGAGGCCCTGTCTACAATTTCAAAACCCACCGCCTTACCGGCCTCATGGTGGTTGGGCGTAACAATGTCAAAACCCTTGTAGCTGGAAAAGTCCGTCTTCTTTGGATCGACGCAAACCACGACCCCCGCTCCGGCAAAAATCCGGCGGATTCCCTGTAGCAGGGGTTCCATGACCACCCCTTTACTGTAATCGGAAATGACCACCGCTCCCAGTTCATCACGGATAGTCGCCATGTAGTTTATCATTTTACCTATTGTTTCTTCACTTATTGGCAAGCGGCTTTCCCGATCGAAACGGACGACTTGCTGACCATGAGCCACGATGCGCGTCTTCAGGGTCGTCGGACGATGGTCTTCCCGGATAATGCCTGCCGTCGCGATTTGCTTCTGCTGCAATTCCGTCAATAAACGGTCCCCCGTTTCATCGTTTCCGATCACTCCCAATCCGTAGACCCTGCCCTCCATAGCATGAATGTTGTTCATGACATTCGCCGAACCACCCAGTAGCATATGGTCGGAATGAACATCCACAACGGGGACGGGGGCCTCCGGGGAAATCCTGGCAACCCGCCCCCGAATGAAGTGGTCCACCATGATATCCCCCACGACCATAACCTTGGCATGGGCAAATTGATCCATGATTTCGAGAATTCGCTTGCGCGTAAACAGACGGCTCATAAACTGTCGACACTCCCTGATCGGAAAGATTTCCGTGAAGCAAACGGGTTTCTTATTGTAAGAACAGTGATTTTGTCAATGATAAATTTGTAACTGTTGCGAGTTCGTGACATGTCCGGTTTGTAGCACGTAATCTGTCCGGTTCATATAGTCATCTGTAGAGGTGACAGATGAGACCGACAGAGATGCTACAGGAGATCCGGAAGATGAGATTTGAAGAGGTGTATTCGGAGTG
>CAISJV010000022.1 GCA_903885795.1 uncultured delta proteobacterium | reverse complement strand
TTGCCATCCAGATCTATCTGGATAGGGTCTCCGGACTTCTGATTCCTGCCCCGCCTGATATGTTCTTCCAACCCGACCGGGCACCCCCGGTTTCATTTCTATAGCTTATTCCTTAGTATTTTCGTGACCATTTAAGAAGTCAAGGTGTGAGTCGTTGTGGACCGGTCTTGAGAAAAGCCTCCAGCAAGATGAGCGATTTTGTCAAAAGGGCCTTAAATTCGCAACAAAAAGGTAACCCGTCATGGATGATGCCGCGATGGTGATCCTGATTGTATCTTATGCCCTTTTGATCTTCGTGACGAAATTAATGAACATAAGGCCAAATTACTTAAACGATAAAAATGAAACTCCCAGATAGGAGATTATTCACATGGAAAAAATAAAGAAAATAATATTTACAGTTTTTCTGGCGGCCCTCCTGGGCACCGCCCCCTTGCTGTCCTTTGCTGATGAGCCTCAGGCAACGCCTGATCAACAGACGATAGTCGCGCCAGCCGATCAGAGCGCCGATCAGCAGGCGCCTCCGGCGACCCCTGCTCCTCAGGAGGAAGGCTCATCCACAAAAAATAGTAATTAAGATTAGTAATGTTATCAAACTCTCTCCTCCCGATCTTGTTGATCAAGATCGGGAGGAGAGAACTACTATGGAGGAAGGTGGCAAACCTTTGAAAAGAAATTAAGGTGACAATGCCTAGGATTCTGATCATTGACGATGACGATTCCATCCGTGAATCGCTTGACATGTATCTGACTGAAGAAGGTTATGACGTCGAAGTCGCAGACAGGGGAATGGTGGGCATCAGCAAATTTAGCGCGTCACGAGCAGAAATAGTGATACTTGATATTCGTCTTCCCGATGTGAGCGGGTTTTTCGTTTACGACGAACTAAGGAAACAAGATCATCAGGCGAAAGTGATTATGATCACTGCTTTTCACGATGAAGATATGATTGATGCAGCCATCAAGAAAGGTGTTTTAAAGTACATCAAGAAACCCATTAACATGAATGCACTAGATGAGGCCATCGTGGAAGCCATGAAACAATGATCGCCAGAATATGGAGATTGACCATTGGAAAGGAAAAACAAGATCAGTAAAACGATGTTCCTGTTTCTATCGAGCTTGCTGCTCCTGCATCCGATCTGCTCTCTCTGTCATGCATGGAACCAGGAAGCAATTATCGGTAAATGGCGGGATGTAAAGGGGACAATTGAAATCGAAATATACAGGAACAATGAGAAATACCATGGAAGAATTATGTGGTTGAAGGAACCGAATTACCGGGAAAATGATCGCAAGGGTATGGCAGGAAAACCGAAAATCGATCGCGAAAATCCCGATCCTGCCCTTAGAAAAAGGCCTTTGCTCAATATGGATCTGTTTTGGGGCTGTGTTTTTAGCGAAAATCAGCGGTGGGAAAGAGGTTTACTGTATGATCCTCTCAAAGGCAAGACCTACCAATGCAGCATTTCCATGGATACGCCTGACTGGCTAAGGGTGAGAGGATATATCGGAGCGGAAATATTGAGTATGACAATGTTTCTCAAGAGGATCGAGGGGTAATTTACTTCAATAAGGCAAGGAAAAATATATGTTCGGAATAGGCATGCAGGAATTGGTTATCGTATTGGTCATTGCATTGATCGTTTTCGGCCCCGGCAAGCTACCAGATATGGGAAGTTCCATCGGTAAGGCGATCAAGGATTTCAAAAAGTCTATGGCAGAACCGGAGGAGAAGCCAAAGGAGCTTCCAGAGGACAAGAAGCTCGAGGGCAAGAAAGAATAAACGAATGACATGGATTCTATTGAACAACTTGAATGCCTAGTAAGATCTTATGGTTATTGGGCTTTGCTTATCGGGACTTTCCTTGAGGGCGAAACCATATTGATCATCGGCGGACTTTTGGCAAAACTCGGGTTGCTGAATTTGTCCACCGTCATGGTAGTAGCATTTGTTGGCAGCTTTTCAGGCGACCAGTTGTATTTTTATATTGGATACTTCAAAGGTCGGGAAGTGCTGGGTAAACACCCC
>CAISJV010000021.1 GCA_903885795.1 uncultured delta proteobacterium | reverse complement strand
CTCGGTAAGGAAGAAAATGGCCTTACTGCGGATAAAACCGTCAATCATGTGGTGGTCCACGACCTCAACAACATTCTCAATGTTGAGATTGTCCACAGCCTGATCCATATCGTTGTGATCTACAAGGATTACCTTCTTGCAGCGGTATTGACAATCGGTGATCTTCTCTGGATGGGGAATTTTGAAGTAATCCAACACGAACTTTGTCTCATTGTTGAGGTCACCGGCCACCGCGGGGAAGGCTTCTTTCACCCCCATAATGTTCTTCAGGTTGGCATAGGCAATGGCAGAGGTTACAGTATCGATATCCGGCCTCTTGTGCCCAATTATTATCAGTTCGTCGGCCGCGAATGCAGGAGCTGTGGATACAACGATTGCAATGGTGATGATGAGGGCAGTGAAACATGTTTTGACGGTGATACCGCCTGATTGAAAGAATCTTCTGCTTGTCATCTTCTTTTTACCTTTTCTCAGCAACCCAGTCTCCCCAATCTGCCGCCTACCTTTTTAAGTAGCCGGATAATGCATTACAAAACTTCGCATGTTTTCGGCCAGAATTCAATAAGCTCTTAGCAAACGTTGCCTCTCGCTTTGTTGTCAGTAAGGCTGATTGCAATAAAATATCAATAATGATGAGCTCCTGTTCACCTACCTTACGCATATCTATTTTCTATTCCACTCACATCCCTTTTCAGTCCAAGCCTCTAAGTCTTCTTCAAATTTAAACTGCTTTCCATCTTTTTTTCGAATGTATCGAAATTCGTTTATTCGTGCACCTTGGCTAACAACAATATATTTTCCGCCGGTGCCACCCGAAGTAATTTCTTCCCATTGGGCTTCATATTCCGATGGCCCGCCGCCCTTTACTCTCCGTACTTCTCGTTCTTTTATCATTTTACGGCTATAGGCCTGTTGCCCTTCTGGTAGATGACGTATCCTACGTCAGGCTTGTCTTCTGCTGTAAATACGAACTGAAGTCTGACGGGTGTCTTTACGCCAATTGATTTAAGGCATCTAAAGTCGTTTACATCTCGTTGCCGCTTCTCGGGATAGAAGTCTTCCCTTTTCACGATCTTCCCGGTACCGTCATAATAAAATCTTGACGCCTCTATCCTATCCTTTTGTTGCTTCTGGTCAGTATAGAATTCCTCAACTTTTGCCTTCTTCCCGTTGCTGCCTATATAGTTTGTTGTATTCGCTACCCCTGTCTCTCGTTGCTTCTGGTCAGTATGGTAGTCCTCAATTTTCACGATCTTCCCATTGCTTTCATAATAGAATCTGGATATCTCTATTCCTGTCTCTCGTTGCTTCTGGTCAGTATAGAATTCCTCCTTTTTTACCATCTTTCCGTTGTTGTCATAATAGTTTATTATATTTGCTGTCCCTGTCTCTCGTTGTTTATGGTCGGTGTAGAAGTCTTCCTTTTTCAAAATCTTTCCATTGCTGTCATAATGGAATCTTGACGTTTCTACCCCATCCTCATAGCTTCTTTCTGTTGGTGACAATGTAATCTCGTTTGTTGTCCCACCATACTCATTTCTTTGATTAATAACTTTGATTGTATCGGCAAGCGCAAATGAAGACATACACATTAAAACAATTACCAATGCATATATGGTTTTCCTCATTGTTTCCCTCCATCCACATATAGTTTTTCCCCTAATATAATTTGGAGATAAAAGACAATAATTATGGGGTAGCCCATCCGGCTTTCGGTGTCGGGTCCGATGCCTTTATCTTGATTTCGATTTGGACATGGCCGAAGTCTTCCTGCGTCAGTTTGGCAAAAATAACGCCGCAGAGTTCACACTCAAGCCTTTCTTAGCCCTGCTCAGCTCCGCATTTCGGACAGATCAAGGTTCAATCTCCGACCCGGTAGGGTTAAATGTTTGTCAACGTTTTGACAGGCAATGTCGCGGAAGGAAGTATAGGAATAACGGTCTTGTATGTCATCCGCCGGCATTGCCGGCTATGTTCTTCAGCATCTGCCGGAAGATCCCTTCCGTGATCTCCCGGGACATGAAGTAATCAGGGTTGTCCTCATATATCCTGCCTACGAGCTCCTTCACAGCTCCATCAATGGCACCGGATTTGCGGAAGGCTTCTTCCATCATCTCCCGCAGACGGTTCGCTTCCCCGATCGCCTGCCCTATGAATTCGCCTGCTTCATCACCGGTTACGTATCCATAATGATCGGCACACAGGTAATCCACCTCAAGCGATTTCAGTTTTTCAAGGCTCTGTTGGAAATGGGTAAAGTTGGAATTGCCTAGGGGGATGATCATGTCCTTGAAAGGGATGCCGCCACCATCCGAGGCAAACAGCGCCTTTATCTCCGGCACGTATGCCGAAATTGAGCAGGACGAATGTCCCGGGGTCTCGATGATATCAACATGGAGACCCCCCAGATCGAAGCTGTCACCCTCTTTCACTATCGAACCCGAAACATCCCGCCGCCAGTATAAATCGTAAGGAGTGACCGCCTGCATAAATCCCATCTTCTCCGTAACCATCTGGCTGAAGGCATTAATAGTGTCAACGGCTTTCTTCATCTTGACAACCTCCCATGCCCTGGCCGAGGCAAGAACCTCCATCCCGGGCCACCTCCTCTTGAAGTAAGGAATGATGCCCAGATGGTCGAAATGGGCATGCAGGATGAGCATCCTGCCAATTTTTCCTGTATCGATGCCGAAGTGCTGCATCTGATCGAGGACATCACGGATTATGTAGCACATGCCGCCGCTGATAATCATCGAACTTTTGGAACCTTTGAGGACATATACGCCTGTTTCCTCCCTACCCAGGTACCACAGATGATCGTTTATCGGTCCTGCCTCTCTTATCCTCACCGTTTCCTCCCACGGCTATTGATTCTTATCCGGCCTTTGCCTCCAAGTAAATATAAACAAGATGGGTCGTATTCTCAAAACAAAACTGGGAAGGCGTCCCTTTGTAAGCTGAAACTATGCGGCAAAACCGCATTCAACACCCTTGCAACTCAATAATCTGATTTGAAACACATGATAAAGCAAGTTTTCGATGGCAAAGCAGCATGGGCATGAATAATCACAACAGGTTGTACTAAAGCATGAATGGCAGAAAAATGACATGCTTGACTTATGAAGGAGATCCTACCACCTCCGGGCAAAATAATCACGATCAAAAGTTAGCACCATTCTCCTCGTATTCATTGCCCTGGCAGGATCAGACACCCCCTCGCTTTGTATTTGAACATGGCAAGTTAAGTTCGTAAAAAAGTAACATGCACAGTACCTTGTGTGCATCTACCAAACAAACGATTTTGAAAAGTCTTGATGCTGAACATTACGGTTTGATATCGTGTGAAGTATGTACTCGACTTTCACTACCAGCATCTTTAATTCTTTTCTGCTCCGATCAACTGCGGCGTCTGCTCATTGTTGTATTGTTTCCTCGCTATGCGCTCCACCTGGGGCTTAATGTAGCCGAACAGGTCGTCCATCTCAATGGAACCATCCTGCTTTACAACATCTTCGTTCTTAATCCCCTTGAGCATGAAATATGTAAAAAGTCCGTGCCCTTTTTCGTCATAGGTTGAGCTAATCTGGTCTCCACCAGAGGCTGACAGAACTTTCATATTCTTTGGTAGAAACACATTGTCCTGAAGATTCATCACCAGAGGCCGGGCGCCTTTTGCAAGGACTGATCTGCCACCTGCACCGGAAAAACAGGAATCTAAGGCAACAACAATTTCTTTTGCCGGAAGTTTACCGAGCGCATCATACATTCTTTTTAAAGAATAGCCTGTCTCGGCGATAAAGGATGGATCGCCGTCATAGGGCACGAGGTAAGCACCGCCAGTCTTGGGGTCAGGTGCACCATGGCCGGAATAGTAGATAAAAACCATGCCGTCCTTTTCCACATTATTATGCAGCCATTTTTCAAAGTATTTAGTCAGGTCACTTTGAAGTGCTTTTTCGTTTGTCAGTAATACGACATTCTCTTCCTGATAGCCCATCACTTTTGTGAGATACTCGCTCACAAGCCGAGTATCGCTTACGGCAAAATCGGCTTTGGGGAGTTTCTGACGGTAGTTCTCAATTCCGATGACAATGGCATAGGCATTCTTATTCGGCTTTGCATATTTTAACGGTAGTTCGTCAATATCTGATTGGATACCGGTAATTATTACTGCTGCTGAATCTTGTTTATTCGGCGGAGATATCTTCTTGACAGATTCTTCCTTATTTGTTTCCAATTTTGCCAGACGTAATTTGCGCTCTTGAATTAACCGTTTTCCGAGAGATGTATCCTCTCCAAGCGCTGATGATACTTGAGATATTATTTCCCCTGAGGGGTGAGAGAACAAGGAACCGCTTGCCTCTACACTGGTGAGTATGTTTTTTGTCTGTGTAGAGAAAATGTCAGCTTTCACAGACCACGTGCTTGGCTGACTGATTATGACTACAATATCACAGTTGTCGACGTCTTCAAGGGAGTTCACCTCCTTGACAGAAAGGAAAGAAGGGCTACGTGCTTCCAGAAATTTATCACGGGTAGAAATAATATAAGCGGCAGCTCTCGGATCAAAATTTCCCAGAAAAATACAGGCATCTAATGGTATGTCTTTGAGAACTTTAAATGCTGCGGCGTCCGCTATTTTTAGTTGGCCAATACTTGTCAGTAAGGTAAAAAAAACAAGAAGAAATAAAATAGATTTTTTCATAGTCTCTGCCTCCAAATAATAGCTCGTTGCTTCCTCAAAGTAAATCTTCTCGCCAATTTCTCTGGATTTGGTGTTAAACTTGGGCTCTGCTGGACATTTAGCTGCTTCGCCTCTCTAAATCCGTAAATCATCGAGTTCAGCAACAAAATGACCAATCACACCACTGGCTAGCCACAAGCGAGGGCCACTCCGGATCTGAATAATCAAAGAACCAAATGACTAAATAATCTATTTGCCAGAACGCACCGGGAGTGCCCGGCAGTCGTAGAAGACTGGACCCCAGAAATGTTCGCCAGAGAAAGAGAAGTAATTGATTTCAGCTCCGCTCGGAATTGTTCTTTGATTTGAAGCCCAAGGGCAACAAGAACTTAATGCAATAAATTCCGTCAAATATACATTGTGATTCTTCTGGGTGGTTCGATAACTTTTGCTTGCGTCATACAACCCCTCCAGTTCGTCCTGCGTCGGCATCCGCCAGTTGGCATAGCCGCCACCGCGATAATTCTCGCAATACCTCAAAGCATCACCCCAGCCGATATCTCTCCCGTTGTCCTTTGCCGCCCACATCAGGCTTGTCTGCGAGTCCAGCACCGTCCCGTTGTCATAGGCAATGAAACGACCGTCCCTCCCGATCTCTTTCAGTGCAGTAATGTGGGGACGCTTCTCCACAATGGCGATTCTCTTCCTCTCTTCTAGAAGAACGTTGCGCTTTGCTTCTACTCCTTTCCGCATCATCTCTCGGGTCTGTGGATCAAACTTGTCTCCCGCCTCTTTAAGTACCTGCTCTACTTCTTCCAACTCCCTGAATTTATCATCAAGTTCTTTCATTTGATGCACTGACACGGAGGGTTGTGCAGCTATAGCAAGTTTCCTCTCTCTTTCGGCCAGTTCTTCTTTCTCTTTCGCTAATGCCTCCTTCTGTTCGAGCAAGTCCCTTTGCTTCTGCAACCTTTCCCTTTCTCCTTCAATCTCCCTTCTCTGGGGATCTAATTCCACTACGGGAGTGGCTGCTGCCTCTTTTACCACTTCTGCTGTTTTACTAGTTCCCTTAGGAATAAAGTAGAACTTCCCCTCCAGCGAAGACAACTCCCAAGGAACCTGACCGGTCTCCTTGCGCAACTTCTTCCTTACCTTGATGAAGACATCCGTGATCGGCACACCCGGTTCCTGCATGTATTGCAACACGGCGGATGTGTAGGGGCTGTTTCTACCCTCCCCGTCTCTTGCCACCTGACCGGCACCAGTGGAATAGGAGATGAATGTTCCTGTCGGGGCATTCATCACAATGGCGAGGCCACGGGAGGCGCTACGAAATGTCTTACCGAAGGGGTTGTCCCGACAGGCGTCCAGAAGGACGATATTGAGGTCATTGTTGGCGTTTTCCATCTCGGCAAGTATCCTGCCTACATCAACGGCCTGGAACCGCACGTCCGATTCCTTGTTGATCCGGGCACTGATGGGAAGCAGATAGTTGACCCCGCTTACCTGCACGCCGTGACCTGCATAGTAGAACAGTCCCACACCGCCCTTCTTCAGGGTATTGCCGAACTCCTCGACGGCCTCCACCATCTCTTGGAGATTCGCATCTTTCTTGAGCGTCACCGTAAAACCGGCCCGCTTAAGAGCCGATGCCATATCAGAGGCATCGTTGACAGGGTTCTTCAGGGGGCCGGAATTGTAAGCGCTGTTTCCGATGACAAGGGCAATGCGTCGTTCCTTAGCGGCAATCACTCCGGGTAAGACTTCTGGCGACTCCCTCTGGTTGGCATTGGGATTGATGGTATTGGGCGGCGTGGGCGACTCCCTCTTGGTATCAGGCGGCGGTTGCATACGTTCGGCAATCAATGAAGATGGGTAGATTAAAACAAGTATAAACAGGACAAGGAATATTCTTATAGACATGGCTCGCATAGAGATACCCTCCCTATTCAAGTAAAACGGTATTTCTTATACTTCAGCCATCACCAAATGACAATTTTATTATTGCGACTTTCCGATTGAACAATTGTATAGATAGAAAAAGTTAGGCATGCAACATTACAAAAAGAAAAATATACCACCTCCTGCCAAAATAATCACGCTCAAAACTTAGCAGCTTTTAAACCGGATTCAATGATCTGGCCGATCATTTTGCTTCTCGCTTTGTATTGTATGCCGTGGAAAACGTATGACTTGTCGGTTAAAGTCCGATCATGGGAGTTCGGTAGTTCGCCCATGTAGCTTGAGGGAGGTGTTAAGGGTAACCTGAAACGCTAAGTTCCCTGACAAAGGCTCCTTAAGGG
>CAISJV010000020.1 GCA_903885795.1 uncultured delta proteobacterium | reverse complement strand
GAGATACATATATGAAAAGAGCATCACTTCTATCTTCGATTCCGCGCATAGCATCCTCCAACCCACGAATATTATGCGCTGTACATACTATATAATTAATATTTATACAATGTCTAAATGAAATAGTTTTTCAACAACCTGTTAGACGACTTTCTCATGACGGAAAATTTGATTTGTTTACCTATCCTTCAAATGAAGCGCAAAGGCATAACCTTAAGGAAGGCGATGTTGGGCTCTATGATATTGGAAATAATAAAGTAATAAGAATATTCAAGGGACATAAGGCCGTTGTAGACCAAATGAGATTTTCACCCAATGGGAAATATATGGCATCAGCAAGTCGGGACAAGACTCTCAGGCTGTGGGATATTGCAACGGGAGAAGAGATAAGAACCTTTGGTCACACAGATTGGGTTAAATGCTTATCGTTTTCAACTGATGGACAATCTATTGCGTCGGGAGGAAGTGACCGTACCATCAAGCTTTGGGACGTCCATACAGGAAAAGAGCTAAGAACCTTTACAGGAAGCCAACAGGTATTTAGCGTTGTATTCTCATCTGATGGGAAAAAGATATTGTCGGGGGGTTACGACAAGACGCTTCAGATGTGGGACATTGACACAGGAAAAGAATTAATGACCTTCAAAGGAGAAGTGGCTGGAGATAGCATTACAATGTTTTCTCCGGATGGGAAATATTTATTATCAGGAGGTATAGGAGTACCACTCAAGCTCTGGGATGTTGAAACAATGGGAAAAGTGAGGACATATGAAGGGCAGCTGCCTCCTGCATCATTTTCGCCGGATGGAAAGTCTATACTGTCTTACAACTGGAAGAATTTGAAGCTCTTGGAAACTGCAACAGGCAGAGAGATCAAAACATTCAGGGAATTTCATATAAACTGGGGTGATACAATAAAATTTTCTCCGGATGGGAAGTTCATATTAACAGGAACGGGGAAGACGCTCAAACTCTTAGATGTGATTTCAGGTAAAGAGATAAAGACCTTAACCGGACATACAAAGGATATAAACTCGGTAGCCTTTTCCCCTGACGGGAAATATGCCTTATCATCAGGAGATTACGATAAAACGATGAAGCTCTGGGATATCGACACCGGCAAAGAAATAGGAACCTTTGCGGGGCGTCTAACAGCAGTATGGTCAGTGACTTTCTCCGCTGACGGAAGGTTCGCTTTAGCCGGAGGTGAGTCCAGTGGGAGTGGGATGGCCACACTCTGGGACATAGCGACAGGAAAAGAGATAAGGACTTTCATTGGACACACGACTTATGTTTTTTCTGCCGCTATTTCTCCGGATGGCAAATTTGTACTAACAGGCAGCCTTGACCATACTCTTAAACTTTGGGATGTTTCGACGGGAAAGGAAATAAAGACTTTTAGAGGTCATTTGGGTAATATCAGGTCAGTTTCTTTTTCTCCGGACGGCAGATTCGCTTTGTCCGCAGGGAGTGATGATGGAACAAAGAGGATATGGGATATCGCCACCGGGGAAGAAGTTGTGAAAATGATCGATTTTCAGGACGGCGAGTGGATTGCCATCACGCCTGAAGGTTACTTCAATGCCTCGGTGAATGGCGCAAAGCATATCAATGTCAGTATCGGCACCAATGTTTACGGCATCGAAAATTTCTACGAGAAGTTTTTCAATCCAGTCTATGTTGCATCAGTACTGCAAGGCAAGAAGGTTGAAGCCCTTGCCGACATCCGTAAGGGCATCATGACCCCACCGGAGGTACAGATCACCTCTCCCAAGGCAAATGAGACGATCAGCAGCGATACGATCTCCGTGACTGTCTCTGCAAAGGATACCGGGGGTGGGATCGATGAAATCCGCCTCTACCACAACGAGAAGGCAATCAGGGAAGACACAAGGGCTGTTAAGATCGTTTCAAAGGGCAAAGAGGCAACCAAGACATACACCGTCACCCTAACTGGCGGTATCAATACCTTTCGGGCAGTAGGATTCAGCAAGGACCGAACGGAATCCAATCCCTATGAGTTGGTGGTTCAGCTTAGTGCCCCACAAAAAGATATTTCAATGCATGTTCTTGCCGTTGGAATCAACAAATACAGAAATCCTGCTCTAAATCTCAACTATGCCGTTCCTGACGCAAAGGGAATCACGGATTTCTTCAATGAGAAGGGCAAAGGGCTCTTTAAAAAAGTAGATGTAACGAATGTCTATGATGAAAACGCAACGAGAATAAATATCACCGCAAAACTGAAAGGTCTTGAGAACACTAATCCTCAGGATGTGGTGTTGATCTACCTTGCAGGACATGGAGAAAACATCTCTGACAAGTGGTACTTTATCCCTTATGAACTTGCCTATCCTGAAAGGGAGGATGAAGTGAAGTCCAAAGGCATTTCTTCAGATGACATTGCCGGATTGATCAGGAACATCAAAGCTCAGAAAGTGCTTGTGATGATCGATTCCTGTAAAGCCGGAGCAATGCTTATCGCTATGCGAGGCTTCGAGGACAGAAAAGCACTTTCCCAATTGTCCCGTTCAACAGGTGTGCATGTGATCGCTGCCTCGACAAAAGATCAGTTTGCCGCAGAGGTGAAGGAGCTTGGTCATGGTGTGTTTACCTACACCCTTCTTGAGGGGTTGAAGGGGCAGGCTTCTACAGGAGATGATAAAACGGTGACGGTTCGCAAATTGATGACGCATGTGGAAAATCGATTACCAGATATTACAATGAAATACAGGAATGAGGCTCAATTCCCTGTCGTGGATTCACGAGGGATGGATTTCCCCCTTGTAATTGTGAAATAGAGATTAGGCCGATTTTTTGACTCTTTCTTTTGTTAATCCGCAATACACCAAGCACGGTCAAACTGCGTGCTTGTGCACAAAATAACCGGCTATGTCTTTTTGGTTAAGCATTTCCGATCGAAAGCTGCTACACGAAGACCTTCCCCCATTTTGACGCTTTCAATAAAGACAAAACAATTCCTCAATCATGATTTTGATTCTCAGTCGGAAGCAAAAACTGAAAATCCCTGAATAAGAAATTACTAACACTTTTCACCAATGATGTTGTATGAAGCTCACAGGTAAGGTGAAGAAATCACAGATCAAACACCAAGGAGCATAATCATGCCACTGACAAAGCGAGAAATCATTGACCTACTTCACGAAAAAGCTGGATTAACCAGAAAGGGATGCGCATCAGTTATGGAATCAACCTTCGACATCATGAAAGAAGAACTCGGGAAAGGCAATAACATCAAGATCACCGGCTTTGGAAAATGGACCGTTTTGCATAAGAAAGCTCGCAAGGGCAGGAATCCTCAGACTGGCAAGGCAATGCCAATTAGTGCAAGAAAGGTCGTCACTTTCAAACCATCAAACATACTGAAAAACGTTTTAAACAAGGGGGATTGACATGGATTTTAAAACACTCTTGGCAAACAGAAGAGCTATTCGTGAATTTCAGGATCGTGACGTTCCCCTTTCAGTTGTAAAGGAGATCATTCAGGACACGTGTCTTGCACCTACTGCGAGCAATGGTCAGCCATGCCGGTTTATCATCATCCAGAACAGGAAGTTTATAAAAAGACTCTCTGACGATAGTAAAAAGAATCTTCTGTCAGATCTCGCCGATAACCCCGACTCACCATTGAAACAATATGAAGCCATTCTCCGAGATGATAAATTCAATGCGTTTTACAATGCTCCCTGTCTCGTTTATGTGACCGGTCCTAACAAACATCCTTTCGTTGATGTGGATTGTTCCCTGACAGTCTCCTATTTCATGTTTTCAGCAACATCCAGAGGATTGGGAACTTGCTGGATTGGGTTAGGAGCCAATATTCGGGACCGTCAGCTTCTTCTTGAGATGGGTATAAATGATGATTATCGAATTGTAGCACCTGTCATTATTGGGTATCCGGTCAGCATCCCTGAGCCTTCTGAAAGACATGCACCCGAGATTGTAATGATCACATGAGGACGATTATTGATGAGCATATTTGGCTTTAGTAATTGGAGGGTACCGGCAAGAGCTGGATTGATATGCCTTAGCGAAGTGAGTTGGCCGATTTAGAAACGAAGATCAAAGACTATTTTCTGAAAAGTTAATCGGTGAAGTGGTAATCAAGAAAGGATATGTGCGATATGAAGAAAGTGTGTGTTTTTGTAATTTGTCTTTTGTCTTTCATGGCAGTGGTTTTAATGGCCACCTGGGACATTGGTTATGCAGCAGAAAAAGCAGATAAAAGTACTAAGGACGTGCTCGCAAAGGTTGGAAACAAGGTTATCACCAAGCAGGATATGAAGGCCGTGATTGCAGCTATGCCGCCTGAGTATCAGATCAGTTTGCAATCCAATGAGCAGCAGCAACAGGAATTATTGAACATGTTAATAGATACTCAGCTTTTTGCAATGGAAGCCAAAGCGAAAAAAATCGACAAAGAAAAAGCCATAGTCCAGCGCATCGATGGCATAGTCACCAGTCTGCTTGCCCAAGAATACATGAAAAGGAAATTTTCCTCTATTGGGAAGGTCACTAATAAGGAAATCGAATCTTATTACAATACCCACAAATCAGAATTCATCGATCCCTCAATGGTCAAAGCCCAACATATTCTTGTTAAGGTGGATGTAGAAACAGCCACCCCAAAGGAGATTGCTGTCGCAGAGGCGAAAGCAGCATCCATCAAAAAGGAACTGGAAGGTGGTGCTGATTTTTCCAAATTGGCGGAGAAGTATTCTGATGACCCTGGCAGCAAGAGCAGGGGCGGAGATCTGGGCTTCTTTACCAAAGAACAGATGGTTCCTGAATTCTCAAAAGCCGCCTTCAGTCTGAAGAAAGGAGAAATCAGCCAGCCTGTCAAGACTCCTTTCGGATTTCACATCATCAAGGTTACTGATATCCAAGAAGAGAAGCAGATGGATTTCAAGGAATCTACCCCTAGCATCCAGTCCCTCCTGGAGAAACAGCGAGGCAAGGATGTGATGGAAAAAGAACTCGATATGCTCAAGCAAAAATACAAAGTGTCCATCACGAAAGTTAAATAGTATCGTTTATGAAACCCCGATCTTCAAGATTAAGCGAAAACAGAAAATTTGACCATTATTGAAAGTTAGTCCCGAAGATCGGACATTGTCCTGAATTATTTAGACAATAATAGGTGATCACAAAAAGCCGAAAGGCATATGAACAAAATCAGTTTCTTGAATTTGTTACCGACAAGATGTCCATTGAGAAAAGAACCCCAGTGCGTTTTATGGTCAAAAGCGCCGGATCCTGCGCTTTTCTGGTAATGAAACATTTCATAAGTCCCTTATGAAATTGCAGGATCAACAATCATGGCCAAACTGGAAGCCATAGACAATATTCGCCATAACGTGTTTCATTTCGGGCTTTGGGGAATAAGTTTTGAACTTTCAAAATAATCATGGCAATTTCTTAATCCAGATTAAAAGGTTGAAAGATCCTTGGGCTGGGAGCATGTAATGAATAACAAATCCGTACTCCTTCTTGGTGCCTCCGGCCTGGTCGGTGGGGAATGTCTGAAGCTACTTATCCAGGACAATTACTTTGGAAAAATCACTGTTCTGACGCGCTCACCATTAACAACGGATATTATGAATTCCAGAGTTGAACGCCATATTATCGACTTTGAGCGCCTTGGAGAATATCGCCACTTCATGAAGGCAGATCATGTCATATGCGCTCTGGGAACAACTATCAAGAAGGCGGGAACGAAAGATAACTTCTTCAAAGTCGATTTCACATATTCCTATGAGATTGCCAGGATGGCTTCTGAACAGGGCGCTGAACATTATTCACTGGTATCTTCCATCGGAGCTGATCCTGGTTCTTCAATTTTCTATAGCCGGGTGAAGGGAGAACTTGAGGTAGCGGTTCAGAAATTGCCCTACAGGAGTGTCAACATTTTCCGCCCCTCACTAATCTTAGGTGAAAGACGTGAAAGACGATTTAATGAGAAGATGACTGAGATAATCTCAGAAATATTTTCATTTGCTATCCCAGAAAGATACAAACCTGTCCAGGCTGCGGATATAGCCAGTGCCATCCTAAAAGTAGCTGTTGAAAATCTTGCCGGCATTTACATTATTGAATCCAATGAAATAACCAGGATTACGAAAGCTACCGCATGATATGAATGAAGACTGTATTAAAGAAGAAAAGTTACAACACCAGAATAGCATGGCTGAAGCACTCAAAATCAGCTTTTCTGATTATAGACAACCAAGCATATGATGTGGACCATTAATGAAAAAACATTCATAACACTGACCGTTCTTGGCGTAGTTATAATTTTGATCTCTATTCCTCTTTATCTGGGCAAGGTGAAGATGAATGGTTTTTATGGATTCAGAATCAGGAAGGCTTTTGAATCCGACCAGAACTGGTATCTGATAAACCGTTACGGGGCAAGGGCATTGATGTTATGGGCAATAGTCCTGATGGGTGTTGGAGTCATCTGTCTGTTTGCTCAACCGCAATATGTCCTGAATACGGCAAAGGCAGGTTTTATCTCCATTGTTATTCCGATTATGTTGACAATAGCCTTTGGAAGAAGGATATAATAAGCGTTGTAAGGTCGGCTAAGAATCAAACAATCGTAATCACTTAAAGGAGGACATCACATGGGCGAACAGTCGCGGATAAAATTCAATCCCGTAACAAAGGAAATTGAAATTGAAGGATCGGAGAAGTTTGTGAAGGCCTACTTCGATAAGATCCAGGTAATGCATTCAGGCACACAAGAAGCGGTTGCAGCGGCGCCAGTAAAAACGAAACCGATTAAAGCCATTAAAGAGAAGGCTGTGAAAGTGAAGGTCATCAAAGAAAAACCAGCCAGAAAGGCACGTCAATCAAAGAAAACTCCCGTGGTGACAGAACCGGTTATAGAACAGCTGGCAAAGAAGATACGTCAATCGAAAAAGGCTCAAAAAGTGGCCAAGGAAGAGGTTCTCGCGGTAAAAGGCAAGAGAGGTAATATGTCAAAGACTGTCTTGGCGATTATCCTGGATAATCCAGAAGGAATTACCACCGCTGAATTGAAGGAAAAGTCAGGTCTCAAGGAAACTCAGATACGGGCAATTGTAAATAGCGGCAAGAAAGCAGGAAAGATCAGGATCGCTAAACGCGGCGTGTATATCGTGGCATAATCTGAGAATCGTGTAGCGAATTAAAAAGAGTTAAGATGTTCTATAAGGCCGCTATAGAAGAGGAAGAATCTTCGCCATGAGTTTTTTGCCAAAAGAAGTGCATTTTTCGGATAATTTTGAGGAACTGGCGGATAAAATCCAAGAAGGTGGAATGCTTTTCGTTGAAATATTGAATGATTATAAGAATTCAAAAGATAAATTATCAAAGTTCAAAGTAATCGAACATGAGGCTGATATGATTACTCACAGAATCTATCAGGATCTGCATAAAACTTTCATTACCCCTTTAGACCGGGAGGACATCTATTCTCTGGCAAACAAAATGGACAGCATCGTGGACATGATCGATGAGTCAGCCAGTAAAATGCAACTATACAGGCTCAAGGAGCCACTTTCCGATCATAAAAAGCTTGCCCTTATTCTTAATAAATCTATTACCCTTGTGAATAAATCCATTTACGCAATGAGAAATCGTCGCAAGAACGTTAATATGATCCTTGAGATGTGTATAGAAATAAATTCCTTGGAGAATGAAGCAGATAATGTCCTGCGGCAGTCGATGGCACAACTTTTCGAGCAGGAAAAAGATGCTATTGAATTGATCAAATGCAAAGAAATCCTTGAGCGTATTGAAGAAACGACCGATATTTGCGAGGATGTTTCAAATATCATTGAGGGAATAATTCTAAAATACGGATAGACACGGATGCATTTATCCGACCAGCATCATCAAACAGACGACTCCAAAATAAAGTGCAGAGAATCCAAGTATCAACCAGCAGAAGAAATCAAACACATTCTCGCCCCTTAGGATCTGCTGATCCCAAGTAGTGTCTTCAACGAGACGCTTGATTTTCTCTGTCACATTGATCTTTCTCGGGATGATCCCGGAAATCCGATTACCAATATGAATCGGTATCGTCAATTCGTGTGCTCTCAATATTCTGACTGTCATATTTTATCCCTCTGATAGGATGTTCATGTTTTAATAATTTTATCGGCACAAGATTCCGTTATCTTTATAAATCTCTTCCTAACAGATGATATTTCCTAACAACAGCGGTCACAACGCCTCCTATCCTAAGTCCTGTTCTGGCCATGAAGTCAGTATACTTCGGGTTCGCTACCTCCAAAACAATCTGCTTCCCTTTCTTTTGGAAATATTTCATCGTCCAATCTCCATCCACTCTTAATCAAGAAAAAAATTCCTGTTTTTTCACACAACAAAACGCCAATTTTCTGGCATCTTTTTACCTTCCAGAAATTCTCTTGTCATGATTGAAAGAGAATCACGCCAACGTAAGAACATATCCGAACAACCGGGTAAATCCAATTCAAAAGAATCACCTTTAAAATTATAATCATCCGGCGATATATCTTGAACTATCTTTATATATCGCTCCCAGGCGCGCCTTTTTTTTGCGTAGGTCTTTTCTTCTCCTTTCATAAATATCACCTCCCTTAAAAAGACCATCAAGCATCCTTAGCCATTATTTTGCAAACATCATGCCTCAGGCTATAAAGACGTCTACCAAAATAACAAAGGGATGTTGGAATCAGCTTCTAGGAATAATAAGGCAGTAAAAACGGGAGATTTGATATAACGGCAGTAGGTCCAATCAGCCTATGCGTGGATAAATTGTCTGTTATCAACAAGATTTATTTCGTTTGGGAATCTGTAATGACGGTCTGTTCTTCATCTACGAGTCAATACAATAACTCTACCGTCAAACTTATTGACTTCGGAATTAGATCTAAAATATTTCCTTTTGCCACAACCCCAGATCAATCTGTGTTCCCAGGATACGGTTTTTCAATATGCCTATGCCATATGTCCTCCGGCATATTCAACTCCATCAAAGTTTCTGACAGCGGCTGACCACCATTCCAGAAGTGATATTTTTGATCAGCACTAAAGGGAATGATCATGGTTCCAGTACGGTCGATGTAAGGGGTGCCTTTATTGGTCATATTATTGATGGTCCTTTTTGTTGATTATTTTTAGCGGCCAGCGCTGAACGACATTACCATTTCTCCCAGTGAATTTTTTCCTTCTTGTATTTGTCTTTTGGTTTATCTTGTCCAGCAGGGACACCTATGGCGATGACATTCAAAGGAATAACTTCCTCAGGTATTTTGAGAACCGTTTTTACATGCTTCATCCTGTCCGGATATGGATATGCAGCTGTCCATACACCGCCAAGATCAAGGGCTTCTATGGCCAGCAGGATGTTTCCTCCTGCAAGCGCTGCGTCAATGATTGCTAAGTCCTTACTTTTTCCATTTGCCTTATCAGGTTCGGTACAGACGATGATCGCTGCACCTGCTTTGGTCAGCATCTTTGCATTAGGGAGCCCAGCAGCAAGATCATCCAGAATTTTTCTCTCTGTTATAATGATGAATGACCATGGCTGCATATTAGCTGCTGTCGGAGCTGTCATTCCCGCCTTGATGATCTTATCAAGATCAGCCTTGTTCACTGGGGCTCCGGTAAAATTCCTGACACTCTTCCTTGCATGGATGACAGAAAACGTATCCTTCATCTTTGCATCCTCCTTCGCATAAACCAATCCTGACATTAGCAAGCACATCAATAAGCTTATTACGATTCTTTTCATCATTATCTCCTCCGAGTTTTCAGATTTTTAGTCGTTCATTGCTTCTTCACCGGCGTGATCTGTCTAAAAAACTATTCCCTATTCTCCCGCCACAGCAGTAAAGCCAGTACCAGCGGAATAATAAACCCGAAGATGCTTATCCAGACGGGAATTTGAAATCCTGCCGCAATTATCTCAACTTGAAAAATAAGCCTCAGCACTTGCGCTATGGATATGGCAATAAGAAGCAGTACGACAATCGTAGTTACAGGTTTCATGTTTTACTCCTCTCTTGGCATAATATGGATCAAAACAACTCCATAGAGGCCTTCTCTTGAGAGAATAGCCTTATTTTTGACCGCTCACCAAGAAAACTGTAAATTCCCTTGTTGCTCCACCGCCTTCTTCCACTTCAACATCCTTGATTAGCTTAGCGGCTGTGATGTCTCCTATATGTTGGAATCCTGACTTCTCAAAGATATCTTTCACATGGGATCTCTCAAATCCGGAATGAAACACTCCCTGGTTGTCCCCATGAAATGATCCATCGTCAGGGTCAAGATCAGCAACGCACAAATAGCCGCCGGCATGTAAATTTTCAGAAAGCTGCTTTATCAGGATTTCCGGTTGCTGAATATGATGCAGGGTCATGCTACTAACGATCAGATCGAACCTCTCATGGAGACCTTCACCGGCTTCCATATCAAGATGTCGGGTTAAGACATTGGTTAATTTCTGCCTACTGATCTTATCATTCAGAACATTCAGCATTCCTTCTGAAGAATCAATACCAGTGACGGTATTAACAAAGGGTTGAATTCTTAACGTGATCAAGCCGGTTCCACAACCATAATCAAGGACATCCATATTCTTGGTAAGAGTGATTTCCCTTATTAACGCTGAAAAAACATCTTCGGCCAGTTTTGCTCTTCCCGGTTTTTCATCCCATGATGACGCATCATGATCAAAGTTACGCTTTTCCTGCTTCACGAGGGCACTCCTTTTTCATATCTCACTGCCAGACGGTCATGATTCTCACCTTCCACAGATCATCCTTTATTTAGGATAGCGACAAAATCTGGATGGGAGTATATTGAAAATATCGGCTAAGGTCAAAAGAAAAAGCCCCTGAATTAGATTCATACAGGGGCTTAGTCAGGGGATGTGGTTAAAGCTTTACGGAACCTCACCATTTACCAGACATGTAAGGATGTCATATTCCGGTGTCTTCAAATCCTTTACATCTTTCTTATCTGTTTCTTCCTGCATATGCATTCTCCTCTTTCTCTTTGGTGATCACTGTTTCTGTCGGTGATGATCTCAGTGAATAAAAAGTTAAGGCGGTGTCTAACCACCCACCGCCTTTAACCCTGAGAGAGGCAGGTAATCATATTGTCCGGTCATGTTGCATCTCTCGCCTACTGCTGCCGCTATGGCAGACTTTGTATTTTCTTGGATTCAGCCTTTCCTGTAATGATAAGGTGTGGCCATCGGGTCAACCCAACCCCTGAATACTTTCTTTTCCTTTTTCATGATCCTTGCCTCCTCTCTCTTAAGTTAAGAATCGCTATCGTGTCAGCTTAATAAATGACATTGTCAATGAGGGTGGATTCATAGCACTCGGGTTCCTGTTTCCCCAGTACCTTCTCGCCCTTGAATGCTTTCTTTTCGATTGTCTTTTTCATGTGCTCATCTCCTCTCATCCTCTAAAGGTTATGGAACTTTGTCGTTTGAAATGTAGTTACTCCGATTTATAATCTTTCAAAAAAGGATAACACATCGGATCTACCCAGATCCCACCGACCTTATATGCTTTGTGTCTCGCTTCTTTTACTATTTTATTTCCGGTCAATGGGTCTTTTTTCATTTTATGTTCCTCTTTCCTGTCCTGGTCTATCTGGTTTCAAACGGGGTGCACATGGGGTCCAACCAGGTCTTGCCAGCTTTCTTTGCGAATTTCTCTTCTTTTTTGGCTCCTGTCTTCTTCATGGTCGTTTCTCCTCTCTCTTTTTATACGGTTTATAATCCTTTGAGACCTGCCATATGGTGAAGGCCGGTCCTGTTTCTCTCTATCGTTTTCCCCAAGATGTCTCTCTGAGGATTGAACTCGATTTTTTCGTTGATGGTTGTCATGGTCTTTATGTCTCCTCTCTCTTTCTTTCGAGCCTAAGATAATCCCAGAAGCAATTTTTAACAATCAGGGGAATGATGAATATGGGATGAGAAGTGGGCGTTTATATTGATCAGGGTATTTGCCGTTGGAGATCAGGCTTTGTCCTATGGGATCTGGGAATGACGGTTGAGATTTGATTGTCGATAAGGATAGCGGCCAGATCTGATCAAGAGATCCGGCCACTTCACGGGAATCTTAATTTTCTCTACATGCTTCAAGCAACAATAGGAGAAGTCTGTTGGCTCTCCTTCTGACGCTTTCGAGCCAGCATTGAACGTAGAAACTTAACCCAGGGACTCCATTGGTGTTGTTTGATTGCACCATTTGTTAAATTATTCTCAACTTTATCAAAGGCATCTTCAATCAAGGCATCATGAAGCGGCCCAACGAGAATAAGCCATTTTGTCCACATCTTAAAATCACATTCCGCATCCACAACATGGCGAATAAGGGCTTGATTGCTCATAGATATGATTTCAAAATAGTGACGACCATAAAGACCACCAACCAATCCAGAATGAACAAACTGGAAGGTAATCCTTTGACCTGGCACATACTCTGATACATGATACCTTATGGGACCATGCCCACCTGATGATCCATTACCAAGAGGCGAATCGAATCGCATGGGTGGCCACGTTTCCCAAGGCCAGAGTCGATCATTGGGTCCTGAAAGGCTGTCTAAGACAGAACCAAGATCGTCTGCGGGAACAGATATTCTTCTTTCATGCTTGTTAAATACCTTCATCAATCATCCCTCCCCATAATCGTTATGTAGGTTTCTCTTACCAATTTATCCAGTAACGGTGTCGGCACTTCATCGTTTTGCAGGGATCTTTTAACAGCTGTGAAAGGTACATCGATGAGAGCAAAGACCGTGCGTTGCAGATTATCTTTGGTGACACGACCGAATGACCTTTTTGCAAATGAGCGAATTCCCTCGTCCAGCTCACGGGAGAGATCGGCAACCTTTTGTTTAAAATCTTCCGGCCAATCTCCTGATGATAATTCTTCACGTCTGTAAAGGAGCAACACATGACTCTCTTTTGGATAGGTTCGAACCCATTGAAGTGTATATAGTGCCGCTTGAAGGCCATTATTGTTGAGTGTCGCAAGAAAGCCTTCCTGAAATGGTGAGGCAATATTTATCCAGAGTTCGGCAAGAAGCTCATCGCGTGAGGGAAAACGGTGATAGATTGAACCGATGGGGGCTTGAATCTTCTCAGCGATTGATTGCATTGTGAGTGCTTTTAAGCCCTCCTCGGCTATGATCTTCAAGGCAGCATCAATGAATTCGACTTTGTTGAAATGTGCTTTTCGTCCCATGTGCGTGTGTGTATATTAGAATATGCATTCTATTATGTCAAGGATTTTTTTATGAGAAGAATTACAAGATCATCAGCGACTTCTCGATGATATCTCGCCGCAAATTTGAATTTCATTTCCCATCGTTTCGTTCAAACAATTTTAAAGCTTCATTACAAAAGCAGCCACTATCCGGCCTGAAAATCATCAACGTGTTTCAGCCTTATTTTGATTATGTCTATTATAAACAAGCACATACCACACATCCATGCACGCCTCACACAAGTTGGCACGCTTTACGCAATGTATAAAGTCAAACAGAAACAAATAAAAAAAATAGACATAGGAGGATACAGATCATGAAAAAGAAATTAGGAACGATGGTAGCGGCAATGGTGGTTGTTCTTTTGACTGGAACTTTCGCTTTGGCAGAATACGCAGCAGCCGGTGTGGCTAACTTCCCTTACTTCCAGCTCGGATGCTTGATTATTGGTGGGATGACCATCATCAGCCTGAAGCACAAGTATGAGAAGATGTACACTGGTGAAGTGGCTGGCGTCTTCGCCCTCTACACAGTGCTGATTGCTCTTTTCACCAATCCGGTCATCGACACTATTAAGAATCTGGTTGGCTAAGCAATAAGATAAACAAACCGAGGAAAGGAGGAACAGATCATGGCAACAATGCAAGAGACAAAGAGGCCCCCGCTGAGCAAGTTTAACCCTGTGATGATCGTCAGCGCCTATGGATTCGTGATTGCCATCGCCTCCTTAATGTTCTTCTACATCGGCTTCAGAATCGACCAGTATTTCGGGACAGCGCCAAACTTCATGTTCGGGATGTTCTTCCTGGCCCTCTTCCTGACTATCGGCAGGCTCTATCAGGAAGCTTGGCTGAGACGAAACGAGGTTTGATGGTTCGACTGACTTGACTGAAATATAAAGACACGTCTTTTGAAAGTCTGTGTCCCTCAAAAAAGCCCTCTGATGAGAATGGAACGTCAGGGGGTTTTTTGATTTAGGGCAGGAAGTCTATGGATGGACGAGGATGTAAACATGATTATTCCACGAGACTGGAGGACCTTTCAGAAAACACTTTTGGATCAAGCCAATCTGAATGTGGAGGTGCTATTAGTCGAGCTTGACCGTATGCCCGATCTACTGACACAATGGAAACATAAACGTACGATTGGCCTTCTTTCTGAATTGCAAGTGCAGAGTCAACTATACTTTGATCATCAAAGCATAAAGGTAGTAAAAGTTCAATTTTTTTACTACGAAAAGAATATCGAGGTACAGCCGTTTTATAGTCATAATGGATTCTTCTCAATGCACGTTCTAGTGCTGTCTGTAATAATCCATTTAGAAAGTTCCTGATTTGAAAAGGGTTCCTCATATCTGAAGGGATTTTCTCGAGAATATTTGGGGGCCATCTTCTTAACTCTTCATAAGGCATATTTGTTAATGTGAGGTCCAGCCGTAATTTTGGATTAAACACTAAGTCGGCGGGGTCTTTAAAGTATTCTGCTGGATCTGGTAATTCCTTAAAATACTGAAGGTAATCAATACCATCTAACCTTTCGCAATTTGAACAAAAGCCCAGTAATTTCCAGTATGGTTTGCCTATTTCGAGTTGACAATTATTAGCAAATACTGCGTAAATATTCAAATACGTCCTGTTTACAAGTCCCGTGTCAAAAATTGCGAGCCTATTTTTTTTAGTGCGATGCCCGATTCGAATTTTTTTCTTTTTTTTATCTGTTTGTTCACTGTCTTCTTGTTCTAATCGACGGAAAACATTAAATATGTAGTCTCGTAAAACTGAGAACATTGAGTGGGCGGGGTTTTTATAATTCCAACATTCACCTGGAATAATCTTCTTTTCAGCTAATTCATGAAGCAAAAAAAGCAAATCGTCAATTACTGCAAAACGGAGGATAGGAGGAAGCCAAAGCACATGCATTGCATGGTCTTGTTTATTAAATGATCTTATGAAACTGAGAGATTCACCAACAAGCAGATTTTTTTCAGCGTTATTAGTGTATTTGTGAATATTTTTTCTTGAAACGTGCAAGGAATCTTTTCCACCTTCAGGCATTATACTGCCAACACCTTTTTTTTCATCCCATTCTATTACAGTTCCAACCATACGAACGAATTTAGGTTCAGATGCACCTTTTTCTTCGTTAGCAGTTGGCTGGGTAGCTTTTTGTAAAGTAGACTCACGAATGATTTTCATAAAGCGTTTATGCGAGAGCCCTTTATCTATAAATTCCATTTCTCCAACATTGAGGATATTTGTAACATTTGATATGTATTTTACTGGAATCCCGAACTTCTTCCACTTCATAATAATTCTAATTGACACATTCAAGGCTTGAGCAATCTCGACCATTTTAACCCTTTTAAATTCTAAAACTGACGCTAGTCTCTTACCTGTGATGGGAACTTCATCTTCGGGAAGAGAAGAATCTAAGGGAAGTATTGTGCGTGCGATGGCATTCTTTTTTGGGGTGGATGCATCTTTGTCGCTTAGTGATTGTGGTGACGCACAGTTAACTTGGGTTGAAGGAGATATAGCCTCGGGAGATGAAGCATTTACATTACTTTCTGGTATATATTTATCCATTTGGCTGGGATCATCAATAATAACTATGAAATTATCATCAGAAAGGTTTTCGTTTTCGAAAACCCATGGTTTCACTTTAAATAATGTGGCAACTGCAACCAACCTTCTGGGAGGAATGCCTCTTTGGGGCAATTGCCAATGTGTTACAGTATCAACCCCTACCCCAAATTTAGTTGCAATTTCTTGAAGAACTGCATGTTTACTCATTTGAACAGCTAATTTAAACCGTTTCGCAGTTATGGATTTATATTTTTGATCATTACTCATGTATCTTCTCACAATATCCTTGATAAGCACACTTTATCCATAAATATCCATAAACAGCCCTGTAGATAGCACCATCTCCATAAACATTATTTTCGGGTCAATCCATAATAATCCATGTATATACCTTTGACATCACTATTTATTTTTAGTTATCGTCCCGCCATAAGAAGCGCCCTCCTCGAATCAGAGGCTGAGAGCGGTAAAAAGAAAAGGCAGAAAGGGGCTCTGGAGGTATGTCGGACAAGATAATAAAAAACAGAACTAAAAGTCAACAAATATCAATTACATCAGAGCTGATCAAAGAAGCAGCTGCGGCACAGTTAAAGAGCCAAGCGGCGGACAATGGGCTTGAAAACGGCCGACGAGGAACCAAAGCCACTCCTCAACAAATGATGGGAACGCGGCGGAGGATGGACGATATCCTTATCGATATGCTCCTTGACTGGTCAAAATCCAGACCAGAAAATCGAAGGGTAGTTGAAATAAGTGCAAAGCCTAAAACGCATCGGGGCAGGCGATCTCAGGAGAGTGTGAAGAGACGGGCAGGCCGGGAATAGAGGAAGTAACCGTATAACACACGTCGGAATTATTTATGTTGACAGAAACATCGACATCCCTCAAAATAACCCCAACTTTTCAAGGGGGGAAATTGTGTATGAAGGGCGGCATATATTCGGATGAACGGTGCCCTGTATGCAACAGCAAATTCCGTGATTTGGGAAATGCTCTTTGTTGTCCTCAGCATCCAAAATGCAGGGCATCAAGGCTATTTGTAAAATTTAATAAAGTGCTCAGGCGGTTCCGTTCCTATAACGATGCGTTCAGATTTCTCACGGGGTTGCGATTCAAAACTGATGAACATACATTTGATGAACGTGATTACAAGAGAGATAATCCGCTTGGATTCTCCAATATGTCATCTAAGTGGTTGAGCTATAAACGTGATGAGGTAAGGAAAGGAACATATAAGAATCTTGTTTCGCACATGCGCTATGCCCAAGGTTATTTTAACAATACAAACGTTAAAGAAATCGGCTTTGGACATCTTGAGGATTTCATTAAGTCAATTAAATTGTCCGATAAATCAAGACATAACATTATGTTTACAATACATGCCTTCTTTCTCTGGATGAAAAGACGCCAAGAAATATCTATTTTACCAGAGTTTCCCGTTGTGTTGTTTGAGTTGGGATACAGGAAGACCGTTGATAAGGAAACCCAACAACGGATCATAGAAGAAATCGGGAGGATATGTGCGAATGAGAAAGTTTATCTCGGCATTAAATGGCTGGCAACATATATCAGCGTAAGACCAGGAGAACTTATAAAATTAACAGAGGGGAATATTGACACGGCAAATGGGTATCTTTATATTCCTGCATCCGATTCGAAGACCGAATATAAATCGATCCCCTTAATACCGGATGACATCAATACTCTCAAAACATTCGCCTTGTCCCCCTTCCCTGAAATGCCCTTTTTCCGGCATGGCAGTGGTATATCGGGTGTTTCTGAAAATGCACCTTTCGGGGAAAAGTATTTTTACAAATGGTGGGTAAAAGCCTGTGATAATCTCGGCATAAAAGGAGTTGACCTATACGGTGGCACGAGACACTCATCCGTCAGGGCATTAAGAAAATATCGTTCCCCCGAAGAAATCAAACGTGCTGCCATGAGTGAGACAAATAAGGCATTTGAGCGATACATGGGCAAGGATACGGATGACGATCTCCGATCTGTTTACCGCCAGAGCGCGGAAGTGATTTCTATTGATACTCCCGCTGATACTGATACTGCTTTGATACTGCCAAAAACGAGCTAACCACTTGATTTTATGGTGGAGGCGGGGGGAATCGAACCCCCGTCCGGAAATATTCCACTGCAGGTTCTACGTACATAGCCTTTGATTTGCTTTCGCCGACAGCCCCTCCCAAAGGCAGGATGAACCGTGACTATCCTGAGAGATTTCGCCTCCCTCCCCCCAGGCCTGGGAGTTCAGCTATCCTACCTGTATTGCGCCCCGTCTGACCCGGCAGGCATGATCAGGAGGACGTTAGCCGTCTTACGCGGCTAAGGCGTAATCGTAGTTGTCTGCGATTATGGTTTTCCTACCTGTTTAACGAGGCCTGTAGGAACCTCGGTACGCTGCTACAGCTTCAACTATCCCCGTCGAAACCGAGACGCCCCCATAATGGTATGATGAATACGCGTTGGGGAGTGGTCTGATGCCAAAGAGCAAAACACAAACACGATTACATACTAAACCCTGAATCGGGGAAAGTCAAGAAAAAGGACTTTCAGGGATGGAACACTTACCGGTTCTTCTCCGACATGGCTCTGGCCATGTCCCGGCGATCATCCCGCTTCTTGAGCTCTTCCCGTTTGTCGTAGAGCTTCTTGCCATGGCCGACGCCGATTTCCACCTTCACCTTGCCCCGCTTGAAGTACAGCTTCAGTGGAATAATGCTTAAGCCCCTCTCCCGGGATTTTCCATATAGCCGCTTGATTTCGCGATTATGGAGCAGGAGCTTCCGGACCCGCAGAGGTTCATGATTATAGCGGTTTCCGAAGGTATAGGGACTGATGTGGAGTTCGTGGAGAAACACCTCCCCTTCCCTGACCATGGCATAGCTGTCCTTGAGATTGGCCCACCCCTCCCGCAGGGATTTTACCTCCGTCCCAACCAGGACGATACCCGCCTCATAGGTCTCGTCGATAAAATAGTGGAGTCGCGCCGTTTTATTCTGAGCAATGATCTTTTCCGCACTCTTTTCTTTCGCCGTCATAGATATTAACCTTACAGGAGATAATCCGTCTTGACATGATGCATAGCCGTCCAGATGTTATGACGGATCTGCCGATTTTCCTTCTCCAGGGAATTTAATAGTTCCTTTATATAAAGCCGCCGTGAGGTTTTGCTTGTCGGGCAACGGTTGGCAACAACATTAAATCCGCATTCCCCGGCATATTTTTTAATCAGTTCCTCCTCCAGATAGGCCAGAGGACGGATAATGTGCATGGCCCCCTTGAAGATGGACTGACTGGGCTTCATTGTACTGATTTCCCGTCCGTAAAATAAATTGAGCAACAGGGTCTCGATGATGTCGTCACGATGATGGGCAAAGGCAATCTGGTTGCATCCCTGGGCATCCGCAATCTCGAAGATCCTTTTTCTGCGAAGGCGTGAACAGAGAAAACAGGGATTCTTACGGTTGAAGTCACTATGGGCCAGAGGACCTATATCCGTCTTTTCAACAATAAAATCATGGCCGCGCTTTTTCAGCTCCCCTTCGATAATTTCCGCATCCCCCTCATGCCCTTCAAAACCGAGATCGATGTGGACCGCTGCCAGAGAGAATTTCGGGGTGAAGATCATGGATGAAGCGAGGAGGTCGAGAAGCACGAAACTGTCAGCACCACCCGAGATTCCTACGAGGACCCGGTCCCCTTCTTCAATCATCCGGTGATCCAGGATGGCCTTTTCCAGCCATTTTTTCAGATGATGATAAAGTTTTGATTGTCTTCGTATCGGCATTTAAAATGCCTTTCCTTGAACGATTGCCTAAGAGCTTATATGAGAAAGCTCTTTCGATCAAGATATGTTTCGCGACATCCTGCCGGCACATGTTTCATGCCTGATAGACACAAGGCATAATTCCTTGCAAACCTCACATGTTTTGTGTCATAAGCCGCTGACCAAATCAACTTCTTCGTAGAGGAGAACATCATCAGGAGGTTTTTATGACGGAGATTATCAATGTCTATGCCCGAGAGATTCTTGATTCCCGGGGAAACCCCACCGTGGAGGCAGAAGTGACCCTTTATTCAGGAACCACGGGCCGTGCTTCCGTTCCATCCGGCGCCTCGACAGGTGAACACGAAATGCTGGAGTTACGGGACGGCGATAAGAAACGGTACCTCGGCAAGGGCGTTCAGAAGGCTGTGAATAACGTGATCGATAAGATCGGTCCGGAAATTATCGGCATGGACTGCCTCGAACAGCGGGCTATCGACTATGCCATGATCACCCTGGATGGCACAGATAATAAATCGGTCCTCGGGGCGAATGCCATCCTTGGTGTTTCTCTTGCCTGCGCAAAGGCGGCAGCGGCAGCGGTGGATCTTCCCCTTTATCGCTACATAGGCGGTGTCTCTGCCAAGGACATCCCCGTCCCCATGATGAATATCATTAACGGGGGACAGCACGCCGACAACAATGTGGATATTCAGGAATTCATGATCATGCCAGTCGGCGCCACGAATTTCCGGGAAGGACTCCGCATGAGCGCCGAGGTGTTTCATGCCCTAAAGTCAGTGCTGAAAAGCAAAGGACTGAACACTGCCGTCGGCGACGAGGGTGGCTTCGCTCCCAATCTGAAATCCAATGAGGAGGCCCTGATAGTCATCATGGAGGCTATCCAGAAGGCCAAATATAAACCGGGGAAAGACATCTTCATTGCCCTTGATCCGGCAGCAAGCTCCTTTTACAAAAAAGGAAAGTACATCCTTGCGGCAGAAAAGAAACCGGAAAAAACGGCAGCGGAGATGGTAAACTTCTATGAAGACCTGGTGAAGAGCTACCCCATTATCTCCATCGAGGACGGCCTGGCGGAAGACGACTGGGACGGCTGGAAGCTTCTGACGGACGCATTGGGAAGCAAGATCCAGATCGTCGGTGACGACATCTTCGTAACGAACCGGAAGCGTCTGGAAATGGGCATTACCAAGGGGATTGCCAATTCAATCCTGATTAAGCTCAACCAGATCGGCACGCTGACGGAAACCCTGGAAACGATTCAGATGGCTAAGGAGGCCGGTTACACCACGGTGATTTCTCACCGCTCCGGAGAGACGGAAGATGTCATCATGGCCGACGTGGCTGTTGCCGCCAACTGCGGACAGATCAAGAGCGGCTCCCTGTCCCGGAGTGAGCGTTTAGCCAAATACAACCAGCTGCTGCGCATTGAGGAGGAGCTGGGAGACGCCGCCGTCTATCGCGGCAGGGGGGCTTTCTACAGCATCAGATAAACAGTGGCTACAAGAAACGGAATAACCGCCTTCTCAGGGATTCCTGGGCCCGCCGGTCTGAGGTGAGAGAATATGTCTTTCCTTCCTTCCTGTCTTTCTTATCGCCGGCTTCCGACAGGCTTAAAATCCCGGCTTCCTGGAGAGCTACCATGGCGTTCTGGTAGTTTGCCTGGGAAAGGGCTTCGGCCCGGCAGACCTCCCCTTTTTTGAACATCTTCGAACCGAGCTTGTGGATGTTTTTCAGCCATTCCCTTTCTGATTTCGGTCCTTTTCGCAGGTATGCGCTGGCCCGGATGACAATCCAGTAAGACTGGATATAGTTTTCGATCAGACCGGCAAATGGTCGCAAGTTTGTCCTGCCTCTGCCTTTCACTTCAAAACATGCATCTCCATTATCGCCCCGCCTTTCCACAGCAATCATTCCCCGACCATGGAGATAGGAAAGGGCTCCGTTCACGTCCTCTCCGTCCTCCCGCTCCTGATCGAATATGAATTCGTTCCAGAAAAGCCGTTTGAGAAATCGGTAATCATCAAGAATCAATCCAAGGGGAATCTCATCTTCCGGATGGGCAAGCATGGAGGTGGCAACAAAACTCAGGGGCAAAAAGAAATGGAGGATGTTGTTTTTATAGTATTCGAGGTTAAGGCGCTTGTCGTCGTCGAGGCTATAGACGATTTCTTCCAGGTCCGATTCTTCCCCATCTTCTTCCCCCATCCTGGAAATCAGCCCTGACTGGTCGAAAAGGTGCAGGGCGTCATGAATAGCCTTTTCCCGGTGTATAAATGTTGCAGCCAGACTCACTTTTCGATGAATCAGGTATTCATAAAACTCCGTTAGGATCTCCATCAGTTCATCATGACTGACACCACGACGATCGTGGGATAAAAGCCCTGCGGAAATGAGGGCAAATGGTGTGACGACGGACACTTTATTGATCGACAAGGCAATCTCATAACCGATCCGTCTGTAGAGACGCTGCCTTTCTTCAACATTCATGTCAATAAAGACTTTATCCTGGCCCTCTAAATAGGATTTCAGAAATACCGGTTCGCCAATGTTCACATAGACGCTGCCATAACGCTTGCGCAGCACTTTGGAACTTTTGATGACATCCGTCGTTTTTTCCTGTTCTTTGGGAGCCCCTCCCAATTCCTTTAAATAGGATTTCTCCTCGATAACGCGGTCATATCCAATATATATGGGTATGGCGGCGAGATCTTCCGTGGCCTGTTGCTGAAAGGCCTGAATGATCATCGACAGCAGACCGTATTTCGGCATCACCATCTTGCCGGTTCTACTACGACCCCCCTCAATGAAAAATTCGATCGGCAATCCTTCCTTGATCAAAATTTCCAGGTACTTCGCAAATACCTCAGAATAAAGGGGATTCCCCCGAAAACTCCGTCGCAGAAAAAAAGCGCCGGATTTTCGGAAGATATAACCGAAAGGGCCGAAGGCCATATTGGTCCCCGCGGCAACGAAGGGCAACTGGATATGATGTTCATAAAAGATATAAGATAGCAGCAGATAATCGATATGACTGCGGTGACAGGGAATGATGACAAATGGCATCTTCTTGGATATATTGCGAATTCTTGCCATTCCCTCGCGGTCGACTACAACGCCGTCATAGATATTGTTCCACAGCCAGGACAGAATCCGCGCCCATACCTCAATAAGAACATTACTATAATCAGCGGCTATTTCATTCAGATATTTTCGTGATTCCCTGACCAGGGCAGGATAGTCCTTTTTCCCCGCCGCGGCCATATTTTCCATATAACTGATAAGCCCCGGTTCTTTTAGGACCATGCTGATATGTTCCTGCCGGGATTTCAGGAAAGTGCCCACCACGACGGTTTTCTCTTCGTCGATCCTTTCGATCAGCTCCCGCCGCAGATTCTGAATCGTATCCATGGCCGGCAATTCAGCATTTTCCTTGCTATACTGAGACAATTCCATAGCTTCCGTGGGCATCACGAAGATTTTGTTGGCATAGCGGAGGAAGGTGATCAATCGCTGGAGGAACATGGTATTATCCGTCTGACCGAAGAGGATGTTCATCAGACTTTCTTTTTCCTTTTCTCTCCTCCTCCCATACGTCACCAGGACGGGGACGAGGTATATCGGCCTGTCAAGGACCTTTTGCGCCGCCATAAGTGAGTTCAGGGCTTCTTCAACTTTCCTGTTTTCGAAGAATTCAGAGCCGCCAAGATGAATGATCAAAGCATGACCGGCGGCAAGATGACTGTGGAGTGGATTGCCGGTGTCCTCTTCCGATTCTTCACGGCGACAAAAAAAGCGAAATAGAAGCGACGCCGTGACACGCAAGGCTATGGGCAAGGGCTGCCACAGGGTCATATTGACATCATGGCTGTAGGCGGGCTTCGGAATACCTTCCCGTAAGGCCAAGTCTCTTATGATAAGACTGTTGAGCTGACTGCGATCCTTCAGAACATAGACGACCAGCCCCTCACCGCTCAGTCTTTTGATAAAATCGACGGCTTCCATGTCAAACGGTATTTTGGAAAGGACCTTCTTAACAAGCCAGTTCAAGGGGAAATTACCCTCAGCATACAAACTTTCCCGTTTGTAATTACAAGACTCCTTGATCCATCTTTCAATCTTTCCCAATAGCGGTATCATTTGATGAATGTAATTACCTCTCTGAGGACAAACCTATGAACCGTTTCCGGCAAAGGCAGCGGGAAATTTTTCTCGCATGGTCTTTTCCACAAGCTCCCTGATTTCCGTGGCCGAGGACATCTCCATTACTTCTTTAAGTAGTTTTTTCGAATCCTTCAGGGTCGCTGCCCGGATGATTTCTTTAACCTTCGGAATGGCCAAGGGATTCATGCTCAGTTCATCGAGTTCCAGGGCCAGAAGAATCATCGCATATAAAGGATCTCCGGCCATTTCACCACACATGGCGACATGGATGCCGGCCCGATGACCTATATCGACAACCTGCTTGATCATCCTTAGGACGGCAGGATGCAGCGGCTCATAAAGGTAGTTTACGCGGTCATTGATCCGGTCGATTGCCAGAACATACTGGATGAGATCATTTGTCCCGATGCTGAAGAAATCCACCTCCCTGGCAAGGACCTCAGCGATGACCACCGCGGAAGGCACCTCAATCATAGCACCGATTTCTATATCCTCACCCACGTCAGCCCCTTCTAGACTTAAATCGTCCCTAACCTCAGCGAGAATTTTTTTGGCGGCGCGAATTTCTTCTATTCCCGAGATCATGGGAAAAAGTATCCTTGTTTTCCCGAAGGCGCTGGCGCGCAAGATCGCCCGGAGCTGCACCTTGAACAGGTTGATCTCTTTCAGGCAGAAACGGATGGCTCGCAATCCCATCTGAGGGTTCATCTCCTTGGCTAACTTTGGATCGGAAAAGTATTTGTCCCCCCCCAGATCAAAGGTGCGAATGGTGGACCATAGCAAACCCTCGATACCAATCACACGCCGGTAATTTGCGAAGTGGTCCTCTTCCGTCGGCAGCTCTTCGCGATTAATATAAATGAATTCGGTGCGGTATAGACCAATCCCTTCGGCCCCATGGGCGATGGCGGAAGGGATTTCTTCAATGAATTCGATATTGCCGCCGACTTGAATTTTATAACGGTCCTTAGTAACCGCCGGAAATTTTGCAAATTTCAGGGATACTTCCCGGGCCGTTTGATAAAGACGTTTCTTTTCTTCATAGCGATGGAGGATCTCGGGATCCGGATTGACAATGACCAGTCCGGCGGCGCCGTCGATAATGATATCATCGTTGGTTCGCACCAGACGGGTGACCTTCTCCAGGCCGACAACGGCGGGAATGGCGATGGAACGTGCTACAATAGCGGTATGGGATGTCTTGCTTCCGATATCAGTTGCGAAACCGAGAACCTTGTCAATCATCATCTGGGCCGTATCAGCGGGAGACAAATCCGAGGCTATGACAATGACTCGTTCTCCCAGAGGAGAGATGGTTTCTTGCCGCCTGCCGGCGAGATGCCTGAGGATCATTTGCCCCACATAACGGATATCACTGAAGCGATCCCGGAGGTACTCATCCTCCATTTTCTCGAACAGTTCCCGGTATTTGTCAATGGTCATGCTGACGGCCCATTCGGCGTTTATAGACATATCCTTAATCCGCTGCACAACATTGCGGACGAAGGAACGGTCCTTTAGGATCATGATGTGAACATCCATAATATATAGCGGTTCTAGCCCTGCTACTTCACTGAGACGGCTCTTTACATCACGCAATTGCGCTTCCGAGGCCCGCAGGGCATCTCGAAACCTCTTAATTTCCTTTGTTAACAGACTGGCCTTACCAAGCTTGTAAAAAGAAATCTGAGAATCACGACGATCAAACAGATAGGCCTTACCGATCACTACCCCCGGCGATACGCCAATTCCTTTGAGAACAATGTTTTTCATGCTTTGTTCTGGTACCATATGAAAGATTCTACTCCTTATTAATCCTCGCCAAACTTGTCTGCAAACAAACTTTCTAAGGCAGTCATGGCCTCGACGGCATCGCTGCCCTCCCCTTTTACGGTTATAAATCCACCTCGGGAACAAGCCAGTGTAAGGATACCAAGAAGACTCTTGCCGTTGACCTCTTGCCCATCGTATTCGAAGAATATTCGGGACTTGAAGCGATTGGACGTCGCCACAAGTTTTGCCGCCACCCGCGCGTGGATTCCTAAATTGTTTCTAACCTCAAAGATCCTTATCTCCTGCATGTCAAATCATTAGCGCCACGCATCCGGCCGTCATGCCATAAAGGATGGTAAGAGGAGAGAGACCTCGTTCCACCGCAAGAAAAGAAAGGAGCACTGCCGCGAGCACCGCGATACCGACGAGTGATTGCATCCATATCCCTAAGTAGGTATTGGCGATTCCCTGGCTTAGACACGCAGCGGCAACGGCAAGGCAAAAAATGGTCCCCCACCGCATGAAATGCGCCAATCGCGGTAAATCCCACGACTGGATATAGGTAATCCCCTGCCAACCCTGCCGGTAACCCTCAAGGAAGCCTTTCAGGCGGATCCAGGCATGTAGAGGATCAAAGATGAGTAACAAAACAAAAGGTGCCCAGGCAGAACCTTGATAGGCCATAGCAGCAGCGGTGATACCAGCTAGAGGTCGCAGACTTCCCCAGAAAAAACTGTCTCCAATGGCAGCATAAGGACCCATGAGGGATTTTTTCAATCTTGATATGTCCGAGGTCTGGTCATGATGCCCATTACCTTCCTCCAACCTGATGACCGAACCGAGTACGGCGCCGGATAAGTAAGGATGAGTATTAAAATATCCAAGATGTCGGACAAGAAATGAAGAAATGCTTTTTTCATCTTTTCCCATTCCCCGAAGAAGAGGAAGAACGGCAAAGGCGAATCCCAAGTTTTGCATTCTCTGGAAATTCAGCGACGCCATAACAAAAAGGGACCGTAAAAAAAAGCCGGCCAAATCTGATGCCTTCATCCTTCCTCATCTCTCCCTGCCGATACAGGCCTGCAAACATTATGTTCCTACCACGGAAATCCTGTTAAGTCAATTCATTCCCCTTTATCCTTGACAGGGTTATGATTATTTGTTAGTTATTTCGACTTTTTTTTTGAGGTGAAAAAATGATTTGTCAGACCATCAGAACGGGCACGGATTGTATCTTTATGAAGCACAAGGGATGTGATTTCAAAGACGGCGCCTGTAAAACCATTATTGAAAAATGCGAAGGATGCAACCGGATCATCGATCTGGAAACGGGCCGTTACTGCAAGGTTTATATGGCCCCGGCCAGTAAGTGGATCATCGGAAATTGTGTTACCGCAACCCACGTAAAACTTGAAATCCAAGAGGCTGCTCAGAAAATAAATCCGCTGAAGGCATCAAAGCGGGCAAGCCGCGCGAAAAAGAAGAAATAATTCCAAATCAAAGATGAAATTGAGACGGCAAGGCAGAGGCGATGCGGGCATATTTTCATACGTCGGGAAGCCGATTGCCGATATCGAAGAAAGCGCTTTGACCTTGAGTTGGAATAAGACAAACGACAAAGGGAGTCCGTAACACCACCATTACGGACTCCCTTTGTCAGGAAAGTATTTCTCTGATCTGCCGCAGTGTGACCTTCACATCAGTCAGGAGTTGCTTTTCCTGGTCCGCGGCTCCTTCTGGAGAGGCAACCGATCCCCTTCTGGAGAGTTGAGTTCTGGCGCCCCTAATCGTAAAATTATCTTTATAGAGCAGATCCCTTATGATCAGCAGCTCCTCCAGATCTTTACGCCGGTAAAGTCGTTGGTCTGATCTCGTGCGGACGGGCTTGACCGATTTGAACTCCGTCTCCCAGTATCTGACCACATAAGGCTCCACCCCGAGGATACTGCTGACTTCGCCAATCCGAAAATAGGTCTTGTCAGGAATCGACACATCCATACCAGGCGCCCCACATTACCGGGTTTGCGATGCGGAACTAAACGTTCAGTGCCTTACGCAGAACCTGACTTGATTTGAAAGTGAGAACGCGGCGCGCAGAAATCTCGATTTCTTTACCCGTCTGGGGGTTCCGGCCGCGCCGGGACTTCTTTTCCTTCACTACAAAGTTCCCAAATCCGGATATTTTTATCTTTTCGCCCCGGCCCAGGCAATCCTTCATGATATCGAAAACCGATTCCACGATCCTTGCCGAATCCTTTTTTGAAAAACCAAGCTTCTCGTAAACATCCTGAATAATATCTATTTTCGTCATAATTCTACCTCCTGTCTTCCGCTATTGTTTATTCTCCCCGGATCTTTGCCCCTGTCGCCTCAACCATGGTTTTAACGATCCGGTTATGGGCCACGTTAATCTCCTCTTCCGTCAGGGTCCTTTCGGTGGATCGATACGCAAAGCGCAATCCTAAACTCTTCATCCCCTCAGGCAGATTCTTACCCGTGTATACATCAAATATTGCAACATTTTCAAGTAATACTTCATGCTGCTCATATCCGGTTCGGCAGAGTGTTTCTCCTTCCACGGCAACAGGAACGAGAAACGCCACATCTCTTGAACTGGACGGAAACTTCGATACTTCCCTGAAGTCAATTTCGACCTTCGTGTACGACCTAAGGGCTTCCAAGTCCAGTTGAAACACAATGGCGCGGTTTTTAAGGTCCATTCGCTCAAGAACATCGGGATGAATTTCACCGAGAAATCCTACCGTTTCCTGGCCCACAAGAATCCGGCATGAACGGCCGGGATGGAGAAACGGCTGCGATGAATCCGCCACAAACCGAACCGGCTGTATTTTCTGATCCGCAAAGAGGGCATCCATACAACCCTTGAGATCATAAAAATCCGCGCTTACCCCCTTGTTATGCCATGAACCGTCATAACGGTTACCGGTTATGAGACCTCCCACGCAAGCCCTCTCCTCGGGCAATTCCCCTTTCTGATGTCGAAAGAAGACGCGACCGATTTCAAATATCTTGAGATCGGCGCAACCGACCCGTGCATTCCGGTTCATTACATCCAGGAGGTTATAGACAAGTCCCGTCCGCAAAACGGACTGCTCTTCCGTCAAGGGATTACGTATTTTAACGAAGTCCCTCTGGGGGTCGTCATCTTTTAACCCGAGCTGTTCAGCCGACACGGGGTTTATAAAACTGTAGGTAATAACCTCCATATAGCCCATTCCAGTCATTGCAGAGCGCAGGGCGCTCTCCAGAATCTGCTCGGGATTTTCTCCCGCCGGCACACCAGCGGCGCCTGGCATGGTCACGGGTATATGATCAAAACCATAAATACGGGCAATCTCCTCAATCAGGTCGATCTCTCTCGCAATATCCACACGAAACGTCGGCGGCGTCACCAGACAATGTGCATCATCCGACTGTAAGACGGTCATCCCCAGCTTTTCCAGAATCTTGACCATCTCCGCCGCCGGGATATCAATTCCCAAAAACTCATTGGCTCTTTTGGGCCGTAACGGGATGTCTTTGGCTGTCTCGATCTGCCGCGGATACTGATCTATAGCCCCTCTGCACACTGTTCCGTCCCCCAGGGCCGCCATGAGCTGGGCCGCCCTGTTCAAGGCCCGCACCACCCCCTCCGGATCAATGCCCCGCTCAAACCGGAAAGCGGCGTCGGTTCCCATACCAAGCCAACGGGAAGAGCGGCGGATTGACGGTGGATGGAAATAGGCGCTCTCCAGAAGAATCGTACTTGTGTCGTCTTTTACTTCCGAGTTCAAACCACCCATGATTCCGGCGATAGCTACCGGCTTGACGCCATCGCAGATCATCAGGGTATCCGACCTTAGAAGCCGGTCCTTTTCATCAAGGGAAACAAAGTGCTCACCTTCCCGGGATCGCCGCACCACGATGCGGCCCTCTTCAAGAAAGCGGAAATCAAAGGCATGAAGGGGCTGGCCCAATTCCATCATCACAAAATTCGTAATATCGACAATATTGTTGATTGCCCGCAACCCGACGGCCTCCAGACGCTCCCGCATCCAGGCTGGCGACGGCTTAATGGTGACATTCTTGATGATCCGGGCTGTGTAACGGGGACAAAGGTCGGGATCCATGATTGAAACGGAGGTTATACCGCCGATTTCTTCGCTGTTCTCGGTGATATCAGTTTTGGGATAGCGGACTGCTTTCCCTGTGATTGCAGCCACCTCCCGAGCAATACCGATGATGGACAGACAATCGGCGCGGTTGGGAGTAACGCCGATGTCCAGTACGGTATCTTTCAGCCCCAAGGCGTCTTTCAGATCCATGCCGAGGGTAAGATCCGGCGAAAGGACCATGATCCCGGCATCGTCTTCACCGATGCCAAGCTCTTCTTCCGAACAGAGCATCCCCTCCGATATCTCGCCACGGATACGGGAACTCTTGATGACAAATCCACCGGGAATCGTTGCCCCGACCCTGGCAAGGGCGACTGTGTCACCGGACCGGGTATTGGGGGCTCCGCAGACAATAGGCAGGATCTCCGTCCCCGTGGTGACTTCGCAAAGGAACAGTTTCTCTGACTGGGGATGGGGGCGCACCGAAGTGATTCTGGCTACCACAATCTGATCGAAAGCCGGACCCGCCTCTTCCACGGCATCCACTTCCAGACCGGCCATCGTCAGACAGTCGGCCAAAGATGACGGCTCCAGATCAACATCAACGTAGTCCCGCAGCCATTTGAGACTTACCTTCATATTCTAAAACTGCTCCAAAAAGCGCCAATCGTTCTCAAAGAAAAGGCGAATATCCGATATACCGTATTTGAGCATGGCGATTCTTTCCACGCCCAGACCGAAGGCAAATCCCGTTACTTCCTCCGGATCGTATCCCACATTTTCAAATACCGCCGGATCCACCATTCCGGAGCCCAGTATTTCCAGCCAGCCGCTTTGTCCGCATACCCGGCATCCCTTGCCTCCGCACATTACACACTTAATGTCCACTTCCGCGCTGGGCTCTGTAAAGGGGAAAAAACTGGGCCGAAACCTGAGGAGAATGTCATCTCCGAAGATCTGCTTCAGAAAGTAGGTCAAGGTTCCCTTCAGATCTCCAAAAGTTACACCCTTGTCCACCATGAGACCCTCTATCTGATGAAACATGGGGGTATGGGACACATCGGAATCGGGACGATAAACCCGCCCGGGGGAAAGGATTCGCACCGGCGGCTTCATTTTTTCCATGGTCCGGATCTGGACCGGCGAAGTATGGGTCCTCAGGACGATGTTGTCTTCCACATAAAATGTATCCTGCATGTCCCGGGCCGGATGATCTTTGGGAATATTCAACGCCTCAAAATTGTAGTAATCCGTCTCGACTTCCGGACCTTCGACAACGTTGAATCCCATCCGGGCAAAAATACGGCAGATTTCCTGAGAGACCCTGGTAATCGGATGCAGATGGCCGAGTCTCACTGCCCGTCCCGGCAGGGTAACATCAATGGTTTCTTTGAGAAGGACATCATTCTTGCAAGAAGCCTTGAGCTTCTCCAAGGCTTCGTCGATGGCGTGAGAAAGGCTTTCTTTGATTTCATTGCTCCGTTTCCCGAAGAGAGGTCTCTCTTCAGCAATTACACCACTGATCTGACGGAGCATTTGCGTCAATAGACCCTTGCGGCCCAGATACCTGGTGCGCAGCTCGTTCAAGGCATCCTCCGAAGTCGCTCCCGGCAACTCCAGCATGGCCTTATTTTCAAGCTCGTTGAGGGTCTTCAGCATGAAGGCAGTTTCCCTTTAGCCATGGTTACGATCTCAGTGAAGGCCTTAGGATCATGAACGGCCAGATCGGCCAGAATCTTGCGGTCGATCATGACCTCAGCCTTTTTCATGCCGTTAATCAAACGACTGTAGCTGATCTCATTCATCCGGGCGGCGGCGCTTATCCGGGCAATCCAAAGCCTCCGGAAGTCACGTTTACGAACCCGGCGATCCCGGAACGCATATTTCATGGATCGGTTTACCGCCTCCGTTGCCGTCCTCAACAGCCGGCTCCGGGCGCCAAAAAATCCTTTTGCTAGTTTAAGTATCTTTCTACGTTTTTTTTTGGCCGTAACGGCCCTCTTTACCCTTGGCATGGTTTCCTGTCTCCTTCAAATGTCTTGCTGATGCCGGCAACGCCGTATCTTATCACCATTAAGTTTACATTGTATTCTCGGTTATTTACAGATAGGGAAGCAAACGTTTGAGGGCTGCCTCATTAGTTTTGTCCGCAACTGCCGACCTTCTCATATTCCTTTTCCGCTTTGATGATTTTGACGTAAGAATATGACTCGCAAAGGCCTTCGCCCGCTTTACCCTCCCCGTACCTGTCAGGGAAAAGCGCTTGGCGGCGCCCCGATGTGTTTTCATTTTTGGCATGGTCGATTTTCTCCTCGGTATAAAAGAATTTTATTTTTTCGGCACAATAACCATAATCATACTTCTGCCTTCAAGTCGGGGGTGCGTTTCGATAACCCCCACATCCATGAGGGCATCCCGAAGTTTTTCCATGACCTTCTTCCCAAGGTCGGCATAGGAAATTTCTCGTCCTCGAAACATCATGGTTATCTTAACCTTGTCGTTTTGCTGTAAGAACTTTTTTATATGACGGATCTTAACTTCCAGATCATGTTCCTCCGTCTTCGGCCGCAATCGTATTTCCTTTATCTGTATCGTCGTCTGACTTTTTCTTGCATCCTGAATTTTCTTACTCTGCTGGTATCTAAACTTGCCATAATCCATGATCCGACAGACCGGAGGGCTGGCAGTGGGTGAGATTTCCACAAGATCAAGGCCAGCTTTAGCTGCAAGGTCAAGGGCCTCTTTGAGAGGCATAATCCCCAACTGCCGTCCCTCTTCAATCAGCCTGACTTCAGCGGCCCTAATTTCTTCATTGATGCTTAACTCCTTAGCGATACGTCACCTCCAGCTATTTGCTCATTGAATAAGATGGCCCAATCTTGTTTCCCGGATTGATTTTCAATAATCATCCGCTCTCCCTGAAATGAGGATATGGATAATAAGTTATTGGTAATTGCGATTCCGCTCCTGAATGATATTGATAAAATCCGTGATGGACATGGAACCAAGATTACTCCCGTCACGCTGTCTGGGAGAAACTGCATCTTCTGCCATTTCACGATCACCGATGATCAGCATATAGGGCGTTTTCTGCATCTGGGCCTCCCGGATTTTATAACCCAGTTTTTCATTGGAAAAACTTTTCTCTACACGAACGCCGGCATCCAGAAGTTGTTGATAAACTTTTTCTCCGTGGGGGATGTGTTTCTCTGTTACCGTCAGAATCGAGGCCTGTACCGGGGAAAGCCAAACGGGAAATGCCCCCGCATGGTGTTCGATGAGGACGCCCATGAAGCGCTCAATGGCCCCAAGGATGACGCGGTGAAGCATTACGGGACGATGTTTTTCACCGTCCGAACCGATGTACGAGAGATCAAAACGTTCCGGGAGGGTAAAGTCGCACTGAATGGTAGCGCACTGCCACTTCCGCTTCAGGGCGTCTTTGAGTTTGAAATCAATCTTCGGTCCATAGAACGCCCCGTCACCTTCGTTGATTTCATACACCATCCGGCTGTCTTTAAGAGCCCCTTCCAAGGCGGACGTCGCCAGATCCCAATCGGCGTCAGAGCCAATGGAATTTTCCGGACGGGTACTCAGTTCGACTTCATACTCAAAACCGAATATTTTCATCGCGTAAGCCACAAAATCGGCAATAGCACGGATCTCGGAATTGAGCTGATCGGGGGTACAGAGGATATGGGCGTCATCCTGAGTAAACTGCCGGGCTCGCAACAGACCATGAAGAACGCCGGTCTTTTCATGACGGTGGACGGTTCCCAACTCGAAGTAACGCAGGGGCAGATCTCGGTAGCTGCGAATCTTGGACTTGTAGATGAGCATGTGGGAAAGGCAGTTCATGGGCTTGATTCCGTACCCCTGTCCATCTACCTCGGTGAAATACATGTTTTCCCGGTAATGATCGAAGTGGCCGGATCTTTTCCAAAGGTCATCCTTGAGAATCTGGGGACCCATCACCATGTCGTACCCGCGCTTTAAATGCTCCTTCCGTTCCCATTCTTCGATGATGTATCTGAGCATCATTCCCTTGGGATGAAAAATGATCAGCCCCGGTCCCGCTTCGTCGTTAAGCTGGAAGAGATCCAGCTCCCGGCCGAGACGGCGGTGATCGCGTTTTTTCGCCTCCTCAATCATCCGGAGATAATCATCCAGGGCCTCCTGCGTGGCAAAGCAGGTCCCGTATATCCTCTGAAGCATCCTATTATGCTCATCTCCCCGCCAATAGGCGCCTGCAACTTTTAGGAGCGCGAATGCCTTGATCATTTGCGTGGAAGGAAGGTGAGGCCCCCGGCAAAGATCGACGTATCCACCCTGGGAGTAAAGACTGACCGTCTCGACATCCGGGGGAAGATCGTTGATCAGTTCGACCTTATAGGATTCTCCCTTTTCTTTGAACAGGGCAACGGCCTCCGCCCGGGAAAGCTCTCGACGGGAAAAGATGGAATCTGTTGCCGTAATTTCCTGCATCCGTTTTTCAATTTTCTGAAGGTCTTCGGGGGTAAAGTTGGCTTCGCACTCGAAATCGTAATAAAACCCTTCCTCTATGGAAGGACCAATGCTGACCTTTGCCCCGGGGAAGGTATCCTGAACAGCCTGGGCCATGACATGGGAGGTGCTGTGACGAAGGATTCCGAGACCCTCTTTTGTCGCAACATCGATCGGTTCGACGACAGCGTCCTTTTCGAGACGAAACCCCAGATCTACTGGTATTCCATCTACCCTTGCTGCCACTGTTGAACCAAGAACATCGGGCTTCCAGGAGCCGATAGCGTCCTTGATCGTTATCCCGCCGGGGAAAGTTCCCCGCCTGTTGTCCGGCCAGGTGATGTTTATCTCACTCATCATGTTACCTTTATAATAACTAAAGAAAGGGCATCACGTTCAACTTCGCTGATGCCCTTTCCGAATGTCATGGTAGGCACGCAGGGATTTGAACCCTGGACATCCACCGCGTCAGGATGGCGCTCTCCCCCTGAGCTACGTGCCTAAATGTTTCTCTTTGCGAACGGGCCATGCATCTAACAGGAAAAACCTTTCATGTCAAGGCAAATATCGATATTTCACGTCGTCGAATTGATACAACGAATACCTTTAAAAATATAATTCAGCCCGGAAGCAATAGTCAATATCGCGGTAACAACATAAAATCCCCAAAGAACCGTCTTCAGATCCCCCTCGAGAGACAGGGAATGGACGGCCAAAACAAGAAAAACAGTCAAAAGCTGTAATACGGTAGTCAATTTGCTAATCATCGTCGGACGGATCTGAAACGAAACAGACATAATAGCCAAAACCGCGACACCGAGCAGAATGATACAGTCCCTGCTCACCACAATTACGCTCAGCCAGCCCGGAATTATGTGCTTGATGGAGAGGGTCACAAAACAACTGATCATGAGGGCCTTGTCGGCAATCGGATCAAGATAGGCCCCCAGTTCGGTCTGCTGGTTCAGGATACGGGCAAGGAAGCCGTCCAGTCCATCTGATATCCCTGACAAAGCGAATAATATCAATGCCTTGAAGAAATCTCCCTGCATGAGCAGGATCACAATCACGGGTACGAAAATGATTCGCATTACGGTCAGGGCATTGGGAATATTCATACGTCCGGCATCCATCAACGTTCCGTATCCCTTGCCTTGTTCCAGTCGACCCATTCGTCGCGGTCTTCCTGCTCCGTAAAGTCTCTCGGCTTGGAGGCCGCCCCGTCCGGACCGATACTGATCTGCTGCATTGATCGGATGATCACCGTCCACTCTTCCATGGTAACCTTTGTTGGTCCGGCAATTTTCTTCGGTCCCGCTACCTTCGTCGGAGGTCCGATTGCCTTCGGGGCCTCCAGGGGTTTCGTTGCCCCCGAAACAGCTATCTCGCCGTCATAGACGCGGACCAGTGCCGAGGCATCCTTATCAACATTCATCCTGTAGATCGTCCCGCGTACACCCGCAACTGCGTTATCACAGGAAATTTCAAATTTTCTCTTGATTCCCACCGATTTGCTTACATTTGCCCAAGTCCTGCCAACGGCTAGATGGACCTTGACATCCTGAGTATTTCCATCTCCAGCTTGAAGGATCGTAAAACGCGTATCATCGGCGAAGCGAACACGTGATTGGTCCGGCAATAGCAGTTCCAGGCGTGATTTGCGCCCGACGGTTACCTCATCTCCTCCCCGCAGGGCATCCTTCATATTCAGGGCTCGCCAGGACTGTGTTCCCTTCGGCAGCACCTGGACCGTTCCATCAAGATAACCGATGCGGGCCTCGCCCTTGTCAATACTAACTTGTAAGGACTTCTTGGCCTGGACATCAACGGGAGACATCCAGCTTACTGTCAATAACAACAGCAACAAAATCAGATTTCTATTCATGAATGACCTCCTTGCTTTACCCATCCGGTCCTTCGGGTAGCGTCTGCATTACCTTTTTCAAAATTTCCTGCATGGCTGGTTCAAAGACCTGAAAGCTCTTCATCCTCAGCCTTTCCTTCGTAATCTCGAAGTTTCTTTCCGTAACGCTATATTTGGTACTCCACAGGCTGTCATTCGTGCGGGCGCTCCGCAAGTCGAAAGTAGCAGAAACTGATGTCGTCGCATAAAGAAGCACGAAGGATGTGTCGCACTCCTTGAGGGTCACATAGAGGACAGCATCAACGCCGAGCAGTTCGCCGACACTTCCGGGGGAAACTGATTCCACGCTTGGTTGCTGATAATCTTTGTACATTTTAGATAGTTTCTCATCAATAACATTCAGAGGTATCTTCGGATAGCCTTTGAAATAGATGGCTTCAAGGACCTTATCACGAAACAGGATTGAAGCTTCCATGTTTTTTGACTGATTCGACACCGGAAGTACGGCAACCAGTCTTACCCCCCTTTTTTCAAACTCAGGAGCGAGAAAGTGAGGAATTTTCTTTGCGCAGCCCGACACAAGAAACGTCAGCAGGATCAGGATAAAGGGGTAATATTTTAAAATCCGTCTTCTTTTATAATAGGGCATAGCCTTTTTTTCATTTCCCGTTGACGTGCGTCCTAAAACGCAGAATAACAACCATCATTGCTTAAGTTTATTAATCTCTTCCCGGATGACCCGTTCGGCAATGGCGGGAAACATCTCTCTTGCTATCCTCTCCGTTGTCTCCGTCACCTTCCTGATCATTTCTTCCTGAATGTTGGGATTAACAAGGGCGACCATGGTCCTTTTCTCGGGAATATCTATGAATTCCCTGCTTTCTTCTTCAACGACATCAAGAAGATCATAGATCTCCTCTCCCGGTCGCATAAGCCGTTCGCTCATATCGCTGCCTCCCTCACTATTACTGCCCCTGCTACCATACACGCTTTGATAGTTCAAGAAAATTTGCCTGTTAAAGCGATTTGATAGATTTTCTTTCGGGAGCACCCCGTTATTTCAGCTACACACTGTACCCTGTCTCTCAGGCTGAGCAGGGGGTCTCCTGTCAATTCCGCAAGCCTGCCCAGGATCTCTTCATTAGAATAGTCTTTGGAATTATTTGTCTTTCCCTCTATAATCAGAGTAATCTCCCCCTTGATTTTTCTCTCCCCAAGTTCCTTCTCGACGTCATCAATAGTTCCCCTGATAAATTCTTCATGAATTTTCGTTAATTCCCGGGCTATTACCAGACGGCGAGGACCCATGATCTCCCGTATATCCTTCAGACATGCCTTGAGCCTTTGGGGCGATTCATAAAAGACCATCGTCCTCTTCTCTGCCTCGCACATCTTCAAGATATCAAGGCGTTGCGTAATCTTGGAGGGTAGAAAACCATGAAACACAAAGTTTTGCATCGGCAATCCTGAGGCACTCAGGGCCGCCACGACCGCTGACACGCCGGGAATGGGAACCACGCGAATTCCTGCCTGAATTGCCTCTCTGATGAGATGGAAACCGGGATCGGATATTCCCGGTGTTCCTGCATCGGACACATAGGCAATGTCCTTTCCGGTCGCCATCTTTTCTATCAGGGGGCCGCTTCTTTTCTTTTCCACGGCGTCATAAAGGCTCGTGATGGGAGTACTGATATCATAGGCTTTCAGGAGTTTCTTCGTGCGCCGGGTGTCTTCTGCGGCGATCTCATCCACTTCTCTTAAAATCCGGATGGCCCGCAAGGTGATGTCTTCCAGATTCCCGATCGGTGTTGCCACGATATAAAGCATCCCTATTCCCATCTCTCTGATGCCTTCGCAGCAGGTTCTATATGGCGCCGACATTGACCCTTGGAGCCCGAATTTTCTTGACAGTAAAAACGCGATGTTCTACATATCCCAAAATTATTGAGATTACCATCATGAAAATGAAACGGATTCTTATTACGGGTGGAGCGGGGTTTCTCGGCTCCCATCTGTGCGACCGGCTCCTCGGCGAGGGGCATGACGTCCTTTGCCTGGACAATCTTTATACGGGCAGCAAAAACAACATCCGCCATCTTATCGGCCATCCCAACTTCGAGTTCATCAGACACGACATCACTCAGCCAATATTTCTGGAAGTTGACGAAATATACAATCTGGCCTGTCCCGCTTCCCCGGTGCACTATCAGTACAATCCCATCAAAACCATCAAAACCAGCGTCATGGGGGCCATCAACACCCTGGGACTGGCCAAGCGGGTCAAGGCAAAGATCCTCCAGGCATCAACCTCCGAGGTGTACGGCGACCCGGAGATCCACCCCCAGCCGGAAGAATACTGGGGACGGGTAAACCCGATCGGCATCAGGAGCTGTTACGACGAGGGGAAACGGGCCGCCGAATGCCTCATGATGGATTATCATCGCCAGAACGGCGTTAGGATCAAGATTGTCAGGATCTTCAATACTTACGGTCCCCGTATGGCCATCAACGACGGTCGTGTGGTAAGCAATTTCATTGTCCAGGCTATCAAAGGGGAGGACATAACGGTCTATGGCAACGGCTCCCAGACTCGTTCCTTCTGCTATTACGATGACCTGATCGAAGGGATAATGGGGATGATGGCAACACCGGACGATGTCATCGGTCCGGTAAATCTAGGAAATCCATCGGAATTTACGATCCTGGAATTAGCCGAAAACGTCATCCGCCTAACCGGTTCTTCTTCCCGGATTGTTTTCAATCCCCTCCCCCAGGATGACCCGACCCAGCGTCGACCAGACATCTCCAAAGCGAAAGAGCTGCTCCACTGGACGCCCGGGATACCCCTTGCCGATGGCCTCGTAAAGACAATTCAGTACTTCAAAGGCGCACTGAACTCCCTATGAGAATCTCCCCGGACATGACGTTCGATGTGATCATCATCGGCGCCGGCGTCGTCGGCCTCGCTATCGGCCAAAAGCTTGCCCGCCGGGACCGGAAACTGGCGGTCCTGGAAAAACATGACAGCTTTGGTCAGGAAACGAGTTCGCGAAACAGCGAGGTCATTCACGCCGGCATCTATTACCCCGGGGATTTCCTGAAGAGCCGCTTATGCGTGGAGGGGAATCGCCTCCTATATTCTTGGTGCCGGGAGCATAATGTTCCCCATGCCGGGATGGGCAAACTCATCGTCGCGACAACCGAAGAGGAGGCATCCTCATTGGAGGCTATCCGATCCACTGCGGAACAAAACGGCGTTCCTGGCTTGGAGCTGCTGGGAAAAAAGCAGCTCCTGTCGATAGAACCGGAGGTTTCAGCACTGGCCGCCCTGCTCTCCCCGACCACCGGCATAATTGACTCTCATCGCCTCATGCAGTCGCTGCTCCTGGCCGCCGAAGATGAAGGGGCGTTGATGTCCTGCCGGGCAAAGGTCACGGCCATCAGGTTTGACGGCGCTGGTTATGAACTGGAGATCAATAACGGAAAGTACCGGATTAAGGCGAAAACCGTGATTAACAGCGCCGGCCTCCATGCCGACCAAATCGCCGCCCTGGCGGGAATTGACATTGACGCCCGGGGATATCGCCTGAAACCATGCAAGGGAAACTATTTCAGTGCCTCTCCCGCCCCGAGGCTAAGACGACTTGTGTACCCCGTACCGATGAAAAACAATGTCGGTCTGGGCATCCACGCCACCCTGGATCTGACCGGCCGGGTCCGGTTCGGTCCGGACAGTCGCTACCTGGACAAGGAGGAAATCCTTTGCCTGACCAACAGCCAAAACGGCAATGGCCTACCCCGTGAATCCGCACTCAACTTGTACAAGGTTGATGAAGGCCATAAAGAAGCCTTCGGTAATGCAATCCGCAAATATCTGCCGGGATTTGACACCGCAGCTCTGCATCCGGATATGAGCGGCATTCGCCCCAAGGTTCAGGGGCCCGGCGATCCGGTGATGGATTTTATCATTCGGGAAGAGGAGAGTTATGGCTACCCCGGATTCATCAACCTGATCGGGATTGAGTCCCCCGGTCTCACCGCCTGCCTGGCGATTGCCAGGCATATAGAAGACAATTTTATCAAGGACGGGAAATAATCAAATGAACAAGACCATTCTCTGCATAGGCGCCGGTTATGTAGGCGGACCCACCATGGCCATGATTGCGAGCAAGTGCCCCGATTACCGGGTTACGGTTGTGGATATCAATCCCCAGCGCATCGCTGCCTGGAACTCCAACGACCTGCCGATCTACGAGCCAGGTCTGGATGATCTGGTCCGGGAAACCCGGGGAAAGAATCTCTTTTTCAGCACCGATGTGGAAGGCGCCATTAGGGATAACGACATCATCTTTGTGAGCGTCAACACGCCTACCAAGACCTTCGGGGCCGGGGCCGGAATGGCCGCCGATCTGCAGTATTGGGAAAAGACGGCCCGTCAGATTCTGGAGAACGCCCAGTCTTCCAAAATCGTCATTGAAAAGAGCACCCTGCCCGTCAAAACAGCCCTGGCCATGGAGAGAATCCTGAACAGCCAGGCTAACAGCATCTCCTTTGAAGTCCTGTCCAACCCGGAATTCCTGGCGGAAGGATCAGCCATTCGGGATTTGGAAAACCCGGACCGCGTCCTGATCGGTTCTCGGGAAACGGATAGGGGGCGACAGGCGAGAAACGCTATTTTGGAAATCTACGCCCGTTGGATTCCCAAAGAGAGAATCCTCACCACCAATATCTGGAGCAGTGAGCTCTCCAAGCTGGTGGCCAACGCCTTCCTCGCCCAACGGATATCATCCATCAATACCATCTCCGCCCTGTGTGAGAAAACCGAAGCGGATGTCGCGGAAGTAGCCCGCGCCGTCGGCATGGACAGCCGGATAGGCGCCAAGTTTCTCAACGCAAGCGTCGGTTTCGGCGGCTCCTGTTTCAAGAAGGATATCCTTAACCTTGTCTATCTCTGCCGGTTTTATGGCCTTGAGGAGGTCGCGGACTACTGGGAACGGGTCGTCGGGATCAATGTTTATCAGCAGGAACGCTTTATCATGAGCATGCTGACGGCCATGTTCAACACCCTGGCAGGAAAGCGCATCTGCCTGTTAGGATTCGCCTTCAAGGCCAATACGGGGGACACCCGGGAGAGCCCCGCAATTTTTATCGCCAGGCGTCTCGCCGAAGAACATGCCGAGGTGGTCATATCCGACCCCAAGGCCCTGGGCAATGCTCGCCTGGACCTTGCCAAAATTGACGGCGCCTTTCATTACGTAGAAGATCCCTACGAGGCGGCCAAGGGCTGTCACGCCCTCGCCGTCATGACGGAATGGGACCTCTACCGCACCCTCGATTATGAGAAAATCTACGATAAGATGGACAAACCGGCCTTTATCTTTGACGGGAGAAACATTCTCGACCATAAGCGTTGCTTTGAGATCGGCTTTAACGTGTATCCGATCGGCAAGCCGCCGCTGACCCACTTCGAGGTGTAATTCCGGTTCTAAATCAAAGCGCTATCTTCGTTGGCATCGGCAATCGGCTCCTCGACGTATAAAAATACGCCTGCGTCGCCTCCGCCTTGCCGCCTTGATTTCATCTTTGATTTAGGACCGGAATAAAAACAAATATCACGGAAGGTAACCCTTATCCACGGGCAGGTCTTTCGCCATTGCCGCCTGCTTTGACAACTCGTCGCAATGTTCATTCTCCGGGTCGCCGGCGTGACCCCGGACCCAGACGAACGTCACCTGGTGGCGTTCACACAGATTGAGCAGCAATTCCCAAAGGTCAGGGTTCACGGCCTTCTCCGTCTTATTCCGCATCCATCCCTGTTGCCGCCAGCGCCGTGCCCAGCCTTTATTAATACCATTTACCACATACTGAGAGTCTGTAAGCAGGGTAACTTCACAGATGGTTTTCAGGGATTGCAGAGCCGCAATCGCCCCCATGAGTTCCATCCGATTATTCGTGGTCAAACAAAATCCGCCGAACAACTCTTTCCGCAGTGTCCCATAAAGTAACACCGCCCCATATCCCCCCGGGCCGGGATTTCCCAGACATGCACCGTCTGTGTATATTTTTACCTGTTTAACGGGTTTCGTAACCGGCATCTTCAAATCCTGTTCCTTCTTTTTGAGCGGCACCATAACACGGGCGCCTAATTTCTGGAATGATCTTTTTTATTAGGGATTGACGGCTTTATATTTCTCATGACAAAACAATTTACTGGATTTTATGAGTCTTTGATGATAACTGGTATGTAACATGCTATTTATAGAAGGTTATTTTCTGGCAGTCGGGGGCATTTGCGACTTCCTGTAATGCAGTATCCGGTAATTTTGACGGGTATCCAACATTTGGAACAGTTATCAGTATCTGATAGCCCACCTTACATTTGAAATCTCAATGGATAACTGTTAGTTTTTATAAGGGTTAATTCATTCATCAAATACTGTCCATTTTTGTTTCCAGCCTGCACCGCTTATCACGACAGGGGGCGCCAGATGACAGATCCACCCAGGACATATCAAGAACTGCTCAAAGATAATTTCTTCTTAAATCAGAGAATCAAGGAATTGGAACACTCGGAATCAGAGCTTAAGCGAGTGCATGAGGTGCTGCGGAAGAGCGAAGAAAAATACAGTCAACTTTCCGAGAACGCTAATGACGCTATTCTGTCCCTGGACTTAGATGGCATTATCCGGTACGCAAATCGCGCTGCGTCTGATCTGGCCAGCCCACTGAACCTGCTTGGCCTGTCAATGCTGGATATTACTTCTGCGAATTTTTTACAGAACATCCCGGAACTTCTCCGGAAGCGCAGAGAAGGGGACGACTCAATCTTTGCTTTCGAATGGGAGCTTACGGCACCGGACAGCGGCAGGAACATGATTATGGATGTTCATTCTTCCCTATTGACGGAGAATGGAAAACCATCCGGGGTTCTTATCGTTGCCCACGACGTGACAGAGCAAAAACTCGGAGAGAAGGCACTGCAGGAGAGCGAGAAAAGATATAGAGAGATATTTGAAAACATAGCAGACGTCTTCTACAGAACGGACAATGAAGGGTTATTACTCATCGTCTCTCCCTCCATTGAACGATTATTGGGGTATATACCTGATGAAGTCATCGGGAAGAAGAAACTAATTGAGTTCTATATAAATCCTGAAGAGCGGAATCAATTTCTCTCGATTTTAAGGGAAAAGAGAGAGATCAAAGGGTTTAAAACTCCCTTGCGAGCGAAAGACGGGGCTGAGGTTTGGGTATCCACCAATGCCCAATTTTACCGGGATAAGCATGGAGAAATTATTGGGGTCCAGGGTATTGCACGTAACATCACCGAGCGCATGCAGGCGGAGGAGGCGCTGCGGATCCAAAATAAGACATTCTCAGAAGTTTTAGACAGCCTTGACGCGCTCGTCTATGTGGTTGATATGAATACATACGAGATCCTTTTCATTAACACGTACGGGAAAAATATCTGGGGTGATATAAAGGGAAAAATCTGTTGGCAGAAGATCCAGGAAGGCCAGGCAGCCCCCTGTGAATTTTGCACGAATAGTCAGCTCATTGGGCCAGATGGGAAGCCGACAAAGAGCATTGTCTGGGAATTTCAGAACACTGTTAACAACCGGTGGTACGATTGTCGGGACAAGGCCATTTATTGGCCGGATGGTCGTATTGTCCGAATGGAAATTGCTACGGATATCACCGAACGTAAGCAGACGGAAGAAAGGCTTCATGCATCCCTCCGGGAGAAGGAGATCCTCCTCAGTGAAGTCCATCACCGGGTGAAGAACAATATGCAGGTGATATCCGGCCTTCTCGATCTTCAGGCGCGGTCAAGCGGGAGTCCGGAGCTGACTGGAATGTTGAACGAGAGCAAGAGAAGAATTCGATCTATGGCCCTGATCCATGAAAAACTTTATGGGTCAAAGGATTTCGCAAGAATTAACCTGGCCGATTATGTGAGAGCCCTGTCAAATGAGCTGATTCAATTCCACGAAATGAATCCGGGGGAAATAGATCTGATCGTCCAAACCGACGGCGGTGAAGTTCATGTGGATATTAATAAGGCAATCCCTTGTGGCTTGATTCTGAATGAATTGATTTCCAATGCCCTTAAACATGCCTTTCCCGGCGATGGACCGGGTGAATTGCGGATCATCATCCACGAAACGAAAAACAAAGAAATAGAGATCGTTGTCCGGGATAATGGTTTGGGTCTGCCCGACGATGTTGATATCCATCAATCCCGGACTGTTGGTTTGTATCTGGTGAACGGACTTGTGAGTAATCAGCTTGATGGTCAAATTGAGGTAAGGCGAGACAACGGAACAGAATTCCGGATCAAATTTCCTTAGATTTGTCGGGGGGATGTCGTTATGAGTCGAAGAATTGCGCGAGTGGTTCAAATATTTGGAGGTAATTCCGTGAAAAACGTAATGACATACAAGGGGTATATGGCTCGTATTGAATTCGATCCACGGGACAGTATTTTTTTTGGTAAAGTTATGGGAATTGAGGACACAGCATCACTTTCCATGGAGATACCGTAGAGGACCTCATTGTAGCAAAGGCTTCAGGGAAAAGCCTTAACCAATGGGCTTTAGAAGTTCTTGACAAGGCAACTCACATCAATTTATTGGACAAATAATTGCTTTTGTTGGGTCAAAGTTGACATCTTTGTTCATGGCTGCTATAGAAACTTATGTAACATGATCAATGACTTATCTTGTTCATCTCTGGGATGCTGATTGTCTGAAAGTATAGCACCTGCAACGTTCCGAATTACGACACGATTATCGGGATTTTCATTGACCGTCTTCAGCGGAATAGGATAGGCATATTCCCATCACATGACTTTTTGAAGGTAGCTTTTCATGGCCGGCATTTTAAGAGCGTCCTGGAGTCAAGTCCGGCGCTTCGTAAAACCACCCCTCCTGCTTGCCGGGATTCTGGTCCTGGGAGGGTTGATTTATGCCACATGCGCGCTTGACAACTATGTAAGCCACAAATCCCCTGACCTCATTGCTCATGTCCAACAAAGATATGGACTGCCATGCACGATTGGGGGATTGCACTATGTATTTCCTTTCAGCATCAGGGCATCTGATATCATCATTTCCAGGGCCGATAATCGCTTATGGCTTAAAGCAACAGATATTACGGCACGAATCAGCCCCCTGAATTATCTTCTGTCCGGGAAATTGTCTTCCCAAGCCGTGAGCAGCGTGGAGGCGAACAATCTCGAAGCGTTTTTTTATCATCAGGATGCCAATGGTTGGGATTTATCAGGAGTTCCGCATCCCCCCCCCGGATCGGAAACCGCACCTTCAACCACTGAAAACCGTTCGATGAAGGCGACCGTCAATAATCTTACACTATTTTTTCGTACAGATAAACGTGAAGTAAAACAATCCTATACAAAGATGGTGATCCGGACCAGCCCTGACTATGGCGAAGGCTATTTCGAGCTTGCAGGCGATGGCGATGAACGCCTCAATGTTTCTTTTCAAAGAAAATCAAGTGCTTTCGAAGCCAAGGCCGAGTCTTTTCGTCTTGCCCTGCTCTCACCTTTTCTTGGCAGCAGCGTTCCTCTTGATGATATTTATATAACTGCTGATGCGAAGGGAACCCCGGATAAAAACGGCCCCTTATCCTTTGCTCTGTCCGGCGTCTTTTCATTTCATGAAAAGAAAAAGGTCATGTTCCCTGATTTCTTAAAAAAAGATACCCTGGTAAAGTTTGAGGCAAGGGGGAAAATCGATAAAGATCAGACGGATATCAAGAATGGCGAATTCACCATTGGCGGGCAATCAGTTTCCATCAACGGGCGGGTCACAAACAAGAGAAGGCCCCAAATCGATTTGCTTCTGAGTTTTCCTGATTTCTCGATTGGGAAAGCTGTAGACGCCATCCCGGCGCAATTTTATCCGGATTTAACAGGGTTGAAAGTAAGGGGGAATCTGAGCGGCAAATTCCATTTTTTCATGGATGTGGAGGACCCGCAAACTCTCCAGTATGTCTTTGACGGGAAATACGAACCCATCAGGGTGCTCTCCCTTGGTACGAAAATAAATATCAAGGCTCTCGCCTCACCTTTCCAGCACACCGTCCGTCGCCCGGACAGAAAACGGGTATCCTTTATCGTCGGTGAAAAAAATCCGGATTATATCCCGCTGAACAGTATGCCTGCATCCGTGGTCCCTGCCGTAATAACTGCTGAAGACGGTGGTTTCTTCAAGCACAAGGGATTCAGCACCTTGCCGATCAGAGATTCTTTTGTGGAAAATCTGAAGGCAGGTCGAGTTGTGAGGGGGGCAAGCACCATTACGATGCAGCTCGCCAAGAATCTCTATTTGAGACCCGAAAGAACCTTCAGCAGAAAGTTCGAAGAGTCATTTATTACCATGGCTTTAGAGCAAACCCTTTCGAAAGAACGGATCATGGAGATTTATCTGAACATTATCGAATGGGGTGACGATATTTATGGTATCGGCCCGGCGGCGCAACACTACTTCAAGAAATCTCCGACAGAGCTGACACCTGTGGAATCGGCATTCCTCGCATCGATTATTCCCTATCCCCGTAAAAAATGGGGGACCGATCCGCTCAGCAATATCAGCGAGGGATGGCAGCAGTATCTGCGGTTAATTCTTTGCAGGATGTATGAACGGGGTGGAGCCGAAGTTGATGACCTGCGCCAGGCAGGCGTTGAGGAAGCGAGAATCGCCCGCTTGACACGGAATTAACATTGACACTGATCTATTTCTTTGGCAACAGACTCGGTGGATTCAAGATCACCTCATCCAGAGAAGGAGATTGGCTATGACCCCCATAGAAATGGTGGAGAGGAGGACAAGACAACTATGAATGGTGCGGAAGTGCTCGTAAATACTGCGGTTGCGTGCGGCATCGATGTTTGTTTCGCCAATGCGGGCACCACGGAGATGCCCATCGTAATGGCGTTTGACGCCGTACCCGGCATTCGGCCGATTCTGGGTCTTTTTGAAGGAGTGTGTACCGGCGCCGCGGACGGTTACGGACGCATGCGGGAATATCCGGCCATGACCCTGCTGCATCTGGGACCGGGACTTGCCAACGGCATCGCCAATCTTCACAATGCGCGGCGCGCCCGGACACCCATTGTCAACGTTGTCGGCGATCATGCCACCTGGCACCGGGAAGCGGATGCACCCCTGGCCATGAATATTGAGGGGCTGGCAGAAACCGTCTCCGGATGGCTGTGTACAAGCCGGGATGCCGAAAGCATTTCCCGGGATATGGCCGATGCCGTTGAGGCCTCACTCCAGGGACAGATAGCCACCCTTATTGTTCCCCACGACCATCAGTGGATGCAGAGTAGCGAAGATCCGGTTGCCCCACCGCTGGTATCTTATGTGCCCATAGATTTTGATCGTATCGAGTTAACCGTCGGGCTGTTGAAGTCGGCAAGGAAAGCAGTCATCCTTATGGATGGAAAAGCCCTGAGGAAAAGGGGACTCCATGCCGCTGCCCGCATCAAAGCGGCCACCGGGTGCGATCTCATGTCCGTGACATTTCCGGCATATATGGATCGGGGCGCCGGCCTGCCTTTCCTGCCGAGGGTTCCCTATTTTCCGGAACAGGCTATAGCGGCGCTGTCTCCATACGATGCAGTGATCCTGGCCGGTGCAAGAGAGCCCGTGGCCTTCTTCGGATATGAAAACGGGGCAAGCTATCTGTTGGACCCGGCCAGCCGCAAGGTACGTATTGCCGGAGAGGGCCAGGATTCCGCTGTTGCTCTGGAAGTCCTGGCGGATGCCCTGCATGCACCACGAGCAGAAAATGACCTCATGGATATGGTTTCTATTCACGGCCGACCCGCAGTCCCCGCGGGAAAGCTGACCGCAGAGAAGGCCTGCACTGTGCTCGCGGCGCTACAGCCGGATCACGCCATCATTGTCGAGGAGGGCCTGACGTCGGCTTTTGCCTATTACCCGCAAGCGGCAACGGTTGCACCGCACAGCTTCATCACCATCACCGGGGGGGCCATAGGTCAGGGCATTCCCTGCGCGACGGGGGCCGCCGTGGCCTGTCCCGACCGTGCCGTCATCAATCTCGAGGCGGACGGCAGCGCCATGTACACCGTTCAAGGGCTCTGGACACAGGCCAGAGAAGACTTGAATGTGACAACGCTGATCTGTTCGAACCGGAGTTATTTCATCCTGCAGGTGGAAATGATGCGGGCCGGGTGTGCCGCGCCAGGGCCTAAATCACTGTCACTGAGTGATCTGGGGAATCCTTCCATCGACTGGGTTAGCATCAGTCAGGGAATGGGCGTGCCTGCCGTATCGGTGACCATGGCCGAAGATCTAGCCGAGGAGCTGCAACGGGCGCTTGAAGAGCCAGGGCCCCATCTTATTGAGATGGCGCTTTAAAATAAATTTCCTGTTTTCCCCCTAGTATTCATCGAAGATCCGCTGAATTTCCTTGATGTCACTGGTTCTGGTCAGGGACAGCATCAGAAGGATTCGCGCTTTCTGGGGGTTGAGGGTATCTGCCGTTACAAATCCTTTGATGCCATCCTCAGCAGTATGGGTAACCACGCCGCTTCCCACCCGGGAGGAGCGAACCACGACCACCCCTTTTCCCCTGGCGTCCAGAAGACCCTCTTTCGTTATTGAGAAAACGCTCCCGTCTCCGGAACCGGCATGGACGATTCCTGCCGCCCCGGCCTTTACGGCGGCATCAACAAGGTCCCTGTTCCCGTGCCCATGACCGTAGATTATCTCCACGCGGGGCAGTGTTTTTAAACCGTCAATGTTGAATTCCGTGTTCGTGGTGTGACGTCTCACCGTCGTTTGATAGAAGAACACCTTCCCGTCTAAAATGTAACCCAGACAACCGAAATCAGAGCCTTTAAAAGTATCGACATTCGTTGTGTTTGTCTTTGTTACATCCCGCGCCCCATGAATCTTCTCATTCAGGGCAACCAGAACACCTTTCCCTCTTGCCGCTTTATGAGAAGCGAGGACAACCGCGTTGTAGAGATTGAGGGGTCCGTCAGCGCTCACTGCCGTTGCCGGTCTCATCGAGCCGACGACTACCACCGGTTTGTCGCTCTTCACCACGAGATTCAGGAAATATGCGGTCTCCTCCAGGGTATCAGTGCCATGAGTGATGACAATGCCGTCGGTTCCTTCCTTGAGCAGAAGTTCGTTCACACGGTTGGCCAACATAATCGTAATTTCATTGGTCATATTGGTGCTATTTATATTCGCAAGCTGCTCACCCGAAATATCTGCAATCCTGTCAAGACCAGGAACAGACCTGATAAGGGTGGAGATATCGAGGACGCCCGGCTTGTATTCTTTAGTTTCCATGGGCGAAGGGGCGGCGCCGGCAATGGTTCCCCCCAGGGCAAGAATTTTGATATTAGGCAAGGGGGCGGGTTTATCGGCCGCTACGGGTGCGGTTATGATCAGCATTGATGCTGAAATCATTATCCATAAAAGATATGATCTTACGCAAATTATCAGCTTTGACTTCATAAATAACCACCCTCCGCCTGCGGGGAGCGTTGACACAACCAGCAGTCCTTTTTCATTCATATCGTCAGTGTGAGTTCACATATCATAATTATTCAATGGGTTCACATCAATTGTTGATGCAACATACCTCTTCTTCGTTCATTGAAGTAAGACTAATAAACATAGGCATATATTCATATTTGGTGTATTGACCCCAAAGAGATCTTGAAAAATAAGGATATGCAAATTGACTGATGTCATTAGCTTCTTTAATAATACTGTTGAATGGCAAGGCTGGGGATACAATGCTTTGACAATCAGCTTCATCGCCACAGCAGTTTTTACCGTTCTCGAAGGATGGGGTTTCTGGATGCAAAATCTCTCCATCTGGCGGAACAAGTCCGGAGAATCAATCTCAGTTAGCCTTTTCATCTATTTCGGCTGCCTGTTCATTACTGTCATTGTCTATGGATATTACATCAAAAGCATCGCTGCTATCTTCAATGGCATGCTGGGATTTCTACATTTACCGATCCTGTTCGGCTTATGGAAACACAAAGGCTTTACGAAGTTGGAAAAGGGGGCATTATCCATCTGCCCCCTCATGATTCCTGCGATGATTTTTCTCCCCTGGAAAGACCTCTTGATGATCTCCCTGCTCTTCGGAACCATCATACCCCTGTCAATGCAATTGTATGAAATGTGGCGGACAAAAAGTGCCGGTGTGGTCGATGCGCGCTTCATCGCCATCTTGATCATCTCCACCGCCTTCTGGGTCGTCTACGCCTTTGCAATCCAGAATTGGGTCATGGAAGTGATTTATCCCCTTACCCTCGTCATCCTCATTCTAATCCTGGTACTTCGTTTCCGTTACACCCCTATGTAATTACAGTATCCAATCGATGGATGACCATCCCTTCAGAAAAAACAAAGGGATACTTCTGTAATATCCATTGACAAGCAAAATCGGACCCGCTATGCATCGACCCATCGAAATCAATGTCTTGAAAGTTTGACATAAACATATAGAGCAAAATGGCATGCTGAATCCTTACCACCGGGAGATTTGGGATATTCCCATTCTCTTTGCACACACGGGTATCAAAGATGACAGAGGTAACCGGGCATATTCCGTTGCGGCCATTGTTCTTCAACCCGACCGTCCCGGGAGAACATTTTCATCCCTGACCCGGTATCGTTTTTTTACGGCCAGAGACAGGTATCATTCCAATCTGTCCCGGCAGGAGCTGGAGACGGCGCCGGAGGCGAATGACGTTATCCGTGATCTCCATGATTTTTTGGGGGACGCCCCTTTTGTCCTGGCATGGCCGCAACGGGACAATCTCCCGGACCTGAAGAAACTATGCGGAGCGAGGCGGATCGTTGATATCGGCTTGGCCCTTGAGTTCTTTCTTCCTGCCCTTGATTCGTTTTCCCCGAAATTCCTGTGGGAGCACCTTAACCGCCAGCCGCGGCAGCGAACATCCTTCACAGCGACTGAAGCGGCAAATCTGGTTGTTGATCTGATTCGCCATATCTGCTGTTACCAGCTCAATGACAAAGAATTACCGAGGGCGGCTGCCCTCCGTCATTACCTGGCAAAGAGCGACACCTTATTCGGGAATGTTTTTTTACACTTAATCGAGCGACTCTCTGGCTATTTCGGCGACCTTTTCAGCATCCCCCGAGATGACGACACGGCGAACTGGATCAGCTTTCTTAAAGAATCAAAAACAAAAAAGGGGTACACCGACGCTGCGACCACTCCCCACCACCGGATCAAAATTGACTCTCTGGATGACATCTATAAAGGAATCGCCAGGGAAGTTCGTGATTTCGTCTATAGGACCAGCCAGGTGGCATACGCCCGTCATGTAGCCGAAGCCCTGAACGACGCCGCAGTCCTGACTATAGAGGCCGGTACAGGTACAGGCAAGACCCAGGGCTATCTGCTGCCCATATTCGCGTTTCTGGATCGCAACCCCAAAGCCCGCGCCGTTATTTCCACTTACACCAAAAGCCTTCAGAACCAGATCCTTGAGCGGGAGGTAGCTTTCCTGAAAAGGACGATCAAGCCTTACGGGAAAATTACGGTGACCCTTCTGAAAGGAAAGTCTAATTATCTCTGCGCCCGGAAGCTGGACCATGTCTATGATGAATCATGGCGGGGCGCGGCGCTCCTCGCCTGGCTCTACTGCGTCAATCTGATTTACCATTTTCGGGAGACCGATGGCGACCGGATCGGGGAGCGGGTCCGTAAGGCTCTCGACGGCGGTCAGTTTCTCACCGAGCTTCATCGCGAAGTCTCCGCACAGAGCGGCTGCGATGCTTCCCACGCACAATGTCCCGCCCAGATTGTTACTTCCGAGGCTCGGGCGTCCCGGCTGGTGATTACCAATCATCACAAACTGGCCCTCTTGGGGTATGATCTTGCCTTTAGCAAACTTTTCAAGATTTTCATCATCGATGAGGCAAACCATTTTGAAAATGCCTGTCGCAACGTCTACGGTCTTGAGATCAACTCCCGGGATATCGCCGGGGCGGTGGACCATCTACGCAATGCTCTAACCAAGCTCAAAGAACGGTCGGCGGGCGAAAATGAGGGAGATGTGGAAGGGGCGCTGAAGGCCATTGAAGATCTCTTGGGGGAAGTATCACAATTAGGTCAAGCATTGAGAAAGATAAAAGCATATAACGGAGCGACCAAAGGGGTCCAATGTCTGCCCTCCAGCGATGCCGCTTACCAGAATGGACATATCGAAGCCCATCTTCAGTCCCTGGAGGAGATAATTCTGCGCATTACGGAGCATCTGCGCTGGCTCAAAGAAGATGACATCTGCCGGATTTTGAAGATACAGAGTCGCACCCGGGAGAGAATGAAGAATGCCCGGGATGTGCTTAATGATCAGGCAAACAGCCTTAAGGAAATGGCTAAAATGGTGGCGGCATCCAACCGCACCGCCGCCTTTGAGCTGTTTGTCAAGCACTGGTCCATCGATTCCACCCCCGTGGATGTATCCGAGCTCATCCGGCAAAACTTCTACGGGGACACAAAAGGCCTTATCTACACTGCCGCCACTATCTGCAATGCCGGAAGTTTTGATTCTTTCAGCCGTATCGTGGGCCTGGATCGCCCTTTTTGTCTGGATGAAGAACATGCCATCTTTCGGGAGTTCCGCTTCGCCGAGATATCTTCTCCCTTTCCTCCGGAGGTTATGGAGATCGTCGTCCATCCCGAGGCCGTCAACGGCAGATACGACAATAAACAACTCTGGCTTGATGCTACGGTCAAAATACTGCCGGAATTGATTCAACGCAACCGGGGGCGGACACTTGTCCTCTTTTCCAGCTATGGCGACATCGAAGCGGTGACGGAACGGCTCGGTGAAGTGATTGAGACCATGGGATTTCCTCTCCTTGTGCAACGGAGGGGCGCCTCGACAGCCGATCTTTGTGACGAGTTTCGCGAAGTGAAGGAGAGCGTCCTCTTTGGGGTCGATACTTTCTGGTACGGCGTCGATTTCAAGGGCGACACGCTGACGCAGGTTGTCATTACCCGGATCCCTTACGCCAGTCCAGCCGAACCACTTCAGATAGCCCGCAAGCGGACCATGTCTCCGGCAGAATATAATCACCGGTACCGCTATGACGCCACCATCAAAATGAAACAGGGCATCGGCCGCCTGATCCGCAGCGAAACAGATCACGGCCTCGTTGTCATTCTGGATACACGCTGGCGCAAAAAGGAGAATTGAATGGATAGAATTGAAATTTATACCATTGATTCTTGAATATAAAGGATCAAATTGAAGATATTCCGGATCTGTGCGCTGATTTGACATGTCCTTGAACTTCGGTTTACAATGTGCTAAAAAGTAACCGTGAGGTACGGATTATGAAATGGAAAAGAGAAAAAAAGAACTTTATTGCATTATCCGTCTTTCTAACATTCATTTGTTCCTTGTTGTTAATATCCCTCCATAACGCCGGGCAGGCGGCCTCACCCGCTGCCGGTCTCGAGAAACATCAGAAGGCGGGCCTGACGTGCCAGAGCTGCCACAAGGAATCACCGCCGCAGGCCGTAGTCCCCGGCACACAGTGCATGACCTGCCACGGAGACCTGAAAAAACTTCTTGAGAAGAGCAGCAAGGCCATCCCGAACCCCCATGCCTCACCCCATATAGCTACCGGCGAACAGCCTAAGTGTGAGGAATGCCATCATATCCACAAACCCTCGGAGGTCAGTTGTTACAGTTGTCACCAGGATTTCAAGTATAAAATGCCTTGAATATCGGGACTGGGAGGATGGACATTCCGTCTGCAATCCTTGCCGGAGATCCCCTGAATATTGGCATTTCTTTAAAGACAGGAGGTATTTATGGAAAAAGGTAAATTTGGTACCGTAAACAGGAGACAGTTCATTCGGGGCCTGGGTCTTGGCGCGGGATTGCTTACCATCGGCAAGATCGACATGGCGCAGGCCGCCTTGCTCCCGAAGGCCAAAAGAAGCGAAAAATTTAACGTTGTCGTCATTGGCACGGGACTCGCGGGGATGGCGGCCGCCAACGCCGCTCAGAACGCCGGGGCCAAAGTGGCCGTCCTGGAAAAGATGGGAGAAAAGGGAGTCGGGGGCAACTCCGCCCTTGCCGGCGGCCTCATCGCCATACCCCGTGACGGCAGCCGTGAGGCCAAGGAAGAATACTTTGAAGACTTCATGAAGAAGAGCTCCGGCAAAGGAAACGCCGTCCTTTCCCGGGTACTGGCCGAACAGTCTCTCGATGCCGTGGAATGGCTTAAATCTCTGGGCGCCGAGCTGACAGCTCCCATTACTGTGGCCGGTTATCGCGTCAAGTGTGTCATCTTCAAGCCCGGAGCCTACAAAGGTATGCCCAAGGGTCTGGAGACGCTGCGAGCAAATCTGACTAAAAAGGGCGGTAAAATCATTTACGAAACGAAGGCCAAACAACTTATCATGAACGAATACGGCGCCGTCGTCGGAGTCCGGGCGGAGGACGCCGCAGGACTTAAGGATTATCTGGGTGATGCAGTCATTATCGCCTCGGGCGGGTACGGAGGCAATCGCGAGATGCTGGAGACCTTCGTCGATCCCAATGCCGACGATATGATGGTGCGGGGTGTGAAGACCGCCACCGGCGACGGACTGAACATGGCCCGGGAAGCCGGGGCGATGTGGGTAAACATGGGCGGGATGGCTTCCGTGCACGTCGCCGCCGTCTCGGCGAAGAATACGGCGGCCGGCAATCCGTTCATGGCCGTCGCCTATACCCTGGGGATCAACAAGGAAGGGAAGCGATATGTTGACGAATCCCTCGGATACGTGGCCAACGGCAAGGCCTCGATGAAACAGCCCGTCCAGACGGTGGCCCTGATTTTTGACGAGGAGATCAAGAAACAACCCGGCGTCGCCGCCTCGGTCAAACAGTTTGAGGGCTTGGGGATTGATATCGTATCTGCGGATACCATTAGTGAACTGGCCACCAAGATCGGTGTTTCGGCCACGGCCCTGGATAAGACCATTGCCGATTTCAATGCTGCGGTAAAGGACGGTAAGGCTCTTGACGCCCAACCCGCCAAGGCCGCCTTCGCCTATAAGATTGAAAAACCGAAGTTCTATGCCTTTTATCCCCTGTCTCCGGGGATTACCTTGACTTTCGGCGGCATCAAAACCACCGAAAAGGCCCAGGCCCAGGAAGCCGACGGTAAGGTTATCTCCGGTCTTTACGCATCGGGGGAATGCGCCGGCGGCCTCTATTACGAAGACTACATCGGCGGCGCCTCACTGGCCAACTGTCTTGTCATGGGACGCATTGCGGGACAACAGGCGGCAGCCGTAAAGGGGTCGGAAAAGAAGAATAAAGCGAAAAAAGGCTAACCATACCGATAATTATCAATAAGGCCCGCAAAAAATAATTGCGGGCCTTATTCTTTTGACCCCTGCCGTCCTGCGCTTCCATAAACTGCTGGACCGAGTCTTGATTACAGTGTCAAGAGAGTTGTTCGGCATTTGCCTTGACAGGCAACATGCGTCTGTAGTATTCGATAATCATAGAGAAGATGTCTCAGAAAGGTGATGGAGTTCACCTGACAACCACCCTCTCGGCTGATAACTCCTGTCAAGAAAGACCATCCTGGCGGGAATCAGAAAAGCGGCAAGCGGAATCTGATGCTCCTGCAGGAAGCAAACCTGGAGGAGTTTTTTTATGGAAGCGATGACCCAGAATGTTCATGTGATCCAGACGGCTTCCGGGCAGATCCTAGATATCGTACAACAAGTCTGTGATACTCTGCAAATCCTCTCCCTCAAACGTTCCACCGATGTCTGCCGTTCCCTGGTCCACAAGAATCCCCTCATCGACGTTGCCATCCTGGGGCAGTTCAAGGCGGGGAAGAGTTCCTTTCTTAACAGTCTGATCGGCAGACGCCTCCTGCCCGTGGGGGTAATTCCCGTCACCACCGTTATTACCCGCATCCAGTACGGAGAACAAGAGCGAGCCGTGGTATCCCATTTCGACGGGTCAAAGGCGGAGATTTCCCTGGACGATCTTGTCGAATACACCTCGGAGGCCAAGAATCCCGGCAATCAGAAGGACGTCGCCGTCGTCGATATCGATCTCCCCTCCCTGGAAGACTACGCGGGTCTCCGTCTCGTCGATACCCCCGGCCTGGGCAGCGTCTTTAAATATCACATGGAGACCTCGGAAAACTGGCTGCCCGAGGTGGGAGCGGCAATTCTGGCCATCAGCGCCGATCGCCCCCTTTCCGAGCACGACCTGGCTTTGATCCGGGATCTTCTCCAATACACGCCGCGCATCGTCCTGCTTTTGACCAAGGCGGACCTCCTACAACCCGACCAGCAGCGGGAGGTCATCCAATTCTTCGAGGACACCCTGAAGCGGGAGTTGAAACAGGGATTCCCCATCTTCCTCTATTCGAACCGGGAGAACGTGGAGAAATTCAAGCATCGGATGGAGATGGAACTCCTCTATAAACTGTCGGCGAACAGGGATGCGGAATTCGGACGGATTCTTCAGTATAAGGCCTTATCTCTGGCAAAGAGCTGTCAGAGCTATTTGGAAATCGCCCTGAAGACCTCCCGGCAGGCCGATACGGACCGGGAGGAGCTGAAAGAACAGATCCTCGGAGAAAAGGGAAACTACACGCAGATCCATGAAGATTTGATCGTCATAACCCGCAATCAGTCAATTCACACCCGCACCAATATTGAAAAGTATCTCGACCGCTTCAAACGGCCGCTTCACGATAAGCTCGTGGCTGCCTTACAGCATGAAATGCCCCAATGGCGGGGGAACCTGTGGAAGCTTACCCGCCGCTATGAGGAATGGCTGCGGGAGAATATGATCGTTGAGCTCGATGAGATTTCCGCAAAGGAACACAAACACTTCTTCGGCACCCTGATGAAGGCCCATGCCGGTCTGGACCGCTATCTGGAGTCATTCCGCGCCCTCCTGGGCGCCAATATCGAAAGGGTCCTGGGCGTCAAAATGGCCCCGGCGGAATGGAAGCTTGAAGTAACGCCCCCCGCCCGCCCGGACATCAGCACCGGTCAGGTTTTCATTTTTCATTTTGATCTGTTGTGGTTTCTTATCCCCATGGCCATTTTTCGCGGCCATTTCGAACGGCATTTTGTAAGTCAGCTTGCCAATCAGGTCTATGTCAACACCTCCCGTCTTGCCGCCCAGTGGGAAGAACGGATCAACAGGGCCATCGAGGAGATGCGGAAACAGGCGGCCAATTATATCCATGATGAAATGACCACTATCGACGCCCTTCTCTCCCAGAGTCCGGGGCGTACAGAAGATATCCGGCGGCTGACGGCTGATCTGGAAACGGCTGGCCGCCGTCTGACGAGCGGTTAAAAGAAAAACTTCTTCATAACTTGGCAAGAGGATTGACGGAAGTATGCTTGACGTGTATAGTTATGCACAGGAGGAGTGAATCATGAAACCGATTGGACCATTGATGTGGGAACATCGCCTGATCGAAAAGATGCTGCAGGTGGTGACCAAAGAGGCTGAGGAGATGGAAAAAGCCCGGAAGGTGAATCCCGTCTTCATTGACACCGCCGTCGATTTCATCCGTATTTACGCCGACTGTACCCATCACGGCAAGGAAGAGGACATCCTCTTCCGGGAACTGGTAAAGAAGAAACTGACTCCCGAACATGCCCGGATCATGGACGAACTCCTCCAGGAACATATTTACTCTCGCAAGACCGTGGGGAAGCTCGTTGCCGCAAAAGACCGGTACGTCCAGGGAGATCAGGGGGCCGTCATGGAAGTCGTCGCCTTGCTTAAGGAACTGGCTACTTTCTATCCCCTCCACATTGCCAAGGAAGACAAAACCTTCTTCCATGAATGCCAGCGGTATTTCAGTGTGGAAGAGTTGGACCGGATGCTCCAGGAATTCTGGGACTTTGACAGGAAAATGATCCATGAAAAATATGAACGGCTGGTCGAATCTTTCACCGGGGAAAAGGCATTCAAAGCCGGGCGGGCGCTGTAGGAGGAAAATTCCCTGTGAAATCAGGACAAATACTTGAAGAAGTAAAAAGCGGCCACTGGTTTTTCGACCTGTTGGTGAAGTTTGCCCCCAAACCGGAGGAGGTCGTCGTCACGGGAACTCCCGAAGAAATGATCAAGGAGGCCGGGAAAAAAGCTTTCTGGATCAGCACCACCCTGAGCGCCGTTCCCGCCCCTTTCGGCCTGGCGACCATTCTACCTGAAATCGGCGCCGTGACCAAGGTCCAGATAAATCTCGTCTATAAAATTGCCAAATATTACAAGAACATGGAAACTATCAACCAGTCCATCGTCCTGCTCATCTTCGCCAACGCCCTGGGTCTCACCATCGGCAATCAGCTTGTCCGCCGGGTCGGAGTGCGGTTAATCATCAAGGCACTGAGCGCCCCGGTCATCGAGAGAATTGCCCAACGGATCGGCCTCCAGATCGCCGCCGGCATAACCAAACGTATAGCGGGCAGATGGCTGATCATCATCGCTGCCCCCATCTTCGGCCTGTTTTCGAAGAAAATGACCAGAAAAATCGGCGCTGAAGCCATGGCGCTGTTTGCAGAGGCGCTCGATTTTGAAGATATTAACGAATGTTTATATGAAGGTCTCCCCTTACCCCCTTTTGGCAAAGGAGAGTAAAGGGAGACCTTTATGCTTTGTTATGCCCGCTTCCGGCATGGGTGATAGAATAGAAATGGGAAGCCTTATGGGGATAAATTTGATCAAAGGAGGGACCAATTCATGAATCATTTAAGGACGCTTTTTTTCATTTTTCTTGCGACGCTGACATGGTCCTGTGCAACCGTGGCGCCACTTGGGAAGACGGAACCGATGAGTCTCCTGCACATCGATGGCGTCGTGCAAAGCCAATCGGGAAACATCGTCACCTTGCAGATGAACATGCCCGAGTTGAAAAAAACCCCGGGATCGCCCATCGGTGAGATCGCCCAGGAGCTGGTGCAAAAAAGCCTGGTCATCGACGGGATGAAAACGGAAATCAACGGTAAAGCCGGTGTCATCAAGGAGGTACGTGGAAACGCCGTTATTGTGGAGTTGGAAAAACCGGCGCCATATCCTGCCGGCGCACCCGTCCGATTAACGATCCCCAAAAAGAACATCGCCATCACTGATTTCGAGGTTATTCGGGGCAAGGAAAAGGACCTCGGCAGAGTTACCCTCGAAGGCCTGACCACAGCCCTGATCGATTCCGGCCAATTCAACGTCGTCGAAAGGTCGAAACTCAAGGCGGTGATGAATGAACTCGAACTGAGCCGCAGCGGCCTGACCCAGGAAAAACCGGAGGAGATTCTGGGAAAGCTGATGATGGCGGATCTGATTCTGACGGGAACCCTCGCGGAAACACGGGGAGAATGGGAAATTAACCTGAGGCTGGTCAATGTCCGGACGTCCCAGGCGACTTCGGCTATTCATATGAAAACAAGGCTTTTCAAGGCGTCGGAGATCCGGGACTCCGGTCCACTCCGGGAAGATTTTGAGAGTCCCACCATCGAATCGTCCTGGATGATGATCAATACCGGCCGAACAGCGCCTTTTTTCCGGTCGCAGATTGACCGCACGGAAGGAAGCGATACTTCCAAGCGTTCAATGCGGGTCGATTATCAGTTGGTCCGCGGGCAAACTCCCGGCTGGGCCCGTATCGACAACCGCAAGAAAAGGGATCTCTCCCTCTATGACGGGATCGAATTCTACGCCCGGGCAACGGGGAATTTTCAGGCCCAGGTCATGCTCATGACGTCTATGCCCGATGACCCGAACCGGATCGATGCCTGGCATGGATTTTTTGAAGTCGATCAGACCTGGGAAAAAATACGCGTCCCCTTTACGAAGTTGATGATCGCCAGGGGCTGGATCAAGGGCGGCGCGGCTTCCATGTACGGAGCAAACCCCGGCGACCAGGTTATGCGCCTCGAGCGCGTGGAAGGGTTTCAGATCGGCATCCATCAGTCACAGAATGGGGACGCCAAAGGTTCCCTGTGGATCGACAAGATCCGGTTCTACAGCGATTGACACCCATGCCCGGCACGGGCCCAACGAAGCATGAGAATCCCCACTTTGGTGAAGGGGGGATTCTCATATAAAAGCGAACGTTCCGGAGCATTAGGAGTTTCTCGTATAAATTATTGAAATATAATGTAAAATACCTTGACTTCTTGTAAACGGCGTAGTATCATCCCCGCCTATCCTGTACCGACGCTGTGGTCTTAAGTCAATGCGGTACAGTTAAAGTTGAGTTATCACAATTTGAAGTGCAAAGGTGGCCACCATGCTCTTTAGAGTCTTGGTGGCTTTTTTATTTCTGTCATCTTGGTAATTCGACTTTTGGTAAATTTCAAGAAAGGAGGATACTAATTATGTCAGAAGGTAAAGTAAAATGGTTTAACGAGGGGAAAGGTTTTGGATTTATCGAGAATAATGATGGTGGGGATGTTTTCGTCCATTACAGTGCCATTCAAGCCGCTGGTTTCAAGACTTTAACTGAGGGCCAGTCTGTAAGCTTCGATGTTGTCGAGGGTAAAAAAGGCCCTGCCGCAGAAAACGTAAAACCCAGTTAATTAAACCTTATGTAAAGAAAGAGGCGCTCCATGAAGGTATACTATCTTGGAGCGCCTCTCCATTTTCAGCATATTCGGCAACATTGCAAATAAAGACAAAAATAGGAACTTAAAAATGGGAAAGTCCATGTTCAACTTTGGCAATCAGGTGAAAGAAAAAGCAAGACAGCAGAAACAAATAGATAAGGCTTCAAAGCGCATAATGGCTAAACAGCAGAAAGCTAATTTAAAAACACACACTCCCAACGCAGACTCAGACACAACTGAGCCGATACTCGCTGAGGACATTGTCAAAAGCACGGATTTACCTACGCGTCCTTAAATAAAATCGCCAGAAAAACCAGTGATCCTGTGGAAATGGCCAAATACCTACATCTGTCCGAACTTGTTGAACATAGCGCCTATGTTGTTACCCTGGAGGACGAGAAGATCATCCTGGCAGGCGACGTTATCCCCCTTGCATGGTGTTGACGAAGGTCTCGGCCTTAGTGCGCTTACCGCCCACGCGGGTTTTTTTCACACCGGCCAGTTTCTGCTGTTCCCTGTATTTCCTACACTGGGTTAGCGTGCTGCGCTCCTGTTTGTTCCAGTTTGTTCCGGGCGATGGCAACAAGAATATTTTTCGGGACGGTGGGGTCCTTGCGATATTCGTCACGAATCTCCTGGGGCAGCTTGTTGAGAGACATGGTCTCCGAACAGGTCACCTCCCTTTCTTTGCAGAGCGCAGTCTTGGTGATCGAATTTGCTAATGACACTCGCTATAGCCGCACAAGTGACAGACGGCGCAGCCTCCTTCATGCTCTACAATGCCGCCGCATTCCGGACAGGCCCCTTTGACAAAGGCGAGCTTCTCTTTGACTATTTCCTGCCCCCCATTGTCCGCCAGATGGGATTGAATCGCCCTGGCCACGGCGTCGGCACAAGATAATACCTTGTTTTCGCCAAATCCGGAAGGGGAATGGCAAGAGATTCCCTGCAGTTGCTTGACAACCTGTCGCGCCTGGACCCCGCTGCGCCAGGCCAGGGAAACCATGCGGCCGATGGCCTCGCTCTGTGACGCCGCACAGCCGCCGGCCTTGCCCATGGTCGTGAATAACTCAAAAATGCCTGCTTTATCTTCATTGACAGTTACATAAAGGGGACCGCAGCCGGTCCGCATCTGATATGTCCATCCTTTCAGGACCTTGGGGCGCTCCCGTTTGACCACGGTCTTTTCTTCATCGACAGACATCCGCTGAGTCTGATCTTCCCGCTTCTGCGTCGAGAGAACCTGCTTGTCTCTCGACCCGTCGCGGTAGATCGTCACCCCCTTGCAGTCCATCGTGTAGGCCAGATGATACACTTTGGCAACATCATCGATAGTGGCGCTATTGGAAAAATTTACCGTCTTGCTCACCGCGTTATCCGTATACTTCTGAAAAGCGGCCTGCATCTCGATGTGTACCTCCGGGGAAATATCATGGGCCGTAACAAATATTTTCTGGATATCAGGTGGGATGTCTGCCATCTCTCGAATGGTTCCGTGCTCGGCAATTCGCTGCATCAGTTCGAGAGAGTAAAATCCCCTTTCCCGGGCGATCTTTTCGAATTGGGGATTGACCTCTACCAGGATGTCGTCGTCCATGACCTGGCGTACGTAAGAGACGGCAAAAAGGGGTTCCACACCGGACGAGGAATTGGCAATGATGGATATCGTCCCCGTCGGGGCAATGGTCGTGATCGTGGCATTCCTGATGGGCGCCTCGCCCCGCCGGTCATAAACGGACCCCTTAAAATTCGGAAAGGGGCCCCGCTTTTTTGCAAGCTCCCGGGACGCGGCGTGACCTTCATCATGAATAAATTGCATGAGTTTCTCAGCAAGAACGATGGCGTCCTTATCGTCATAGGGGATGCCGAGGAGAATCAGCAGATCTGCCCAGCCCATGATTCCGAGACCGATTTTCCGGTTTCCCAGGGTCATGTCATGGATCTGCGGCAGGGGATATTTGTTTACTTCCACGACATTATCGAGAAAATGAACGGCAAGGTGAACCACTTCTTTAAGTTTCGCCCAGTCCATTTGCCCGTCTTTAGCCATTTTGCCCAGATTTATGGACCCAAGATTACAGGACTCATAGGGAAGAAGGGGTTGTTCCCCGCAAGGATTCGTTGATTCAATTGTTCCAACATGAGGCGTCGGATTGTCCCGATTCAGGCGATCAAGAAAAATGATGCCCGGCTCGCCGTTCTCCCAAGCCTGAGTGACAATCCGGTTGAAGACCTTCCGGGCGTTGAGCGTCCCGGCGACCTTGCCGTTCCTGGGATTGATGAGGTCATAATTCTCATCATTTTCAACAGCTATCATGAATACCTCCGTCAGACCAACGGAAATATTGAAATTGTTCAGCTGCTTATTATCAGCCTTGCACATGATAAAGTCCATGATATCTGGATGATCGACCCGCAGGATGCCCATATTGGCGCCGCGGCGGGTACCGCCCTGCTTGATGGTCTCCGTGGCCACATCGAAGACCCGCATGAAGGAAATGGGACCGCTGGAGATGCCCGTGGTTGTCAAGACCACATCATTGGCGGGTCGTAAACTGGAGAATGAAAAGCCCGTGCCGCCGCCTGATTTATGGATCAGGGCAGTATATTTCACGGCGTCGAATATTTCCTCCATGGAATCACCGACGGGGAGGACGAAACAGGCCGACAACTGACCCAGTTCCCGCCCCGCATTCATGAGGGTGGGTGAGTTGGGAAGAAATTCCAGACGGGCCATGATATCGTAAAACTTGTCCCCCAATTTCTTCGTATCGGCTTTTTTGTCGAATTTCCAATCCGCAGCGGCAATGGCGCCGGCCACGCGACTGAACATATGGGCCGGCGTCTCCAGTACAACCCCCTCCTGATCCCGTTTCAGATAACGTCTCTCCAGTACGGTCAGGGCATTTTTTGTGAATTCAGGAACCGGCGGTGTGGAAGTCTTTTTTTTCATTCTCTTTTTCCCCTCGGTGATAATTACAAGTGAGTTAAATAGACAAATACAACATGTAGTATGATGGCGTGCACTTGACCACAATATGCAGGAGATGTCAACAGTAAATTTTAAAATTTAGGGGATTATTTTATATCTTGCCGGCGTGGATTTCCGGTGCGTTTGCCAGTCGCCCAGCAAACATAATGCTTTATAGACAAGAAAGCCCCGGGGCGAAAAAATTGCCCCGGGGCTTTTCACTTGGAAATTGATCTCTAACTTGTTTGATTCAAGAAACGATTACTTACAGTTACCGTTACCGTTTTTTCCGCCAGATATTCATTTTTTCCGCTTCTTTAACCAACCCGTCACGCAAGTCCGGATGGGCGATGTTGATCAGCGCTTCCGCCCGCTGCCAGGTGGACCTGCCCGCCAGATCAGCCACGCCGTATTCGGTCACGATCAGGTGGGCCTGGGTGCGGGGCACCGTCACGATAGAACCCTGGGGCAGCATAGGTACGATCCTGGTTTTGATCTCGCCCGTCTTTTTGTCCTTGTAGGAGGAGTTGCAGCAGATGAAGGATATGCCGCCATCAGACATGTAGGCGCCCGTGGCGTAATCCAACTGACCGCCGGTGCCGCTGATGTGGCGCGGTCCTGATGATTCGGAAGAAACCTGACCGAACAGATCCACTTCAACACAGGCGTTGATGGAAACCATGTTGTCATTCTGAGCCATGATATGCGGCGCATTGGTGTAGGAAACGGGATAGGACGCCAGCGAGGGGTTCTCGTCAATCCAGTCATAGAGGAACTGGCTGCCGGCAGCAAAGGCATAAGCACTCTTCTTCTTGTCGATGCCCTTCATCTTGTTGGTCAGCTTGCCGGCCGCGTACATGTGGTAGTAAGCGTCCACGAGCATTTCCGTATGGCAACCCAAATCCTGGAGATCTGATTCGGCAAGCTGGCTGCCGATATAATTGGGCAGACCGCCGATACCGAGCTGAATGCAGGCGCCGTTGGGAATCAAGGGGACAATGTGAGCGGCGATCTGCTTGTCGATTTCCGTCGGGGCCGCCGGGGGGATGACCTCTAACTTGGAATCAAACTCGACTACGTAATCGACTTCCGAAATGTGCACCGTCTCTTCAGCGCCACCCATTGCCCAGGGAAGGAGCGGATTGACTTCGAGGATGATCTTCTTCGCAACGTCCATTACCGCACGCACTGCCGCATTGCCCATGTGCGTGTTGAAAAAACCATCCTTGTCCATTTTCGTCACCCTTAGCATGGCAACGTCGACACTCTTGATGCTCTTCCGGTAGAACAGGGGCTGGTTGCGGAAGATCATGGGGTGGTAATAGCACCGGCCAAGATCGTGTTTCTTGCGATCGTAACCAGAGAAATGCCAGTTCTGTAATGTGAAGACCTCTCCCTCAGGGTCGGCTTCGATACAGGCCTGGGCACTCAAACTCAAACAATGGCGGATGTTGATGTCCTTCAGTTCATTCTTACGGGCTGCAAGGGCCTGGTCCAGACCAACCGGCTTGGTATGGCCGAATCCGTAATCAATCCAGTCTCCGCTCTTTACCACTTTCACTGCTTCTTCCGGGCTAACAAGCTTACTTTTGTAATCTTCTGCGTACGACATTAACCTACCTCCCTCTATTTTTTTGTTGTTCCCTTTTTATCCGCCTTGCATGGCCAAAAAATGACTCCGATTATGCTTGGGACCGCTTGCGGGTTCATTCTTTTTCCCATATCCGCGCTCAGATTAAAGAGAAGACGCTGCGCGATTATCACAATCAAAAATTAATCACAATATTGAATATTTTCGCAGAGTATGTTAGCATGCATCTGCCAATATATTTTCTTGAAGTAGTTTCCCATATAAATCATCATGTTTTCAATGTGTTGTAGGCGGTTTACTTTTCCACATTCCCTTCTGGGGTTTGTTGCAAATAGGGGACATCAAATATTTTATGCCGCGCGTTACTTTTCTATAGGGACAATCGTTCGTAAGCAGCGGGAGACGGGAATCCGAGTCTGTCCTTGACAGCCCGTACTTTTTTTTGTACTTGAAAAAGTATGATGATCTTAGATCCCCACAATTATCGACGCAACTTTCCCGGCATGGGGTTTTTTTTCTGACATGCTGAAGGTTATAACCGACGAGAAGACCATCCACAAATGCCAGAAACTCTTCACCAGCCACATAAAAACCTGGGGAAGGGAAAAGATCCCCGTTATGCTCGGCCACCAGGGGGCAAGCGCCAAGGCCAAGGTATGGTGGTCCGATGAACTCGGGCTGTGGTTTTTTCCCGGCAAGGGAGAAGAAAACCGCTACTGGAACGCCTTCGGAACGGATAGACCCAAGCCCGACGCCCCCCTGTCCATCACCTGCGAGATAAACTTTCCCAAGGAGGGAACCGACCGGCGCATCGGCGGGGCCTTCGCCGCGGACGGCAAGGGGCGGATCTTCGTTGTCCACCGGGGCAAGTTGGGCGGCGGTCGGAAGGGGATCGGCAAGGCACTCTTCGAGAAGCAATACCGGGGCGTCTGGATCGATATGGAAGACGGCGCGGAAGAGACGTCCGTCGCCGTTGTCGGCCTCCTCACCTCCCCCCGTTTCGCCCGCCAGTTGTCTCAGTTCGTTAACAAGATCGATAAGATAAAGGACATGGCCGCCCCGCCGTCCGCCCAAATGGAAATGAGCTTCGACGACCTCCGCCTCCGGGAGGAATTATTGGGAATGCGCCATTGCGAGTTACTGCGGGATATGGCCTCGGAATGTGATCACGGCCTGGTAATTCGTGATCTCGCCGCCGCTCTGAAGGAACTCCGCTGGAAATTCGGCAATGACGGCCTCCGGGATCTCATGGCCATCGATAAGGAGAGGCGCGTGGCAGCCGTTTTCCAGATCAAAACCAATAATCTCCCCAAAAGCGTCCAGGAAGGGGCAATGCAACTCCTCGTGAACAGCCTCCATTTTCCCGATCCGCCCAGGCTGATCCTAGCTCTACCCAAACCCCTCGATGCTGCCATGACGGCGAAACTGCGACGCCTGCATGTCATGACTATGATCTACACTTGGCGGGAAAATCAGGCTGTCTTTCCAGATCTTGATAAGCTTCTCAATTCCCACCGCAACGACTGACTCACCCGCGGAATTAGAGGAGAAGCTGATTGTCCTTTGACCGGGACTCGCCGAGGTTTGACACCGTAATGGCCGGGCGGCCGAGGACCGGGCATTTTGTCTCGCAAATCCCGCAGCCGACACAGAGGGAGAGATCTACATGTGGTTGTTTCAGGAGCGTCTTTTTACCATGACGGTCCATCAGGCGGACCTCCTCGAACCAGATAGCCTTGGGGGATGTGGGGCAGACCTCTTCGCAGACTATGCAGGACATGTTGTGGGCAAACGGTAGGCATCTCCCCTTGTCGATCATTGCCAGGCCGATTTTTGTGGCGGCCTTTTCCTCGAGATTGAGTTTTCTGATGGCTCCGGTAGGGCAGACCTGACCGCATAGGGTGCAGCGGTATTCACAGTAGCCAATGCGGGGGACGAGGACGGGGGACCAGATTCCCTCCAGACCGGCCTCCAGGAAGGTGGGCTGGAGACCACCGGTGACGCAGACCTTCATGCATTCGCCGCACTTGACGCAGCGCTTGAGGAACATCCCTTCTGCCAGAGCGCCGGGGGGGCGGATCAGGGTGGGTTCGGCGGCGCCAACCTTTGCAAGGGGGGTAATTCTCAGCAGGGGCGCCGCGGCAATACCCGCCAGCAGGGAGCCGAGAACGCGTCGTTTACCAAGGTCAAGGACGGCAGGCTCCTGTTTCCGGGAAAATCCAAAGGAAACGGCGTTTTTCGGACAGGGATCGTCGCAATTGAGGCACATCAGGCATTCAGTGTTTTCCCATTCTTTTACCTTATCCAGGATAGCCCCGCCTGGGCCACCGGCGAAACACGCCCCACCCTGGCAATTTCGCAGACAAGCGCCGCACCCGTCGCAATCCTCACTCACTGAACGTTTGATGAATGCATAGCGGGACAGGCTGCCGAGCAAGGCCCCCAGTGGACAGAGATATTTACACCAGAAACGTTTCTCCCGGAGATTTAGGGCCAGGAACAGAAAAAAGATCAAGCCGACAAAGATCCCCTGGAGAAAGAGAGGTTGACTGAAGGGGAGGACCGTTTTTTTTAGAAGACCGTATACAAACTCTGAACTGCCTGTAATATAGGGGATATTCGATGAGTAGACGCCATCGAAAAGGCTGCGCAGGGCATAGCTGAACATAGGGTAAACGGCAAGTGACAAAGAACGGATCAAGAAGGATAAGGGATCGAAAATCCCTGCTAATTGGACTCCCAAAATGGCCAGGACAATTATGAAGATCAGGAGCAGATATTTTATTCGGTGCAGGCCGGCTGCCTTTTTGGGGACGGTCCTTTTTTTTAGTTTTCCCACTAAATGATGCAGGGTCCCCAGCGGGCAGATCCAGCCGCAAAACACCCTGCCGAGCAGGGCAGTGGCAACGATTACAGTCAGGGCCAGGGCAAATACACCGTAAAAGGACCGGGAGGCAAGGATCGTCGTCAGCCAGATCAGGGGATCGGCATCCAGGAAGATCTTTACCGGATAACCAAGTTCATTGGCCCCCTTCGATTCCGTCTGCAGAAACAGCCACAGGAAGAGCAAAAAGAAAAGGGCCTGACTGAACTGGCGAAGATTTTTCAGTTTCATGGTTGAAGGTTATAGCCTTTCCCTATATTGTGAGCCGTTTGATCCGGAGTCGGGAAATATTCATGTTGCCCAAACCGGTGCTATGACCGATGCGGACACAACCGAGGGTGTCGGGTTTCATACCGAAAAGGGTAGTACCAAAAGCATCCACAGCCACCTGGTCAGTCCCGGCAATAACGGTGTCCAGGCGCCTGACGTCGGAGAGGCTTCCCCCCTGGGGACCGTTATCGACAAGGATGCGAACCGCATCGAGAATAACCAGCGACGGCTTTAAAAAGCGGGCAAGATCCACAAGACTCTCATCGATGCGCTGATGGATCCGTCCCCGTGAGCCTCCCATTATCCCCATCCAGTTCTTCATTCCCAAAGTCAGGGTGGCGATCCCATGCACCTTGGCAATAGGAATGTTGATGACCTTATCGGCCTCGATTATTTCCGTATAAATGGGCCAGGTTTTGAGAAGCTGCCCCTTGATGGCCATATCCTTGAATTTTCTCTCATCGATAAAGGATACCTGCGCTCCCGCCGCCGCGGCCGCAACGGCGATCCCACTCTGTTTGTAGGTCCGCCGGGCGTCGCTCACGGGATGATCGAAGACCTTGACCTGCTTGGCTCCCGCCCCGTAGCAGAGCCGGACAATCTCGGCAACGACTTCAGGATTTGTGTTGGCAGCATATTCGGGTGTCCGGTCCCAACCGATATTGGGCTTGACAACAACAATATCTCCCCGGGAAACAAAGCGGCGCATCCCGCCGAGTTCATTCACAGCCGCGCTGGTAACCCGGGCCGGCGACGCCCCCCGCACCACGGCAAGATCCGGCCGGTCAGCCCCTCCGGCTATTGATAGAAAGGGCTCTATCCCCAGGGGAAGGGTAAGCGCGGCGCCGGACCTGACGGCATTCTTAAGAAAATCACGTCTATTCATCGAATAAGCCCCTTTTATGCATATTTCATTACATCTCTTGAATGAATCTTTCAACTTTTGTTAACTCCCGAGTAAAGGTGAAATAATATCTCGTGTAAATTCAAGTTATTAGCGATTATGACCAGATAAAAATATCTGGCACGGTTCTTTCATGTTCACATAGTAAAAGAAAACAATAAGGGGAGGATACATACCATGAAAAAGACATTATCTACCATCATCGTTGTGGTCATCTTTGTGCTCCTGACAGCTACTTTCAGCTTTGCCGAATACACTGCCGCAGGAGGAGATAATTTCCCGTATTTCCATCTGGGTCTGGTCATCATCGGCGGCCTGATCATCTTTTCGATCAAGCAGAAGTTTGATAAGATGTATGATGGTGAAGCCGTCGGGGCTTTCGCTCTCTACACCTTCTATGTCGCGCTGTTCACGGCGCCGGTAATAGACGCGATAAAGATCTGGGTAAGCTGAACCGACACCGCCGACAGTGGTCCTCTCCTGAATATACCCCTTTGCCGACACCCCCCTTTACGGCTTGCTCCGTAAGGGGGGTTTTTATTTTGATTTTCTTTTGCCACCCGTTGTGAATCCATCCGATTTGTGTTATGCCCCGTCCTCATGAAACAGCTCATTATCGGTGTCTTAATCAGCGTGCTGCTGGTCTACTTCTCTCTCCGGGGAATCGACTACGGGGGTGTCCTGCAAGGTTTCAAATCCATCGACATGTCATATGCAGCCATCGCCGTCGTGATCATGGTGCTGATGCAGGTGATTCGTTCCGTCCGGTGGGGCGTCATCCTCAGCCCCATTCAGAAGGTCAGTCAGTTCGATCTTTTTTCCGTGACCAACGTCGGGTTTCTGGCCATTGTCTCCTTCCCGGCCCGGCTGGGAGAATTCGCCAGGCCTTACCTAATCACGAAAAAAGCCCCCATCCGGATGAGTTCCGCCCTGGCAACAATTTTTATTGAGCGGATCTTTGACAGTCTGACAGTCTTTTTCATCTTCACCGTCACCATGTTCATGACCCCCGTGCCCCCGTGGCTGATCCGCTCCAGCGCCCTCTTTATTGTTTTAACCCTGGTTATTCTAGGTTTTATGATCTTCATGCTCTTTAAAAGGGAGGCCTGTTTGAAATTGCTCGCCCCCCTCATTCGCCGGCTACCGGATCGCTATACCGTGAAAGCGGATCGGCTGCTTCATCAATTTATCGACGGGTTCGGCATGATGGCTAAGCCTGGCTTACTTGCCCAAGTCGGCCTGCTGTCCCTCGCCTTCTGGATCATTGACGGTCTGGCCATTTACTTGATGTTTCTGGCCTTCCATTTAACCCTGCCCTTTATTGCCGCCTTCGTCATCATGGTTATTCTCATGATCGGCATCGCCATCCCCGCGGGACCGGGTTTCGTGGGTAACTGGCATTTCTTCTGCATTCTGGGACTGACCATCTACGGCATCCCCAAAACAGAGGCCCTTTCATTCGCTATTGTTTACCATTTTCTGTCCATCGGCATCGTTGTCCTGCTGGGACTCCTTTTTCTCCCCGCCAACCGCTTCTCCCTGTCAGATCTCAGAGGAGCCACCAAGGAAAATAGTTGACCGGTCACAGGGGCGAGGCAACATCGTTTACTGCCTATTTTTCGACATCCAGGCCATAGCTCTTGATTTTTTTGTGCAGATTGCTACGCTCGAGACCGATGGCCTCCGCGGTCTTGGAGATATTGCCTTCATATTCCCGGAGCTTTCGCAATATATACTGTTTTTCAAAATCGATTCTTGCCGCCCGCAAACTGTCTGATTCCAGAGACGCTAATGTCTTGGAAAGAAGCGGCTTGCTTTCGATCTCGTGACTGCTCTCCTTGGCAAACAATGGAATGTCGCCTGCTGTAATGACTCTGGATGGCGTCATAATGACGAGACGTTCGACAATGTTTTTCAACTCCCGTACATTACCCGGCCAGTCATGATTTATGAGCAGCTCCACGGCTTCATCAGTAATTTGTTTTGGATCTTCCCCTTCCTTCATGGAAAAATCGTTGAGGAAGCGTTCCACGAGGGGATGAATATCTTCAATTCTCTCCCTTAAAGGGGAAACCATCAAGGGAATGACATTTAGGCGGTAGTAGAGATCCTGCCTGAAACGACCTTCCTCCATCTCCTTTTCCAGATCCTTGTTCGTGGCGGCGATCACACGGACATCTACATGGATCATCTTTGTCCCTCCCACCCGTTCAAACTTCTTTTCCTGAAGTATCCTCAAGATCTTGGCCTGGGCTTTCAGGCTCATATCCGCCACTTCATCCAGAAAGATGGTTCCCTCATGGGCCAGATCGAATTTCCCCCGCTTCTTCTGAGTAGCCCCGGTGAAGGCTCCTTTTTCATGACCAAAAAGCTCACTCTCAATCAGATCTTCCGGGATAGCGGCACAGTTGACCTCAATGAAGGGTTTCCCGTTACGGCGGCTTAATTTGTGGAGAGACCTCGCAACAAGTTCCTTGCCGGTCCCGTTCTCACCCATGATGAGCACCCAGGCATTGGTGGGAGCAATAATGCCGATCGCCTCCTTGAGCTCCATAATGGATACGCTGCATCCGGTTAGTTCGTGCTGTTGGCTCACCTTCTGCTTGAGGAGGACATTCTCTTCCTCGAGGTTAATTATATCCAGCGCGTGATTGACCAAAAGAATGATCTTATCCATGGAAAGGGGTTTTTCAATAAAATCATAAGCCCCAAGCTTGGTAGCCTTGACGGCAGTCTCGATTGTTCCATGACCGGACATCATTATCACCCGAATATGGGAATAATCAGAGCGAATAGTCTTAAGCACCTCAATCCCGTCCATACCGGGAAGCCAGATATCGAGGAGGACAAGATTCGGCATTTCTTCGTCAATAATTTTCAGGGCATCCTCACCGCTTCCCGCCGTAATGACATCGTAACCTTCATCTCTGAGTATACCTCCGAGGGACTGGCAAATACTCTCTTCGTCATCGATAATAAGGATGGTTTTACGCATGGGCTCCCTTCTCTGTTTCTCCTTCCGGGGTTGGCAATTCAAATCTCACGATTGTGCCCCGTGGCTGGTTGTCCGTGACACTGATCGTACCGTGATGATCATTGATGATTGAGCTGACGATTGCTAAGCCGAGACCTGTTCCTGCTCTTTTTGTTGAAAAGTAGGGCTCAAATATTTTGCCTTTGTAGTTTGACGGCACTCCGCAGCCATTATCGGTCACTTCCACAACCGCCCGACCCTGCTGGGGATTATAAGACGTCTTTATTTCGATCTGTCCTTCTCCCGTTGCCAAGGCGGCCACGGCATTGTCGAGTAGATTAACCAGAACCCGTTTGATTTGTTCCGGATCGATATTAAGTTGAGGAATGTCCTCTCCCCGCTTGAAATCGAAGATTATATCCTTGTGGGCATCCTGGAAAAGAACAACGGCGTCGACAATTGATTCATTCAAATCATTCATAAATGGATTGGTCACGGGCATGCGGGCATAACGTGAGAATGCGTTGACAAGATTCTTCAGTACCTCGACCTGGCCAATGATAGTCTTCGTGCATTCATGAAAGATCTCGCCGTCTTCACTGAGACGGTCGCCGTATTTTCGCTGTAACCGCTGTGCGGACAACTGGATGGGCGTCAGAGGATTTTTGATTTCATGGGCCATGCGCCGCGCCACTTCTCGCCATGCCGCTGCCCGCTCCGCTTTCTGCATCTGGGTGAGATCCTCGAAAACGAGTACCATTCCCATATCGTGTCCTTCATCATCGTTAATGATTGTTGTCGTGATTAGTACCGTGAGAAGGCGTCCCTTGACATTGAGCTCGAGCTGTCTCTCGACAAACCCATGCTCACTCTTTTCCAGTTCCTCAAGCAATTCCTCAACCAGGACCATATGTTCGGGCATCAGGACTTCCTGATAGGGTCGGTACAGGACCTTTTCGGTCTTGATTTCCAGCATTCTTTCTGCGGCCCGGTTGATGATCGTGATCACGTCATTCTTGTCCACAGAGATTACCCCGGCAGAAACATTCCTGAGGACCGTCTCCATATATTTGCGACGCTGTTCAAGATCAGTATTGGCCTGTTCCACATTCTGCTGACTTTTCTTGAGGTCTTTCGTCATGGAATTGAAAGAATTTACCAATGTGCCGATTTCATCGTCAGCGGTAATATCGATCCGGTGATCAAGATCACCCTGGGCAATCTTACCGGTAGCCTCGGCGAGGTCCTGGATTGGAACGGTGATCTGTTTGGCCAGAAAAAGGCCGAACCAGGTGGCGGAAAAGATGATGAGAAGCGTGACGATGGACAAGGTCACAATATAGCTGAACTTAATCGGATTTTTCAGGAGTTTTAGTTGTTTGTACTCTTCTGATGTCTTGGAAATTATGGCCAGCTTATCAACGAAGGCCCGGGAAATATAATAGCTGACCACGACCATACCGATTACTTCTCCCGTGCTGAGACGCGCATAGATCGGTGCAATGCCGCTTACCAGGTCGCCGCTGCCTGATGATTGAACAGTGGAAACCTCTTTCCCTGAGAAGACCTCTTCGATAGTTTTTGGGGAGAGGGTAACGGGAACCACATTGGGGTTATTCGGATCCCTGATGGTGATCTTTTCGCGCTGGCTGTCGAAGTACACTTCCAGGAGTCCCAGGTTATAGATCTTCTGCCGCTGTTCGACCAAAGCTTTCAGATATTTGGCACGCTCTTTCTCGTAAAGGCGGTTTTCGGCAATATCGCCGCTGATCTGCCGGGCATAAAATTTTGCATAGTCCGATGTGTACTGATAGGAAGTCTGTGCAACTTCAAGGGTGCTGTTCAGGGCATCTCCTATCCTGAGATTGAACCAGTTTTCGATACTGTAGGACAAAAAGTTAATAGAAACGAGAAACAGAACAATCGTAGGAATGAGAGACAAACTGACAAAGGCGGCAACAAGTTTTGTCCGGATCCGGGATCCGATGATTCCGTGTCGCCGTTCATACACAAGTTTGACAACATTTCTTATAATAAGAAAAATAAGCAGAATAATAAGGATGATATTGATATTGATAAGGCCGAAGATAAGGACATTGCTGGAAACAGGAAGAATTGTTTCTTGCCTGGTAAGATGGGTCTCCAGGAAAGTCAGGAGGACAATCACGAACACCGTTACGACAATCAGGATTCTCTCCCTTTTTCTACGGCGGCGTTCCTTGACATCCAGAAAAATGGACGAACCTTCTCTTCTCAAAAGGCGATCTCCTGACGATACCAGTCAGTCTCGAAATCCCATAGGGAAACAAAGAAAAAGACATATTCCATGTAGAGGGGAAGTCTGACCTTATCGAGTTTGGCTTTGATCATGACATAGAAGGGTGTTTGCCGATTATCGACGTTGCGGGGTATAATGAGGATCCCGGTTATCTCAGCCATTGCCCGCTTGGCGCTCTCGATATCCTGGAACGCTGTCGCTCCCTTGCCGTCTGTAGTGGATACAAAGAAAATCTTCTTCACACTGTCATATTTAATCGTTTGTCTGATCACCAATCCGACAACTCTTTTATCAAACCAGAAGTTCCTTTCCCGGTTCAAATCTAGAAGAAAAGTAAAAGTTGTCGGTACTCCGGCCATGATGGCCGACTCCATACCTTTGGTAAAACAGTTCGTCACCCTGGCATATACGGTGATCGCGTCTCCCTGACTAGTCACCAGGACATCCCGGATCTCCGCCTCCCGGGCATAAGCCGGAGAGAACCATATAAGGACGACAATGATGACCGCCAAAAATTTTGTTTTGTGGATCATTTCTACGGATACCAACCTTTGAAAAGATGATAGCAACGGTGGGAGTCTAGGGAACTAACGAAGAAAAATCAAGTCTTATTCCGCTTCTAAATCAAAGATGAAATCAAGGCGGCAAGGAAGAGGCGACGCAGGCGTATTGTTTATACGTCAAGGAGCCGATGACGAAGCCAACGAAGATAGCGCTTTGATTTAGAAATGGAATTATCTGCTCTGAACAGCCGAAGGCGGTTAGGCGGACAGGGCATCAAGGACGGCAAAAGAAGGTATTTTCAATGTTTTGAACATCTTTGCAGAAGACTCCATGGGATAGCTATTGACGATCTCCCAGCAATCCTGGCGCATTAAAAGTTCTTTCAAGAGATTGTTATTCAAACGGTGACCCGACTTGAAAGCCACAAAATGTCCGATGATGGGCATCCCCAGAAGAGACAAATCCCCGATGGCATCCAGCACCTTATGTTTGACAAATTCATCCGGAAACCTCGTCCCTCCCTTGTTGATGATCCGGTGATCATCCAGGACGAGGGCATTCTTCAGAGAACCACCCAACGCAAGACCTATCGCCTGAAGATACTCCACGTCCTTAAGAAAACCAAAGGTGCGAGCGGCACAAATCTCCTGTTCATACGCCGCATCGGAAAAGTGGAAATGACAGGTCTGACGGCCAATGATCGGATGTTTGAAGTCAATGGTGTAGGTCATCTTGAATTCCCTGGATGGCAGAAAAGCGGCGGATCCGTTTTCGTCGGCAACGGAAACGGGGCTATTGATGACGAGCAACTTTTTACATTTTCCCTGAGGTTGGGTGCCAACCTCCTTGAGCATGTTGACGAAAGGCTGTGCACTACCATCCATGATCGGAACTTCGTGAGCGTCCAATTCCACGATAGCATTATCAATCCCCATCCCGCTGAAGGCTGACAAGAGGTGTTCCACCGTCGATACGGTGGCGCCATTGACGCCGATCGTCGTCGCCAGGGTCGTATCGCAGACGCTCCCGAGTTCAGCCTTGATCCGTGGTTTCCCGTCAAGATCATTGCGAATGAAAGTTATACCTTGATCAACATCAGCGGGACTAATGGTCATATTGACCTTCCGTCCTGTGTGGAGACCGATACTTCGGCAGGTAATTTCACTCTTTATTGTTCGTTGCAAATACATGAATATTTATCCAAAATTATTGTTCAGGTAGTCAGCAAATTCTATACCGCCATGCCTATCCCCCTGAGATAATTTTAATCCTTTAAATATTAGCTGTTTCCCCGCAGGCGGTGAAGCACGGAAAATCCTGGGGATAAGGAAGTGTGTCAATAATGCCACAGGTAGAGGTTAAGGTGCTTTATACCGTTCCTTCTCACTATAGATGCAGCCACAATATGGCTGCCGGTAGATCTTCCGTTCCCTTGATATGCGCACCCCTTCGTCCCAGCCTTGACGGAAGTCCCGATAAATGAATTTGATGCCATATTCCTCGGACAACATTTCCCCGGTGCTGCGAATGCGGTCATGTTTCTGAAATCTGCTGTAAAGAAGAGTCGTGGAAAAGCCATCGCAGTTGTCCTGCCTGGCAATCTCTGCGGTTCGTCTCAGGCGCATCTCATAACACCAGTCACACCGTTCCTGCTCCTTGAAGACAACGCCCCGCAAAAAAGCCTCCAGGGGATAATCGGGACTCCACCGGACTTCCAGATGCTCTTCCTGGGAAAACCTTTCGAGGGCCTCCTGACGGCGTAGATATTCCTGGTATGGATGGATATTGGGATTAAAGAATAATCCCGTGAGGGAGAAACCTTCTTCCCTTAAAATCCGCAGGGGATAAATAGTACAGGGGGCACAGCAGATATGGAGTAGAATTCGCATCCAGTTGCCTTATGAATAAATGTTACCCAAGGAGGATTGATTGTTCACTCTTCGCAGGAGTGACAGGATTTTTGACTTTTTGCGAATGAGCTAATTTAAAACAGCTCTTTCTGGTTTCCCGCTGACCACGGCCGGCCGAAGTGTTCATAAGCAATCCTAGTGGCGATGCGGCCGCGGGATGTCCGTTGGAGATAGCCTTCCTGAATCAGATAAGGTTCATAGACATCCTCGATTGTGTTCCGTTCTTCACCAATAGCGGCGGAAAGATTGTCTATTCCCGCCGGTCCTCCCTGAAATTTGTCGATCAGTGTCAAAAGAATCGTCCTGTCCATCTGATCAAAACCCTTGTGATCAACTTCGAACAGTTCGAGCGCCGCCAGAGCGACGTCTCTGTCAATCAAACCATCCGCCCTCACCTGGGCATAATCCCGGACCCTGCGCAGCAGACGGTTGGCGATCCTCGGGGTGCCCCGTGAACGACGGGCCATTTCCGCCGCTCCTTCCTCATCGATAGGAACGGAAAGGATCCGGGCCGATCGTTTAATAATAATGGCCAGTTCTTCTGGATTATAGAATTCAAACCGGAAACTCATCCCGAACCGGTCGCGCAGAGGTGAGGTAAGGAGCCCAGCTCTGGTCGTAGCACCAATCAGCGTAAAACGGGGAATGCCAAGCTTCATGGAGCGAGCCGAAGGGCCCTGGCCAATAAGAATGTCAATGTGGTAATCTTCCATGGCGGGATAAAGGATCTCCTCGACGACATGGGAGAGGCGGTGGATTTCATCGATGAAAAGGATGTCGTGGTCATGGAGGTTGGTCAGGATAGCCGCCAGATCACCGGGTCTCTCGATAACCGGCCCTGAGGTTACCTTGACATCGACCCCTAGCTCCTTACCCATGATATAGGCAAGGGTAGTCTTGCCCAGGCCGGGAGGCCCATAGAGCAGGGCATGGTCCAGGGCTTCCCCCCTCGTCTTGGCGGCCTCGATGAAAATGGACAGATTGTTTTTTATCTTTTCCTGTCCGATATACTCCGACAGTGCCTTTGGACGTAAGGAAACCTCATAAGATTCTTCCTCCTCGCCAGCAGCCGTATCGACAACAAGATTCTTTTTTGTGGGTTTCACGGTTTTTTTATCCTATTCAACCGGACAATTGCTGTAGTGCACTTTTCAGAAGCAGATCCAGGGCAGGAATCTCTGTCGTATCTTTCATGATCTTTTCGATGACGTCGCGAGCGGTAGCATTTTTGTATCCGAGATTGATGAGCGCCGAAAGAGCGTCTTCCTTGACGGCCTCTTCCGGGGAACGGGGAACGGCACGGTCGCGCGGGGCAGTCTGTCCTCTGTCCAACTTCAGCACTTTATCCTTTAGTTCCAGAACCAACCGTTCGGCCATTTTTCTGCCCACTCCCGGGATGTTCAGGAGGCGGCGCAGATTACTGCCCGTAATCGCATCCACCAGATCCTCGACGTTTATCCCGGAAAGAATATTCATGGCCAGACGGGGACCTATTCCGGATACGGAGATCATCACCTGGAACATGTTTCTTTCCTCAAGGGTATGAAAGCCAAACAGGTTGATGGCGTCTTCCTTTACGTGGGTATGGATATACAGGGTAATGGCCTGACCTGCTTCCGGCAACTCGTAAAATGTCGTTAAGGGAACAAAGACACGGTAACCGATGCCTTGGACGTCCAGGGTAATTGCCTGGACGGACTTGTATACAAGCATGCCGCTGATTCTGGCAATCATGTGGATGCAGAAGGCCCGGAACAATGGGCATGACAAATGGCAACGGCCAAGGCGTCCGCCGCATCGGCGGTCGGCTTCTCCCTTAATTGTAGGATAGCTTTAACCATCGTCTGGACCTGGCTCTTTTCCGCCCGACCATAACCGACGACCGCCTTCTTGATTTCCAAAGGGGAATATTCATAAACTGGTATCCCTTGCTGCGCCCCCGCCAAGAGGGTCACACCCCGGATATGCCCAAGTTTGATCAGGCTCTGAACGTTTTTCCCGTAAAAGATATTCTCGACGGCCATAGCATCCGGTTTCATCTGCACAATCAAACGCGACAGCGCATCATAGACAGTAGCCAAAGCCGTAGTCAGGGAAGCATCCGACCGCGGTTTGATTTCACCATAATCCACACCGGCAATTCCTTTAATGCCTTTTTCAATAAGACCGTAACCGGTTACCCTGCTGCCCGGATCAATGCCCAGAATCCGCATCAACTCAGTTTTTCCATAATCTCGTCAGAAATGTCAAAATTGGCATATACATTCTGGACGTCCTCATTGTCTTCAAGCTTTTCCATCATCCTGAGCATCTGTGAGGCCTTATCTTCAGCCAGGGCAATCGTATTCTGTGGAATCATCCCGATGCTCGCCGCCAGGGGTTTGAGCCCCTTTTTTTCAATCACCCGATGTACGTCTTCGAACACCGCGGGACTGGTAATAACCTCAAACTCATTTTCCTCTTCCCTCACATCATCGGCCCCCGCTTCCAGGGCCAGTTCCATGAGTTCTTCCTCAGTTATGGTGTTTTTGTCGATCAGAATACTACCTTTTTTATCAAACATCCAGGCCACACAGCCATTTTCACCGAGATTGCCGCCGTGCTTGGATAATATATGGCGTATCTCCGCAACCGTCCGGTTCTTGTTATCAGTCATGACCTCGACGAGAACCGCTACACCCCCCGGACCATAGCCTTCGTATACAATCTCTTCAATACTGGCAGCCCCTTCTCCACTGCCAATGCCTTTTTTTATCGCCCGATCGATATTATCCTTGGGCATGTTTTCACTTTTAGCTGCCATAATGGCCTGGCGAAGTCTTGAGTTTCCTTCCTGGTCTCCACCTCCGAGCCTCGCTGCCAGACTGATTTCCTTAATGATTTTCGTGAATATTTTACCTCTTTTTGAATCAATGGCGCCTTTTTTGTGTTTGATTGTACTCCATTTTGAATGACCGGACATCCTGCCGACTCCTGATGATTTAATATTGGACGCCTCATAGCATATGAGGCATTGCTTGTAAAACAAAAAACCCCTTCAGTGATGAAGGGGTTTTTTAAATAATCCCGGCGGCTCCCTACTCTCCCACACAGTCACCCATGCAGTACCATCGGCGCCAAAGAGCTTAACTTCCGTGTTCGGAATGGGAACGGGTGTGTCCTCTTCGCTATCGCCACCGAAATATCCTTATGTATTGTTAACAATTGCATACTGTGTAAAGATGTAAAAAAATTATGGTCAAGCCGCACGGCCGATTAGTATCAGTAAGCTCAACACATTACTGTGCTTACACACCTGACCTATCAACCTCGTAGTCTACGAGGGGCCTTAAGTCCTGGTGTCTCCACCAGAAGGGATATCTTATCTTGAGGGGGGCTTCCCGCTTAGATGCTTTCAGCGGTTATCCCTTCCGAACTTAGCTACCCAGCTATGCCGCTGGCGCGACAACTGGAACACCATCGGTTCGTCCATCCCGGTCCTCTCGTACTAGGGACAGCTCCTCTCAAATATCCTGCGCCCACAACAGATAGGGACCGAACTGTCTCACGACGTTCTGAACCCAGCTCACGTACCGCTTTAATTGGCGAACAGCCAAACCCTTGGGACCTTATTCAGCCCCAGGATGCGATGAGCCGACATCGAGGTGCCAAACCCCGCCGTCGATGTGAACTCTTGGGCGGGATAAGCCTGTTATCCCCGGCGTACCTTTTATCCGTTGAGCGATGGCCCTTCCATTCGGAACCACCGGATCACTAAGACCTGCTTTCGCACCTGCTCGACATGTCTGTCTCGCAGTCAAGCTCCCTTATGCCTTTACACTCTACGGCTGGTTTCCAATCAGCCTGAGGGAACCTTCGCGCGCCTCCGTTACGCTTTAGGAGGCGACCGCCCCAGCCAAACTACCCACCAGACAATGTCCCCGACCCGGATCACGGGCCTAGGTTAGAATTTCAGAATGATCAGGGTGGTATTTCAAGGTTGGCTCCACCGAAACTGGCGTCCCGGCTTCAAAGCCTCCCACCTATCCTACACAAACCAGCCCGAAATTCATTGTCAAGCTATAGTAAAGGTGCACGGGGTCTTTCCGTCTTGTGGCGGGCATCCGGCGTCTTCACCGGAACCACAAGTTCGCCGAGCAAATTGTCAAGACAGTCGTCAGATCGTTACGCCATTCGTGCAGGTCGGAACTTACCCGACAAGGAGTTTCGCTCGGCTTAGGACCGTTATAGTTACGGCCGCCGTTCACCGGGGCTTCAGTTCAAAGCTTCGCCTTGCGACTAACCTCTCCCTTTAACCTTCCGGCACCGGGCAGGCGTCAGCCCCTATACGTCGTTTTCGACTTTGCAGAGACCTGTGT